>JBPBPU010000095.1:0-19311 GCA_050954465.1 Janthinobacterium lividum
GGGCTTGCCCCCGTCCGTCGTTGAACAAGGTCGTTCAACGACGGACGGGGGCAAGCCCCGCACCCTACACCTTCCTAAACTGCTCTCATTAAAAAAAAGCTGCCAGCTACGTAAACGTAACCTGGCAGCTTTTCTACAGCGTAAGTTTCTCTACACTGCTTTCGGTGCGGGCAAATCGAACGCCACTGCCGGGTGCTCAAAATGCCCCTTGTGCGAGCCGTCGCAAAAGGGTTTCTGGGCGCTCAGGCCGCAACGGCAGATGCTGATGCGCTGCCGGCCGCCGAGGCCATAGGGCTGACCCTGGGCATCAACCAGTTCAAAATCTTCGCCCTCGACGCGGAGCGAGCCGTTGGAAAGTACAGTTAGTTTGGTAGGCATGTTTTTGAATTGAAAATTAAGGATTAACAGTTGACGTTGCGCAGTTTCTTCGTTCAAGCGACGCGGTGGGGTGTAGCGTGATTTTTGTAAATCGTGCTACACCCCACCGCTTAATATTCAGTTATTGAGCCCAGCACTCCGAAAGGTTAGAAATAAGATGCAGTTATTTGCGTTCACCTACAGCATTCCAGAGATTTAGTGTAATAAGCCGTAAGTGCAAAGAAAATTCTTCTACACAACTTCTACTAAAAAAAACTTCTTGTGTATTATGTATTCAAGAATTATATTTTTTATCAGTTTGCTTGTCTTGGGCTCATTCTCAAGTTGCAACCACTCTTACAGCGCTGATAATGAGTTGCTGACGGAGAAAAATATTAAGTCGATTCAACTAGGTATGACAGAGGAACAGGTTGAAAGTATAATTGGAGAACCAGTAAAGAAAATATATGGTAACGGGAGTTATTATACTTTTCAATACACGCAACCTAGCGAAATTCCTGTATATACTATGGTTTGGGTTCATTTTGGTCCGACGCTAAAAGTACATTCAGTTTATGTGAAAGACTATTTTTTTTTGGACGACCAAGGAATCTATAGTTTACCCTAGACCTTGGGTCGACGGGATAACCAACCCCATCCGTGTTAAGCTACTAAAAAAGAGCATTAGAATGTGTATACGAGAGGTATTTAGCCCATTGATAAAACTGCCGAGGCAAGAGACCCAATTCCCAAGTTATAACTCTTTCCGCAGAACGTAGTCGTTCATCCAGTACGGGCCAATGGGAATATCTTCCTCTCGGTGCTGCACGAAACCTTGGCGCTCATAAAAGGCGAGGGCAGGGTTGTGGCGGTTCACGTTCAGCTCCAGCAGGGTGCCCCCGGCCTGACGCACGGCCTCCACTACGGCGTGCAGCAGCTGCTGGCCCAGGCCCTGGCCTTGCAGCGAGGGCAGCACGTAGATTTTGTTGAGGTGGTACACCTTGTCGGGCTTTTCGGAGTAAGAGGCGAAGCCGCTGGCTTGCCCATCCACAAAAGCCAGCAGGAACGTGTGGTGCTGGTCGCGCATCTGCCGGCGCAAGGAGGCCGGCGTATAGATGACGCGGTACATGTAGTCAATCTGCTCTTTCGAGATGATGAAGCGATACGTCGGCTCCCAGGTGGCCTCGGCCAGGCCAATGATGGTGGGAATATCCTGCTCGGTGGCGGGCTTGATGAGCAGGGCAGGGGCCGGCGCGGCCGGAACGGAAGGGGTAGGCATAAGCAAGCGGGAATCAGGCGAAGGTCGGACTAAAAACCGATTCTGGCCAGTAGGCAGGCATACGTAGCTCCGCACTCCGGCGTTAGAACTGGCCGTTAATTTGCCAGGCATCCGTATTCTTTTCCGAACGGCTCATCCTTTATTGTCATGCTGAAAGCCTTTTTATTGCCCGCCCTACTGGGGGCGCTGCCTCTGCTCGCTACCGCCCAGAACACTACTCAGGACAGCTTGCTCCGGGCCGGCGACCTCGTAGGCGGCCGGCCCCGCACCACCACGCCGCGCCCAGCTACGGCACACCGCGCCACCAGCGCCGCCTCGGCCAAGGCCGACCCTTACCTAGCGCAGCATCTGCACGAAAGCGTAGACTTAGCCCGCGTGCCGGCCAGCCAATTGCCCGACCTCTACGCTAATTTTATGGAGGCCGTGCGCGCCGAGCGCCGCAGCTGGACCACCGCCGAATGGGAGGAAGCCAGCGCTGCCCTCTCGCGCATGAATGCCCGCTATGAGGCTGTGCGCCAGGAATTATCCTTCAACGACCGCCTCTCTGTGCGCACCAATCAGGGCGAGTTTCGCACGTTGCAAGGGGCCCGCCGGGTGAAGGATAAACTGAATTAGCGTAGGGGAAAGAATCCCAGGACGTCATTCCGAGTTGGCCGAGGAATCTCGCTCGTGTCGTTGGAAATCGTTGTTCAACGGTATGAGCGAGATTCCCCGGTCAGCTCGGAATGACGTTCTTTGCTGTCCAGCCTTCTTATCACCTCATCACCCAAGAAATGCACATTGCTATCGTCGGCAACATCGGAGCCGGCAAAACTACCCTGGCCCACAAGCTGGCCCAGCATTTCCGCTGGGACGTTTTTCTGGAAGAAGTCGATGACAACCCTTATTTAAAGGATTTTTACGCCGATATGCCGCGCTGGGCTTTCCACTTGCAGGTATATTTCCTCAACGGCCGCTTCGGCCAGACCCGCCGCATCCAGGAACTGGTGAAGCAGGGCCGGAGCGTCATTCAGGACCGTACCATCTACGAGGATGCCCACATTTTTGCGGCCAACCTGCACCAGTCGGGCCTGCTGGGTGAGCGCGACTACCAGAACTATTACGCCTTGTTTGAGAGCTTGATAGAACTCGTCAACCCGCCCGATTTGCTGCTCTACCTGCGGGCCGACCTGCCCAAGCTCATCGGCCAGATTGAGAAGCGCGGGCGCGAGTACGAAAACTCCATCAGCATCGAATACCTCAAAAACCTCAACGAGCACTACGACCACTGGATTGCCAACTACCGCCACGGCAAGCTGCTCATCGTGGACGTAAACGAGCTGGACTACGTGAAAAACCCCGAAGACCTGGGCGAGATTATTGAGCGAATAAACGGGAAATTATTCGGGCTGTTTTAGCTGGAGTGTAGGGTAAGCTTTAGTTTGCCGGCCGCCCGAAAGGCAAGCTAAAGCTTACCCTACACCCCGGCTAGCAGCTTAAAAATCATAGGCAGGGCTTTATAAATGGCCCACCCGCTCCAGAGCGTCACCATCAGGCCCACGGCCAGCAGCATCCAGCGCGTGGGAATGCGCCCGGCCAGCCGCGCCGCCAGCGGCGCGGCGGCCACTCCGCCCACGATGAGCCCGGCCACAATCTGCCAGTGCGCCAAGCCCCGCAGCGAGAAAAAAGTGAGCGCACTAGCCAGCGTTACGAAAAATTCCACCAGGCTCACGGTGCCGATAACAAAGCGCGGCGTGCGGCCCGTAGTGATGAGCGTGCTCGTAACCAAAGGCCCCCAGCCGCCTCCGCCGAAGGAATCGAGGAAGCCGCCGGCCCCGGCCAGCCAGCCGGCGTAGCGCACTTTGCGCCGCTGGTCGGGCTGCCGGCGCACGGCTTTGCTGATGATGCGCCCGCCCAAAATGAGCAGGTACACGGCCAGCAGCGGCTTGATGTAGTCGGCATAATTCACGCTGAAGTGCGTGAGTAGCAGCGCCCCGGCCACCGAGCCGATAATGCCTGGCAGCAGCAGCACCCGAAACAGCTTCCGGTTCACGTTGCCGAAGCGGTAATGCTGGTAGCCGGAAGCCCCGCTGGCAAACATCTCGGCCGTGTGGATGCTCGCGCTCACCGCTACCGGGCTCAGCCCCAAAGACATGAGGCTAATGGCCGACACCACCCCGTAGCCCATGCCCAGCATCCCGTCGATGAGCTGCGCCCCGAAGCCCACCGCCACAAACGTGTAGAACAGCTGCCCGTGGCTGAGCACCGCCCAGGCTTGCGGCCAGGTGAGGTAATAAGACAGGATATTGAGCGCAATGAACGCCGCGAACGTGAGCAGCGAGCCAGTGGCAATGCGCCGCCAGTGCGTCGTAGCCGGCGACTCGTAGCGCGGCCCATACGCCAGCTCGGTCGTCATGTCGTTCAGGATTTTCACCCGCGAGGCGAAGTCTCCCCCCAGCCGCCGCCGAAGCACGGCCAGGTTCTGGAGCAGCGCGTGCAGCTCGTCGGGCAGCTCTTCCAGCACCGCCCGTAGCCGACTGGCCACCGGAGACGCGTCGGGGCTGGTAACACTGGCTTCTGGCTCCACACCCAGGGCCAGGTAGAAGTCGCCCGTAGCGGGTGTGTCGGCCACGCAGGTAAGCAGGCGGCGGGCCGTTGCCGCCAGCCGGATGCGCTGGTTCAGGGTGGGGTCACTGGTGGCCAGGAACAGCAGGTCGGCTTCGTCCAGGTCGCTTTCGGCGAAGGGCCGGGCGAGCAGCCGCACCGCCGGGTGCCGGGCCGCGAGCGCTACTAGCTCAGAATGCAGGGCGGGGGCCACCACCGTTACGGCCGTGGCCGGGTTGCTGCCCAGAATGGCCGTAAGCTGTGCCAGGCCCACCTCACCGCCACCCACCAGCAGCACCTGAAGCTGTTCCAGCTTCAGAAAAACCGGGAATAAGGCGTTAGGGGTTGGGGAGGGCACGGGGCAAATAACGGCAGCGACTGGTTTAACCGCTAAGGGCGGCAGGTGTTGGGTGGTTGAGTTGGCGCATTTGGCGCGAGCCCCTGGCTCGTGCAATGGCTCTCCTCAATCCAACGCCTGATTCAGCCACTCCACCCACGGCCGGGCGGCTACCATCCCAGCTACCACACGCTCAATAAAGTTGGGTGCCAGCACTTCAGCATCCGGAAAAAGCCGGACTATGCCGTAGCTCTTGAGCTTAAGCCAGGGCAGGTCGGGGTCGTCGGCGCGGTAGCCGCGGGGCGGCCGGGTGAGTTGTTCACCGCTGGTATCCAGGCCGTTGGGGAAGTGGCGCAGCAGTTCGGCATCTGCAAGGCGTTGATGAAACCCGGCGCTGTCGTAGTGGATTTCCTGCCGGATAGCGGCCAACTCGGCCGGAGTAGGGGAGAAGCGGCCGGCCCGCAGCCAGGAGCCGCCATTGGGCATGAGGGCCAGGAAGTAGCCGGCGCGCAGGGCGTGCCGGCCGCCGGGCACCAGGCCCGCGCCCAGACGGCGCTTGTAGGGCTCGGGGTCGGTTTGGCTGCGGTCGTTTTTATGCAGCCTGAACATCACCTGCGCAGGCGTGAGGCCAGCTAACTCCGGCACCTGCGGCGTGGCCTGGCGCAGTACTTCCGTCACGAGGGCGGCAAAGGTGTCGCGGGCCAGCAGGTAGTCGGCGCGGTGGGCCTGCATCCAGGCGGTGTTGTTGTTGGCCGCCAGGCGGCGCAGGAAGTCGAGAATGAGAGCGAGGGGCATACTACTCCCTACGAAACGGCCGGAAAAAAGCAGAAAGAATGGGTAGCTACTGGCTCAGATATTTCATCGGTAGGAACTATGCACAGGCTCAATAAAACTACGACTTAGGCAGTGAGCGTTTCTGGCGCGGGGCTCTGCCCCGAGCCGACTACTCGCAGGCCTCTGGCCTGCACGTTAGAATAACTGGCGCGGTTGTCGCCCTCCCCGTTGCAGGCCAGAGTCCCTCGCCAGAAACGCCTACTGCCTAAGTCCTAAAAACCAAAAAAAAGGCCTGCCACGCTGAAACGTAGCAGGCCCTGAAGCGCTATGGCCACTGCCAGTAGCCAACTTGCCGCTTACGGCACGGCCACGTACCAGTAGTCGCCGAAGCTGCTGAGGTGGTCGCCGGTTACCCGGCCCCTAGTGGTGTTATCGGTGGCAAAGTAGTAAAGCGGGTGCCCTTTGTAGGTGAGCTGCTGGGTGCTACCAGCACTACTATATGGCCCGCTGGTGCTGGCGGCGCGGGTGATGGTACCGAAGTCGCTGGCTTTGAGGCTGGAAGGCATGGCGGGAGGGCCTAGGTATAGGGCGGGCCATACGCTGGCGCAATTACCGGTGCAGTTGGTAGGCTGCGTGGTGGGGGCGGAGTCGTCTTTGGCGAAATAATACAGGGTACGGCCTTGGTCGTCGGTCAGGTAGGTTTTGGTGGTAGCGGTGTTTGTGGTTTGGTCGGCTACGCTTTTGCGGCCCACCGTCACGCCGTAGCTGGGGTTTACCACAAACCACACGTTGCCAATGCCGTTGCCACCCGTCTGGCCTGCGGCTTCGCGGGTATTTATGCCATTGGCGGGCGGGGCGTAGTAATACAGCGGCCAGCCTTTATAGTAGGTTTGGGCCCGGCCGTCGGTGGTTTTCTTGCTGGTGAAGTCGCTGGCATTCAGCCCGGCCGGCACCCGGATAGCGCCGCCGTAGTACACGGGCCACATGGGGTTGCAGCTGGCGCTGGTGCAGGTATTGGCGCCGTCGACATCGAGGGCGAAGGCGTAGACCGTGTTGCCCACCGAATCGGTAAGCAGCGGGCCAAGCGAGGCCGAGGTAGCAAGCTTGATGTTGGCCGGAGCCGGGGCCGGTGTGGTATCGGCTTTCTGGCAGTTGGTGAGGCCGAGGCACAGTAAGCCAGATAGCAGCATAGCCGAGCGGGTGAGCCACGTCAGCGTGCGTGACAGGTTGCTGGGAGTTGTCATGGGAAGGAGAGGTAAAGAAGTGGGAGAGAGGGTTTTTAGCCCGGTAAGGGTGCGGCCAACAGCCGGGCCCACCGGCTGGCACTGAGGCAGCGCAAGGCCACGCCTTGCCGCGAAAAAGGACGGCAGCCCTGTGCAGGGGCCGCCAAGAGAGGAGGTGAAACAGAGGTTCCTGGCCGGGAGTCTACCTTGCTACTCGCAAGCCCGGCCGGAAAGGTTGCCTAGGCCGCCAGAAGCCGGGTGCCGCTTACCTGGCCGCCGGATGGGCGAGAAAACTCAGCGAGATTCCCCATTTTTTTTTGCCAGCCCAGGCAACCTTTCCGGCCGGGCCTGCGAGTTACCCAGCAGCTCCCTTCTTGCCCGCGCCTTGTCTCAGTCCGCCGCTCAATCCGAAATGCTTCAGGTGCTGCTTGCCGGTTGTCGGCAGGCCGACCGCGCCATGCAGCAGCGGCTCTATGGCTTGTACTATAGCTATGCGCTCAGTATTTGCCTGCGCTACACCCGCCGGCGCGACGAGGCCGAAGAAGTAGTGAACGACGGCTTCCTGAAGGCATTCCGGGACATTAGCCGCTTCGATACCAGCCGCTACGAGTTGACCAGCTCCTTCCGGGGCTGGCTCAAAAAAATTATGATTCGCACGGCTATCGACTACTTCCGCGCCCACGAAAAATACCACGGCCAGGACGACCTCGCCGACTTGCTCCACGAACCCGCCGACCCCAGCCACTCTGCCCTCGATACGCTCGCCTATGACGACTTGCTACGCTTAGTACAACAACTTCCGCCTGCTTACCGCACCGCCTTCAACCTGTTTGCCATCGACGGCTACACGCACGACGAGATAGCCCAGCATCTGGGTATCACGACGGGCACGTCTAAATCCAATTTGTCGAAGGCGCGGGCCTACTTGCAGCACCTCCTTAAAAAAACCAGTTCTCATGTCTACGCCACTTATGCCGGATGAAGAGTTCGACGCCCGGTTTCGCCAGGGCTTAGAGCAGTATCCCGAGCAGCCGGAAGACCCGGTTGCGTGGCACCGCATGGGGCTACTACTCGATGCCGACCTGCGGCAGCGGGCTTATCGGCGCAGAATACTGCGCCTACTGGGGGCCGAGTTGGTGCTCATTATCCTGGTAATAGGAGGCATTCTGCAGTTGGTAGTCAGCAAAATTTCCATAAACGCCACCAGCCCGCAACTAGCTAAAGCCATACGGCCCACTGCTCCCCAGGCCCACCAGGCACCCCTGGTGTTTTTGCCATCGAAAACCGGGACGGCACCGATTCCGGAGAAAATGTCCGCTGCTGGCTCGCCGCTCGCCGCCCGTAAGGAGTTTTTATCAAAAGATAAACTAACAACTCCTGAGTTGGCGAGCCGCGAGCACCAAGGCACCTCGTGGCACTTGCCGTCCACGGCCACTGCCACCCAGCAGCAACACCGGGCAGCCAGGTTATCGCTTGCCGCGTCTGCTCGTCGGCAACACCAGGCGGCCAGGCTACCGCTTGCCGCGTCCGCTCACCAGTGGCACGCTCACGTTAGCTGTGCCGCTGGCATCCAGTTTGGTACTTTGGCTGGAAGCAATACCCGGACCCACTTGGCGCACGCTGCCCGCTTGCGGCGGCCTGATGAAACCGCTAGTCAGCATTTGGCGGTAATTTTTCATAGAGACAAACCTGACTTGTATCGGGTACGCAGGCCGCTTCCACCCGAGCGGTTGGCAACGGTTGCCGGCCGCCCGGCCGCCGCCAGCTCGGCGATTGGCTCTATTGACTTACTGCCCGCCCGCCCACTAACGGGGGCGATGGCGTTTTACCTGCCCGATTCGCTGGCCCGCCTGGGGCTGCTGGCGGCAACGCTGCCGGCCGACTCACTAGCCCCGCCCCGCGTGGCCTGGGAAGCTTACCGGCTGCGGCTAGGGCTGGTGGCAGCCCCCGAGCTAAGCGCCGTGCGGGCCGACCACCTGGAGGCACCGGGTGGCGATGTGGGCATCCAGCTCGACTACCAACTGGCCCGGCGCTGGCACCTAAGCACGGCCTATTTGCTCACAGTAAAGCGCTACGCCGCCCGGCCGGAAGACTACCACTTGCCCAGCGGCTACAGCATCCCCAACGGCTGGGTGGTCAGCAACGTCGATGCCGTGTGCCGCATCGTGGATATTCCGCTCAACCTACGCTACGACTTGCATCAACGCCCAAATTACCAGGTATTTGCCAGTGTGGGACTGTCCTCGCTGCTGATGCGGAGCGAGCAGTATACCTATGACTACGAGCCAGCTATGGGGCAGCCAGTGCCATCCTATAACTGGGAACTGCTCAACGGTTCGCAACACGTACTGAAAGTGCTCAACCTATCGGCAGGCTACGAGCGCCGCCTGAGCGGGCGCTGGACGCTGCAAGCCGAGCCGTTCGTGAAGCTGCCGCTGGGGGGCATCGGGTTCGGAACCGTGCGGCTGAGTAGCGCCGGGGTGTTTTTCTCGCTCAGGTATGGGCTGCTGCCGGAGCATTCGGCCGCGCCGCGCTAGCGCCAGGTAGTTTTTCCGTAGCTCTTGCCCGGCGCAGCTAAAAAGAAAGCACGTCGCCCACTGCGATGCGGCCGTTCGCCGGCCCAGTCACGTTCTCTCCAAACAGCACCTTGCTGCCCGGCTTGCGGTAGGTGGCCAGCGTGCGTAATGGCTCGCCGCCCGCGCTTTTCTGTGCCGTGCCCTGGTCGATAGTCGTGACGACGCAACGCCCGCAGCCACGCACCGAACGAAAAGGCTGGCCGGCAATCCGGAAATCGTTCCAGCTCATCTCGGCATCGGGCCCCCCGCCGCGCACCACCAGGTTGGGGCGGAAGCGGTTCATGGGCACCGGCTGCGGTAGCTGCTGGTTGAGGTAAGCCAGCGACTCTTCACTGACAAGCAGGTAGGGGTAGCCGTCGGCGAAGCTCACGAGGGTGCCGGCCGGGTTTAGCTCGGGCTTGTCGGGCTCCACCTCACGGCGCACCATGTCCGACATATACACCAGCTTGCAGGGCTGGCCCAGCGCCTCAGTCAGCCACTCGTCGGCCTGCGGGGTGCCGCGCCAAGCAAATACCATATCGTCCCAGATGGTAACAAACAGGGTTTTCTCGGGCGTAGCCTCGAAGGGAATATAGAGCGGCAGCAGCTCGGGCCGCTGGCGGTGGCGCAGCAAAAAGCCGTTGTAGGCCGGCTCAACGGCCAGCAGGGCCATTTCGGCGTGCTCGCGCTGCGTAAGGAAGCGGTTATGGGCATCCACCACCAGCCAGCGGCGGTCGTGGCGCAAGCCAAGCGGCGTAAGCTCGGCCGCTGGTAAGCTGATGCCACCCAGCGACTTAACCGGGTAAATAATGATGTCGGTGAGGGTAATAGCGGCCATGCCGCAAAGGTACGTTTTTGGCGTGTAGGGTAAGCTTTAGCTTGCCGCCCACCCGCTCCGGCCTCAAATTCAGCTACCGGCCGGCAAGTTAAAGCTTACCCTACACGCCTTAATGCAACGCCCGCTTTTTTACCATGCCGCCTTTGGCGTCGTTCACGCTGTGCATGATGATGAAAGCTTTGGGGTCGAGCTGGTTTACTTCGTCCGTTACCTGGCTGACTTCGAGGCGGGTAACTACCGTGAAGACGATGTCGATTGGGTCGGGCTGCTCGCCGTGGGAGCCGTAGCCCCGGTGCCCGGCATACACCGTGACGCCCCGGCCCAGGCGCTCGGTGAGGGCGCGCCGGATGGCATCGCTATTCTCTGAAATGATGGTGACGCCCGTGTATTCCTCGATGCCATTGACCACAAACTCAATGGTTTTGGAGGCCGCCAGGTACGTGAGGATAGAGTAGAGCGCCGTTTCGGTAGAGATGGCAACCGCGACGATAAGGAAAATCAGGATATTGAGCACCAGCACGAAGTCGCCCACGCTCAGACTGGCTTTGCGGCTCAGGTACACGGCCAGAATCTCGGTGCCATCGAGCACGCCGCCACCGCGCATGGCCAGCCCGATGCCCGCGCCTAGGAAAAAGCCCCCGAACACGGCAATGAGCATCTTGTCCTGCGTGATAACCCGGAAATGCACCACCACCAGCACTAGCGCCAGCCCCAGGATGGCCGCCAGCGCCCGCAAGGCAAACCCCTTGCCCAACTGCCGGTACCCGAGCCAGATAAACGGCAAATTGAGTACCACCAGAAACACTGATAGCGGCAGGTGAATGAGCTTGGCTGCCAGCAGCGAAATACCAGTTACGCCGCCATCAAAGAGCCCGTTGGGCAAGATAAAAGACTCCAGCCCCAGCGCCGCCGAAAATACCCCGGCCACCAGATACACCAGGCTCTGGACCTGCCGCCGCAGCCACGGTTTGGCAGCAGAACCTGCCACTGGCGCAGCTAAATGCGCATCGGCCAGGGCAGGGTGAGCGGATAGCGGCGGAGCAGCCACCGGCCCGGTAGCCCGCAGCCGACGCAGGCGCTCCAAGATGAAGAATTGAGGAAGCATGCCCGGTTTTACGGGCAAAAGGGTGTTTTGGCTGGGTAGTAGGGTTGTTTCGGAAGCAGTTAGTAATTAACAAAACGTCCTTCCGAGCTTACTGAGGAATCTCGCTCGCGTCGTTGAACAATGTGTTCAACGGTACGAATGGGATTCCTCGACAAGCTCGGAAGGACGTTTTGTTAATTACTAACTGCTTCCGAAACAGAAGCCTTACTTCCCGCTAGCCGCTGCCGTTTGTGCGGCTAGCTGCAAGGCGGCGTACAGGTCTACCACGCCGCCCGTGGCCGAAAGGGTGGTGAAATCCGCTTTTTTATCGGCCCCGGGTACCTGCACCAGCGTGTGATGCACCTGAGCCGACTGCCGGATAATGCGCTTCAGGTCGACGGCCGTAAGGCTGGGGTAGTACGACTTGAGCACGGCCGCCACGCCCGCCGTGACGGGAGAGGCCATACTGGTGCCGCTTTCGGTGCCGTATTTACTGCCCGGCAGGGTCGAGAAAATGCCCACGCCCGGCGCAAACACATCTACCTGGCGCTTGGAATAGTTCGAGAACTCGGCCGGAAGATGCTCGTCGTCTTTGGGGCCCGAAGCACCCACCGTAAGCAGGGTGGGCGGCACCGTGCCGTTGATATAGAAAGAAGCGGGGAAGTTGGGCGTCACATCCAGGTTGCTGTTTTCATTGCCGGCCGCGTGCACCAGCAGCACGTTTTTGCTGGCGGCATACTTGTAGGCTGCTTCCACGGCGGGGCGCTGGGGCGAGAAGCTTTTGCCGAAGCTCATGTTGATAATCTGCGCCCCGTTGTCGACGGCGTAGCGGATGGCGTTGGCAATGTCTTTGTCGCGCTCGTCGCCGTTGGGCACGGCGCGCACGCTCATTACCTGCACGGGCGCGGCGGCAATGCCCTGCACGCCGAGGTTGTTGTCGCGCACGGCCGCGATGATGCCCGCTACGTGGGTACCGTGCAAGGCATCGGGGCCGGTTACGTCGTTGTTGCCGTAGTAGCGCTGGCTGGTGTCCTCGGGGTTGTCCTGCACTATTTCGGCGCGGGCATTGAACTTGGGGTTGAGGCCAAATTCGAGCTGCTCGTGCAGCTCCTTGCCGCCGTCAGTGAGCTGGGCCAGGAAGGCGTCGGTATCGGCAGCCCCGCTTTGCAGCATATACTGGTAGAGGGGGGCCAACTGCGACTGCTTGGCGGCTGCCTGGCGCATTACGGCGGTATCAATTCGGGTGACGCCGAGCGTTTCCTTGAGGCCCGCAAACATCTGGGTCATGGGGCCGGCCATCTGGTCGAGCTGGCCGACCTGGGCCGTCAGCTCCTGGCGCTTGGCGTCGTAGGCTTTGCGGGCGCGGGTGTAGGTGTCGAAATCGGCTTGCTCACTGGGTTTCACCTGGGCGCGGGTTTTGCCCTTGAAGCGCGGCTCCAGCTTGGCCACTACGCGGGTCATTTCCAGGGTTTCGACCGAGATATTGCGCCCGTCCTTGCCGCCGATGAAGTTCCAGCCGTGCACGTCGTCGATGTAGCCGTTGTGGTCGTCGTCGATGCCGTTGCCGGGGATTTCGCGGGTGTTGCGCCACAAAATGGGTTTCAAATCCACGTGCGCCGTGTCGATGCCGGAGTCGATAACGGCCACTACCACCACCGTGGGCACGCGGCCTTTGAGCAGCTCGGCGTAGGCGCGGGTGGTGCCGGTGCCGGGCACGCCATCCTGCTGCGGGTCGCGCAGGTACCACTGCGCGGTGGCGGCTTCGGCGCTAGTGGGGCCGTCGGGCGGGGCAGGGGCCGCCACCACGGTAGCAGCCGGAGTGCCAGGCGTAGTTTGGGCCAGGGCGGCGGCCGGCAGCAGGGTAGTAGCCAGCGCCAGGCGCGGCCAGGAAGTGATACGGTTGGAAGTCATAACAAAGGAAAAGAGGAGCGGCGCTAAAACCAGCCGCGAAAGTATGGACAAGAACGAGTAGCCAGCGTTGCGCAAGCGGCGCGAGCACGTACTTTAGCTGCGCTCTAAAGCAGTCAATTATGCGCGTCTTAGCTGGTTGGGGGTGTTTGGTTTTCTTACTGGCCGGCTGCGAAACCCGGCAGCGCGCCGCTACCAGCGCGCCGGCTGCGCCGGTAGCTGCGGCTCCTGCCCCCGCTGCCATGCAGGTGCCCCGGCAGCCGCCCGCTCCCACCATGGCCAACTTGCCTATGTGGGCAAACACCAGCGACACCAACGCCACGCGCCTGCGCCTTACCCTCGACGGGCAGCCCTGGCGGGTGCATACAGCCGCCCAGGCTGATAGCTCCCACCCGCTGACGTTTCGGATTCCGGCCGATAAAGAAAACCACGTGCCCGCTATCGTAGAAAAAGGTGCGGAGGTGCAATACATCTTCCAGCTACTTGACCCGCAGGGCCGGCCGCGCTTTACGACGCGCTTGCACAAAGCCGATTTTGCGCAGGCTGTATATGGCAGCCTGCGCACGGTAGCAATTGCCGCCCCACCCGATTTCCTGGCCTACTGGCCCGCCCGCCGGGCGCTGGTATTCGAGGTGGGCTTCGGGCGCGATGAAACCGACGAGGGCCTGGACGTGCTGGTGCTGCTGGACGCGGCCACGGGTCGGGTGTTGCACCTCACGCTTGGCAAGGCCTACATGGGCAGCTGCGACTGCTGGCCCACCCTCACCCCCGATGGCCAAACGCTGCTGACCGGCCAGGAAATACTGCGGGCCACCGGGCAAATAATTCCCCTGGCCAAAAATGCGCGTGCCGTAGCCGGCACGAGTATCCTCAACGACAGCACTTTCCTGGTGGTGTACGAAGGCGAAAATCCCACCCTCGCCAATAACGCGCAACTCGTCGGCCGCACCGGGCGGGTAATGCGTCGGTTTACCTTTCACGGCACCGACCGCGGAATGTCGGGCGGCGGCTACCGCCTGGCCGCGGCGCTGGTGCCCACCACCGGCACCCATTATTTATGGGACGGAGCTACCCACGTCCTTACCCTGATTCCGGTACGCAACCCCACAGCCTTACGGCAGCTGCCAGCGGCGCGGTTGGTACCCTTCCTGGCTCCGCAGCGGCCCAGCGAAAAGAAGCTAGAGTTTGTGTATAATGACCTGCCCGATGCTGTTTTATACGTCGATACGCTCACGCAGCAACTGCGCTACGCCGACATCAAGGTTGTTTATTGAGCGAAGAGCTACTTCCACCACACTTGCTTCTCCCGCTTGCACGCCGCCGCCGAAAGCGCCTCGCTTTTCCCCCCAAACGTGCAGTCCCGCACGTCTTGCCAGCCAAAAGCCAGGTACTTATCAGCTGGGCTAAATTCGCCGGCCCCGATGTCAAAATCCCCTGAATTTGGAATTCGGTAGTCGCCCCAGTTGCAGCGCAGGGTTTGGTGCGTGGCATAGCTGGTCCAGGTGCCTACAAATTGGTTGTTACGGAAATCATCGATGCCGCTTATATCATCATAGCGCAGGCGGCCGGTTTTGTCCACGTACCACTTCATTAGCATTACGCCCTTAAAAACGCCCGTTTGCGCCTGCTGCGGGTCTTCGCGCAACTCATAATCGGCCAGCGCTATTCCTTCGCGTCGGGCCGGCGATATGGTTTCGTCAGTGCGCCTATTAAGCTGGCGTAACTCCCGCACCTGTCGCAATACCAGTGTGCCGCTAAATGTGCTAAGGTTGCCCAGGACCTTGGCCTTTCCCGTGAGGTAGTAGCGGGCCGGGTTGGCCGTATCCTGGCGCACTGCTACTAATCTGAGTTGCAGCCGCTGGCAGTTAGGGCCGATAAAGCCCTTCACTGCGTCATAGCCGGGGTATCTGAACAGCAGCAGGGGCGCAAAATTATAGGTGCGGTAGAAGCTGATTTTTTCGGTCGGACGAAAGTTAGAGTCCCGTAACGCAGCCTGGCGGTACTGCTCGCTTTCCGGGGGCTTCACGGGGCCAGCGCTGCTTAGCAGAAGTATAGCCGCCGCCGCCAGCATTGAATTAACAGCTTTCATCTTACAAGTCTAACGCACACTGGCTACACCTCCACCACCTCGCCCGTGCCGAAATAATAAATAAGGCCCTGCACGTTGCTATACCCCAGTTCCCGAAACAGCCGGGCGTACTCGCGCAGGCGGGTTTTGTGGCTTTCCTGCGGCGGGGGCAGCTTAAAATCGAGCAAGGTTACGGTTTGCGCCGCCCGGGTAGGGCCGGGGCTGAACACGATGCGGTCGGGTTTGTAGGCGCGGTGGGTATGGCCGCCGATGAGAATTTCGCGCTCCGTTTCCACGGCCAGGCCGGGGGCGAAGTAGGGGGCCAGGCGCGGGTCGTGGAGTACGCGGGTGAGGTCGGCTTCCAGCTCCGGCTTTTCGCGCTGGTTGATGATGCCCTCGCTCACCAGCTGGCGCAGGCTGCGGCCCAAATCCTGGGCCGACACCAGACGGCGCAGGGCGTAGTGCAGCTTGCGGTTGCGCTCACCCAGCCGCTCCTGCTCGTCAAAATCAAACACCGTAGTGGCGTGGCGGCGCAGCTTAAGCCGCTCGTGCCAGTTGGTAGAAGCCAGGTGAGTTAAAGGGAAAGTGGTTTCGGGCTCCTGGTTTTTAGCGGCGGGTTTTTGGGTGGCTGGTTCGTCACCAGCCACGCGAAAGCTGGTTTGGCCGGCTTGCCAGCGGCCCAAGTGGCGCAGGTAGCCGTGCAGCAGGTCGGCTACGGTGCGGGCCGGGCCCTGGGTGGCGGCCGGTTCGGGCAGGGCTGTGAGAGGCAGCTCGCCGGTGGTTTTGGCCGGAGCAGGTGGGGCCTCGCTGATGAGGTAGAGCCGGTGCCGGGGCCGCGTGAGGGCCACGTAAAGCGTATTGAGCCCGTCGAGCTGGGTTTTTTCGCGCTCCTCGGTATCCTGCGCGGCCAAGGGCGTGTGCTGCAGCGTTTTGTTGAGGCGCACCACCGCCACGTCGGGCAGGTCGGCCAGCGGCTTGTCAGCGGCTTGCAGGCGGCCCCACAGCACCTGCCCGTTGCGCGGCTGCAACGTCCAGTCAGCAAACGGCACAATGACGATGCCATACGCCAAGCCCTTGGCCTTATGCACCGTGGTAATGGTAATGGCATCGGTGCCCGCCGGCGCATTAATGCTGAGCACGCCCTTGCGCTCGTCCCAGTGCGCCAGGAAGTTGCCGAGGTTATTACCAAATTTGAGGCTGTATTCGAGCGTCAAATCCAGAAACCGGAACAGGTAGTCGCTCTCCGCATTGGCCCCCAGCAGCCCAAAAATGCCCATCAGGCGCTCCGTCAACTCATACAGGCCCAGGTTGCCGGTTTTTTGCTCTTCCACATCGAAACCCAGGCGGCGCAGCTCGTCAAAAAAAGGCTTCCCGCTTTCCTTGTCGTTGGCTACCTCGGCAATGTGCCGCGCCCGCGCCGGGGTAGGTGGCAGCCGGCGCACCACCTTGTCCAGCAGCAACAAAGCTTCGGCCCGCGCCAGCGTGTCGCTGCCCTGGTGCAGCACCCGCATCACGGCCACCAGTAGGTTCACCACCTCCGCAAACTGCAAGGCCAGCGAGTCGGCCGAAATTATGGGGAAGCCTCTTTCCTTCAGAAACTTAGCCAGCAGCCGGCTCTGGCCCCGCGTGCGGCAGAGCACGGCCACGTCGCGCAGGTGGTAGCCATCGGCCCGGGCCTGCGCTACCAGCTGCAGGGCCAGGTAGCAGGTACTTTCGTTGTAGTCGAGCGTGGCCTCGGCCGGGTAGCCCGGCAACTGCTCGGCCAGGTACTCGCCAGTGGCTGGCGAGTAGCGCCGGGCCGGCGCGTCGCGGTGGGTGAAGAGCAGTTCGACAGCCCCACCCCCTAGCCCCCTCCCCTGCGGGGGAGGGGGGACTGGTTCCAGTTTAAAGCTAGAATTAGAAACTAAAGCTAGTCCCCCCTCCCCCGCAGGGGAGGGGGCTAGGGGGTGGGGCTGCGTGGGGAGGGGGCCAGGGGCCGGCACCTGCTGCGCAAACCCCTCCGCGAAAATGCCCTCCACCAGCTCGCCCGCCACGCGCTCCCGCACGTAGGTAAATAGCTCATTATTAAAGCGCACGATGCCCGGCTCGCTGCGGTAGTTGACTGCCAGTGAGCGGGGTTCCAGGGTTTCTTGCAGGGTGTAGTAACGGCCTTCCAGCAGGCGGCGCATGGCGGGGTCGCGGGCGCGGTCGGCCAGGGCCTGGGTCTGGCCCTGGTAGAGCCGCAGAATCTGCTCCAGCTCGCCGCCGCGCCAGCGGTAAATAGCCTGCTTGGCATCGCCTACGGCCAGCGAGAGGCCGCCGTTGCTCACCGCATTTTCCACCAGCGGCAGCAGATTGTTCCACTGCAGCACGGAGGTATCCTGAAACTCGTCGATGAGCAGGTGCCGGTATTTTTCGCCCAGCCGCTCGTACAAAAACGGCACTGGCTCGGTAAGCACAATGGCCGCAATGCGCCGGTTAAATTCCGAAATCAGTACCACGTTGCGTTCCCGGCTAATATCCTCCACCAGCTTGTTCAGCTCGCTCAGCAGCGAGGCGTGGAACAGAAACGGCTGCAAGGCATTGAGCAGTACGTAGCCCGGCAGCACCTGCTCGCGCAGCTCCTCGAAGGCCAGAAACGCCTGCCGCAGCGCCGGCACCACGGCATCGACGCGGGCGCGGTCGGTGGCCGTTTTTACCTTGCTGCTGTACCATTTATCCTCGGCCACCGTGGCCAGCACGTAGGAGTTGGCGGGCGTTTCGGGGTCGAGGCGCTTTTCCCACTTGGTAGCGTAGCCGAAGATGCCGCTGTCGCCCCGCGCCAGGTCGGCGGCCGTCACGCCGGCCGCGTCCAAGGCTGCCTGGGCCGCCTCGGCCACTTCCCGGTACTGCGTTTTCGTGGCCGCCAGCCGCGTGCGGATATCCTGGTCGAGTGTCCGAAAATCGGCCATCGTTTTCTGGCCGAGCTGCGCCACGGCCTCGTGTACGCTTTCGTTGAAGAGATTGCGACCAAATTCGAGCAGCTCGTCGGGCAGCTTGTTCCAGCTGCGGCCTTCCTCGGCCTGGCTCAGGGCGTAGTCGGCCAGCGTCTGGCTCAGCAGCTTGCTTTGGGGGTCGCGGTTCACCTTGTCGAGCAAGGCCGCTACAGCCGAGCGCAGCACGCTGTCGGTATCCAGCTCTACCTCAAACGTGGCCGGCAAGCCCAGCTCCCGCGTGAAAGCTGTGACGATGCGCTGCACAAAGGAGTCGATGGTGCTCACCGCAAAATCGGCGTAGTGGTAGAGCACCAGCCGAAACGTGGCCTGCGCCCGTAGCCGCACCTCGCGCTCCCATTCGGCGGCCGTGCGCAGGTGCGGCGGCAGCTGCTGTTCGTGCGCTAGCTCGGCCGCTACCTCCGTGAGCAGGGCGTTGGGCGTGTTTTCAAGCTCCTGGGCAAAGCGGCGCAGAGCCCCCACAATGCGCTCCTTCATCTCGCCCGCCGCGTCGTTGGTAAACGTGATGGCCAGAATCCGCTTGAAGTAGTCGGGCTCAAAGTTGCGTGCCCCGTTAGGGTCAGCTGGCTGCGGGTAGCCCAGCGCTAGTTTCAGATATTCTTTCGTTAATTGGTACGTTTTACCGGAGCCTGCCGACGCCGAATAAATGCGGAAAGGAGCTGGCATTACGTTCTTTTTCTATTTTTTTATTCTTTCCCATGTTCACCCGAAAACACCTCACTCAAATTGCTTTCCTGCTAGTTGCTGCTGCTTCAGCCCAAGTAGCTCAGGCCCAAAGCTCCACGCAGTCAATAGACAAAAAAGGCAGCTTGGTGGGTGCCACTTTCCAGGGCTCCGATGAGCCCGTCAACGTTCAGCCCGGCTGGGAGCACACCGAAGGGGTACCAACCCCCAAAACTAAATCCAACGTGTCGCTTTATGTGGTAGACCACTACGAAAAAGGCCAGGAACACCTGTTCCTGCTGCTGCAAAAAACTTCTGCCAAAGCCGCCAAACTCGTTACCTGGAAAATCCTCGACACGCTCTACGTCAAGCCCTTGGTAAAAGGCCAGTTTGTAGAGTTCTGCGCCACTTGCAAAAATGGCCCGAAGCTTTCCAGCGAAACATTTATTTCCCTTGTCAACAAACTCACTAAACAAGACAAGCAAAACGGCTACCAGGACGTTGCCCAAATGTGGTTAGCCGACCGCGCAGCAGGCAAATTCATGGCCGCTACCGGGGTGAAAAGCTATTTGGAAGGCGGGAAGAAGTAAACTGAAATAGTTTTACAAACCGCTACTCTGCTCTGCTATTTTTCCTGAGCTGTTTTAGGTGGCTGTTGTCGGGTGCGGGG
>JBPBPU010000092.1:0-18652 GCA_050954465.1 Janthinobacterium lividum
GAGTTGTACGGGCGCTGCCGTGAAGTATCTGTCCCCTAACTTTTGCTGGATGGCTCGCCCGAAAGATAATCCATCACACTCTGGGACTATACAGCTAGTTCGTTAGTAGCTCTCCATCTTTGCTAACTGTACTTTTGCTCCCCTATGGGGCACTACACCGATGCACCGGAGGACAACCTCCTAGGTTTAACCAGCAAAGAGGCCTTGAATGAACAAGAGGCGCTCGGCGTGGCCACGGTCGAGCGCTACTTACTCGAAGAAGTAGATTACCCAGTCGAGTTTTCCGTTGCCCTGCTGCAAGACCTACATCGGCGGGCCTTTGGTCACGTGTACGATTGGGCCGGCCAGTGGCGCCGCACCGTGCCGAATGTCGGCGCTTACGTGCCACCTGCCGCTAGCCGCGTGCCCCAATTACTTTACGAATTTGCCGATGAAGTGCGTTACCGCCAGCAGCAGCTGCCGGCTGAGCCTACCTCGCTGCAAGTAGCGGAGCTCTTAGCTTACGCTCATCATCGCTTAGTTGCTATTCATCCCTTTACCAACGGGAATGGCCGGACGGCTCGCTTAGTGACCGACCTGCTCGCCTATAACTACGGCTACCAGACCGTCGTGCTTTACCAACGGGAGCAGGGAGAAGCGCGCACCCACTACTTAGCCGCCATCCGGCAGGCCGATGCCTATGATCTACGCAGTTTGCAGCAGCTTATCAGCGCGCAACTACGTCCCCTGATGTAGGAGATGGGGTCGGTTCTGTTTGGGCGTATAACGCTTCCAAGCGCTCCATAGGAACAATCTGATTCTCCAACGCCATAGAGGCATAGACGGAGCGCAGCACCATCGCTTTGACCACGGCGGGGTTCTGCAGATGCGGATAACGATCGCGGAGCTTCATATAACGAAGATAAGTGGACAAGGCTTGAACGTTGAAAAACTGCTTAACGTCCAAACACACCCAAGGCAAAACTAGCCTTCCCAAAAGTCTTATAATTGCCTATATGTTAGGTTGCGCAATCTTCCTTAACAAGTAGTCCAATAAAGGTCAGCGAGAAAAGCCCAAAAAAAGCGCCTCCTCGCGCTGGAAACGCCCTCACTGAAATACTCCAATAAGGTCCCGTGGCTGTTTCAAAACTATGCCCAATCTTTTAACCGAGGCATCCGTTAGCCAAATCAGGCCGGCAACCCTGCTGTAAAGCTGCTTTTTTCAAGTCTCCGCACTAGGCGCTACCTGGTTTAGAACGAGCCAGAGAGTTCTGCAACAGCCACTGCACCTTGTTGAGCTAGCCTAACTAAGCAACAAAAAATAATCGGCCTTCGCGCCTTGTCTACTCTTACTAGCCCTAGCACTGCCGGTGGTTTTGTGCTGGCTATCCGCATCGGCTGAAAGTTGACACAAGCCGGGGTGTCTCATTCGGGCATCAGGCAAAAATCTGCCTGTTTTTTAAACGCAGACTGCCCCTGATTGGCAAGCTGCTGAAAGCGCCGGCTTTCCCTGAAAAGAGCTGGTAAGATTTGTGTCGGAAGCGTATTGGGGTGGTTGAAAAGTGCTTTTTGGGGCTGAAAAGGAGGTTTTCGGAAGCTTGATGGGGTATAAAAGTCGCCTACATTTGAGCCATGCTGTCTACCATTATGCTGCCTTTTGAGCGGTAGGCTGGCTTTCCGCACGCGCTTTTCCTTTTTCCCACCCAACCCCTTTTTCGAATGAAAAAGCTTTTCGCAATTCTAGGCACTGCCGCGTCGCTGGTGCTGAGCAGCCGGGCCGCGCAGGCCCAAACCTACCAGCAGGTCTGGGCCGACGAGTTTACCAATGGTTACAGCGCCGATTGGAAATTTGACACCGGCAACAACAATGGCTGGGGCAACCACGAGCTGGAATATTACCAGCAGGCCAATGCTACCGTGGCCAACGGGATGCTTCAGATTGCGGCCAAGAGAGAAAACGTGGGCGGGTTTAACTACACCTCGGCCCGCATGACCACCAAGGGCAAGGACTGGGGCTACGGCAAGGTGGAGGCGCGCATCAAGATGCCGCTGGGCAATGGCTTGTGGCCGGCTTTCTGGATGCTGGGGGCCAACATCGACTCCCAGCCCTGGCCGGCCTGCGGCGAGATTGACATCCTGGAGCACGTGAACTCGGCGACCACCATAACGGCTACCGAGCATTGGAGCGACGCCAGCAACCAGCACGCCTTCGACTACACCAATACAACCATCAGCAACCCCGGCGACTGGCACGTGTACGCCGTGGAACGGACTGCCGACTATATCAAAACGTCGATAGATGGCACCGTGTACAAAACCTTTACCATCAGCAATAGCCCGAATGGCACGGACGAGCTACAGAAGAACTTCTTCATTCTGCTCAACCTGGCGGTGGGCGGCGACCTGCCCTTTGCGTCGTACAATGGCAACGTGACGGCCGTGGATGACAGCAAGCTGCCCGCCACTATGTACGTCGACTACGTGCGGGTGTCGCAGCTGGTAACGGCCCCGGCGGCCAACTCGCTATTTATCGAAGCTGAGAATTACAGCAGCATGAGCGGGGTGCAGATCGAAACCTGCACTGATACGGGTGGTGGCCAAAACGTTGGCTACATCGACACCAAGGACTTCATGGTTTATAACAGCATCAACTTCCCGACTTCGGGCGCTTACACGGTGGAGTACCGGGTGGCTAGTATCAATGGGGGGCAGCTATCGTCGGACCTGAATGCGGGCAGCATCGCGCTGGGCAACCTGACCGTGCCCGCTACCGGCGGCTGGCAAAACTGGACGACTATCGCGCAGACGGTGAACGTGAACGCGGGCACCTACAACTTCGGCGTTTTTGCCCAAGCCGGCGGCTGGAATCTGAACTGGCTGCGCATCACCAAGCAGGCCAGCAGCAGCGCCCGCTCGGCGGTTGGCGCGACTAGCGCGGTCAGTCTGGCTAGCGCGGCTAGTCTATCCAGCCGAACCTTTACCGCCGACCTGTACCCCAACCCCAGCTCCCAGGGCCAGCGGCTGCAACTGACGCTGGGCAACTACGATTTTGCAGCCCCGGCCGACGTGACCGTCACCGATTTGCTGGGTAAGGTAGTGCTGCACAAGCTAGTAACAGCGCCAAATGCTGATCTGACAGCTGGTAGCAGCCTGGCCAGCGGCACGTATGTGGTGCGCATCAGCGGCGGCGGCACCAGCCTCATCAAGAAAGTAGCTATCCAGTAATCGGTTGCTGGGCTGGCCGCTACTGGGCCAGTAGCACGCTGGGGAATCCAGGGGCCAGCTACTTAGCTGCGTAAGTGGCTGGCCCCTGGATTGCCTGGCGTTCCTGTTTTCGACCAGCAATGCTGCCGCTGGTTTTACTTTGCGGGTACAGCGGCCGGACAGTTTTCACTTATGCGCTTTCTCTCTACTACTCAGCTACGTTGGTTGGTGCTGCTTATCCTGCTGCTGGGTGGGGGGGCGGCGCACGCCGGGCCGGGCCAGCCGCTGGTAGTGGGGCCGGGCCGCCAGTACATGCTGCTTGATACCGCTCATTTTCAGGCCCTACCCGACCCGCTGGGGCAGCTGACGCTGCCCCAGGTGCAGCAGCCGGCCGTGGCGGCCCGGTTTGGGCCGCTGGCGGCCCAGCCCTACACCATGCGCCAGCCAGGCACGGTGTACTGGCTGCGCCTGCGCCTGCGCAACGACGACCCGGTGCGCCACCGCTGGTTTTTGGAGCTGTTCGACCCCCACATCACCCACGTTACCTGGTACAGCCCCACCAGCGCCGGGCGCTACGACAGCGTAAAAACCGGGGCGGGCCTACCCTACGATACCCGGCTGTATTTGTACCGCGCCTTTATTTTTCCGCTCGAAACGGCGGTGGGTCAGGAGAATACCTATTACCTGCGGCTTCAGTCCGACACCAAAACCAGCTTTCGGGGCATGGTGTGGAGCGAGCAAAGCCTGCTTGCGCACCTGCGCGACGACTCCTCGTGGTTGGGTATTTTCTACGGCATTCTGGGCATTATGGCGCTCTATAATTTGTGCCTGTACCTCTTTATTGGCGAGAATACCTACCTCTACTACGTGCTCTACGTGCTCAGCTGCGGCCTGCTTTTCCTGACCGAGGACGGCCTGGGCTTCGAGCACGTCTGGCCCACGCTGCCCGGCCTCAACCAGCTGCTGACCAACTTTGCCCCGGTGCTGCTGCTGGGGCAGTTTGCGCTGTACTCACGCAGTTTTCTGGACACGGCCCAGCGCCTGCCGCACTACGACCACTGGCTGAAATTCAGTACCTTGGTAAGTGCCCTGGCTATATTGCTGGACGTGGTGCTGCTCAAAACCGGCCAGAGCTACTGGCTGTACCTGCTGCCCTATGGCTCGTTTTGCGCCGGGGCGGCCCTGTTGTTCCGGCAGGGGTTTAGGCCAGCGCGCTTCTATTTGGCGGCCAACCTGGTAGTGGCCATCAGCGTGGGGTTTCTGATTACGCGCAAGCTGGGCTTTGAGCTGCTCAACGACGTGCCGGCCACAGTGTACAGCATGAATATTGCCTTCGTGCTGGAAGTGGTGGTGCTGTCCTACGCGCTGGGCGAGAAAATCAAGGACATTAAGACCGACAAGCTGCGCACGCAGCAGCAGCTGCTCAAGCAGTTGCGCAAAAAGCACCAGGCCCAGGAGCAGCTCGTGGAGCAGCTGCGCCAGAACCAGGAGCTGAAAGACAACCTCAACACGGAGCTGGAAACGCAGGTGCTCCGCCGCACCCAAGAGCTTCAGCAGCAGTCCCAAACCATTGCGCTGCGCAACCGGGAGCTGACCGAAGCCAACGGCCTGCTCAACCTCCAGGCCACGACCATCGAGAAGCTGAACCAGGAGCTGCAACGCGACTTGCAGCAAACCCAGGAGGCCCGTATCCTGAGTAAGTCGGTGAATTTCGGGGAGTTCAGCCGCCTCTACCCCGACCGCGACGCCTGCCTGCGCTACCTAGCCGAGCTGAAGTGGCAGGCGGGCTACCACTGCCGCAAGTGCGGCCATGAGAAAAGCTGCGACGCACGCGAGCCCCACGCGCAGCGCTGCACCCGCTGCGGCTACGTCGAGTCGGCCACGGCCTACACCATTTTGCACCGCTGCAAGTTCGACACGGTGAAAGCCCTCTACGCCGTGTTTCTGGTGCACGTGCACCAGGGGCAGTATTCGGCGCTGGAGCTGTCGCAGGTGCTGGAGCTACGGCAGGCTACCTGCTGGAGCTTTATTCAAAAGGTGCAAACTGCCATGCAGCACCGGCAGCAGGCCGCCGACTACGACAAAGCCGAAAGCTGGACCCACGTGCTGCTCGACGATACGCAACTGCTGGAAGCGGCCGTTGAGGGCGAAGCGGGGGTAGCTGATGCCTCGCAGACGGGCGCGTGAGTAGCTGCTGAAACGGTGCGGGCATGGGACCCTACCTCCCGACCGCCGCTGCTCTAGGCGCAGAATCTCCCAAAAGGAAAGGGGGAACCAATCAGACTTGTTCCTGAATAAAGTTTTTAGTACTCGTTGTACCGGTCCGACCGCTGGAGGCGGTCCGACCGGTGTCGGCTGGGAGCGTGGAGCCGTTGCCGAGCTGGCGACAACCGGTTAGACCGCCTCCAGCGGTCGGACCGGTACAACGAGCGCTAAATAGGAACAAGTCTATCGACTATTCCTTATTATCGCCTGCACCAGACTTCTCTCCCCACTTTGGAAAAGAGCGGGGAGAAAGGGCTGGTGCAGGCGATGTGCTTATCCGACATGAGCGCTGAAAAGTAGCCCAAGCACCACTGAGTGGAAACTCAGCCGGCCGCTGGCCAATGCAAGGCAGCAACCCATCATCTTTATTCGAAAAAAGCAGATTTCAGCGAATGTTTTTTTGCCGGTGCCGCTACGAAAAGCAATGGCGGCTCCCGCATAGGAAAGGCATTTTTAATCCGCTGCTGCCTGTGTCGGAAGCGTATGCAGTTTTTGTGAGCTAGCGCAAAAACTGCGTTTTCAGGGTTTTTAAGGGGTTTTCGACGTTGTTTTTCGCTGACAGGGAACAATACATTTGTGCATTCCCTCCCGTTGCACAATGTTGGTTTTTCGCTCTTTGGTCCGCCGCCTGGCGCTGACCCTATCCTTCCGTTCTGCTCGCCTGGCTAGGCTGCTGCTGACTGGCTTGAGCGCGGCCGGCGGTGCCCCGCAAACGATTCCACTGGCCAGTAGCCGGCCCGAAGGCCGCCTGAGCCCTCGGGTGCGGAAGCTACCTGGCGGGATGACGCTGAAAGAAAAAAACGGGCAGATGACGCAGCGCGACAGCGCGACCATCAACACAACCGACCGGCCGGCCGACGCCGTGGTGCTGGCCCTGGGCGAAAAGCCATACGCCAAGGGCCTGGGCAACCCCCACGACCTGAGCTTGCCCGCCGACCAACTTCAATCAGTGCGGGCAGTGCGCCGGCTACGGCACTTCGAGAAGCTACCCCTGGAGCCGGGCCAGAGCCGCGAGCTGACGTTCGACATCGACCCGCGCCAGTACCTGGGCTACCCCCAAGAAACCAACCAGTTGCAGCTGGAAGACGGCTTTTTCACGCTGCGCATTGGCACGCAGCAGGCCCGCTTCCGCTGCCAGGGCCGGCCGGCTGGCTTGGCGGCCCCTACCCCCTCGCTTCGCTAGCGCCGCCCGCGCTGTTCGCCTCCATTTTCCCACCAAGCTTTTTTTCGATGAAGCGTTCCTTACTACCGTTGTTTACCCTGCGCTGCGCCTGGGCGCTGCTGCCGCTGGCGGCCCTGCCGGCCGGGCTGGCGCTGCCCCTGGCGGCCCAGGCCCAGGCGCAGCCGACTACCCCCTTTACGGGCCGCGTCACCGGGCCCGATGGCGCGGGGCTGCCGGGCGTGACGGTGCTGCTGAAGGGCACCACTACCGGCACGGCCACCGATGCCGAGGGCCGCTTTGCGCTGGCTGGCCCGGCGGGTAGCACGCTGGTGTTCAGCTCGGTGGGTTTTGTGCGGCGCGAGGTGGTGCCGGCCAGCGGCGCGGCCGTAAACGTGCAGCTAACCGACGACCAAAAGGCCCTGGATGAAGTGGTGGTGGTGGGCTACGGCACGCAGCAGCGGCAGGCCGTGACGGGCGCGGTATCGTCGGTGAGCGCCCGCGAAATCGCTTCGCAGCCGGTGCCCGACGTGTCGCAGGCCTTGCAGGGCCGGGCGGCGGGCGTGACGGTGACCCAGAACTCGGGCGCGCCCGGCGGGGCGGGCGGCACCTCGGTGCGGGTGCGGGGCATCACCTCGGCGGGCTACAACGCGCCGCTGTACGTGGTCGATGGCTTTCCGCTGCCTTCCAGCGATGAAAACCAGCTCAACGTCATCAACCCCAACGACATCGAAAGCATTGACGTGCTGAAAGATGCCTCGGCCACCGCCATCTACGGCGTGCGGGCGGCCAACGGCGTGGTGCTCATCACCACCAAGCGCGGCAAGGCGGGCAAAACCTCGTTTAGCTTCGATACTTACCGGGGCATTCAGCAGGTGTGGCGCAAGCTGAAGCTGCTCAATGCCGAGGAGTACGCGGTGATTAACAACGAGAACCACATCAACGCGGGCTTGCTGGTGCTGCCCAAGCTCCAGAATCCCAAGGCCCTGACGACGGACACCGACTGGCAAAGCCTGATTTTTCGGCGGGCGCAGCAGCAGAACTACGCCTTCACGGCGGCGGGCGGCACCGACAAGGCCCGCTTCTCGGTGTCGGGTGGCTATTTTCAGCAGGATGGCACTATTATCGGCTCTCATTTTGAGCGCTTTACGGTGCGGGCCAACGGCGACCTGCAAATCAACAAGATGCTGAAATTTGGCCTCAGCCTATCGGCCGCACACGTCAACGACCGGCAGGTGAACACCTCGGACGAGTTCAACGGCATCGTGAGCCTGGCCTTGCAGGCGCCGCCCACGATAGCGCCCTACACGGCCACCGGCAACTACAACGTGGGCAACGCGGCCCTCGACAACTTCATCGAGCCCAGCCCGCTGCCCGAGGCCCTCATTGATGATAAGAGCTTTACCCGCAACCGTTTAATCAGCACCCTGTACGCCGAGCTGGAGCCGCTCAAGGGCCTGCGCCTACGTACCAGCGTGGGCACCGACCAGACGTTTGACAACAGCAGCTACTTCCGGCCCACGGTGGTCGATATTCCGCGCTACTCGGTTTCGTCGGCGTCGCGCGGGTCGAACTACGCGCCGAGCTATCTCATTGAGAATACGGCTACTTACGACCATATTTTTGCCGGCAAGCACCATCTGACGCTGCTGCTGGGGCAGTCGGCGCAGGAGTTTAATTTCAGCACCCTCGGGGCGGGGCGCGTGGGCTACGTGCGCGAAGACCTGCGGGAGCTGAATTCGGGGCCGATTAACACCCAGCTCAACAACAATGGCACGTCCAACCAGTCGCGGCTGGCCTCGTATTTCGGGCGGGTCAACTACGAGTTTGCGGGCAAATACCTGCTGAGTGCGGTGGTGCGGGCCGATGGCTCGTCGGCCTTTGCGCCGGGGCGCAAGTTTGGGGTTTTTCCGGGCGTGTCGGCCGGCTGGCGCATCTCGGACGAGGAATTTCTCAAGGACAACACCACTGTTTCGAACCTGAAGCTGCGGGCGGGCTACGGCCGGGTAGGCAACCCCGCCAACGCCGGGGCCTTCGCCTACCTCTACACCCTGAACCCGGCCATTCAGGCCGTGTTCGGGCCCAGCGATGGCGCGGTGGTAAACGGCTCGGCCCCCACGCGCCTGCCCAACAACGACCTGAACTGGGAAATCAACGAGCAAACCAACCTGGGGCTGGACGTGGGCTTGCTCAATAACCGCCTGGAAGGCAGCCTCGACCTATACTACCGCAACTCGCCCAACCTGATTGCGGGCGTGCCGGTGTCGGCGGTGTCGGGCACCTACGAAGCCATCAACACCAACGCCGCCTCGGCCTACAACAAGGGGCTGGATTTGAGTTTGACCTCGCACAATCTGGTGGGCTCGGGGCTGAACTGGACCACGACGCTCATTTTTTCGACCTATAAAAGCCGGCTGTCGTCGCTCGGGTCGGGGCTACCCTATGATGGGCAAACGTCGCGCTCGGGCACCATCGTACGCTACGATGCCGGCCAGCCGTTCGGCTTCTTCCGGGGCTACGTGGCCGACGGCTTGTTTCAGACCGCTGACGAGGTAGGGGCGCACGCCACCCAGACCGGGGCCGCCCCCGGCGACATCCGATTTAAGGACCTCAACGGCGACGGGGTGATTGACGACAAGGACCGCACCAACATCGGCAGCCCGAACCCTAGCTTCACTTACAGCGTGGCCAACACGCTCACTTACAAAGGCTTTGAGCTGACGGCCTTCGTGCAGGGTTCGCAGGGCAACTCGGTGTATAACCTGAACCGCTTCTACACCGAGGGCGGCCTCTACGGCAACGGCAACAGCAGCACCCGCGTGCTGGGCCGCTGGACCGGCGCCGGCACCAGCAACGACGTGCCCCGCGCCATTGCCGCCGACCCCAACCAGAACCAGCGCGTGAGCAGCTACTACGTGGAAAACGGCTCCTACGTGCGCCTCAAAACCCTCACGCTGGCCTACAACTTCCCGGCTTCCGTGCTCAGCCACTTCAGCGGCCAGACGCTGCGGGTGTACGTGAGCGGCCAGAACCTGCTGACGCTCACCAAGTACTCGGGCTACGACCCCGAAATCGGCGCGGGAGGCGTGGACCGGGGTACCTACCCGCAGGCCCGCATCCTGCTGGCCGGGCTCTCAATTGGCTTCTAGCGCGCCGTGCTGCGTACAGGGCCGCGCCCTGTATTGAGCTGGGCGGCAGCACGGTGGGAAAGTGACACTGCCGCAGTTCCGGCGACGCGGCTCTGTACTCAGCATAGCGTTGTAACTACTTCTTAAAAATCTACTATGTTATTATCAACCAAGATGCTGCGCCTGGCGCTGCTGACGCTGGCCCTGGCGGGCTGCACCGAAAAATACCTTGATGAGTCGCCGCGCGACCAGGTGACGGAGGCGAACTTTTACAAAACCGAAACCGACGCCATTCAGGCGACCACTGCCATTTACGGCGTGCTCACGCAGGGCGGGCTGTATAACTCGGCCCTGTGGGGCGTGGGCGAGGTGATGAGCGACAACAGCGACCTGGGCGGCGGCGGCGGCGGCGACGGGGCCGAGTACGTGCAGCTCGACAACTTCACTATTCCGACGACCAACGTGCTGCTGTCCAAGCTCTGGACGGGCTGCTACGTGGGCATTGGGCGGGCCAACCTGGTGCTGGACAAGGTGCCCGGCATCGCGGGCATGAACAGCGCCACGCAGGCGCGCTGCCTGGGCGAGGCGCGGTTTATGCGGGCGCTCTATTACTTCCACCTGGTGCGCACGTTCGGCGATGTGCCCCTCATCACGGTGCCCCCGCGCAATTTGGCAGAGGTGAACATTGCCCGCACGACGGCCGACCAGGTGTACACGCAGATAGAAACCGACCTGGTAGCCGCCGCTGCGGCCCTGCCGCAAACTATGTCGGGCTCCGACCTGGGGCGCGCTACCAAGGGCGCGGCGCTGGGGCTGCTGGCCAAGGTGTACCTCACGCGCGGCAAGCTGCCCGAGGCGGCCCAGCAGGCCCGCGCGGTGCTGGCCCTGGGCCAGTACCAGCTGTGGCCCAGCTACGCCGACAACTTCAAGGTAGCCAATGAGAACGGGCAGGAGTCGCTCTTCGAAGTGCAGTTTAAGTCGGGCGTGACGCCCTGGACCGAGAACGGCCTGGGCTTCCAGGGCAACGAATACTTTGGCCCCCGGGGCCAGAACCTGACACCCAACGGCGGCTACGGCTTCAACATTCCGACCCGCGACTTGGTGCTGGGCTACAACGCCGCCGACACCCGCCTGGCCACCAGCATCTGGAAGCCCGGCGACCAGCTCGGCACCTACATGCAGCCTAACTCGCTGCCCGGCTCGCCCAACGGCTACAACTGCCGCAAGTGGTTTGTGGGCAAAACGGATAACTGCTGCCACGACTCGCCGCTCAACTTCTCGGTGCTGCGCCTGTCGGAAATCTACCTCATTCTAGCCGAAGCCGTGGGGCCGACGGCCGAGGGCTTCGAGGCCGTGAACAAGGTGCGCCGCCGGGCTTTTGGCCTGGCCATTAGCACGCCGTCGGCCAACCGCGACCTGGACCCCACGCTGGGCGCGGCCGATTTTAAGACGGCCGTCATCCGGGAGCGGCGCTACGAGCTGGCGTTTGAAAACGACCGCTGGTTTGACCTCAAGCGCACCGGCCTGCTGCTGACGACGATGCGCGCCGCCGGCAAGAACATCCAGCCCTTCAACGTGCTGATGCCGATTCCGCAGAGCGAGCGCGATATCAACCCCAACCTCAGCCAGAACCCCGGCTACTAATCCCACCCTCTTTGCCATGCGTTTTCTCCGATTACCGGCCCTGGCGGCCCTGCTGGCCGCCACCCTGCTGGGTTGCAGCAAAAAAGACCCTTCCGGCCTCGATGGGCCGGTGCCTACCCCTGCCTTCACGGTGAGTGTGGATGCGACGTCGCTGCCAGCCGTGGCTACGTTCACGGCCACCGGCCAGGATGCGTTTACCTTTCAGTGGGATTTTGGCGATGGCTCGCCCGTGGGCATGGGCCAGAAGACCACCCACGTCTACACCCAGTCGGGGGTGTACCGGGCGCGGCTGATTGCGGGCGGGCGCGGGGGCACGGCCACCACGCCGCAGCAGGACGTAACCATTCCCGATGCCTGCGGCAACGCCTCGTTTGGGCAGCTGGCGGGCTGCGCGGCCGGCGGGGGCGGTTCGCGCACCTGGACGTTTTCGAGCCAGGCGGGCGCGGTGACGCGCTACGCGGCCAACGGCACCACGGTGCTATCGGCCTCCACCACGCCGCTCGACCCGTGCATTGCCGACGACCGGTTTACGTTCTCTTCGGGCTTTAGCTATCAATATGATAGCAACGGCGGCACCTCGGTGGGCGGCGTGTGCGGGGCGGGGGCCAACGCCACGGGCAGCTTTGTGCTGCAAACCAGCGGCAGCACCAACCCGCGCCTAGTGCTGCAAAACAAGGGCGGCTTTTTGGGTTTGACCGACTCGGTGCGCAACAAAACCTACGACATCGTGCAGGTATCGGCTACCACGCTGGTGCTGCGCGGCACGCTGCCCAGCGGCCAGATTTTGCAGGTGACGCTGGTGCCCTACGTTTCAGCGGCCACCCTGACCAAGCAGCTGCTCACGGGCGCTACCTCGCGCACCTGGATGCTCGACAACACGCAGCCGCAGCCCATTACGGTGGGCACTGAGGCTTCGCCTACGCTCTACTACGCCGGGGGGCCGGCCGGCAGCCTGCCCGCCTGCCAGGAAGACGACGAGTACACCTTCACCGCGACCGACCAGTTTCAGTACGATGCCAAGCTTGAAACCTACGTGGCGGGCTCGCCCGGCGTGTGCAGCGCGCCGCGCTCGGCCACGGGCAGCTTCGTGTACGGGCCGGTGGCCACGGGCAGCGGCATCGGGCAGCTCACGCTCTCGCGCAGCAGCCTGTTCATCGGCGTCACCGACGCGCCCGACCAGGTGTACCGCATCCTGAGCATCACCAACACCACCATGCTGCTGCGGGCCGGCGCGGGCGCAGCCGGCAGCACCGTTTTTACCATCAAGATGAAAGTGAAGTAGGATTTTTGACGCTGGTTGTCGCCCTAGCGTGGCTGCTCCCGCACCAATTCTTACCCAATTTCTTAAAAAACTAATCCCCATTATGTTTCCCCTAACGCATTTTTCGCTCCGCACGGCCGTGCAGCTGGCGGCCCTGCTGGGCCTGGGCACGGGCTGCACCGAGGAGCTGCAAAAGCCCCTGCCCGCCGCCGATGCCGTGGTGGCCGCGCCCAACGCCGACGCGCACCCGTTTGCCGACTACACAAACGTGGTGTGGGCCGACGAGTTTGCGGGCACCAGCCTCGACCAAACCAAGTGGGTGTATGAGCTGAAAGACACCTGGTACAATAACGAGCTGCAAGCCACCACCAACCGCGCCGACAACCTGACGGTGAGCGGCGGCTTTCTCAACATCATTGCCAAGGCAGAGTCGTACCACAACAAAAACTACACCTCGGCCCGCATCAATACCAAGGGCAAGCAGGACTTCGGCTACGGCCGCCTCGACGTGCGCGCCAAGCTGCCGCAGGGCAAGGGCATCTGGCCGGCCATCTGGATGCTGGGCACCAACGACGACGCGGTGGGCTGGCCTGCCTGCGGCGAAATCGACATCATGGAACTGCGCGGCTCCGACCCCACCCGCAACCTTACTACCATGCACTTCGGCACCAGCCCCGCCGACCATAAGCAGAAGGGCACCATCTACGCCCTGCCCGGGGCCACGGCCGCCAACAACCTGGCCACCAGCTTCCACACCTACAGCGTGCTGCGCAGCCGCGACAAGCTGGAGTTCTTCCTCGATGGGGTGAGCTACTACTCGTTTTCGACGGCCGACGCTTCGCCCTACCCCTTCAACAACCCCTTCTATGCCATCCTCAACCTGGCCGTGGGGGGCGACTTCGATGGCAACCCCGACGCCACCACCGTCTTCCCCCAGACACTGCAAGTCGATTACGTGCGCTTTTCGCAGTACTAGCCGGCCCTACTAGCCTCGCCGGGCTTGCCACCCGGCGGGGCCTTTTTTCACTACCAGTCCCACCCCCGCATGAAGATTTTTACCCGATTTTGCGCGGCAGCCACCGCGCTGCTCGCCGTTTCGACGCTGGCCGCCTCGGCCCAGACGCTCTACGACAACTTCGAAACCACCCGCCTGGTGAGCTACCCCTACAGCAGCGGCGTGCTCACCCAAACCGTGGCCAACCCCGGCACCAACGCGGTGAACGGCAGCGCTACCTGCGCCCGCTACGTGCGCGATGCCGCCACTGCCTACGACGTTATCGTGGTGAAGCCCACGGCCGCCCCTGGCAAAATGGCCAACGTATCGGCCTACGCCTCGGGCTCGAAGCTCATTACCGTCAAGTTTCGCAGCCCGGCGGCGGGCCTGCCAGCGCAGCTGGTGCTGCAAAACAGCGCCCGCTCCAACACCAACGTCTACCCAAACGGCAAGTTTGGGGGTGATTTCAACGCCACTACCACCGTAGCCAACGCCTGGGAAACGCTCACCTTCGCCTACACGGCGGCCGGCACCGGCAACTTCGACCCGACCCTAACGGCCACCGACGTGGACCAGCTGGCGCTGCTCATCACCCCGGCCGTGCCCAATGGCAACACGTATTACCTCGACGACCTGCTGGGGCCGGAGCTGGTTAGCAGCACCCCTACCATCGTGACCGACCAGCTGTACGACAATTACGAAGGCACCCGCGCCATCAAGTACATGTACAATAAAACGTCGGGCAGCATCAAGCTCGACACGCTCAACCCGGTCGTTAATACGCTCAATGCCAGCGCCCACGTCCTGCGCTACACCCGTTCTACCACGCAGTACGATGCGCTCGTGGTGCGCCCCACCGGGGCCCCACTGGCCGACGTATCGCCCTTCGTGAGCGGCACCAAGCAAATGACGATGAAGGTGTACAGCTCCGCGCCAGGCATCACTTTCCAGCTAACCTTGCAGGACTCGACTACCGCCGGGGCCACCAACTACCCCACCGGCCGCCACTCCGAGTACCAGGCCACCACCACCGCCACCAACGCCTGGGAAACGCTGGCCTTCACCTTCACCAACCGCCCCAGCGCGGCCGTGGCCAATACCAGCGTCAACGAAATCGTGCTGCTCATTGCCCCCAATACCACCGTCGCCCGCAAGTTTTATATCGACGACTGGACCGGCCCGCACAAAACCACCTACCTGGCCACCCGCACCGCCACCGACGTAGCCGTCCTGGCCCCGGTGTACCCCAACCCGGCCTCGGGCGTGGCGTACCTACCGGTGCAGCTGCGCAAAGCTTCGGCCGTGAGCTTGCAGCTGTACGATGCGCTAGGCCGTGGCGTCGCCACCCCACTCGCCTCCCAAACCCATGCCGCCGGCACATTCACCGTGGCAGTGCCCACGGCCACGCTAGCCCCCGGCTTTTACACCCTGCGCCTCACCGTCGATGGCAGTGTGCTCACCCGCCCATTGAGCATCCGCTAGCGCGGTTCTCAGGCCTCCGTCCTCGGCTGGCTCAGCCACCCGAGGACGGGGACCATAAGCACGTAACCAAGCCAGCCCCTACCCCTTTTGGCGCACTGCCGACGAGGGGCCTACCTCCTAAAAAGGGATTCCCGCGACATTGCGCGTGCGCATAGCTTCTCCGGTGCTGGAAACCCGGTCGTCGCGCAGCATGGTGACGGCAGTGGCTTGCATCTCCTCGATAAACGGCCGCAACGCCTGATTGTACGCCTCAAAAGCCCGGTCAAAATGGCCATTGTGGGTTGCCAGCGCCTCTGCGACGGCGGCCCCCACCAGGGACCAGGGCCAACGAGGCCCTCATGCCCGCTGCGGGCGAGGCGCAGTAGCCCGCGGCGTCTACCAGCGCCACGCGGCCTTTGGTCCAGGACGGCATCGCACGTCCACGAACAGGGCCTCGGCCACGAGGCGGCCGAAGTAATGGGTCAGTTCCTGGTCATCGTCGCCCTGAAAGTAGTGAGACACGCCTTGGCACACGAAGCCGATTTTGCGGCTCACCTCGCCGGGCCGCAGGAAGTAGCTGCCCTTGGGCAAAGTTTCGGGCACAAACTACTGCCGAATAAGCTGCTCCTCAGCCGGGGCTAGGGGCATGAAGTGACGGATGGGCTAACAGCAGCGCGTCGTGTATCGGCAGGAGGCCCAACCTGGAAGCTGTTGCCGGGCAGCGTGCTGGCGGAGCGTGGGGCAGCAACAGAAAGGGGGGCAAAAGTAAAGTGCGGAGTAGCCCGCCAATCAGGAAGCTGCCGCCAACCGAACACTAGCCAATGCAACTGCGCCTGTTAATCCAGCTTTTTACGTAAGGTCAAGCATTAGCGGGATTGCGTGCAGCGGAATGACGGCATGCTGCCTTTACAAGACGGGTCTTTTAGCCTCTACACTCACAAGGACCCCGCAGAATGTATAGCTATAAACTACTGACCACTAATACTAAATAGTCCAATAAAGGCCTGTTTCCCACAAGCCCTGCTCCGAAACTTGTGGGGAACTAGAATTTAGCAAATATCTCGCTGTTCAGCAGGTTATTGCACCAACAGCCGCAGGGCCTGGCTGCCAGCGCGCACTACGTACACGCCACTGGCTAGCCCGGTGGCGAGGACAAGTTCAGCCTGGCCAGCCGCATCGGCTGTGCCGGTCGCAATGGCGCGGCCCAGCGCATCAAGGACCTGCACGCGGGTGCCCGCTGGGGCGCCGGTGAGGGTAGTGAGGGACGTGGCGGGGTTCGGAAACAACGCTAGGCCGCTAACTGCCACGGCTACCATCCGCACCGGCGAGTAGGTGTACGTACCATCCAGGTCCACCTGGCGCAGGCGGTAGTAGAGCGTGGGCGTGCCTAGGGGCAGCATGGCGTCCTGGAATTGGTAGCGGTGCCCCGTTGAGTTGCTGCCAGCGGCGGCCACCTGGCTAATGGTTACAAACGTGCGGCCATCCAGGCTGCGCTCTACCCCAAAATAGGCACTGTTCACCTCCGAGGCTGTGGTCCAGGCCAGGGCTATGGCCAGCCCGCGGAGCTGACCCGTAAAGCTCGCCAGCGTGACGGGTAGGGGGGCTGCCGCCATCTGCCCCAGCCCAAACTGGCTGAAGCTGCTCAGGCCCTGGCGCAGGGCGTAGCCATCGGCTACCTTGCGCCCGGCCCCATTGTTGGGGGATAGGGTGCCCGCGCCCCCCGTCCAGTCGGCGGCGTTGTTGCTGTCGTCGCGCCGCTTGAGTACGGCAAAATTATTGTCGGCTAAGCTACTGAACGGGGCCAGGGCTACGCGCACATCGTAGGTGCCCCCGCTGGGCTGGGTGTCGGGCGTCAGGGTCCAGACCCCCGCGCTGTTTACGGACTGGTACGGGGCGGTGGCGCCAGGCTCCGTATAGCTCAGGCCCGTGTCGTCGCCGGGCTTGGCCCCGAACTTCGCGTCGAGGTAGGCCGTGTTGGTCAGGTTGTTAGTGGCCAGCTCCAGCAAGGCATACTGGCTGGCCGTGCCCACCGGAAAGCCATATGTGCTGACGCCGCTGGCAACGGCCCGGCGCAGGTTGCCGGCTACGTAGCTGGCGGCGCCGTAGCCGCTGAGGCTGCTGGCGACCGGGTTGGTGTGCTGCCACTGGTAGCTACCCGTGGTCACGGCCCCGGCCGTGAGCGTGAGGCTACCCGTGGTGCTAGCGTTGCTTTGCAGCAGCAGGCCGGCGGGGTTATTCACCACTACGCTGCCAAAAACCCCGTTGCTGATGGCCTGGGCGCTGCTACCGACGAAGGATACCTGGCTGGCGGCATCCAGCACGGCCGTGCCGTTGGCCGCCCAGTTACCGTAGATGGCCAGCTGGCCGGCCGGCCATACGGTGAAGGTAGTGCCCGCCGCAATCGTCAGGTTGTGGGCTACGGCGCCGCTGGTGCTGAGGGTGGGCTGAATGGTAGGGCCGCTGCCCACGGTTACGTCGGTGGTGGAAGTCGGCAGGGTGCCGCTAGCCCAGTTGTGGCAGTCAGCCCAGTCGCCGCCCGCCACGGTGCCCGCCCACTGGCCGGGCGGGCCGCTGAGCACGGCATCCGTGACCGTGGCAAAAGGGCCGGTATTGACGATGGCGCCGCAGCCGCTGGTGCTGGTGGTAATACTGAGCACCTGGTAACGCGTAGTGGCCGTGCTGGTTGAAATCAGAAAATCGTAGGCCGCATTGTTGACCGTCACGGTCTGGTTGGTGCCGGCCGTGAGGTTGCGCACCACCACTTGCAGCGGGTACTGCGCCGCTGATAGGGTACCGGTCGCATTGGTGTTGTTGTCGAAGGCCGTGAAGGTGAAGCGCAGGTAGTGCGCGCCTTCGTTGGGACACACGACGCGGTCGGCGTAGGCCACCAGCGGCACGGCGGCAAAGTCCCAGCCAGTGTTATTGCCTTGGTTATTAGCCTGCTGGCCCGCTTCGTAGGAAGCACCCCCAGTGGCGCGGCTGTCGCGCAGGTAGATGTAGCTGGCGCAAATCATGCCCGAGGGCTTGGTCCAGCTAAACTGCGTGCCGTTGGTGGTGCTTTGCAGGGTGATGACCTTGGAGCCTGTGCCCGTGGCATCTACCGAAGCGGCGGCGGCAAACGTGGTTGTGGTGCCGGCCCCAAACAGGAAGGTGGAGCCCGGCTCCAGGTACAGCTGTTGGGTGATGGTATTGCTGCCCGCCACCGTGTTGCTGCCGTAAAGCAGCAGCGCGGCAATCGTATTGTTGCTATTGATAGAATGGGTACCGCCGGCGCTGGTGCGCACGGTGCCGTAGGTGAACCCGCCGCCGGTGAACTGCCCCGCCCCGCCGCCGCTGGCCGTCGTGCTGACGTAAATGGCCGACGTGCCCGCGTTGATAGTCAGCCCCGTACCCCCGACATTCCAGGCAAACGACGTGATTTCAATCGCCGACGCGCCCAGGTTCAGCACGCGCGTGCCAGCCGTAGTAGACACAAAATTGCGGATGCGCAGCATCTGGTCGTTGGTCGTGAGCGTGCCCGCCAGCACCACCAAACCGCTGGTGGCGCTACCGGTCAG
>JBPBPU010000100.1:0-18210 GCA_050954465.1 Janthinobacterium lividum
AGGCAGCGTCATAGCGCGGCCGTTTGGAGGAAGAGGCTTTTTCCATGAGAAGGGGAAATTAGTGCCTAATTCTCTCCTGTCTAGCTATACCACCCCAACGGATATACCACCCGATGCGACGCAATCAAATGAGTTTGCGGCTACTTACCAGGATTTCACCACCAATATCACCGCCCGGCTAACTGAAATACAGCAGCAGGCTTTCGACTATTACCGGAAATATTACGCGAAGTTTTATGAAGACACTGCGCAATCGGGCGAGGCCCCGCTCGGCATCGATACGGTAGAAAAGCATAACCCGTACATCAAAGATATTGGCTACCTGCGCCTTAGCGACGGTGGTATCCTGCGCATTACCATCCACTACGACCTGGATACCGAGCACGGCCTGGAAGTAAAATTCGTAAACGGCCAAGTAGCCGACACTGGCGGTATTGCCGATACCTAGCCGGTAGAAACCAATGGGACACGAATACAAGCTGGTGACGACACTGACTACTGCGCAGCAAGAAGCGCTGTCAGGGCTGCTGGAAAGCCTGCCTTCTTATTACTGGAAGTACTCGCACGCCGGGCAGGAAATCCGGGAATTCCGGCGTCCGGAAAACCTGGGGGAGATGCCTGATTTCTGGGTAATTTTTGAGTTGGATGGACTGTACGTTTGTAAGAACGACGCTCCCAACATCTGGCAAAATTTAGGAGAGGTGCTTACGACAAGCTGCTGTTAGCTTTGAAATCCTGGATTACAGCGAGTGAAACATTTTTAAGTAGTCGAGCAAAAGCAAACGATAGAAAAGAACGTCATGCTGAGCTTATCGAAGCATCTTGGTCGCACCGTTGAACGGCTCGGATGATGCGACCAAGATGCTTCGACAAGCTCAGCATGACATTCTTTTTCAGCACGGTTAATCATACAAGAGTACTTAAAAGCGCACTGTTCCTGCTGCTTCAATAGCTCAACCAATGACTACATCACTCAATACCCTTGTTAAAGCTGCCTACGAGCTGTTTGCGCCCTACACGATTGGCAAAACCTTGCAGCTGTGTAAGGCGTGCTGCGTAACTGATGCCGAGGAAAAAGCATTGGTAGAAACCCCACTGCGGCAGGTTTCGAGGGATTTAATGCAAAATTCCTATTACGAGTCGGCGCGCAACGGCTCTGACCGGGAATTGTGGGAAATGAAGCATTTCCTGCCCCGAGTTTTGGAGCTGGTAACGAATTTCGAGTTTCCCTGCCATTCTACCGAAATCACGTTTACCCGGCTGGATTTGAATAAGCCCGAAAAATGGACCGGTGAAGAAATCCGGCTGCTACAGGATTTTGCCCTGGCTTTTTTCAATAACTGTCTAATCCAGTATCCATTGCCCAGTGGCGATGACCTGATAGACATCGTCATTATGTTTGGCAGCGCGCATTTTGATTTAACCGACCTGTTGCAAGCCTGGGAAAATGCCGCTACGCCAGCCAGCGTACTACACCTGACGCGCCTGGTGCTTTACGACGTGCAAAACCTGGGGCCGAAATATGCTGCGCTTGTTAATCCTTTTTCCGAAAAATGGGTGGATAAAGCCGTTATAACCTGGCTGCAGAGCGAGCAGGTAAAACAAAAATTTGCCCAGCAATTAGAAGTTATTTTGCTGGGCAATACGCTGGATGAGGAAACGGCCGCCGAAGTAAGTATGGCCTACGAGCTGCTGCCAACGGTGCAGTCGTACTAGCGCCAGCCGCCGCCCAAGGCGTGGTATAGGTTCGTCACGGCCTGGCGCTGCTGCAATTGGTCGTTCACTGCGTTGAGCTGGGCTTGCAGCAGGCTCTGCTCGGCCGTGAGCACTTCAGTGTAGTTGGCAAAGCCGGCGCTGAGCAGCTCGTGGGTGTACTCCACTGATTTTTGCAGGGCTTCGAGCTGATGGGCGCGGATTGCTTGTTTTTCGGTAGCGGTTTGGTAAGCAAACAAGGCATTGGATACTTCTTGCCCGGCCGTGAACATGGTTTGCTGGTAAGTAGCGAGGTACTCGCGCTGCAAGCCTTCGGCCCGGCGCAGGCGGTAGCGGTTGAGGCCTTGGTTGAAAATAGGCTGCGCCAGGCCGCCGACCATACTGGCAAAAATGGCATCGGGCGAAAACAGGTTGGCCAGGGTGGCGCTGGTAATGCCGCCGTTGGCCGTGATAGTAAAGCTGGGGTAGAAATAAGTGCGCGCCGCATTGACAGACTCGAACGCGGCCTCAAACTGGTATTCGGCTTGCTGCACATCGGGGCGGTTGCGCAGCAGCTGGCCGGGCACGCCCGTGAGCAAAGGCGGCGCGGCGGGCTGCCCGGCCAGGGTGCTGCGCTCAATAGGGCCGGGCACGCGGCCCAGCAGCGTGCCCAGCAGGTTTTCCGTCTCGCGGATGTTGCGCTGCAAGTCCGGAATGGTGACTTCGGCGGCGTAGCGTTGGGCTTCGCTTTGCACCACGGCGGCCCCGGTTACTACGTCGCCTTCCAGCAGCAGGCGCATAGTTTCCACGTCCTTGATGCGGTTTTGCACCGTTTGGCGGGTGATGGCCAGCTGGGCATCGTAGGCCAGCAGGGCATAGTAGTTGTCGGCAATATCGGCAATGAGTTGGGTGAGCACCACGCGCCGGTAGGCTTCGCTTTGGAGCAGCGAGGCCGCGTAGGAGCGCCGGGTGCTGCGGAGCTTGCCCCACACATCGGCTTCCCAACTGCTGCTCAAGCCCAGTAGGTATTGGTGCGCCGCGCCCCCCGTTACCACCGAGGACTGGTCGGTAGTGGTGGTGCCCGTGCCGGTGCCAGTTCCTGTACCGGTTCCCGTGCCACCTGTGCCGGTGCCCCCGGTTCCGGTACCCGTACCACCCGTACCCGTACCACCCGTACCCGTACCGCCAGTGCCGGTACCACCTGTGCCGCCCGTGCCAGTGGTGGTACTGCTGCCACCCGTGCCAGTGCCTACATAGGAGCCACCCGTGCGCGAGAGCGTGGTAGTAGCTCGGCCATTGATGCTGGGGAAAAGTGCGGCCCGGCCTTGTGTCAATAAGGCCTGGGCTTGGGCAATGCGGGCGTCAGCTACTTGTAGGTTGCGGTTGTTGGCAATGCCTTCGGCAAGGAGCTTTTGCAGCGCCGGGTCGATGAAGAGCTGTTGCCAGGGCCTGGTAGCCAGGGTAGTAGTATCGGTGGCCGCCACATCGCGGTAGAGGCCCGTAGTAGCGGTATCGGGGCGGCCGTAGGGGTGCAGGATACCACAGCTACTGGCCGCCAGCAGCAGGAATGGAAATACAAGACGGGGTAGAGTAGGGATAGTCATAAGTAGCTGGGTTATACGGGTTAGGGGTCGTCAACCGCGTTCGCCTCACCCCCTAACCCCCTCTCCGAAAAGGAGAGGGGTAACTAGCTCTAAAAAGCTAGCTCTAGAACTAGAAACTAGTCCCCTCTCTCCTTTTCGGAGAGGGGGTTAGGGGGTGAGGCGAACGTAAGGTGCCGTTGCTCACGCCATGGCCGGCGCGGGCTGCTTTTCCTGCGGCGGGCCGCCCTCAACTTCTTCTTTCTCCAGCTGCTCCCGCGTTTTAGGTGGGCCGCTGATGCGCTCTTGCAGGCTCTCGAAAATGATGAACAGTACTGGGATGAAAAATACCCCGACGAGCGTACCGAAGAGCATGCCGCCGATGGCTCCGGCCCCGATGCTGCGGTTGCCGTTGGCGCCCGCGCCGCTGGCGAAAAGCAGTGGCAGCAGGCCGAATACAAAGGCAAACGAGGTCATCAGGATAGGGCGTAGGCGGGCTTTGGCGCCTTCGAGCGCGGCTTCTACGATTTCCATTTCGCCGCCGCGCCGGCGGGCGAGGGCAAACTCAATTATCAGAATGGCGTTTTTAGCCAGTAGCCCGATGAGCATAATCACCGAAATCTGGAGGTAGATGTTGTTGTCGATACCGAAGAGGTGGGCGAATAAGTACGTGCCGCACAAGCCAATGGGTATCGAAAACAGCACCGCTAAGGGCAGAATGTAGCTCTCGTACTGGGCGCTCAGCAGCAAATACACAAACACCAGCGACAAGGCGAAAATGTAGAGCGACTGCTGCCCCGCACCCTGCTCTTCGCGGCTGATGCCCGAAAACTCGTAGCCGTAGCCAGCGGGCAGCTTCTGCGCCGCCACTTCCTGAATGGCCGTCAGGGCCTGCCCCGTGCTGGAACCTTCCTTGGGCGCACCCTGCACCGAAATGGCGGTGTAGAGGTTGAAGCGCGACAAGCTTTCGGGGCCGTAAATACGCTTGAGCGTCACGAATTCGGTGAGCGGGGCCATGGCCCCGCTGGCGTTGCGCACGAATATTTTGCTTAGGCCCTCGGCGCTGGCGCGGTAGCTGGTATCGGCCTGCACCATCACGCGGTACTGCTTGCCAAACTCGTTGAAATTCGAGGCGTACGAGCCGCCGTAGTACACCTGCATGGCGCTGAGTACGTCCTTTTCGGTGAGGCCCGCTTGCTTCACCTTAGCCACGTTGATACTCAGCTGGTACTGCGGAAAATTGGGGTTGAAGGCCGTGGTGGCAAACTGAATTTCGGGCCGCTTGCTTAGTTCGGCCAGGAAGTCCTGCGATACTTTATAGAACTCGTCTACGGTGTGCCCGCCCCGGTCCTGGAGCTGGAACGTGAAGCCGCTGGTTTGGCCGAAGCCCGTGATGGTGGGCTGCGAGGTGCTACGGATGTTGGCGGCCCGGATGTGGGCCGTGAGCTCATTTATCTTTTTGATAACCTGCTCGTTGTTCATGTCCTCGCGTTCGCCCCAGGGCTTGAGGCGCACCACTACCTGGCCGTAGGCACTGCCTTGCCCGGCGAGCTGGTTCTGGCCCGAAATGCGCAGGGTGCCCCGCACGGCCGGAATGCTGCGTACCAGGCTATCTACCTCATCATTAATGGCGTTGGTGCGTTCCAGGGTCGAGGCTGGCGGCAGGGTCACGTTTACGAAGATGGTACCCATGTCCTCATTGGGCACAAAGCTGCTCGACGTGGTGCGCATCAGCACGTAGAGCCCCACGCCGAAGCCTGCCACGCCCGCCAGCGCCAGCCACTTACGCCCCGCCATCCAGGTGACGACCCGCGTGTATTTGCTCACCAGCGCGTCGTAGCCCGCATTAAAGGCTACGCTGAAGCGCTGCATCAGGGTTTTCTTCTCGGCTTGCTTATCGGCTTCGTGGTTGGGCGGCAGCAAGAACAGGGCAGCCAGCGCCGGGCACAGCGTAAGCGCGTTCACGGCCGAAATAAGAATGGCCACCGCCAGCGTAATACCGAACTGCTTGTAAAACACCCCCACCGAGCCGCTGATAAACGTGACAGGCAAAAACACCGCCGCCATCACCAGCGTGATGCTCACAATGGCCCCGGTTATCTCGCTCATGGCGTCGATGGCGGCCTTGCGCGGGGAGGTGTAGCCGCTTTCGAGCTTGGCGTGCACGGCTTCTACTACTACAATAGCATCATCGACCACGATGCCAATAGCCAGTACCAAGGCGAAGAGCGTGAGCAGGTTAACGCTGAAACCAAATAATTTCAGGAAGAAAAACGTGCCAAGAATAGACACCGGCACCGATACCCCGTGGATAATAGTGGAGCGAAAATCCTGCAGGAAAATAAAAATAACCAGAAATACCAGCCCGAAGCATTCAAGCAGGGTGCGGATTACTTTCTCGATACTGGCATTGAGAAAGTCGTTGACGTTCACTAGGTTGACGTACTCGATGCCGGCCGGGAAGTTCTTGGAAGCCGCATCGAGCACCTCCAGCGACTTGTCGATTACCTCACGGGCATTGGAGCCCGGCGTCTGACTTACTGAAATGCCCACTGAGGGCTGCCCAAACGTTTGGCTGTTACTGTTATACGCCTGCGCCCCCAACTCGATGCGGGCCACGTCGCGCAGGTGCAGCAACTGGCCTTGGGCGCTGGTTTTGAGCACAATGCTGCCAAACTGCTCCTCACTCACCAGCCGCCCGGTATACTTGATAACGTACTGGAAGCTTTGGGCGGAGTTTTCGCCAAACGAGCCGGGTGCCGCCTCCACGTTCTGGTCGGCCAGGGCGGCGGTTACGTCGGCTGGCGTGAGGCCGTAGATGGCCATTACGTCGGGCTTGAGCCAGATGCGCATGGCGTAGGTACGCGAGCCGAAGGCGTTGGCTGCGCCTACCCCGGTTACGCGCTGCAACTGCGGCACGATGTTAATCTGGGCGTAGTTCTGCAAAAAAGTCTGGTCGTAGGCGGGGTTTTTGCTGTAGAGCGCAAAAATCAGCAGGTTGCTGCTCTGCTGCTTACGCACCGTTACGCCGGCCTGAGTTACTTCCTGGGGCAGCAGGCTGGTGGCGCTGGATACGCGGTTTTGCACATCCACGGCAGCCTGGTCGGGGTCGGTGCCCACCTTGAAGTACACCTGAATATTGCCCGAGCCGGTATTGGTGGCCGAGGAGGTCATGTAGGTCATGCCTTCCACGCCGTTTATCTGTTCTTCCAGCGGCACTATCACGCTGCGCAGCACCACGTCGGCATTGGCACCAGCGTAGCTGGCCGACACCTGCACCGTGGGCGGCGATATATCAGGATACTGCGCAATAGGCAGCGATAATAGCCCCAGCACCCCCAGCAGCACGATAATAACGGAGATAACGGTGGAGAGTACCGGCCGCTCAATGAATATTTTTAACATAAATAGTCAACAGGTTTTTTGGGGCGGGCCTCTGGCCCGCGCCGACTTTCCGCAGGCCTCTGGCCTACATGTCAGAGCAGGTCGTTCGGGTGTCGTTCTGGCGTTGCAGGCCAGCGGACTGCGACCTGTCGGCACGGGCCAGAGGCCCGCGCCAGGAACGCTTACTTCATATTCTCTTTAGGCTCTTTCTTGGCCGCTGCTACCAGCTTGGGCTTGATTTTGGTGCCTTCCTTGAGGTTGCTGATACCTTCGAGCACCACTTTCTGGCCAGCTTTCAAGCCTTTTTGCACTACAAATGAGTCGCCGTCGGGCGTGGCTACGGCCGTAATGGCCACGGCGTGGGTGGCGGTGTCGGCCCCTACCACGTACACAAAACGCTTGCCTTGTAGCTCATACGTAGCGCTTTGGGGCACGATAAGCACGTTTTGCATGGGCCGCAGCACCCGCACCGAGCCGCTACTGCCGCTGCGCAGCAGGCCCTGCGAGTTGGGAAAGGCCGCCCGGAAGCTGCTCGACCCGGTTTCGGTATTCACCTGGCCGATAGCGGTTTGCACCCGGCCAGATGACGCATACACGCTGCCATCGGCCAGCACCAGGCGCACGTTGGGCACCTGAGCGAGCTTGTCCTGCAAGGTGGCACCTGGGCGGCGCGTAAAGTCTAGCAGAGCTTTTTCGCTCAGCGAGAAATATGCGTACACGCTGGCCGTACTCGAAACAGTGGTAAGCGGGTCGGCTGACCCGCTCGTTATCAGCGAGCCGATTTTGTTCGGAATCGAGCCCACAATGCCAGTTACCGGGCTGGTAATATTGGTGTAACCCACGTTGGTTTGGGCGTTGGCCAGGGTGGCGCGGGCCTGCGCCAGGGCTGCCATTTTGGCCTCCAGGGTGTATTGCGACCCTTGCAGCTCGTACTTGCTGATGATGCCTTTTTGTACCAGCGGGCTGACCTTGGCCACGCCCATGCGGGCGGCGTCCACGTCGGCCTGCGCCGTCTGGATGCCCGCCTGTGCCGTGCGTACCTCCTGCTCGTATTGCGGCGCGCTGATGTGAAACAGCCGCTGCCCTTTCTTCACGCTGGCCCCCTCATCCACGTAGATAGCCTCGACGTAGCCATCTACTTTGGGGCGGATTTCGACGTTTTGCTGGCCCTGAATGGTGGCGGGGTAGTCTTGGTAGAGCGTTACCGTATCGGGGCGCACGGCCAGCACGGCGTAGTCTTTGGGCGGGCCGGCTTTTTCGTCTTTGCCATCTTTGCCTTTGCTGCCTCCACCGCCGCCTGCGGTGTCATCGTTTTTTTTGGAGCCGCAGGCCGCCGCGCTCAGTAGAAGTAGAAGGAGGGCCGCCCGGCCAGGTAGGGGAGTAGTCATGCGTAGAAGAAAAGCCCGGTTCGCTGGGCTAAGTCAGTAGTACGCAACCGGCAGCTAAAAAGCTCAGTGAAATCATGAAGAATAGATAAGGCCGCTGACTTTGCCGATGCAGTGGGTACTTTGGTAGGTTGGAGTTTTATAGGGTAGGAGTTGAAAGGCTGGTAGTGAACTGACGTTCGCAAACCACTAACTCGTACCTCTTACCCTCTTACCATATAAAACCCATACTCTAGAGCAGTTTGCGCACCGATTATCCAGCACGATGTAGAGACGCATCTTTGCGTCTCGGCGTTGAAATGTTTGATAATGAATAACTCAACAACGCAGAGACGCAAAGATGCGTCTCTACATCGCGTACACAGCCTTGCAAGTCGCCCTACTAGTGATGATGCCCCGGCTCGCCCGGCTTGCCAAACAGATTTACCAGCGCCCCTACCACAAACAGCGCCACCCAGCACCCATAGAGCCAGTGAAAACCATTGGGCAGGGGCCGCCGGGCCAGGAAACGCAAAATCAGCTCGGCACCGCCACTCATCAGCAGGCCGGTGAAGGCGATGAACTGCCAGGAGTTGAAGAGGGTGATACGGTAGAGCTTGGCAAAATCCATAAAAGCAACGCGGGGCTAGAATAAAGCGGGCAGCAGGCAAAAGTAAAAACCCGCTCCCCTGCGGCGCGTATGCACCTAGCCGGCCTGGTCAAAAAAAACGTGTACTCCATTTTATCCAGTCCGTTGCGCTTACTCTCCCTATTCCCCCTAGCCATGATTCTCAGCGACGAAATATTCGAAGACCAGGACCAGCCCAAAGACGCCAGCAAAACCACGGCGGCCCCCAACCAGAACCCGGCCAGCACCGTGCCAGCCGGCCACAACGAGGAATTGGCCAAGCAGCGCGACTACCAGCAAGACCAGAGCAACAACAAAACCAGCGACGACGCCAGCGCCCACCGCAACGTAGGGGCCAATGGCTACACCCAGCGCAACGACCAGAAAGACCAACTCGAAAACCTGCACATCGGCGGCGACGAGTCGCACCCCCAGGGGGGAAGCAACCATGCCACCGCCGGCGAGCAGGCCCAGGGCCCCGGCTTTGTAGAAGAAGGCAGCGTAGATATGGGCGATGGCATCCGGTCGCAAGACCAAGAATTTGGTGAGAAAGCGCCCAGCGGCCCACTGAAAAAGCCCCAGGACGAGACGAGTAATTAAGCGCAGGATGTACCTCATCGGCCAGCCCCGGCCCCTGCTCCCGGCTGAGCTTCCCCAAACTGCCCGGCCGGGTAGCCCAGCGTTGCCGCCCGACTACCTGGAGTTTCTGGCCACTTATGGCTACGGCGAGGTAAACGAACTGCTACTATTCGGCCCACCCGATGCCGACCATTTTCGCAGCACCTTCAGCGACTGCCTCGACATCTGGGACTGGGTGCCCGGCAGCGAGGCCCTGGCCCTGGCGGGCACTACTGTTGCCACCACCAACGATGGTGACATTGTACTGGCCGTGGCAGGCTCACATCCTTATCTGCTAATGCCCCGCCACGCTACTGAGCCGGTGCTCCTGCCTTCGCTGGCCGCCGTGCTGGCCCGGTACGAGACCACCTATGCGCAGCAGGGCGGCCAGTATTTCGACCCCAGTTTTGACTGGGAGCAGAAACATTTCGACATGGCCGGAGAGATAGTCACGCGGGCACCCCGGCTAGCCCGGCTGCACCAGGAGTTTCTGGCGACGTTTCGGGTCGATAAGAGTTTTAATCTGGAAATTCAGCCGAAATATGTGCTGCAAAACATGGGCGGCTGGGTGCATTTTGACCTGGTGTACAGCAGCGCCGTTTGGGTGAAATACCAGGCGCAGTTTCAAGCGGAGGCAGAGGCAGTAATACGTTTCCTTGCCGAGCGGCTGGGTAATGCTACTAGGTCGCTAGCACCAGTAGGGTAAAGTGCAATAAATTATTTTTCGTTATTTTCAACATATTTATAAAAAAAACATGCTCAGCAGCATAGGTTTTTTTTACGGTTTAGTTTACGTGGGTAATTGCTCAAGCTTAGTGCAACCGATACCACCTGCTAGTCCGTAAAAAACGGTATTCACCCCCTCTTTATATTTTATGAGCAAGCTTTTTCAAGCAACCGGCCGCCCGGCCACCACCCACCAATTTACTCGTTTTTGCCTGCTGGCTGGCCTGGCAGCAACCCTGGCCTCCCCGCTGGCTTCGTGCAAAAAAGACAGCGACAGTACCACCGCCACGCCTAGCCTCATCCAGCCCAAGCGTGCCAAGCCCACTTTCGGCCCCACTATTCAGGACCAGATGCAGGCGGTTATCGAGCAGTTCCAGGACTTTAACGACCCGCCCCTGCCCACGCTTACCGCCCGCCAGGCCCGCATGACGCACAGCGTGACGGATGCCGTGAAAACGTTGCTGGCCAAAAACAACCAGGTGGCCCCCGCCGCTAACGTGACGGTGAGCCAGATGGTGCTCACGAAAGCCTACACTACTGGCTCGGCTCCTGATGGCGTGCCAGTGCGTATTTACCGGCCCGCTGGAGTAAGTGGCACGTTGCCGGCCATTGTGTATTATCACGGCGGTGGCTGGGTTATCGGCTCGCTCGATGTGTACGAGCCCTCCGCTATGGCCCTAGCCGAGCGTACTGGAGCCATCGTAATATCGGTAGACTACCGCCTGGCCTCCGAAACGATGAACAAGTTTCCGGCCGCTCACGAGGATGCTTACGCCGCGTACAAATGGGTGCGCGACAACGCCGCCAGCATTGGGGTAAACCCCGCTAAAATAGCCGTAGCCGGTGAAAGCGCGGGCGGCAATATGGCCGTGGGCGTGTGCATTCTGGCGCGGGAGCGCAGCTACCCGCTGCCCATTCACCAACTGTTGGTATACCCCGTGGCCGACAACAATTTGAACACGGCCTCCTATCAGCAATATGCCACTGCCGTGCCGCTTAACAAAGCTAACGTGCAGTATTTCACCGGTATATACTTCAACACCCCAGCCGATGGCGACGACCGCCTCATCTCCCTGGTAGACGTAGCCAACCTGAGCGGCCTGCCCGCTGCCACCATTATCGGGGCCGAAATCGACCCGCTCCAGACCGAAGGTCAGTCGCTACGCGACCAGCTAACCAAAGCTGGCGTGAGCGTGCAGTACCAACTTTATGCCGGCACCACCCACGAGTTCTTCGGTACCTACGCCGTAGTGCCGCCCGCCAACGACGCCGAGACGTTCGCCGCCACGCGCCTGAAAGCGGCGTTTCAATAGGCATTAGGTGCTAGGCTTGCCTAGCCATAAACCCAAACGAAGCCCCAGCGGGCGGCCCCGGAAGAGGGGCTGCTTTGCTGGGGCTTCGTTTGGTAGGTGCCGGCTGTACTATCGGTTAGTTGCTTCACCAGAGGCAGTTGGCAGTTGTCGGCGAAGACGACGAAGCGAGCTAAGTAATAAGACAAAAGTAATAAGTAGCAAGAGCAGCTTTACGGGGCTATTTTTCAGCCAGTTGCCATCTTACTACTTGCTACTTAATTCTGACTACTTACTTAAGCCCGCCCTTCGCGCCCAATCAGCCAGTACACCGGCAGCCCCAGCGCTACCAGCCCCAGGCCAATGCGCGAGTACTGCGCCGTATCGGGGGCGATGAGCAGGATGATACAGAAAGCCGAAGCTAGCACAACGTAGAGGCCTGGCAACACTGGGTAGCCCCAGGCGCGGTAGGGGCGGGGCGCATCAGGCCGGGTGCGGCGCAACACAAAAATGCCGATGATAGTGACGACGTAAAACAGTATCACGGCGAACATGACGTAGTTGAGCAGTTGGCCGTAGGAGCCGCTTAAGCAAAGCAGGCAGGCCCAGGCGCACTGCGCCCACAAGGCCCTGCCCGGCACCCCGGCCTGGTTGAGGGTAGCCAGCGAAGGAAAAAACAGCCCGTCTTTGGCCATAGCGTAGTAGGCCCGCGCCCCGCTTAGAATAATGCCGTTGTTGGCCCCGAAGGTGCTCAGCATGATGAGCACGGCCAGCACAATGGCCCCTGGCGCGCCCATCATGTGCTCGGCCACGGCCGTGGCTACGCGGTCGTCGGTGGCGTACTGAATGCCTCGGCCGGCAAGCGTAGCTGCTTCGGGCGCGCCGTGCAGCGGCAGCACCAGCAGGTACACCACATTAATGAGGATGTAGAGCACCGTGACGATGGCCGTGCCCAGTGCCATGCTGCGCACCAGCGTGCGCTCGGGATTCTGGATTTCCTCGCCCGCAAAGCCGATGTTATTCCAGGAGTCGGACGAAAACAGCGAGCCAGTCATGGCCATGCCGATGGCGATAACCAGGCCGCCGCTGCTCAGCGGCAGCTCTACGCCCTTGGCGGAGCGCGAAGCCGCCCAGAGGTCGTGAAAGTTGGCCTGCACCGCCTCGGCATTGTAGCCCAGCACCAGCCCGAAAATAATGAGCAGCGCCAGCGCCACCAGCTTCGTAGAGCTGAGCACGTTCTGGATGAGCTTGCCCGCCTGCACACCCCGCGCATTGATGGCCGTGATGCCGATAATGAGGAAAATAGCCAGCAGCTGGGCCGTCGAAAACTCGAAATGCCACTTGCCCAGATAGGCGTCGAAGAGGATGTTTTTCACCGACGACCACGGCCAGAGCACGCCGGTAAACTTGGCAAACGCCACCGCCACGGCCGCGATTACGCCGGTCTGAATCACCAGAAACAGCGTCCAGCCGTAGAGAAAGGCCACCAGCCGCCCAAAGGCTTCGCGCAAGTACACGTACTGCCCGCCCACCTTGGGGAACATGGCCGCCAGCTCGCCGTAGCTGATGGCCCCGGCCATGGTAATGAGCCCCGTGAGCAGCCACACCACCAGCAGCCAGCCCGCGCCGCCCACCTGCCGCCCAATATCGGCCGACACCAAAAAGATGCCCGAACCAATCATGCTGCCCGTCACGAGCATCACGGCATCGAAAAGGGTAAGGGCGCGGCGGAAGTGGCCGGGGGTTTCGGGGGGAGAGGGGTTTTCGGACATGAGCGCGGATTTTTGCCAAAGAAACGGCATTGCCGTACAATGCAACTGCTTGGGTACTGCTTTACTCCGTATAGTAGTAAAACCAGCTATAGAATTCGTATGCGTCGCCTGTATTACTTTCCGTTGTTCGCCGTTTGCCTGTTTTGCGTAGCTATGATAGGCGGCTGCCCCAATAACGAGGTGGCCGGGCAGTTTACCATTGTGAAAGGCACGGTGCTAAACCGGCGCACCGGCAAGCCCCTGCCGGGCGTGCGGGTTGCCGTGGTATCGGCACCCAACTCGCTGCTATACTACGACGCGGTGGTAGACTCGGTGCTGGCTGACGCCCGTGGGCAGTATGCCCTCAGCTTCACCAATAAAAAGGGGCTTTTCTACGCCGTAAACTGCGGCGGCCTGGACACTTACTGGAACAACCGGCCGCTGTATCTGGACTTTCCGGATACCATCATCAACGGAACCAGAGGTAGTTCCCCCCGGTTGCGGGCTACTATAGACCTAACACTGGGCCGTGAAAATACCATCACCTTCCGGCCCTCACCCCAGCGCGTATGGCAGGTGCAGGTAACTACGCTCACTACTCGTTTCCAAAACTTGTATTTTTCAGTTCCTTCTTCCTATTTCCATTCATCTCTTGGCTTGGCCGATAATCAGCGCCGCACGGTGTTTCTTTACCAGGCTGTTCCCTTCGTGTCTACCGGGCCGCAGTACTTCTACCAGACAGTCAGTCCCTCGCCAGTGGCCCACTTCACCCGCACCCTGGCTACTGGTACCTCCCAGGATACTACCGTGCAGCTGACACCTACCGCCGCCCTCACCGGCGACACCGTGCGGGCCACGCTGAAATTCGGCCGCTAACTCCCCCGCCCGCCTACTTTTGCCGCTATGTCCCGCAAGCTTCTGGCCTTGCTGGCGGCGGCGCTGCTGGTGCTTTCGCTGGCTACCTACGTGTATTACCGCCGCACGCTGGCCGCCGTGCCCCTCGACCCCTACGCCCTGGTGCCCGACGATGCCGTGCTGGTGCTCGCCACCCGCGACCACCCCGCCTTGGTGCGCCACCTGCAGGAAGCTGGCGTGTGGGACAACATCACCGGCGTGCGCTACTACCAGCAGGCGGCCGGCCACCTGGCCCTGGCCGACAGCCTCGACAACCCCGGCAGCGCCGCGCCGCCCCCACCTGCGCTGCTCACCGGCATCGTGCCCCGGCGGCGGCGCGGCCTGCTCGAGCTGCTAGGCAACAAGCTGGTGCTGACCTCGCTGCACCTCACCGGCCCTGGCCAGGTCGACTTGCTGTACCAGGTGCCGCTGGCCACCGTGCGCGAGTACCGGCAGGCGCGGGGGCTGCTCGAAGCCCTGGGCCGCGACCCGCGCTACAGCTTGGCCACCCGCGAGTACGAAGGCTACGAATTGCAGGAGCTAACCGCCCGGCAGGGCGGCCGGCTCACGGTGCTCGACTACCGCAACCACCTGGTGCTGAGCACCAACGCCGCCCTGGTAGAAGCCGTGGTGCAGCGTCTGCGCCACCCCGAGGCGGCCACCGTACGCACGGGCTTTGCCCGCACTGACCTGCTGCGCCTGCGCGACGTTGATGCCACTGTGCTGGTGAATTTCCGGCGCCTGCCGGGCCTGCTCGACGTGCTGTTTCAGCCCGGCACCCACGCCCAGCTCGACCAAGCTTTGACACTGGCGCACGAGGGCCTGCTGGGTCTGCGGTTTGGCCCCGGCCAGGTTACGCTCACCGGCTTCGCTAATCCCGAAACGGCGGCTGCTTCTTGGCAGCGTCAGCTGCAGGGACAGCCTCCGCAGGCACTGCGCCCCCTGGCCGACGTGCTTAGCTTGCGCACCGCGCTGGTGCTCAGCGTGGCGGGGCAGCTGGGCGTTGGGAAGCAGGATAGTGCGGTTAGCTTGTCTGGGCGGGCAGCCCTCGACAGCCTGCGGGCGACGCTGGTGCCGGGCGCTACCCTGGCCTATCTGGCGGCCCCTGCGCCCCGCGTGCCAGCAGGGCGGCTGGTGCTGGTGCACTGTCGGGCGGTAAGCCGGGCGCAGTACTGGCTAGCGCAGCTGCGGCGGTCGGGGCAGGTGTCGCCGGGCTTTAGTAGGGTAGGGGCGTATGAGGTGCATGAGGCCGGGTTTGCGCTGGCTAGTCTGCTGGGGCCGCTAAGCCAGCCCACCGCCCCCGAAGTCCCTGGTACGCCCCTGGCTACGGCCGTAGTCGGCAGCTACCTGGTGCTGGGCGAAAGCACCGAACTGCGCACTTACCTGGCCGATGTAGCCGCCGGGCAAGTGTGGAGCCGCTCGGCCTCCCAGGTGGCCCTGCTGCAGCAGACCTTGCCCCAGGCCCGCCTCACCGTGCTCGCCGACGTGCGCCAGGGCTGGAACGCCCTGCTCGGGGCACTCAGCGAGGACCGGCGCGGGGGCCTGCTGCGCAATGAGAATTTGTTTCGCCACTTTCCGCAGGTGGCCTGGCAACTGCTGCCCCCCGACCAAACCCCCGACGAAACCCGGCCCGGCAGCCAGTATTTTGCCCAGCTGCTGCTGCGCCGCCCCGGCCAGGGCCTCGCGGCCGATACCGCCCTGGCTACCGGCACGGGCACCCGGTTTCGGCGGGCGCTGGCGGGGCAGCCGCTACTACTACCTGCTCTGCCCGCCGCCGATGGCACCCTTACCATGCCCGTCATTGTGGCCGACTCGGCGGGCGTGCTGCGGATGCTGCCCGCCAGTGCCGCCCTACCGGCCTGGGCCGACAGCCTGCCCGGCCCGGTAGTGGGCCAGGGGCCGCGCCTGGTGCGGGGCCGCCTGCTGCTGGCCACCCCGCACCACCTGCACTGGCTCAACCCCACCAACGGCATCCAGGCCCCCAATTTCCCGCTCAACCTACCCGATACCGCTACCATCGCCTACGTGGCGGCGGCCCCTGCGGCTGGCTCCGCGCCCCACCTGTTGGTAGCCACCACCAGCAATGACTTGCTGCTCTTCGACACCAACGGCCACCAGTACTCCGGCTGGCCGCGCCACCTCGAAGCGCCCCTGGCGGGCCCGCCCCTACTACTGAGCGTGGGTGGGCGCGACGTGCTGGTAGCAGCCCTGCGCAATGGCTACCTCTACGCCTTCGACCAGGCGGGTGGGCGCTACCCCGGCTTTCCGGTGAGCACTGGCGCCCAGCTCAATGGCCCGCTACTGGCTGAAGCAAGCAACACCCTGGCGCGCAGCCTGCTACGGGTAGTAAACCAGCACGGCGAATTATTGACCATCACGCTGAGCGGCGACGTAGTCGGCCGCCGCCGGGTAGCTACTTGGAGCCCCACCGCCAGCTTCCGCCTAGTGCCTGATGCCAACAGCCGCCCCGGCTCCTACGTGGTGGTGCGCCAGGATGGAGGCCTGCTCGACGTATTTGCGGCCGCTGCCACGACCCCGGCCGCGCCGCTGCTGCACCGGCAGCTGCTTACTTCGGGCGAAAAGCCTGTGCAGTGGTTCGACTTCGGCAGCGGGCACCAGGCCCTGGCCATTACGGAGCCCGGTCCGGCCCAAATGTGGCTCTTCGACGGCCAGGGCCGGGCGCTGGGCGCTGCCCCCGGCTTGCCTACGGCTTGGCCCAGCACTGGCACTGGCGTAGCCCTGCGCTACGATGCCAATCGGCAGCACTACCAGCTCCTGCGCCTGGTAAACAAAGAGTTGCGGCGCGATGAAGTGGGACGATAGGTATTTTAAGCGTAAGAGGGTAAGGGGGTAGGAGTTTAAGAGTTGTTAGTTTGTAAACGGAACCTCCCACTAATAACTCTTAAACTCCTACCCCCTTACCCGCCTAAACTTTTATCCTCCCATGCCCCACTCCTTTGGCCTCGTTGTAGGCAAGTTCAACCCGCCGCACCGGGGCCACCAGTTGCTGCTCGAAACGGCCGCTGCCCAGGTAGCCGAGCTGCTGGTACTCGTATACGCCCACCCCGACGACCCCGCGCACCCCGCCCCCGAGCGTGCAGCCTGGCTGCGCGAGTTGTACCGGGGCGACGACGTAGCCCAGGGCCCCCGCATTGGAGCTACGCCGTTGCGCATCGTGGCCCTTACCGAAGCCGATGGCGTGCCCCCCGATACAGCCGACGACCACACCCAGCGCGAGTTTGTGCGCCAGTGGCTAACCCGCCACGGTCACCGCGTGGAGGTAGTATTTACCAGTGAAGCTTACGGCCCCGGCTTCGCGGAGCACCTGGGCGTGCCCCACGTAGCCGTGGATAATGCCCGCCAGCAGGTGCCTGTTAGTGGTACTGCTTTACGAGCGGTATTGGGGCAGGCTAGTGGTAGTCAGCCGCTACTGTCCCTGCTTCATCCATTCGTGGCCGCGCAGTACGGTGCGGTGCCGCCTGCCACCGTGCCGCGCCTGGTGCTGCTGGGGGCCGAGAGCAGCGGCAAAACCACCCTGAGTACGGCGCTGGCCGAGGCGCTGGGCACCGTGTGGGTGCCCGAATACGGCCGCATCCTGCACGAGCAAAAGCACGGTGCGTTGGTCTACGAAGACTTGCTTTACATCGGCCGCCGCCAGCTGGAGCTGGAAGACGAGGCCGCGCCCCAGGCGCGGGGCTGGCTCATCTGCGACACCAATGCGGCTACTACGGCGCTGTATTCCTACTACTATTTCCACCGCTGCGACCCGGCCCTGCAGCGCCTGGCCCAGGTGTGCCGCCAGCGCTACGCCCATACGTTCGTGTGTATGCCCACCGTACCCTTCGAAGACGATGGCTGGCGCGGCCCAGAGGCGCTGCGGCAGTTCCAGCACGGCACTATCCTGATGCAACTGGAAATGCTGGGGATACCCTACACGCTGCTCGATGGTAGCGTGGCCGAGCGGGTGGCGCAGGTGCGGGCGGCGCTGGGGTAGGGAGTATGCTGAGTTAGAGCAGTTTCCACAGTAGTGTACAGGGCGATGTAGAGACGTATCTTTGCGTCTCGGCGTTGAACAACTTGGTAGTGAGCCTACTAAACAACGGCGAGACGCAAAGATGCGTCTCTACATCGGGTATATAGACCTGCAATTCACTCTAAGAGCCTGTTTAAGGTTTCGGTTTTAGGGTCGTTGTTCCGGTCTGACCGCCCTAGGCGGTCTGACCGGCTGCCGCTGGCGCGGTCAGCAAAGCTCCTAAACCGCGTTCTTTCGGCAGCCGGTCAGAC
>JBPBPU010000126.1:0-17307 GCA_050954465.1 Janthinobacterium lividum
CATACTTGGTTCGTGGCCGTTTACCGGCTGGTTTTGCTGCTTCCATGACAGGGGAAAGTTACTTTCTCCGTGTCCATTTCTACCCGACCACCTCAGGCTGGACAAGTTTAAGCAACGCGTCTATTAATCACGCAAAGGGGATGAGTATCGTAAACTCGCAACCAGGTGCATTCCTAGGTCCAGGCAAACAGGATTTCTGAGGTAGTGGGGCAGGGCTCATCCACCGGCGCCGGTCTTAGAAAAGTCGAATAACATAAAACATCTTCTCGGACAAACCTCGGAAAAGTGACGGTTTTTGGCCCGGTTGGGCGTTGCGGCCAGCATGGTACTTAGCGAAGGCTGCCCGGTCTTTTTATGGCCGTTACCGCATTCCTAGCCTTTGCAGGTTCCGGCCTTACCTTGTCTTCATGAAGCTCCTTCGACTCCTGCCAAGCCAATGGCTGGCCTTCTTTTTTAGTTTGTTGCTGGTAACCGCCTGTAAGAAAGAGAATTCGAATACTGCCTCCCCGGCGACTGATGATGCAGATGCCTATGTGTTCCCCATTGTGCCCGGTACGCCGGCCTGGGCAGCACTTACGTCGGGGGCCGCCATGATTCAGGCTTGCCAGGTGCCACCTGCTGTACTCCAGCAAATGTCCACGCCGGGGCTCGTGACGACCTGTCTGAACTACCCCTTGCTCAACAACATGCTCGCCTTCATTCCCTTGCAAAGAGGAGCGCGGGCGCAATTAGCCAATTTCAATGGGTTCGCCGAGTTACAACAACGTCCCGATGCGGCGCAAGTACTAGTCACCCGGTACCAGCAGCAGTGCACGGTGTGTGTGCCACCCCCTGCCGATTGGGGCGGCTACAGCCTCCATTATTCTCATTTCGAGATGGTGCTTGCCCAGGACGAGTTCCTGACGCAACTTTCGTCGGCGCAACGACATGAGTTAGTACGCTTGACCTTAACCAAATATGCCGAGAAGCAGCGGGAAATCGCGAACTACGCCACTTTTGGCTTAAAAACGACGGCCTTCTTGCTGGCCCGCATCATGCGAGCCGACAGCTACGCGCCATTTTTAGCCGCTGTGGGTACTAGCGCACCACTGGCAACCTTTACGGCTGACGCGGAAATTTATGGGCAAACCCAAGTACTTGATACGGTCGTTGCGCTTGCAAAAACCTATTAGTAGCAAGGGTTTTAGCTTACTTTCATTTGCTTTACGTGTTGCAAACGACCGTGGCTGTTGCAGAACTCAAGCTGGGTGTACATTCGGCTAATAAGCTGACCTAAAATATTTTGCAATCAGTCAACCGCGCGCCAAAAAGCTGACCACAGGGCTCTGGGTAGAGCGCGATAGCCACGCTGGCGGCCTGCTTCGGCTGGTGTTTGAGTAGCTTCTTCAAGTTGTAAGCAACCGCACTGAGCAGCATGGCCTTGTGCGCGGCCGCCCGGCCTTTGGTGCCAACTCGTCGGAGCCCGTAGTGGTGGAGTAAGCTGCCAAAGACCGGTTCGACGGTGCGTTGCCGGACCCGGCGCATCCGCTGGCCCGCCCGACTGCGCTGCCGGTGCCAGGCGCGGCGGTAGGCGGCATCAAAGGCCGAGCGCACAAACCTCTGCTGGGGCGCGGCCGGGGTGCAACTCATCTTCAATGGGCACTGCTGGCAGTCCTGGTAGGCTGCCCGGTAGTTCTTGACCCAGTTGCCGTCTTTGCTCGTGGCGTAGTTGCGAAAAGGGAGCAGCTTGCCCGCCGGGCAGCGAAAAGCATCTGCCGCTGGCTCGTAGGCAAAGCCCTCGGCGGCGGGCTGGTAGTGCCCAAAAACGGGAATCCAGGGGGTAATGCCCCGCTGCTCCAGGAAAGCATAATTAAAGCCGTTGGAGTAACCCGTGTCGGCCACGAAGTCGCGCAACGTCAACTCGTTGGCCACTAATCGTGCTTGCAGCCGGGGGACCAGCTCCGGCACCTGCGCGCTGTCGCGGCGGTCGGCAAAATCCGCCTGGATGTGGCTGATGAGGCCGCGGGCCGTGTCCACGGCTACGCTACAGCGGTAGTTGAGGGCCCGCGCTTTGCCGGGCTTCACCGAAATGCGGGCTTCGGGGTCTGTGGGGCTGTAATGCGTTTTGTTGCTCAGTAACTGGGCCTTGGGGTGGCGGGCGCCCAGCCCACCCGGCGCGGCTTGCCGCTTGGCCCGCCGGGCCGCCTCGCGGCGCAGCTGGTGGGCGGGGGCGGAGCACACGGCAGCCGCTGGCGCCGGAGTTAGCAGCTCGCCGGCTACCGTTAACGAGGGGGCTACGGTCGCTTGCTTCTCACGTAAGCTATCGAGCGAAGCCGCGGCCTTGACGGGGGCCGAATCCACGACTTGCGTATCGCCCGCCACCAGTCCGACGTGCACGCACTGAGCAAACACCTGGTCAAAAAGGTGCTCAAAGACGGAAGTCGGATACAGCTGGCGGGTGCGGCTAACGGTCGAGTGCCAGGGCAAGTCCTCGTCCACCTCGTAGCCGAGAAAGTAAAGGATATCCAGCCGTAGGGCGCACTGCTCGATTAAGCGCCGGTCGCTGACGATATTTTCCAGCCGGCCCACCAGCACGAGCTTGAAAAAGACGACCGGGTCCAGCGAGGGCTGCCCGGTGTGGCTGTAGACCGGGCGGGTCTGTTGGCGCAGGAACTCCCAGTCCAATACATCGCCCAAGCGGCGGTAAAAATTATTCTTCGGCACCCGCTCCGACAGGCGAAAGTGCGTGCTGACTTTATCGTGGAAGTCTTTTTTGCCCTGCATCCGCTTTATACGAGCACCCTACTCCTCAAGTACTTCTGCAACAGCCACGGTCGTTTGCAGAATGTAAAATGGTGCTAAAAGCTACGCAGGGCCAGCAAAATCATTTGATGCTTAAGAGCTTATCAGTAAATGATTGGAAGTCTACCGGCGAAAAAGGACGTTTGTTAGAGTGATACAAACTTGCTACAAACGGCATATCGAAGTAGGTAGCTGTTTGGCGAAAGGGTACCGTAAAACCTTCTGGCAATTCGGGGTCAGCTCCACTAACTAGCAGAAACATTGGCTTACCTGCTAGTTGCCTTCCCAACTGTTTATGGCTGGTAATGAGGTCGGTGAAACGGTCTAAAAAGACTTTCAGGGGGCTACTCATGCTGTACCAGTAGACCGGTGTGGCTACTACTAAAGCGGAATGTTGAAGTAGCAGATTTGCTAGGTGCAGGAAGGTGTCAGTGGGGGGGTAATCTTGCTCATAGCGGTAAGGCAATACCGGCCAGTCCAGCAGATTCAGTAGGTGGTGAGGCACTTGGCTAAGCACGTGCTGTACTAATTGTTCGGTGTCTCCCCCTCGCCGAGCACTGGCCAGAACAACGAGTGGACAAGAAGTTGCAGGAGAAGCCATACGCAATGCAATACCAGTTTTTCAACGGTTTACGTGGAAAAGTACCAAGCCGGGCGCAGCGGTCGGCCGGGCCAAAACCTACCCTTATTCCAAGAGTGGGGATATAACTATTGTTATGTAAAGGGACAGAACCCAGATGGCAGCGGGAGTAGTTGCACTTCCCCACTGCCCCTAAAATCCTGTTTGCCCAGGCCCGGGAAAGCTCCTGGTGGAGAGTTTACGAAACTCATCCCTTCGGCCAGATTCCTAAACTTTGAATCGTAGACGAGTTTCTTAAACTCGCCCAGCCCGGCAGGGGCCCACTGGCACCTAGTGCTGGGCAGCTGTGAGGGGTTTACCCAAAGGAGCGTTTGGTGGCTACTTCAAGAACATGCCGGCAGAAAAGTCGGAGCAGGCAGTCAATTCTTTGGCGCGCGCACCGAAGGCCCTCTACATTTGGCTGCTATACTTCAGCGCTGCCTTACTGGACCTGCTGCCATGAGAAAAGACCTGTTGGTGCTGCCCTTGTGCGCCTTATTAGGCTGCAACAGAGACGGCCTAAGTCCCACCGAGCAGCTTCCGCCGGCCACGCAGACCGGAGCCAATACCCTTGGTTGCCTCCTGAACGGACAGCCGTGGACGCCGCAAGGCAGCGATGGTACGTCCAACTATAACGTGGCGTATGACCCCGGCTTTCATGGGGGCAACCTAGACGTCAAGACCTACCGGCTAGACGGAAAAGGAGAGTTCAACTACCTTATTTTCGGGGGCGACAGCATCTCCCGCGTCGGGATGTGTTCGTTAACCAAACGTCCAAGGACCGTCTACTTTATCGATAACACCAAACCCGCCGCCTGTCAAGCTTTTGATGGGCAATCAAGCCCCTACTGCCGTGGCCAGTTGACCATCACCCGGTTGGATCTGGCAGCAGGCATCGTCTCCGGCACGTTCTGGTTTACGCTCTATAAGCCTGGCTGCGATTCCGTCCGCATCACCAACGGCCGTTTCGACCGAAAGCTCTAATCGGCGGCCGTGTCGCGGGCTTACCGGTTCACCCAAACGGTGGTTTCAGAGGTTTGTCACATTTCTTAAACCAACGTTAGCAAAGCGTGACAGGCAACTAGCAAAAGGCACCACTTGCTCCCTCTAGGGTAGCTTGGTCTGCTTTGGCAGCTAGTGCGCGTAGGCAAGCCTGGACGGTAACGCAGCCCAAGCGTACCTATGTTTCGCCTAGACCTTTCTTATCTTGGCCTACCTGCTCAGGCGCAGGCTACCCGGATGATGCACCCCGCTGTTTTTTCTTTTTTCCGCGCTGCGCGCGGGCTCGTCCTGGGGCTGGCGCTGCTCGCACTGGGGGCAGCAGGTTACTTTTTACGCCGACGGCCAGCAGTGCCCACCGCTACCGGGCCGGCCTACGACCTGGTCTTTGGCGTAAATATCTTCGACCCTAACGTGCAGACGAACCTCGTCCTGAGCCCGTACGTCTGGCAGGACACGCTCTACTTACAAGTCGAGCAGGTAGCCAATCCGGTCAGCACCCGCTTTGACCTCTACCGCTACCACAGTCAAACGGGCCTGACGGAAGCTTTACCAGTGCCCAGTGCGACGGAATGGCAAGCCCAAGCCGCGCCGCACCAACTGGTGCTACCGGCCACCAAGGGGCTGCGGTTGGATACCAACGACACCTCCCCAGATGGGTACGCCCTTACTGAGCCGCAGTGGGTCGAGGTAAACCCCGTCAGCAACTTCTTCGGCAACATTGTCCTCTTCGCCTTGTCTGGCAAATTTGAGCACCTGAAGGAACGGGAGGAAAATCCCCGCCTGACCAAAGACGCCGTAAGCGTTCCCATTCGGGCTAACCGGCCGCTCTTCGGCAACGAAGGAGACAACGCCTTTGCGCTCGGCTGGATTGTGCCAGCTGGTTCTACGAACGAGCGCGCCAAGCGCTGAACTACGTGGGCAAGCGCGTATGGAACGGGATGCGCCTGATTACCGCTCCGCAAGAGGCGAGAGGTCGGAGCGGTAGCGCTTGACACTCGCGCGGCTGATGCCGGTAAGCGTCACAATCTCCGCCACCGACAAGCCCTTGGCGAGCGCCGTAGTCACCTTGGCCACTTTTTCCGCGTCGCGTCCTGCTGGCCGGCCCAGGTGCTTACCCTGCTGCTTGGCCAGCGCAATGCCCGCCAAGCTCTTCTGCCGGTTGTTCTCCCGTTCGTACTGGTTGAAGGAGGAGAACACCCCAATAATCATCTTGCCGGCGGGCGTGCGCGAGTCGATGCCGAGGTCGAGGGCGCGAAAGTGCACGCCGCCGCGGTTGAACGCCTCCACCAGCTGAATCGTGTGCACCGTGTTCCGGCCCAGCCGCGCCAACCGATTCACCACCACCGTGTCCCCCTCGCGTACGGCGGCCAGTAGCTCATCGAGCGCTAGGCTCCGGGTGCGGGTACCGGAAACCTTCTCCTGGAAAATGCGGCTGCACCCCGCCCGCGTCAGGTCTTCGAGCTGGGTATTGAGGTTCTGGTCGGTCGCCGAGACGCGGGCGTACCCATAGGTGTGTTGCATGGCTCAGCAAGTATAGCTCACAAATATACTTTTCAGAACCTACTTCTTGATCCATAAAAACCGCCTAAGTCAGCCTTTTTAGAGCTGGTCCCGAAAGGTGCGGTGGCTGTTGCAGAAGTAGGTGGCTGACCAGCGCTATCTTAGACTTATGCAGGGCTATAAGCAGTTCACCGATCGAGTCGTACTGCGCTTTCGCTTGTCGGAGCGCGTGCCGAAGCAGAATCTCTACCGTCGGCTAGCCGAGCTGCTGGACTGGGACTTTCTCTATCAGCAAACCCAGGGCCTCTACAGCCACACAGGTCAGCCCTCGCTGGACCCGGTCGTATTTTTCAAGTTAATGCTGGTCAGTCGGCTGGAAAACCTGGTTAGTGACCGGCGGCTCATCGAGCACTGTAGCTTGCGGCTCGACATCCTCTACTTCTTGGGCTATGAGGTCGATGAGGACCTGCCCTGGCACTCGACCGTCAGCCGCACCCGCCAGCTCTACCCGGCCGCCGTCTTCGAGCACCTGTTTGACCACGTCTTCGCCCAGTGCGTGGCCGCCGGCCTCGTGACGGGCCATACCCAGGCCGTGGACTCGGCCTTTGTCAAGGCCAACGCTTCGCTCGAAAGCCTGTGCGAGAAGCAGGCCGCCGACGTGTCGGCGCCCACGTTGCACGTGGCCGGCGAGCCAGTGCCCGAGGTGCCAGTTCCTTCACCAACTACCCTTATTTCCAGCCCCGCACATCAGTTACAGCGCCTGGCCGCCACGCACGCCCGCTACCTACGAAATGACAGCGGGCCTTTGGGACGCGGCCGTCCGCAAGCCCGGCTACTGAGTAATAAGACGCACTATAGCCCCGCCGACCCTGACGCCCGCATCTCCGTCAAGCCTGGCAAAGCGCGGGCGCTCAATTATCTGTGCAGTATGGCTGTGGACGAGGGTCACGGTGTTATCAGCCACATGCAGGCCGACTTCGCCGACCAGCGCGATTGCACTCTGCTGCCTAGTATCGTTGCCCCGCTACGTCAGCGTTTAGCGACCCATGACTTACCAGTGCGGGAAGTGGTGGCGGATACCAACTACTCCAACGGCAGGGCTTACGCATCAAATCTCAGAAGCAGCTACTCGATTATTTTCGCGGGCGCAGGTTAGGAGCTTGGCCAGATAGGCATCGTTCCATCCCGCATCCCGTCGCCGAGTCCGCAGACTGCCGGGCTGGTGCTTTCCCTGTTTTAAGAGGTTGAACGCCAGCTTGCGCAACACAGCAAAATTGCGCGTGGCGACCCGGTCGCGACTACGGGCCTCGTCCTCGCGGAAGACCACATCCAATACCCAATGCAGGCTGTTTTCGATGGCCCAGTGGCGACGGATAGCCTGGATGAGCACCGTCGGGGCATCTGGGCAACTGGTCAGGTAGTAGCGCCACTCGGCGCGGGTGCCCGGCTGGTACTGCACCGAGCGGATGGTTTCCACCACGATAATCGCCCGCAGGCCCGGCCAGGCGCGTAAGCCAGCCAGTTGCTCGCCCACGGGCAGCACCCAGGCCCGGCGCCGCACCCAGCGGCCGTGGCGGCGATCGAAGGCATCATAGTCAGCCGGATAGTCCAGCCAGCGGTCGACACAGCAGGCGTGGCAGTAGGCCTTGACGGCGCGGTGGTAGCGGCCCTGGTTGCCTTTTAGGGCCAGGATGTAATCTGCCTGCTGGGCCAGCAATTGCCGGGCGATGGCCTGTTGGCAGCCGAGCGCATCCAGCGTGACAATCGTATTAGCCAGCTGCAGGCTACTGAGTAACACTGGGATAGCTGCTAGCTCCTGCCCTTTGCCCGCCACGGCCACTTGCCCCAGGCTCAGGCCTTGCGCGGTGGCAAAGGCGCTGACCACATGCAACGGACCTTGGGCCCGCCCGCGGTCGAACGAGCGCCGAATGGTCTTGCCATCGACAGCGACTACCTCGCGCGGCAAGGGCGGGGCGACGGTGGCCATCCATTGACGAAAACACTGCTCCACCTGCTGCGGGTCGAGCAGCGAGAACACCCGCCGGAAGGTATCGTGGGAGGGAGTGCCGCTCGGCAAGTCGAGAAATGTAGCCAGCCACGCTTGCTTCAACTGACCGTAGTGCGCAATGTCCACCCACGTTTCGGCCCCGGCCATCACCGCGCAGATGGCGATGACCAACAGGTCGAGTAGGCGATGGCGGGTGCGACCGGGACAGCGTGGGTCTGGAAGCGTGGCAAAAGAAGCAAGAAGTTGGCTGAGCATGAGGAGCTTAACAATGTCTAACGAGACAAAGGTCAGCCCTCACTACGGCGTCTTGGTTTTGATGCGTAAGCCCTGCCTGGGAGCAGGTGCGCGACTCCGTGGCCCGGGCCCTGGAGCGGGCCACCGACCCGCAGGTAGAACTGGCTCGCTGGCAACAGCAGCTGGCGGCCGCTTACACCGAAGTCAGCAGCGACCTCCCCCACAACACAGCCCTGCAGGTGCTCAAAGAAGACGGCCAGTCGTCCGTACGCCTCAGCGCGCTGGCTGCTCAAACCGAATCTGACGGCCTCCGCTCGCTGCGAACGCAACTGGCTCAGCGCCTGCCCCAGGTCGAGTTGGCCGCCCTGCTGCTGGAGGTGGACGCCTTCACGGACTTTACCGGGGCCTTTACTCATGTGGCTGATAGCCAACTGCCTGCTGTCGATTTGCCTCTGAGTATCTGTGCCGTGCTCCTGGCTCAGGCCTGCAACATCGGCCTGAAAACCGTGGCCCGACCCGAGGTGCCGGCCCTGATGCTACCGCACCTCTCGTGGGTGCAGCAAAACTACCTGCGGGTGGAAACGCTCACCGCTGCCAACGCCCGGCTGGTCGACGCCCAGGCGCAGCTGCCCCTGGCCCAGGCCTGGGGCGGCGGGGAGGTGGCCTCGGCCGATGGCATGCGCTTCGTGGTGCCCGTACGCACGATTCATGCGGGCTGGAACCGCAAATACTTCGGCTCGGAGCGCGGCGTGACCTACTACAACTTTACCAGCGACCAGTTCTCGGGCTTCCACGGCATCGTGATTCCCGGCACCCTGCGCGACTCGCTTTTCATTTTGGCCGGGCTGCTGGAACAGCAAACCAGCCTGGACCCGCGCGAAATCATGGCCGACACCCACGGCTACAGCGAAGTGGTGTTTGGCCTGTTTTCGCTGCTGGGCTACCGCTTCAGCCCGCGCCTGGCCGACCTGCCGGACCAGCGCTTCTGGCGCCTGGAAAAAGAGGCGGACTACGGCGACCTCAACGACTTGAGCCGCCATATCATCAACGCCCGGCTCATCGCCGACCACTGGGATGATATGCTGCGGCTGGCCGGCTCGCTCAAACTGGGCAAGGTCAAGGCCACGGCCGTCCTGCGCACGCTGCAACGGGCCGGCTCCCTCTCCGGGCTGGGGCGGGCCGTGGCCGAAGTCGGGCGGGTGGAGAAAACCCTTTACCTGCTCGCCTACGTGCAGGACGAGGCCTACCGCCGCCGCATCCTGGTCCAGCTCAACCGGGGCGAGGGGCGGCACGCCGTGGCGCGGGCCGTCTTCCACGGCAAGAAAGGCGAGCTGCGCCAGCGCTACCGCGAGGGCATGGAAGACCAGCTGGGGACCCTGGGCCTGGTCGTCAACGCCTTGGTGCTGTGGAACACGCGCTATCTACAACAAGCCCTGGAACAACACCAAGCCGCGGCTGCACCGCCGGAGCCAGGTGATGTAGCCCGCCTCTCGCCCTTGCTGCACGAGCACATCAACATGCTCGGCCGCTACGATTTTACCTTGCCCGAGGGCATTGCCGCCGGGCAGTTGCGCCCGCTACGCGACCCCACTAGCCTGGAGGAACAACTTGCTCAACTGCCCTAACGGGAATTTCTGTTCTTACTCTTGCGCTACCCCTACTACTGCGAAGTGGCGGGCGGGCAGGCCCTCATCCGGCGCGATGCCGCCGCCGCCGGGCTGCCCTCGGTGGCCGGCACCTACCCGCTCGCCGACTTTGCGTTGCTGCAAGCCGTTATCGCCGCCGGGCGGCCGTTCGTGGTGCCCGACGTGCGCCAGGACGAGTCAGTGGACGAAAACCTGCGCCAGCTCTGCGTGCAGCTGCACGTCATTTCGTACCTGGACGTGCCCGTCGTCAAAAACGGGGCGACGGTGGGCGTGCTGTGCCTGGTGCAAAGCGAGCCCCGCGCGTGGACCGCCGCCGACGTGGACCTGGCCACCGAAGTAGCCGAGCGCACCTGGACGGCCGTGGAGCGCGCCCGCGCCGAGGCGGCCCTGCGCGACAGCGAGGCGCGGCTCCAGGTGGCGGTCGATGCCGCCGAGCTGGGCACCTTCGTGTGGCACGTGGCCGAAGACCGCACGGAGGAGGACGCCCGCGCGCGCGTCCACTTCGGCCTGGTGCCGGGCTCCACGGTCCCGCTCGCCGAGGCCCTCGCCACGACCTTCCACCCCGACGACGCCCCGCGCTACGCGGCGGCCGTGGCGCACGCCACCGACCCGGCCGGCCCCAGCACGCTGCACGAAGAGTTTCGGGTGCAGCACCCGGACGGGCAGCAGCGGTGGCTGGCGGTGAGTGCCACGGCCGCGTTTGCGGGCACGCCGCGCGCGGCCGTCCGGCTGACCGGCGTGCTGGCCGACATCACCGCCCGCAAGCAACACGAAGCCAACCTGGTGCTGCTGGCCGAAATAGTCGAAGATTTTGCGCGCCTCGCTTCCGAAGCCGAGCTTATGCAGGCCATCGGCGAGCGGCTGGCGCACCATCTGCGGCTCGACGGCATCACCTTCTGCGACATTGACGAAGCGCGCGAATCGGTCACGATAACCTATAACTGGAACGCGGCGGACGTGCCGCCAATCGTGGGGACGTTCCGCTTCGCCGATTACGTAACCGCGGAGTTTGCCGCTACGATGCGCGCCGGCAAAACCTGGGTCGTGGGCGACACGCAGCGCGACGCGCGCACCGACGCGCACGCGATGGCGGCCATCCGGGTCGGCGCGGTAATCAATGTGCCGTATCTGCGGCAGGGCGAATGGCAAGGCTACTTCACGGCGATGAGCCGGGTGGCGCGCGCGTGGACGGCCGACGAAACGGCGCTGATTCAGGAAGTCTCGAACCGCACGTTCCTGCGGCTGGAGCGCGCCCGTGCCGAGCAGGCCCTGCGCCGGCGCGAAGCCATCTACCGCACCCTGTTCGACTCCATCGACGAGGGCTACTGCCTGATAGAAGTACTGCTGGACGCAAACGGCCGGCCCGCCGACGTGCTGCACCTGGAAGTAAACCAGGCGCATCAGCGCAAGAGCGGCCTGGGCAATATCGTGGGCCAGCGCCTGCTCGACTTTATGCCCGAGGTGGAGCCCGAATGGCTCGCCTTCTACGGCAACGTGGCGCTGACCGGCCGGCCCGCGCGCCTCGAATACCGGGTAGCTGCCCTGGGGCGCTGGTTCTCTTCCCACGCCTCGCGCGTGGGGGGCGCGGGGAGCCGGCTGGTCGCCATCGTCTTCGACGACATCACCGCGCGCAAGCACCAGGAGCAGCGGCAGCAGTTTCTCTTGCAGCTCAGCGACCGGCTGCGCCCGCTGGCCGACCCGCGGGCGGTGCAGCAGGCCGCCCTCCAGTGGGTGGGCCAGCAGCTGAACCTCGACCGGCTCCTGTTCAATGAAATCGCCCCCGACGTCACTACCTACACCGTGCGGGCCAGCTACGTGCGGGAGGGATTTCTGGCCTATGGCGGGCAGCAGCCGATGGGGCCGTTCACCGAGTCGGTGCGGGCGTTGCAGCAAGGCATTACCAAGGTGGTCTACGACGTCGAAACGGACGAGTCGTTCAGCGCGGAGGAAAAGGCTATTTGCGCCAGCATCCAGGTGCGGGCCTTTGTGATAGTGCCCCTGGTCAAAGATGGGCGGTGGCTCGTCAACCTGGTGGCCCACGCCAGCCAGCCCCGCCCGTGGCCGCCGCACGAAGTGGCCCTGCTGGAAGAAACGGCCGAGCGCACCTGGGCCGCCGTGGAGCAGGCGAAAGTAGAGGAAGCCCTGCGGGAAAGCGAGGCCCAGCTGCGCTCGTTCGTCACGGCCAGCTCCGACACGCTCTACCGCATGAGTGCCGACTGGCAGCACATGCAAACCATGCAGGGCAAGGGCTTTATGGTGCCCACTACGGCCCCCAGCGAAACCTGGCTTACGCGCTACATTCCGCCGGCCGACCAGCCCACCGTGCAAACGGCCGTGCAGGCCGCCATCGCGGGCCGGCGCTTCTTTGAGCTGGAGCACCGCGTGTTCCGCGCCGACGGCGCGGTGGGCTGGACGTTTTCGCGGGCCGTGCCGGTGCTGGGGCTGCAGGGTGAGCTGGTGGAATGGTTTGGCACGGCCAGCGACATCACCGCCCGCAAAACGGCCGAAGACGCGCAGCGCCGGTCGGAGGAGCGGCTGCGCCTGGCCCTCGACGCGGCCGAGCTGGGCACCTGGGACTGGGATATTGACGCCAACGAAGTGCGCTGGAACGACCGCCACTTTACCATGCTGGGCCTGGAGCCCCGGCCCGGCCCCCTCACCCCCGACGACTTTGCCCGCACCATCCACCCCGACGACCGCCCCGACGTGCTGCGCCGCCTGCAAGCCGCCGTGGCCGACAACCACCTGTTTGAGGCCGAGTTTCGGATACTCACGCCGCAGGAAGAAGTACGCTGGATGAGCGGCCACGGCCAGGCCAGCGATGTGGCCCCCGACGGCCGCGTGCAACGCATGAGCGGGGTGATGCTTGACGTGACCGAGCGCAAGCACGCCGAGCAGCACCTGCAAGCGCTGGCCGCCTCGCTCGAGCGCAAGGTGGCGCGGCGCACCCAGGCCTTGCAGGAAAACCAGCTGCTGCTGCAATCAGTGTACGACACGACCCTCGTTGGCCTGGCTGTGCTGCACGCCGAGCGCGACGAGGCGACGGGGGCCATCACGGACTTTACCTTTATTTCCGTCAACAAAGAGCTGACGCGCTTGAGCGGCCGCCCCGACCTGGTGGGCCGGCGCTACGGGCCGGAGTTTCCGGGCGGGGAGGCCAGCGCCATGCTGGCCCGCATGGCGCAGGCCGTCGAAACCGGCCAGCCCCAGCAAAGCGAGTTTTCGTATTCGGTGGCTGGCGACCCGCGCTGGGTGGCCTTTATGTGCGTGAAGCTCGATGGCGGCGTGGTAGTCACCCTGCTCGACATCACCGAGCGCAAGCACGCCGAGCAGCAGCGCACCCGCAACCTGCACCTGCTGGAGCAGGCCGAAACCGTGGCCCAGCTCGGCAGCTGGGACTACGACCTGGCCAGCGGGCAGTTTTACTGGTCGGGCGGCATGTACGACTTGTTTGGCCTGCCCCTGGGCCAGCCCGTGCAGCCCCCCATCTACCTCGACTACGTGCTGGAGGAGGACCGCCCGCGGGCCGAGCAGCTCGTGCACCAAATCACGACCGGGGCGGGCGACTTCGAAACCACCCTGCGCCTGCAAGTGGGCGAGGCCGTGAAGACGGTGCGCATCAAGTCGGTGGTGCTGCGCGACGCGGCCGGGCAGGCCGTGCGGGTGCTGGGCGTAGACCTGGATTTGAGCGAAGTGCAGCGCCTCGAAGCCGACAACCTGCGCCTGCGCCTGAGCCAGCAGCAAGCGTTGTTCGAGGCCGTGCAGGCGGCCGAGGAGGCCGAGCGCCGCCGCATGTCGGAAAGCCTGCACAACGGCATCGGCCAGATTCTCTACGCCACCAAGCTCCAGCTTGACCGCCTGCCCGATGGGCCGGACTTGTCGCCGCGCCGCAAAGCCGCCGACCTGCTGGGCGAAGCCATCCGCCAGACGCGGGCCCTTTCCCACGAGCTGACCCCGGCCATCCTGGAGCAGTACGGCCTGGAAAAAACCCTGCAAAGCATTTGCAGTGCCCTCAATACGCCCGGCCTGCGCTGGCGCTGCTACCTCGAGTTTGAAGGAGCGCCGCCCTTGTCCATGTCCTTGCAGCTGGCCGTGTACCGGCTGGCGCAGGAGCTGGCCCAAAACGTGCTCAAGCACGCCCAGGCCACCCTCGAAGTAGACGTGCTACCTGCCTGGGTGGTCTTGCGGGTAGAAGACGACGGCCAGGGCTTCGACCCCGCCCATACCAGTGATGGCCTGGGCCTGCGCTCGCTGCGCAGTCGCGCTGCCCTGCTGGGGGGCAGCGTCCACCTGACGACGCAACCCGGCCAGGGCACGCAGTGCCAAATTCGTATTCCCCTACCCGCTCTTGCCCCATGATTCGCGTTTTTTTAGTAGATGACCACGCCGTGCTGCGCGAAGGCCTGCGGATGCTGTTTGAGCAGGAGCTCGACCTAACCATTGTGGGCGAAGCCGCCAATGGCCAGCTGCTGCTCGACCAACTCCCTACCACCCCTACCGATGTGGTGCTGCTCGACCTCAACATGCCCGTGCTGGGCGGGATAGCCACCGCCGAGCGCCTGCATGCCGACTACCCCGACGTGCGCATCCTGATGCTGTCGATGGTGGAGGAGCCCCTGAGCATCTTGCAAACGATGGCGGCGGGGGCCCACGGCTACCTGCTCAAAAATGCCTCGAAAGACGAAGTGCTGACGGGCATCCGCACGGTGCTGGCCGGGCGGCGCTTTTTGTGCTCCGAAATTGGCTTGACGCTGCTCGACCGGGTAGCCAATGCCCCGGCTGCGCCGCCCGCACTACCTACTGCCTCGCCCTTGTCGCGCCGCGAGCACGAGATACTGCAGTTGGTAGCGGAAGGCCTAACCAACCAGCAGATTGCCGACCAACTCTTTACCAGCCGGCGCACGGTGGAAACGCACCGCCAGAACATCCTGGAAAAAACCGGCTGCCGCAATACGCCCGCCCTTATCAGCTACGCCAGCACGCACGGGTTGCTTACTGCCACTGCCGCAGCCTCGCGCTGAGCAGAGAGAGGGGTCGCACGAGAGTAAGAACAAAAAACCCCGCTAAGCCGCTTTTCGCCCTAAAATTCACTAGAAGAGAAGGGGTCAGTGTCTTTCTGCCAGCAGTATTGGCAATGAGTGGGCATGGGTAAACAGCTAGACAGTAAGGCGCACAAGTCCGCTTGCTGGTATAAAACTTCTTATTTATAGCCACTTACGCCTTTTGAGGTGTCTTAGCGGGGTTTTCTGTTCTTACTCTCGTGCGACCCCTATAACCACGACCTCAAAACGGGCAAAGTGAAGGCTTCCCGTAACCCTGGGGGCTTGCTGCTCGTGCGCCTGGGCCTAGTCGCGGCCAAAGTTTCGAAACCCGCCTGAGCCCCCGCCTCTGTTACTTATTCACGAGGAACAGGTTCTATAACTCCTAGACCACTTAGCAACGCTACAAGTATTTGTTGTACTTTGTCGCTTCTCCCTTCCTGCGCTTGGTGCGTAGTCCCGCGTTATGACATCCCCTGCCGAGTCCTCCTCTCTTGAAATGGAGCTAAGTGCGCTACGGGCGGAACTGGAATGGATGCGGGCCGAACGCATCGACAAAGCGACGCACCAGGAACTGGCCGACCGCTACGCGGAGAGCCAGGTCCGGTTCCGGACGGTGTTTGACAACTCGCTGTTTGGCCAGAAAATCATCGGCTCGGACCTCATTATCCGGCAGGCCAACCCGGTCGTGCTGGAGATGCTGGGCTGTACGCGCCTGGAGGACGTAGTAGGCCACCAAATTCAGGACTTCGCGCACCCCGACCACCGGGCAGGCTGGCACTATTTGCAAGAGCGGCTCTGGCAACACAAGCTGCCGAGCTTTGCGCTGGAAACCAAGCTCGTGCGCCGCGACGGGTCCTCCTTTTGGTGCCAGGTCTCCTCTATGCGCTTTTCCGACAGTGGCGAAGAGCTGGGTTTCACGCAGCTGGAGGACATCAGCGAACGCAAAGCGCTGGAATTGAGCTTAAAGCGGCTCTATGACGCGCAAGAAACCATCCTGCATCTAGCCACGCACGACTTAAAGGCACCTATCGGCCACATCCAGCTGCTAACCGAACTGCTGCAAGGCCAGTTCGACGAGGCCCAGCTAGCACCGGACCAGGCGCCGGACCGAGCGCAGTACCTGGCCCTCATTCGCCAGGCCTGCGCGAACGCCAACAAGCTGCTGCAAGACGTCCTGCTGCTGGGCGCCCTCGACGCCGCCTCGCTGAAGCTGCATCCCACCGACCTGGGCGCCCTGCTGACGCAGCGCCTGGCAGCGCACCGCTTGGTAGCGCACGACAAAGGCTTAGACCTGGACCTGGACCTGCCGCCGCAGGGGGTGAACGCCAACCTGAACGCCGACCTGTTCGGGCGGGTGGTGGATAACCTGGTGAGCAATGCCCTCAAGTTTACCCCGGCTGGGGGCCGCGTGACGGTAACCCTACGGGAAGAAGCGGGCCGGGTGCTCCTAACGGTGCAGGACACGGGCATCGGCATTCCGGAGGCGCTGCACGCCGACTTGTTTAAAAAGTTCAGCACCTCGGCCCGAGCGGGCGTGGGCGGCGAGGCCAGCACGGGCTTGGGCCTTTTCATCACCCAACAGATTGTGCAGCAGCATCGCGGTAAAATCTGGATGGAAAGCCAGCTGGGCGCGGGCACCTGCTTCTTCGTGGAGCTGTAGGGAATAGGGCAGCCGCCAGCCAGCTGAGAAGCCCCGAACAGCTTACTAGCCCGTATCTTGGGTAGGAAAACTCGTAGGCCGGCCGCGTTTTGCGTAAGCTATCCCTTTCCTGACCTTTTACCTGAATAGCAGCCCTTTTTAGGTAAGAGTCACTCAGGCACGTATGCCGTAGCAAGTTGATTATGAAGAAGTTAGCCAAGGTGCTCTTGGTCGATGATGACCCGACCACCTCTTTTCTGAATTCTAGCTTGCTGAGCGCCTTAGAGGTGGCGGAGGAGTTTCTGGTCGCCCGAAACGGCGTGGAAGCGCTTCAGACGTTGGAGCAGATGTGTGCGGAACCAGACGCCTTCACGGAGCCCCTGCTGGTCCTACTGGATGTGAACATGCCCATCATGAACGGCATCCAATTTCTGGAAACCTATCAGCAGCACCCGCTGGCCCAAAAATGTCAGTTGGTGATTGTCATGCTCACTTCTTCGCAGCATAGCCATGACCTAGAGCGAATTAAGGCCTTACCGGTCGCGGCGGATATCCTTACCAAGCCCCTGACGCGGGAAAAGGTCGAAACCATCCTGCACCGTCATTTCCGCTAGTTGCTGCCAGCGTAGGAGACGACCATTTTCTAGCCTTTGTCAAACAGGATTTTAGGGGCAGTAGGGAAGTGATACTTTTCCCTTTTGTTTCTTGGTTTTGTCCCTTAATATAACATTAGTTCTCGGACAATTCCCGGAATAGTGGTGGGTTTTGGCCTCCTACGGCGCCTTATTACGCGTAGCATTTTTCCTTGATAGCATCCATTTTCGAGCGCGGTTTAA
>JBPBPU010000114.1:0-16792 GCA_050954465.1 Janthinobacterium lividum
CCGCCACTCAGCGCTCGCCTATCAAACCCCGCAAACCTTTTACCTTCAATATCTTAAAGATACACCCCTAAACTGTCCGGCCTAATCGGACCACCTCACTCGTCACTCCTTTATCGCTAAGCTCGCGTAGTTGGGCAGCATCAGCTAGTGCGAGCAATGATTTTTGAACTACGCCATCACTATTAGCAAGGCATTCCTCAAAAAGAGGGGCAGTTAATTCTGTGTTTTTTAGCTGCCTCAGCAGGCGTTGCCTGGTTAATAGCTTGGCAGTCCAATCACCGGGAAATTCGCCTATTTTTTTGCATACCCACTCAAACTGCTCGGTAGTTAAGGCTACCTCGGTAAATAAATCTTGCGCCGCAGCACCTCCCATTATAAAATATTTATCGGTCAAGGTTAGCTGCAAATAACCAGCTAGTTCTTGGTCTGTCAAGGAAATTCTGTGGTCCAGAAAATTTCTAAAAGCGCCGTAGCGGTAGTGTTCGGTATGTTTGTCTTCGGAGGAATGAAATACTCTGTACTGCTTGGTGAGAAATTTAGTGGTTAAAATGCCGTATTCCAGCCACTGTTCTGAATAGCCGAATGTTGCCAGCATTTTTGAGGTGCTCGTGTACTGGCAGCGGTTCAGGTTACTCGGTTTCCAATATCTCTTCTTTTTGCCACTCAGCTTCAACTGTTTCCCGGCGCGCTTGCCACCCATAATTTAATTGAAATAGGTCGTTGATAGTTGGGTCGCGCTTTACTACTTTATCTAGTCCGACTACCTTGATGTCGGGCGTGGTAGAAGAGGTTTTGCACAAAAATTCCCAATCACCATCTTCATGGTGAATTACGCGTAAAATCGGCAAGCCTTTTAGAATCCGACTGTCAGCAAAGACGGCTACGTTGCGCTCTTCCCGAAATTTGAAATCCAGGGAGCGGTCGAGTAGCGGTTGGCCAGCTTTCCAGGCGGGGTTAAAAGCTGCTTCCCACGGGAAAAGCGCTTGCTTATCGGGCCACACGATTTGCAGGGCAGGAAAATCCCAACCCTGATTAAACCACGCGCCGTAGCCAAAATAGTCCTTATACCAACCCTTATCAACGGTCAAAAACCGCACGTCATAATCTCCTAGAAAATCAGGGTAGCCGATGCTTTGGTCGAGCACAGGCTGCTTGTCCAGCAACTCTTTACCCGACCATAGCACCGAATGAAGCAACTCAAGGTTTAAGCCAAAGCAAATAAGCTCGGGGTAGCCATAGGTTTTATACAGCCCGATAGTGTAGGAAAAGTTAGGCGAGTAGCCGTCGCCCGGAACCTGGGCAACGTGAAACCCATACTTAGCTACATCACTGATAATCTTCTGCTCGGCGGCAGCATCATGTGCGGCATGTTCCTCTGGAGTGACCATATCACTCCTACGTCAGCATCCCCCCATCCACCTGCAGCACTTGCCCGGTAATGTACGCCGAGTCGTCCGAGGCCAGAAACGCGGTGGCCTTGGCTACGTCATCCGGTGAGCCGCCGCGTTTTAGTGGAATGGCTTTGCGCCACTCGTCGACTTGCTTTTGGTCGAGGGCATCGGTCATTTCGGTTTCGATGAAGCCAGGAGCAATGGCGTTGCAGCGGATGTTGCGCGAACCGAGTTCCAGCGCTACCGATTTGGTGAAACCAATGATACCCGCTTTACTAGCGGCGTAATTGGCCTGCCCGGCGTTACCCTTGATGCCGACTACCGAAGTCATGTTGATGATGGAGCCGGCTTTGGCACGCATCATGGGCTTGGTGGCGGCTTTGGTGAGATTAAATACCGACTTGAGATTGACGGTGAGCACGTTGTCCCACTGCGCTTCGCTCATGCGCATGAGCAGGCCGTCTTGCGTGATACCGGCGTTATTAACCAGAATATCCAGCTTGCCAAACTCGGCTACCACCTCATCGACCAGCTTTTCGGCTTGGGCGAAATCCGAGGCATCGGAGCGGTAGCCCTTCACCTTGCTGCCGTGGGCGGCTAGTTCAGCTTCCAGTGCCTGGCCTTTTTCGACCGAGGAGAGATACGTGAAAGCCACTTGCGCCCCCTGCTGGGCAAATAGCGTGGCAATGGCGCGGCCAATGCCTTTGGAGGCCCCAGTAATGAGGGCTACTTTTCCAGTAAGCGTTTGATTCATGGCGCAAAGATTAACGATTAATGACTAATGACCAGTGACTAACGAAATCACTTCCATTAGTCACTGGTCATTAGTCATTAATCGTTAATCACTTACACCTCGGCCAAAGGTTCAGCGGCTAGGTGTTCGAGGCCCTGCGGGCCGTCTTCCTGCTCTACGCGCTTGGCGGCACGTACCAGCGACGAGCTGAAGATGAACTCGCGCAACTCAGGCACTTCGGCGGTGAGAATGTGCTCCTTGTCGCCGTCCCAGAGCTTTTTGCCCTGGTGCAGGAAAATAATATGGTCGCCAATGCCCACCACCGAGTTCATATCGTGGGTAATAATGGCGGTAGTGATATTATACTCGTGCGTGATTTCTTGAATCAGCTCGTCAATCTTGATGCTAGTAGCGGGGTCGAGGCCGGAATTGGGCTCGTCGCAAAACAGGTAAGTACAATTAGGGGCAATGGCACGGGCAATGCCAACGCGCTTTTTCATGCCACCCGAAATTTCGGAAGGCATTTTGTTGCCCGCATTTTCGAGGCCCACGCGCTTGAGGCAAAACTCTACGCGGTCGCGCCGCTCTTCCAGCGTCATGTCAGGCGTGAGCATTTGCAGCGGGAATTCCACGTTTTTGGCCACTGTCATTGAGTCGAACAGCGCTGAGCCCTGAAAAAGCATCCCAATTTTGCGACGGATTTCCTGCCGGATATCCACCTTCGAGTTGGTGTACACCGTGCCATCGAAAGTAATGGAGCCGATATCGGGCTTCATCAACCCCACAATACACGAGAGCAGCACGCTTTTGCCAGTGCCTGAGCCACCGAGCAGCAGGTTGCATTTGCCGGTTTCGAGAGTGCAGGTAATGCCTTTTAATACCTGATTACCGTCGAATGATTTTTCAATGTTGGATATCTCAATCATACTATAAGGAGTGAATGTGTGAATGAGCGAATGAGTAAGGAATTTTCTTATTACTTCACACCTTCGTTCCTCCACGCATTATAAGAGTACAGCCGCCAGCACGTAGTCGGCTACCAAGATGGCGATGATAGAATTGGTAACTGCGGCGGTGCTAGCTGCGCCTACTTCCAGTGCGCCGCCTTCGGTGTAGTAGCCCTTATAAGCCGAAATGCCAGATACTAAGAACGCGAAAACCACTGCTTTTATGAGGGCGAAAAGGATGTTGTACGGGAGGAATTCCGTACGAATACCTTCGATATAATCCTGCGGGGCCATTACGCCCGACAAGGTGCCAGCCAGATAGCCTCCAAAGATGCTGAGCGCCATCGCCAGAATAACCAGCAACGGAAACATAAACATAGCCGCTAAAATTCGCGGCAGCACCAGATATGACGTAGCATTGATGCCCATTACTTCCAGCGCCGATACCTGCTCGGTGATGCGCATGGTGCCCAGGCCGCCCGCAATGGAACTGCCTACCTTGCCCGCCAGCACGATGCTGGTAATAGTAGGGGCCAGCTCTAGAATGGTCATCTCGCGCACCATGTAGCCGATGGTCGACTTTGGGATGAGCGGATTGGTGAGGTTGTAGGCAATCTGAATGCAGGTTACGGCCCCAATAAAGGCCGATACAACCCCGACAATAAAGATGGAATTGACGCCGATAAGCGTGGCTTCCTCAAAAAACCGTTGCCAGAGTACGCGCAGCCGCTCGGTGCGCGTAACCATGGCTTGTAGAAATAACACGAAGGAGCCGAAAACCTTGAGCATAGAAAAATGTAATAGGGCCGCACTAATCCCCGTAGGCAGCCCCGCGCAGCCGCACGGAAGCATCTTTGCTCCTCATACGTAAAAATTCGGAAAACAGTGACCCCAACAGCTCAACTAGTAGTCGTGACGGGCGGCAGCCAGGGCATCGGGCGGGCGCTGGTGCAGGTGTTTCTGCGCGAAGGCTTTACCGTAGTCGCCTGCGCCCGCTCGGCTACCGACCTGGCTGCCCTGGCCGCCCAGCACCCCGGCCTCCCGTTGCACCTGCTGCCCGCCGACCTCAGCCAACCCAGCGACTGCCAGCGCTTTGCCGACTATGTGCTGGCGCTGGGCCTGCCGCTGGCCGCGCTCATCAACAATGCCGGGGCCTACGTGCCCGGCCGCTTTCAGGACGAGCCCGCCGACGGCTCGCGCCTGCGTGAGATGCTGGCCGTGAACCTGCTCAGCGCCTACGACCTCACGCGGGCGCTGCTGCCCACGCTGCTGGCGCAGGGCCGGGGCCACATTTTCACCATCTGCTCCACGGCCAGCATCATGCCCTACCCCAATGGTGGCTCCTACGGCGTGGCTAAGTTTGCGCTGCTGGGCTACACCAAAACCCTGCGCGAGGAAGTGAAAACCCAGGGCCTGCGCGTGACGGCTGTGCTGCCCGGCGCTACCCTCACCCGCAGTTGGGAAGGGGTAGGGGAGCCCGCCGGGCGCTTCATCAGCCCCACCGACGTGTCCGAAGCCGTGCTAAGCGCCTTCCGCCTCTCGCCGCAAGCTGTGGTAGAAGAAATCCTGATACGGCCGCAGCTGGGGGACTTGGTCTGAGGGCTGGGAGTGCAGCCCAGCGAAATAGAATAGCGGTTAAGAGAACGTCATTCCGAATTTGTCAAGGAATCTCGCTCGCAGAGTAACTCAATCGTTAGAGCAGTTTCCACAGCAGTGTACAAGGCGATGTAGAGACGCATCTTTGCGTCGCATTGTTGAACATCTTGGAAATGAACATATTAAACAACTGCGATACGCAAAGATGCGTTTCTACATCGTGTACGTCAGCCTGCAATCCGCTCTAGCGCCGCACTGGTTCTACGATTGAGTTACTCTGCGAGCGATATTCCTCAGCAAGCTCGGAATGACGTTCTGTATCATCAAATGACTACCTTAACCTAAACCCAAGCTCGCCGCTTACTCCGCCTGTAATTTCCCCGAACCTACGGTTCGAATGAACGTTGGGTTGCCGGTGTAATAAAACGTGCCGCGCCCGTCGAGGATGCCGCCCAAGTCGCCGGTTGTACGCACGTGCGAGTCGCCCACACCTTCGCGGTACACATGGAAGTAGCAGCGGTGCGTAGTTAGGTCGCTCGCGAAGAGGAAACCGTTGCCGCCTTGGTTGGGGTGAAACTCCTCGGCGTAGCCGTGCAGGGTAATGTCGCCGGCGTCGTAGTTATCGGTGAAGAGGTACACGCTACGCACGTTCATATTGATGTCGCCGGGGCCTGAGGAATGAATGAAAAGTGTATCCTGCACAAACTGGCCATCGGTGGTGAGCAGGCCGTAGCCGCGCTGCTCCAGGTTTTTGAGGCGGGGCATGTGCAGGCGCACTTCGCGGGGCGTGTTATAGCTGCGCACCCAGTTGCAGGTGCTGGTATTGCTGATGGTGAGGTGGTTGGGGGTATCGTAGGTAAAAACGATGTCGTTTATTACGTTCTCGCCGGCCCGCACTTCGGCGTAAGTATCCACGTCGGGCACGATGGTAACGTCCACGTTGTCGCGTAGTACCACCGTGAGTAGGTTCTTGTTGAGCGTGCGGCGCTGGGTCACGACGGTGCCGTTGCTCTTGAGGCAGTCGGCATCGTGGCCGGCGCTACAGCCAGTCAGGGCCAGGGGGGCCAGCACACCAAGCAGCCCGGCCAGCACGTTACTTTGTAAGTGAAATAGTCGTTGCATTGCGCAAATTTTAGCTGAAAGTATGAACCTGAGCGGGAAAGTAGCCATCGTAACCGGCGTGAGCAGCGGCATTGGCCGCGCCACGGCCGAAGCCTTACTGGCCCGAGGGGCCGCCGTAGCCGGCTGGGGTCGTACCGCGCCCGTGGGCCTCGACCATGACCGGTTCCAGTTTTTTGCCTGCGACGTGCGCGATGAGCACGCCGTGGCCGAAGCCCTCACCAATACCCAGCGCGAGCTAGGCCCAGAAATTCAGGTGCTTGTAAACAACGCCGGCCTGGGCAAATTTGGCCCCATCGACGGATTTTCCTCCGCTGACTGGCACGAGCTATTCGATACCAACGTCAACGGCCTGTTTTACTGCACCCGCGCCGTGCTGCCCCAGATGAAGCGGCAGCACGCGGGCCACATCGTCAACATTGCCTCGCTGGCCGCCACCGCCGGCACCGCCAACCTAGCGGGCTACTGCGCCACCAAGTACGCCGTGCGCGGCTTCTCCGATGCGCTGTTTAAGGAGCTGCGCCCCGATGGTATCCGCGTCACCTGCATTATGCCCGGCTCGGTCGAAACCAACTTTGGCGGTGCGCAGCCCGGCCCCGCGCCCGACCCGCACAAGATGCAGCCCCAAGACATTGCCGCCGCCATTATTCACGCCTTGGAGGCGCCGGATGTGACCATGATTTCGGAAATTCAGCTACGGCCGGCCAACGCGAAATAATTTTCTATATGGAAAGAAAATTTTGGAAGCTACTACTGCCGGTTTCAAATGAAACAGAAGTAGATTATCTGATATTAGAAGACGATACGGATGGTAGTACAGGTGGTTTCTTCGCCTATTACTTGAGTTCCACCAATCCTGAGGATTGTTTTTCCGATGAATGGTACGAGTCTTTTGAGATTGCGCAGAGTGTTGCCACTGAGTACGGAATATCAATCGATGATTGGCAAGTCATGAAGTCAGAGGAGATTAGCAGATTTGTACTTTGGTATCATGGTAGAAGTTGAGCACTTAACCAAAACCTACGGCGAGCAAAACGCCGTGGACAACATCAGCTTCCGGGCCGATAAGGGCGAAATCGTGGGCTTTCTGGGCCCCAACGGCGCGGGCAAAAGCACGACCATGAAAATTGCGCTCGGCTACCTGCCGCCCACGGCGGGCACCGTGCGCATTGGCGGGCACGACGTGCAGCAGGAGCCGCTGGCCGTGCGCCGCCGCGTGGGCTACCTGCCCGAGCACAACCCGCTCTACCTCGACATGTACGTGCACGAGTACCTAGAATTTATCGGCTCGGTGCATGGGTTGAAAGGCCGCAACCTGCGCCAGCGCGTGGCCGCCCTCGTGCAGCGCGTGGGCCTCAGCCGCGAGCAGAACAAGCAAATCGGGGCGCTTAGCAAAGGCTACCGGCAGCGCGTGGGTTTGGCCGAAGCCTTGGTGCACGACCCCGAGGTGCTCATTCTCGACGAGCCTACCACCGGCCTCGACCCCAACCAGATAGGCGAAATCCGCCAGCTCATCCGCGAGCTGGGCGAAAACAAAACCGTCATTTTCAGCACCCATATCCTGCCCGAAGTCACGGCCCTGTGCTCCCGGGTCGTCATTATCAGCCGGGGCAAGCTCGTAGCCGACGCCCCCGTGGCCGAGCTAGCCGCCCGCGCCGCCGGTGAAACCGTGCTCCGCGCCGAGTTTGAAGGTGCCGTAACCACGGCCCCCCTGGCCGCCCTGCCAGGCGTGCGCGGTGTAGAGGCGGCCGGGCCGGGCGTGGTGCTCATCCGCACCGCGCCGGGCACCGACGTGCGCGCCGCCGTTTCGCGCCTGGCCGTAGACCAGGGCTGGCTGCTGCTGGGATTAAGGCAGGAGCAGCAGAGCCTGGAAGCGGTGTTTGGGGAGTTGACTAAGTAATACCAAGCTCCAGCTTGGTGCGTCGTCCGCGCCGTTCGGACGACTTGTTCGGGTATCGTTCAACGATTCTCCAAGCTGGAGCTTGGAGTTACACTTATGCTAACCATCCTCAGAAAAGAATTCAACGCCTTCCTCAACTCGCCCGTGGCCTACGTCGTCATTGGCGTATTTCTGGTGGCTACCGGGCTGTTTGTGTGGGTGTTTCCCGACAGCAGCGTGCTCGACTATGGCTACGCCGACTTGCAGTCGTTGTTCAACCTCGCGCCGTGGATATTCCTGCTGCTGATTCCGGCTATTACCATGCGCACGTTTGCCGAGGAAAAAAAGGCCGGCACCATCGAACTGCTGCTAACGCGGCCCCTCACCGATGGACAGATTGTGGGCGGCAAGTACCTGGCGTGTTTGCTGCTGGCGCTGCTGGCGCTGGTGCCCACGCTGCTTTATTACTACTCGGTGTACCGGCTGGGCAACCCGCCCGGCAACATCGACTCGGCGGCTACCGTGGGCTCGTACCTGGGGCTAGGGCTGCTGGCGGCGGTGTTTGCGGCACTGGGCGTGCTGGCCTCGGCCCTCACCCGCGACCAGATTATTGCCTTTATTCTGGCGGCCGTGGCGTGCTTTCTGGTGTACGCAGGCTTCGATTCGCTGGCCTCGGTGCTTGATGGGGCCCCGGCGTATTATGTGAGCCAACTCGGCATTGCGGCGCATTACCGCGATTTGAGCAAGGGGCTCATCGACTCGCGCGATGTGCTCTATTTTCTCACCATGGTAGCTGTGGCCCTGCTGAGTACCCGGCTAGCCTTGCGCAGCCGCAACTGGTAAGTGTAGGGTAAGATTTAGCTTGCCATGGCAGTAAAACAATGAACCCGACCGAACCTATCTCCGGGCAAGCTCAAGCTTACCCTACTTCCCGCAAGCGCCGCGACCTGCTGCGCTTTGCCGCCATTGTGGGCGGCTTGCTCGTGCTGAATTTCGTGGCCCAGCGCTTCTTTTTCCGGCTCGATTTGACTGAGGAAAAGCGCTACACCATGTCGCCGGCCACCAAGGCGCTGCTCACCGACCTCAAGCAGCCCGTGACGGTGACGGTTTACTTGAGCGGCGACTTCCCGCCCGCCTTCCGCCGCCTCGAACAGGCGGTGCGCGAGACGCTTACCGAGATGCAGGTATACGGCGGGGCCAACCTGAATTATATTTTTATCGACCCCAGCGCGGCCAGCACCGAGGCGGCGCGCAACCAGTTCTATACCACGCTGTTCAAAAAAGGCCTGAACCCCACCAACCTGGGCGCGAATGAGAACGGCAAGCGGGTCGAAAAGCTTATTTTCCCCTGGGCCGTGGTGCAGGCCGGCGGCCAAACCCGCAACGTGCTGCTGCTGCGCGGCTCGCAGGTAGCAACTCCCGAGCAGCGCCTCAACCAAAGCATCGAGGGACTGGAATACGAGCTGGCCAGCACCATCCGGCAGGTGGCGCCGCCGAGCGGGCAGCGCCGCCGCCTGGGCCTGATAGTAGGCCACGGCGAGCTAAGCGAGCAGGCCGATGGCATCCAGATGGCCGACATCGTGACCTCGTGGCAGCAGAACTACGACGTGTACCGCCTCAACCTGAGCCAGGTAGCCGACCTGCGCGGCAAGGTCGATGCCGTGGTGGTGGCCAAGCCCACGCGCCCCTACTCCGAGCAGGAGAAATTCCGCCTCGACCAGTTTATCACCCACGGCGGCCGGGCGCTGTTTTTCGTGGATGCCCTGCGCGTAGACCTCGACAGCGTGAGCCGCAACGGCGCGGCCCTGGCCACGCCCTACGACCTGAACCTCGACGACCTGTTTTTCCGCTACGGCGTGCGCCTCAATGCCAACCTGCTGCTCGACCTCAACTGCGGCCGCATTCCGCTGGTGACGGGCATGACCGGCAACAAGCCTAAGATAGAGCCGCTGCCCTGGCAGCTTTACCCAAGCATCAACCGCTTCAGCCAGCACCCCATCACGCGCAACCTCGACGCGGTGTACCTGCGCTTTGTGGGCAACATCGACACGGTGCAGGCCGCCGGGGTGCGCAAAACGGTGCTTATGAACACCTCGCGCTACACCCGCAAGCTGCCTGCACCCGTCCCCATTAACTTCAACGATGCCCGCCTGGTGCCCAGCCAGAAGCTCTATAAAGACAGCTACCAGCCCGTGGGCTACTTGCTCGAAGGCCGGTTTCGCTCGCTTTTTGCCAACCGCGCCGAGCCCGGCACCGCCCGCTATCAGCCCGACCAGGACCCTACCGCCCGGCCCAGTAAGCTGCTGGTAGTATCGGACGGCGACTTCGTGCGCAACGACGTGGACGCCAAAAAAAACCGCCCCCTGCGCCTGGGCTACGACCGCCTCGAAAGCACCGAGTACGCCAACCGCGAGCTGGTGCTAAACGCCACCGACTACCTGCTCGACGATACCGGCCTCATTGCCGTGCGCGGCAAGCAAATTACCCTGCGCCCCCTCGACAAGCTCCAACTAAGCGAAGGCCGCCGCCCCTGGCAGCTCCTGAACCTGGGGGCCCCGCTGGCGCTGCTGGCGCTGTTTGGCGCGGCGCGGGCCTGGTGGCGCAAGCGCCGGTATGCGCGGTTTTAGCGTAGCTGTGCATAAGCACATGAGTAAAACAGAACGTCATTCCGAGCTTGTCGAGGAATCTCGCTCGAACCGTTGCCTAATTGCTCAACGGCTCGAGCGAGATTCCTCGACAAGCTCGGAATGACGTTCTGTTTTATTTTTATATTTTCAAGAATTATGATTTAGCCTAAGGCCAACTTTCTCAACGTCTTCGTGAGAAACGTTACGTCCAGCTTCACTATCACGTAGCCCCTCATCCACTTTCTCGATAAAAATCAGGCTTTCTACTACATCATCGATAGTTACTTCAGCGGGTAATGTGCTAAGCGCTTGCAAAACAATGTCTCTAATTTATAGCAGCAGGAGGCAAGGTGCAATCAATGTAATTCTTTCTCCCACAAGTTAGTTTGGCCCGCGCTAGCCCATTGCCTACCCTTAATTGGCTTGGTGCCGTATATCCCCAAACGGCCCAACTATGCCTACCAACCGCAACCAGTACCGCACCGCTGCCACCTCCGCCGAGCTGGCACACTTTCGCCACCACGCCTGGCGGCTCTACGAGCCCACCGCGCCAGTAGCCCTCGAAGCCTTTGGGCAGAAGCTCTTGCTGCGGCCGGGACTCACCTTCACGCCCTTCGCCAATGCGGTGCGCTGCAACGCCCATTGCGCCTTCTGCTCCGAGGAGCTGTTGCGTCACGAAGGGCACCAGCTTACGGCCAAGCGGCTCATTGATGATTACCCGGCCTACTTCGCCCGGCTGGCTGGGCTGCTGCGGCCGCTGCGGAGCTTTCCACTGGGTCTAAGCCTGTCGGGTCTCGAAGCCACGGCCGAGCCCACTTGGCTGCGCGAGTTGCTGGCTTGCCTGGCGGGGCTGGAACGGGAGGGGCAGCCATTTGACGAGAAAGTGCTGTACTCCAACGGCAGCGGCCTGGCCACCAGCCCCGACCTGGCCCTGGCCCTACAAGACTTCGGCCTCGACCGCCTGGAGCTGTCGCGCTGCCACGACGACGAGCAGGTGAACCAAGCCATTATGCGTTTCAACCGCAACCAGCCCGTCTGGCGCAATGCCGTGTACGAAAACACTGTGCGCTGGCTGCACAACCACCTGGCCGTCAAGAACTCGTGCATCCTCACGCGCCTGGGCATCGCCACCCTGTCCGATGTGGAGCGCTACCTGGCCTGGGCCGCCGGCCTGGGAGTGCGCCAAGTGGTATTCCGCGAGCTAAGCCGGCTCGAAGGCAGCTACCTGCCCAACGTCTTCACCGACTGGATTGAGGAAAACCGCGTGTCCATCGAGCCGCTATTAGCCGCCGTAGTACCCACCCTCGAAAACCCGCGCCCCGGCTGGGAATACGCAGGCAGCACCTTCGGCTATTATTACTACAACGAGCACTACCGCTACCAGGGCCTGGAAGTCATTTTCGAAACCAGCAGCTACCCCGCCCTGCAAGCCGCCACCGCCACCGGCGTGCTCCAAAAGCTCATTTACCACTCCGACGGCACCCTCTCCGGCGACTGGGACCCCGACAGCCAAGTGCTGAGCCGCACGGCCGTAGAGAGCTTGGCGCAGGGTGTAGCGCGGACTCTGTGAGTCCGCGCAGTGCGCTGTTGAACAACTACATCATTCGCGGACTCACAGAGTCCGCGCTACCTGCGATGAACGCCGCCCACGAGCACCTGTACCAGCGCACCCTGCACGAGCTGATAATGGCCGGCGTGGAGTTTTGCATCATCGGCACCTATGGCCTGCGCCCGCAGTGCCCCGCTCTGGCCCACCACCCCGTGCCCGACTGCGACCTGATGCTGCCTCCAACGCTCCCGAATCTGAATGCACTGGTGCACTGCCTGCAAACCGATGGCTGGGCCGTCACACTCTGGGAGCAGCCGGTGCAGCTACCGCTTACGGCCGGGGAAATAGTGGGCAAATACTACCTGCGTGCCCGCCAAGCCGGGGCTGTGCTCGACTGCTCCTACGAAAACGACTTCCAGACCTGGGCCGACTTTGCCAGCCAACTTCACTGGCATGAGGGGCTGCCGCTAGCCTCAGTGGCGCATATTCTGTTTCAGAAGGTGCAGTGCGGCCGGCCAGGCGACAGGGAGGTATTGCGGCTGCTAAACAGGACGTCAAAGTCAGCCTAAGAAAAGAAGACGCCAGCCCACGCAGTGGGCGTATCCGCGAAATCCGTTAAACCCGTTAAATCTGCGCTGGTGAAGCCCGTCTGCCCGCCCTATCTTTGCCCCTTCCCAAACCCGGATTTTGCCCTTTCCCTTTATGAAATTTATCGTTTCGTCCTCGGCCTTGCTCAAGCAGCTTCAGGGCATCAACGGCGTGGTTACGAACAACCCCGTAGTGCCGATTCTGGAGAATTTCCTCTTTGAGATTGAGCCCGGTAAGCTCACCATCACGGCCTCCGACCTCGAAACGAGCATGATAACCGAGCTGCCTATTGAGGCCCGCGAATCGGGGCGTATTGCTGCCCCCGCCCGCATCCTGCTCGATACCCTCAAGAACTTGCCCGACCAGCCCGTGACCTTCACCCTGGACGAGGAAACCTATACCATCGAAATCAGCTCCTCGAACGGGCGCTACAAGCTGGCTGGCGAAAACGCCGCCGACTTCCCCCGCGTGCCGGTGGTGAAAGGCTCCACGCCAGTCGAAATTCCGTCGTCGTCGCTGGCCCGCGCCATTAACAAAACCATCTTCGCCGTGAGCACCGACGAGCTGCGCCCCGCCATGACGGGTATCCTAGTGCAACTCGCCGACTCGCAGGTAACCTTCGTAGCTACCGACGGCCACCGCCTGCTGCGCTACCGCCGCCAGGATGTAGGTGCCGGCCAAACGGCCAACCTCATCGTGCCGCGCAAGGCGTTCAACCTGCTCAAAAGCTCCTTGCCGAGCGAGGCCGCCCCGGTGCGCGTCGAGTTCAACCAAAGCAACGCCTTCTTCTCGTTCAACCAGATGCGGCTCGTGTGCCGCCTCATCGACGAGCGCTACCCCGACTACGAGAACGTAATCCCCGTCAGCAACCCCAACAAACTGACCATCAGCCGCCAGGAGCTGCTCAATTCGGTGCGCCGCATCAGCATCTACTCCAACAAAACCACCCACCAGGTGCGCCTGCGCCTCACCGGCTCGGAGCTGGTGATTTCGGCCGAAGACCTGGATTTCTCGAACGAGGCCAAGGAAACGCTGGCCTGCCAGTACGACGGCGAGGACATGGAAATCGGCTTCAACGCCCGCTTCCTGCTCGAAATGCTAAGCAACATCGACTCCGACGAAATCACGCTGGAGCTGAGCACTCCCAACCGTGCTGGCCTGCTCATGCCCGCCCAGGCCGACGAAAACGAAAGCATCCTGATGCTGGTAATGCCCGTGATGCTCAATAATTACGTCTAAGACCGCAGATTTAACGGATTTAACGGATTTCGCGGATACGCCCCCTGCGTGGGCTGACGATGCGGATGAGGCTATTCCGGGCAGTTCCTTTCCAGATTTCTGAGCCTGTAAGCCAGGTTTTTGGAAGGTAGGCAGTTATGCAGTCTTGTTTTACTTGCTTTTCTTCGCGCAGTCAGCCACGCAGTGGCGTATCCGCGAAATCCGTTAAATCCGTTAAATCTGCGATGAGGAAGTCAGAAATCCGCTTTAGTATTGCCCTAGACGACCAGAAGGTGCCCGAAGCCATCAGTTGGCAAGCCACCGATGCGGGCCAGGATATTCATTTTGCCAAGGCGATTAACATTGCCATCTGGGACCGCAACGCCGACGCCACGATGAAAATCGACCTCTGGACGAAGGATATGCCTACCGATGCTATGAAGTACTTCGTGGTCGATAACATCGGCTCGATGGCTGAAAATATTGTCAATGCCACCGGCGACAAGAAAATGGCCGAAAAGATGCGCGCTCTCTGCAAAGAGCTAAGCGACTACCTCGAAGAGCAAGGCCAAACCAACGCCTGAACCGCTTGGTTTTACAGCACAAAAAGGGCTTCCTGCGATGCAGGAAGCCCTTTTTGTGTCGTGTTATACTAGCCAATTACCTCACTGCCGTAGCGTGCGGCCGAAGGGCTCGTTGGTGCGGGGCGTGGTGGCCTTGGCTTTGGCCGGGCCGATTACGGCATAAGGTGCGCTTTGTGTCAAAAAAGTGCCTTTCCGTATCCGTTTGGGCTATTTACAGGGGCCGAGGGACGGATTGGGGACGGAGTAGCGTCGAAGGTGGGTTTTTGGATGGTGACAGTGCGCGAAAAGGGCCAGCGGTTAAACTGGCCCCGATGCAAGATTAGTTGTAACATGTGTAGGTAGCCTACGCCTTACTCATGAGTAGCGCTCACCTATAGTATTAATTGCCTGATAGGTCGCCTCGGTTTACCGCTATTTGAAATTTGACAAGCTGGTTGTTAGGATAGCCTGTGAAAATCAAGTATCGCAGGTCATTTTTGTACGTGTAGATAGTAGCGCTTCCGCCTGCATCTTGGTCAGACAACACTAGGTTGTGCAACCGAACTACAGCATCGAGCACTTTGCCCCGTCCAGGTGTCATATACTCGTTCCACTCCACCATGCCGCTCTTGTTACCGTGGTCGGGGTCAAATACGACGGTGCAGTAATAAGGGCTTTTACCCCTGCTGGCGCTGCCGACATAACGGTAGTGAGTTGAAATAGCAAAGAAGTCTTTGGGAAAGATTTCGCCCTCCTTTTGACACACTTCCTGGTAGGTCATAAGTTTGTAGCCAGCCTTTACCAACTCCATAGTAGCAGCTTGGCGGGTGCAACCGACAAGACCGTTGATGAGGGAGTAGTTTTGAATGTTGTTATAAGATTGCCCATAGCTGGTGATAGCGGATAGGGTAAAAAGAGTAACGAATACTAGCTTCTTCATGGAGTAAAGAGGATGAGGGCCGCTTTCCACTGCCCTAGTGTTTTGAATTCAACTGAAAAATGCTTGCTAAAGTGGACTATCACTGGCCTGTTTCAGAGCCACCAGTTGGGCTAGGCGAACGCTGATACAGTTTTTGGCAGTGCTGCGCAAGTAAGGTCGCTGGGCCAGTGTTCATGTGTAAATTTTCATATAGGACGATAAACAGTAATTCATCCGCAGGCTTTTGATAGGCGACCTGAATAGAAGCACAGAAGTCGTACAGGCTTCGGTAGGCAACCTCCCGTAGTGCGCTACTTCGAGCCAGTTCCGTTGTGAGGTCCACGTCAGGCGTAAGCGTCAGTCCGGCTGTTTGAAAGCGGTGAAAAGTGACTTGCTTACAAGTGGACGGCAGGTCGAAGAAGTAGCGCCCATAGTTGAGGCAAAACTCGTTTACCGTGGTAGGTGGGAGGTCAGTAACAGCTTGGCGCGTTGCCGCAGCCCTTCGTGGCGTTTTGTGTGGCTGACGAGTCTTTTGGGCGCTGGCAGGTTGTAGGGCGCAACCAACCAGCAGTAGGGTGGCAGTGAGTAGTTTTTGCATGTGCGTTGAAGGGAAATGAGGTGCGCCCTAAGTTGCCCTACCATCGTTGCTTCGACTATAAAAAGTTATCCCGAAGATTTAGCTGGCAGCGGTCATGTATGCTGCGAGCAAAGCTAGCCCGTAGCGATGAAATTATGGCTTATATGCCATAATGATTGCCGCTTTTGGTTTAGTCCTTCGTGGGTTGTGAAAAACCCTCAATTCGTGCAGGCTTTCGGTGAGCACCTGCGTATCCTACGGGTGCGTAAGGGCCTCAGTCAGCATGAATTGGCCGATGAAGCCGACCTATCTTGGTCAACTATCATCCGCATTGAAAAGGGACGTTTAGCTGCCACCATCGACGTACTGGCTTCGGTGGCGAGGGCTTTGCAGATGCCCTTGTGGGAACTACTGCGGATACCAGAGAAGAGCGAGTAAGCATAGCTAGCAAGTGAGACTTGACCCGCTGGCAAAGATAAGACTTTTTATGTTTTGTGGACTTATGTGTCCACGAATTGTTTGCCAGGACTTCGCAGCTTGCCGAGGTGAAGAAACCGGCCAGCATAGTAGCTTTTGGACAGCATTTGCGTAGGCTGCGGGAGAGCAAGGGATGGAGTCAGCAAGAGCTTGCTGATGTGGCTGATATCACAAAGAAGACTGTTTACCGCATCGAAACAGCCCAAACTTCGCCCACACTTGATGTACTGGCTTGCCTTGCCGAGGGGCTAGAAATGCCGTTGCGCGATTTGATGGATTTCAATTACCAAGGAGAAGTGAATTAATGATTGGCACAGTAATAATTAAAATATTTAAAAATTCACAACTTTTTTTTGTAAGCTAGTTTTATAGAATATCGGCAGTATCTTGCGTGGCCCCGCCTGTCAAGGTACGGCTTGTATAAGAATAATAAATTTATAGCATAATGGAAATTGATGCTCGTGGTTCGCTTTGGCGCAAGTGGGATTTACACATTCATACACCTGCATCTTACTGGGGTGGTCTAGTTAAGTAGGAGAGAACTAGGCAACAGCTGTAAGTTGTTGTTGGTGAAATTGATAAGGCATTAAATAGCCAATGCTGGAGTGG
>JBPBPU010000124.1:0-16562 GCA_050954465.1 Janthinobacterium lividum
CTGGCCGACAGCGCCCTGCATAACCTGAGCCGGTTTGTGCGGGGCACCTACGAAAGCGACTTCGCCCTCACCTATGCCCAGAACGAGTGGGTGCGGGCGCAACGCTACCAGCACACCCCGGTGCCCGCCACGGCCGAGCTATGGCAACTCCTCAACCGGCAGCTAGCCCAAATACTGCGCCACTACCCGGCCGAGCGCCGCACGGCCCGCTGCGACGTGGGGCAGCACGGCCCGGCCTGGGTTACTATGGAAACACTAGCCCACGACTACCTGGCGCACCTGCGGCACCACCTGCGGCAGTTAGAGTTGCCCCTCGCCGATTAGGTAACTGATGTTACGCAATCAGGTGGTTAATTAAGGGTCAATAGTTTAACAAGGGCACTGTGCTTTTTGTAAATGCCTACTACCTATTAGACTTGTTCCTAAATTAGAAGAATTGGAAAAGAACGTCATGCTGAGCTTGTCGAAGCATCTCTACCACGCAGTTCGGGTATCGTTTGGTAGAGATGCTTCGACAAACTCAGCATGACAACCGGTTTTCCCATTTTTCCTTATTTGGGAACAAGTCTATTCGCTTAACCACCTGACTGCGTGAGTTCTATGAAGTAGTGCCGTTTGCGTCTCTCCCGTCAACTCTTTCTCCCGGCCCATTACCTGCCTGCCCATGCCCCTAACTGCCCGCCCGGAACAGCCACTACAAGCCGGGCGGCCGCGCGACGTTTCCCTCGATTACCTCCGCACGGCGCTTACGCTGCTGGTAGTGGCGCACCACAGCTCGCTGGCGTACACCAGCTGGGCTAGCTTCAACCGGCAGGCCCCGCTGCTGTCGACCGCGCCCATTGTCGATGGGGTGCGGTGGGCGGGCTTCGACTACGCGGAGAACTTCAACGACGTATTTTTCATGTCCCTGATGTTCTTCATTTCGGGCCTGTTCGTCTATCCTGTCCTGCGGCGGCAGGGCAGCCTGGGCTTTGTCCGCGACCGGCTGCTACGCCTGGGATTGCCCTTCGTGGTGGCGGTAGCGGGGCTCATGCCCCTGGCCTACTATGCCTCGTGGCAACTGGCCGGGTGGCCCGAAGACTTCGGCACCTACTACCGGGCCCTGGCCGGGCAGGGGTTTATGGTGGGGCCGCCGTGGTTTATCTGGGTGCTGCTGCTCTTCGACGTGGTAGCGGCCGCGCTGCTGGTGCCGCTGCGGGGGCTGCTGCCGGCGGCCGAGCGGCTAGCGCGCTACGGCCGCCAGCAGGCGCTGGCCGCCGCGGCCCTGGTTTTTTTGCTGGCCACGGCCGTGTACTGGCCCCTGCTGGCCCGCTACGGCCCTACCGCCTGGACGGTCCTCGTAACGCCACCCTTTGCCTTTCAGGTGTCGCGTATCGGGCTCTACGCCCTGTGGTTCGGGCTGGGAGTGTGGGTAGGAGCCCCGGGGCTGGCCGGGGGGCTACTAGCCCCAGACGGCAGCCTGGCCCGGCACTGGCTGGGGTGGGTGGCGGGTAGCCTGCTCGCCTACAATGCCCTGTGGTTTGCCCCCTCCGTTCCCTGGGTGCAGCACCTCCCTGCCACCACCCAAGCGGTGGTCAACGCGCTGCTTTGGGTGGCAAGCTGCGTGGCGAGCTGCTTTGGCGGGCTGGCCCTCTTTCGCGGCCTACGCCTGACCCCGACTCCTTGGATGGACTCCCTGAGTCGTAGCGCGTACATCCTGTACCTGGTGCATTACGTCTTCCTGACCTGGCTGCAGCTGCTGGCCACGCAGTGGGCCTGGCCGGCCCCGGCCAAGTTCGGCTTCGTTTTCCTCACTACGACGTTTCTGAGCTGGCTGACGGCCCAGGGGCTGATTAAAGTTCACACGTCAGCGGCCTGGCAGTACGTGCAGTCTTTCGGGCGGTAAGCGGCGCAGCCTAGCTGTATATTCCCAGGGCGAGCTGGGTCGGGTATTGGGTAAGGATAGTCGGATTTTTCTGCCATTGGGCGCAGACAAACTCGTGTGGAGTCAGCCCGCGCAGGCGTTTGAACCGCTTGGCGTGGTTGTAGGCGAGCAGAAAGGCTTGCAGGTGCTCGTTGAGTTGGGCCGTGAACTCGTAGTGGTAGCGTTGCACAGTACCTTCCTTGAGCGTACGGTTGAAGCGCTCAACTTGGCCATTGGTCCAGGGGTGGGCGGGTTTGGTCAGGCGGTGCTCCACGCCAAACTCGCGGTATACCCGGTCAAAGCTGTCGGCCAAGAGTGGCGTACCGTAGTGCTGCGGGCAGATAGCGGGCTGAAGCTTGCCCGCCGCGCAAACGCACCGGCCGACGCAGCTTCGGCGCATGAAAAAGCGGCTGGTACCCGGTGGGTTATTGACCCTGGCTAACGGCCTGCGCCAGTTCGTGCGGGGGAGCACCAGCTACCTTGACGCTGGCCCGTCTGCGCCCGCGGGCGATGCCGACCCTACGCCCAGTTACGCTACGCTACGCATACCCGGCGGCGTGCTGTACCTGAAACCCACCACCGCCGCGGCTTTTCGGCGTTTGCCCAAAGACCGGTCGTACATGATTGACCACGAAGCAGCCTTGTCCGAAACGCAGGGTGAGGTGGTCCGATTAGGCTGGACAGTTTAGGGGGGTATTTTTAAGATGTTGAAGGTAAAAGGTTTGAGGGGATTGATAGGCGAGCGCCGAGTGGCGGCGTTCGTGATTGTAGTAATCAAAATAAGTCGCCACGCTCTGCTGGGCATCGGCCAGGTCGCGGAAAACGGGCCACTCGCGAGCTTCGAGTTCCTCCGTTTTGAGGCGCGACCACAAGCTCTCCGCCTGTGCGTTGTCGAGGCACTCGGCGCGGCGACTTTGCGAGCGCAGGCAGCCCTGTTTGACCAGCAGGGCGCGGTACATGTTGCCGCAATACTGCCCGCCCCGGTCCGAATGCACCACCAGGTCGGGCACCGGCCCACGGGCCAAGAAGACGCGGTGCAAGGCGCTGACAACCAAATCCTCGGGTATGGTAGCCATCACTTGCCAGCCCACCACCTGGCGGGTAAAGCTGTCCTGAAAAGCGCCCACTCCCCTGAAGCCAGCGGCAGATACGTAATATCGCTGACCCAGACCTGATTCGGCCGCATGGGGGCGGGCTGGTCGAGCAGCCGGTTCGGAGCGCAGCGTAACGTGTGCGTGGAGTCGGTCGTGCGCGGGGTGAAAGCCCGTGGCTGCAAGGCCCGTAGCCCACGCTGGCGCATGGCCGTGCGCAGGCGCTGGCGGTCTACGCGGTGTCCCTTTTCCTGCAACTCGACGCGTAGGCGGCGAGTGCCGTAGCGTTTCTGGTGGCGCGTAAACGCCTTTTCTAGCGCTTCTTCCCAGGCAGGGGGCGCGGAGGCGGCCGGGGCGCTGGTGGCCGCTTTACGCCAGGCGTAGTAGTGGGCAGGGGCCACCTCCAACACCCGGCAAAGCAGCCGCACGGGATAACTAGTGCGCTGCTGGTCAATAAATTGATAGCAGCTCATAGCGTCGGCGGGGAAGTGGAAAAAATGGCGATGGCTTTTTTAAAATCTCTACCTCCTGCGCCAGGCGCCAGTTGGCGGCGCGCAACTGGCGCACTTCGACGGCCTCAGCCGGGTCGGCTGGCAAGGCGGGTTGCGCATCGCGCTGCCACTGGTAGAGCAGTTTGGGGTCGACATTCAAGGCGCGGGCAGCAGCTGGCGTCGAGCGGCTCTCGGCCACTACGGGCAGGGCTTCGGTGCGGAAGGCCGCATCATATTTGCGGCGTTTATCGGGCTTTCCCATAGGCGGAAAATACTACCCAATTCTGTCTCGCTTAACTAGACCACCTCAAGGACAAGTCCTGCAGGACGGTTTTTTTGTTACTGCGTAAATTTAGGAACTATAAGACTTATAAATCTATATTTTGCGCCGCATTGTGCTCCACCACATCGCTGAGGCGGGTGTAGCGCCGAATCATCTCGCTGGTTTTGTGCTTGGTCTGGTTCATCACGTGGGTGTCGTCGACGCCATTGAGCTTGGAAACCGTCACGAAGGAAGCGCGGAACGAGTGGGCCGTGTACTGCCCGCCCAGGTGCTGCCGCACCAGGTTGTTGACGCTCTTATCGGAGAGGCGTCGTAGGGTGGGCGTGCTGGCCCCGGCCTGAACACCCCGCTGCAGGGACACAAACAGCGGCCCGCTCAGGCGGCCACCGAGTTGCGCTACCCATGCCTGGTAGGCGCGGATGGGACAAAACAGCGGATTAGCTGCGTAAAATACCGCTTTCTGCTCCAGTTCCCCAGCCTGGTTGGTTTTGCTGCGCCGCAGGTGCATTACTAGTGCTTGGTCGGTCAACTCCAGGTCTTCCAGGTTGAGGGCCACCAACTCCGAGCGGCGAAAGGCTCCGGCGTAGCCGAGCAGCAGCAGCGCCCGGTCGCGTAGGCCCGCCACCGTCGAGAGGTCGAGTTGCCGGATAACGGATTTGAGGTGGGCCGCCGTAAAGGCCGGCGCCCGCTTCTGGCGCTTGCCCACGGAGAGGGTGATGCCGCGTAGTACTTGCTTGAGCGCCCGCTCGTCGCCGGCCAGGCGCAAGCCCAGCAGCTCGTGTTTTTTGAGGATGGCCGCCTGGTGGCGCAGAATCGTGGCCAGCTTTTTACCAGCATCGGCCAGGTGGGCTAGGTAACCGCCGAGCGTGGCCACCTCGGCTGGGTAAGCGGCTAGTTGCTGGCTCTGGCAATAGGCCTCGTACGAACGCAGGTCGGCCGAGTAAGCGCGCTGGGTATTGGCCGCGCCCTGCAGGCCGATTTCGCGGTAGCGGGTGGCAGCTTCGGGAAAGGGCGCGGGCAGTTGCGGGGCCGGAAGGGAAACAAGTTGCTGGTTTGGTTTTGGCGTCGGGGCTTTTCTCATCCGTGAGGTGGCTAACTCAGTGAGCGGCGAAGATAGGGTTTACTTCCGATAAGCCTTAATTATCGGAAGTAAACAGTACAAAACTTTTTAGCGTCGGTCGCCTGGGATTTGGCTGGTCGGCCACTGATTGAAGACCCTGTGACGTACCGGAGAACTGAGGTTGCTGACTCGCTGTGTTCGCCATTGGTTAGTATACCGAAGTAGCCGAAGTGGTTAGATTGATTGTTGGGCTGTTTCTTTGAGGACTCAATCCTTTTTCTTTTCGCTCATGGCAATTGACCTCGCCCAATTACAACAAGTTCTCGACAGTGCACAACAAGCGGACTCTTTTAAAGCAGATGTGAAACGTGCACTGCGTAAAGTATCTACACTGTTAAATAATCTACAGGCTGCGGTAAACGAAACTGAAAGCCTTTTAGCTTCCGATTATACGCCCAGCAAGAAAGAGCGTAAAGCATCCGTTACTGCGCAATCAGGTAATTCAGATGAAGAGGCTCCATACGGCCGAAAAAAAGATGGCACGCCGAAAGTTAAACCCGGCCGGGTTAAGAACTAGCATTACTTTTTAAAGAAAAAACCCTTTCGTAGGAAAGGGTTTTTTCTTTAAAAAATGGTTTGACTAGTTAATCCATCACCAATTGCAAAAGAATCAACTGCATTGATTACATTGGTTATAGGGTACTCGCCGCAACATAGCAGCGCTTAATCTTAAAACAGGGTTAGTCAGAGCGAATACTGGTTCTGAGGATTCACTTCCCCTACGGACTACCACCTATGCCCTTCCTGATATCAGGAAGGGCATTTTGCTTTCTCGGGGGACCCGTGAGGAGACCCTCGGGTCGGATTTAACTTCCGGAAGGGATGTTGCGGGGGGGTGTAGGCAGTACCTGTAGGATGACACCAGTGCTCCTAGGATTGAGGCCTTACAAGCTGGCTAAGTCAGCGAAATATCTGCGGCAGGTTCATGGCCAAGAGGTAGGGCAACTACGCCTTGAACTCGCCCCACTGTGATTGATTCAACTAGTAGGGCAAATCCGGCATCTTGTCGGGTAACTCGTGCCAGCCGCGCTTGCGGGCCTGTCGGTCTACTTCCTGCCCAGTAGCCGCCGGCTGGCTAGGCGCAGGGCCTGCACACAGCTAGTTGGGCACTCACCACGTTGCTGGGGGTGCCGCTGCTCCACCTGCTGACGTTGCTGTCGTTTTGGCTACACCCTGACGTGATGCAAAGCGGGCCTGCGACGCTGCCCCGCCTGCTGCGCCTTAGGGACTAGGGCGTTGGATTGATACAGTGCAGTATATTAGCTGCGCTTTGGCCTGATGGCTTCGCAGGAGATAGCTGGTTGCTGCGATGAGGGCGAGGCTATATTCAACAGACCGGTGGCGGCGTGCGTGCTGCTAGCGAACCTGCGGGAGCCGGAGAGGGCTATCACTCTTTCGCAACCTAACAACTGACATTACTCAGTAGCGCCAGATGCGCCTGTTGCGGGGAGTAGGCAGATTGTCACCTTCACGAAAAATTAGCTACTCAATGTCCTTTCTTGACGTTAAAGCGCTTGATATCAAGCGATGGGCTGCCGAACCCAGTGCCCCCTACCACCTGCCAGAATTAATCCGCCGGCTAATTTTTGCTACTGTACCCACATTGCAGCATATTGACTTTCCGGTTGGTGCGAGCGTGAATTCTGGCGGCTGGGATGGAATCACTACCGCAGGCATCGGCACGACCTACGTACCTGCTGGAGTAACCGGCTGGGAATTAGGTAAAACACCTGGGGTGAAGGGAAAGGCCGACAAGGATTATGATGAGCGGGTCGGTGATTCGCGTGGCCTAAATCCGGCCGATACCACCTTCACTTTTATAACTCCTCAAACCTGGACAGCGAATAAGAAGTGGAGAACCAATAAGCTCACAGATAAGCACTGGAAAGATGTGCGAGCCCTCAATGCGGATGACCTTGAAGGGTGGTTGAGTCAGGCACCGGCTGTACAAGTTTGGTTTGGTAAGCTGCTGGGAAAGCGCCCGGCTGGCCTTATCGATTTAGAAACCTACTGGCTGGATTGGACGGAGTCCACCGCGCCGCCCACTCCCAGTCAACTCGTGCTGGCCGGGCGTAACAGCACCGTGGCCACCGTCCAAGACTGGCTCAAAAGCACCACATCTACTCTTACCCTGCAAGGCGATTCCCGAGAAGAAGCGCTGGCGGTGTTTGCGGCCTCGCTCATGCAGCTGCCGCCTGAAGAGCGCGACATCTATTTGGCAAAAACCCTGGTGGTTACAACCCTGGAGGCTTGGCGTCAAATCATCGATATTGGTACTCCCCTGTTACTCATTCCGCTCTTTGATGAGCGCGACGAAATCGCCAGTGCTGTGCGGCGTAAACACCGCGTGTTTATTCCTTCCTCGCTGCTTGATACCGTATCGCCAGGCACAGAGCCGATGCCACGCATTGCCCGCGAAGTAGCGGAGCGCGCTCTGCAGGGGCAAGGATTCGCAGATTCCTACAACCTAGCTTGGGTAGCCCGTAACAGCTTTGGTAGCTTTCGGCGCCGCGTAGCCTTGTCACCTAGCACCCAGAGGCCTGACTGGGCCAAACCGGACAAGGCCTTTGAGCTTATTCCAGTTCTTTTATTAGGTGCCTGGGACGAGAACGAAGAGAAAGACCGAGAGGCTGTAGCCTTATTAGCCCAGCTTCCCTATGCGCAGGTGCAGCAAGCACTCCTGCGCTGGGCCAATGAAGCAAATCCACCCGTCCGCCTTACGGGCGCTACCTGGTACGTCAATGACAAACTCGACGCATGGAGCTTGCTTCACCGCTTTATTACCCGCGACTATCTCAATAGGTTCCAGGAGTTAATTAACAGTATTTTAGGCACCTCACTGCAGCGCTACTCACTACCAGACGACCAGCAACACCGTGTCGACTTATTGGGTAAGCGCTCCCCCTACTCGGGAGTACTTCGGGAAGGTCTGGCCGATACCCTAGCTCTTATCGGCAGCAGCGATACGCAATCCCTAGTAGCAGCCAACACGACAGCTGGCGCCTTCGCTGACCTCACTGTAACATTATTACTGAGGGAGGCTATCGCCAACCCATCAGTTCTAATATCTATCTCTAACGTGCTACCTGCTTTGGCAGAAGCCGCTCCAGATGCCTTTTTAAGGGAGATAGATGCTGGGCTTACGGGCGAGAATCCAGCAGTGATGAAGTTATTCGAGGAGACTCCTGGTTTCTTTCATGCTACCTCACACCACGCCGGGTTATTATGGGCCCTGGAAGTGTTAGCTTGGAAAAAAGAGTATTTGGGCTATGTAGTCAGCATGCTGACGAAGCTAGAACAACTAGACCCTGGTGGCTCCACTACGAACCGCCCGCGAAATACCCTACGGGAGATTTTTCTGTTTTGGCACCCAAGTACAGCTGCTCCGCTGCAGCAGCGCGTTGACTTGCTTACACAGTTAATCACCCAGACACCAGAGGTAGGCGGCCCCTTGCTACTGAGGCTCTTGCCTCAGCATAGGGATATTGGCAACAGCTCGGCCAAGCCGCGGTGGCGTGATTGGCCTACCAGTAGTGTAGCCTCCTACAACGATGTCGCACAAGGAGCAGACGAAGTTGGACGACTGCTCATAGCCTGGGCTGGCACAGATGTTACACGCTGGCAGACCTTGCTGACGCCTCTAGTTGAAACAGCTTCAGACGCTGTGTTTGAGGAGGCAATTGCACAATTAAATCAACTGAGCGAAGTACTTACGAGCGAGCAAGACAAATCCCTTATCTGGCATAATCTACGCAAGCTTGTTTACAATCACCGCTCACACTCGGATACGGAGTGGGCGATGTGGCGTGAACGAGTAGATAAGTTGGCTGACCTGATGCCGCGCTTTGAGCCTATGGATGTGGTTGAAAGATATGCCTGGCTATTTGCTCAATGGCCCAACCTTCCCGAAGGGCAGCAGGATGATGATTATGAGTCACGTATAGCACAGGCCCAATTTGAGGCACTTCAAACCATTCATGCCCAAGGCGATGAACAGGTCTTTGCGTTAGTTCCAGCCGTATCCAATGCTTATTATCTGGGACTAGCATTTGCAAAAACCGGCTTATCCGATTCGCGCATTGAGGAGCTACTGGGCAAATACTTGGCTAGCGATGGAGCCGAAGATTTGTTTGCGCGGGGTCTCACCTCTCATTGGCTACAAGGCAAAGACCGCGACTGGTGCGAAGGAGTAGCTGAACGTGTTAAAGATGAGTGGAATTCTACTCAGTTAGCGGAATGGTTCACTTTTTTACCTAACGATGGCAGAACCTGGGATAAAGTCAGTGAATACGAAGCCGACGCTCAGCAGCAGTACTGGGACCAGTTTGTTATTTGGGGCATTCAGAATGATGACATTGAACAGGCAGTTAGGCTTTTACTTCAGTTTAATCATCCGTTCAAAGCAGTTGAGCTTTTGGGAGTAAACGATAAGAAAAGCAACGTTCCTACCCCCCTCATCCTAGAGGCACTGGAAAAGCTATATGCTGAGTTGACGCCTGAACTAGCACGACAGTTGAGAAACTATCACATCTCTGCGCTGCTAGAAAGACTGGCTGAAGATGACTCAATAGAGCGGGATAAGGTGGCTCAATTAGAGTTCCGTTTTCTGCCTCTTACCTACTACTATCGGGAAGGAAGTACAACGGTGCTGAATAGGCAGCTTGCATCCTCCCCCTTATTTTTTGCTGCGTTAGTGGGCAAAGTTTTCAAAAGAAGAGAGGGAGAGAATATAGTTGATGACCAGGAAGCCGATGAGCAAAACGCTGAGGCATACATGAGCTATTTCCGACTGCTTAACTCCTTCCGAGCCGTGCCTGGCTTGGGAGAAGATAACCAGGTAGACCAAAAGTTTTTATTTGACTGGGTAACGAAAGCCAAACAGGCACTCACTGAAATAGGACGTCTAATTATAGGCGAACAACAGATTGGGCAGATGCTGAGTAGCTCCCCGAAGGGAAATGATGAGCAGTGGCCCCATGAAGCTGTACGTGATTTACTAGAGCGTGAAGCTAGTAGGGAACTGGAAAAGGGGTTTGAAATCGGAGTGACTAATAGCCGCGGCACCACATCGAGGGGCGTGTACGAAGGCGGTCAACAGGAAAGAGACTTGGTAAAGCTTTATGAAAGCTACGCAGATGCTGTTTCTCCTACATGGCCCCGCACTGGTGCGACATTACGAAGTCTTACAGAATACTATCGCCGCATGGCAGCCTATGAAGATGGCGAAGCTGATTTAAATCAAGACTTGCGAAAATAGGTCGCGCATCTCTTAATGAAAGCCTCCCGCGAGCCGTAGCGCGACAAGCTCAACGCCGAGGGCCCGGCCCCATCCCCCTGGTCGTGAACTGGGAAGGTCAGCGCCTACGCCTGGGCACGGGCTGCCTGGTGAGCCCCACGCATTGGGACGCCAAGGCCAAGCTCGTCAAGGTCTAGCCCGGCACCCAGCACAGCAGCATTAACGCTTATTTTCTGGGCGAGCAGCGCTGCTGACGAAAACGCCAAAATTGTCTGCAATCAGTAGCTCCTACTATCCAAGATGGTGCGGTAGGCTGCTGTCTAAATTGCGCTGCAACTTGTCTCAGCTGTCTCTGACACCTTGTTGACAGCCGCAGCCACCGACTTGGACAGCCTATAATTGCATTCGATGCCCAATTTAGTCGCCTGCACCTGAACGATTTTACTGATATCTAGCCCAGAAGTTACCAGCTCCTAGCATAGTGCACCTGGGCGTGTTGCACACCACTTCCTCTACCATCGAATAACTCTTTACCAATTGGCTACTACGCCCTAGGGACAATGCAGGCCTTTGAGGGGCACCTGGTCGACATGGCACCCGATTTCCTGGTCTAGAACTACTGGAGCTACGACCACGACGGCAACGCCAAGGCAGAATATCAAGTGCGTGGCACTCCCGTAGGGGCCAAGTCAATTAAACGCAGCCCCCGGCAACACTGCAAGAAAATATACTAAATTTACTTATCAAATTCTTGCATATCAAGCCTAGAAGCTGATGCCAGTGGTATTGCGTTTGGCTAGCAGTTCACGCAAGTCGCCACCCGCCTACCGTATAGCTGCTCCACAGCCACGCGCTAAACAACCGTACCGTACCAGCTGACTTGGTGGGCAAGCCTGGGGGCTCAGCCTGCACAACGAGGGCTAGACGACACGGCGTAAGGCATCTACCAATGCTTCGTGTTCCGGCTGGTACAGCCAGGTGATGCGCCGTTCTACACCATGTTCGGTCACTTTCTTGAATACAAAAGCTAGAATAGTCGTGCTATCCTTCTCAATCAGCTGTTTGTAAGGCTGGAAGTCAATTTGGTCGGCGGCAATTGGCGGCAGGATGGGATTGTTGGGGTTGTGGCTAAAGGTCGAGTCTAGTTCGATGAAATAAACCTTATTTCCTTTGAAGTCCTGGTGCTGCTTCCTTTTCGCCCGGATTTTGTCGTACAGGCTATCGTTTGCGCCCCTCACGGATTTCCTCCTCTTGGCTTCAATACTTAAACGGGCATTGTCAACCGTAGTAAGCTTCGGCTTCGCCGAAAACGTTACCAGCGTGTGGTACTTATTCGTGTTCCACTGCTGCTCGTGAGTTGGCCCCATATAGTACTGGCTTACGTCCAAGTCGTACTCGTCCGTCGTGTGCATGGCGGGGAGAAAAATGCCGGCCGGATTATCCTCCTCGTAAGCCTTCAAGTAGTTCTGGAAAGCAGGTTCTATTTTGCTTCTTGCCTCATCAATAACCCGCGCCAGGTTTTTGGTCGTCTTGAATCCCACGTGCCCAATGAACATCTGCTCGGTGTAGATTTTCTGCTTGACGAGCACCCGCATTATCTTTTCCGTCAGGCGCAGCAGACTGAGCGCCTCGGCGTCCGATAGGCGGAAGCATTCTACCAGATACCCTCGCCCCCAACGGTTACGTAGTTGTCAAGGGGCTTCGTTTGTCCTTTGCTGTTGGTGTACTCAGCGTCTGCGCGGGTTTGGAGATTGTTTTCCGACAAGTACTTATCCACGTAGATTTCGAAGAGCAGACCACTGAGCGCCTCGTGGTTAACTAGCTTATTTTTCCCCTTCAGTTTACCAGCTAAGCCGTTATGCTGGGCATAGTCGAGTAGTTCGGCCATTTCGTTGAGCAGCCGAATTTCCGTCGCCTTAACATTCGCCAGCAGGTAGATAAGGTAGTTCTCTTCCTTGGCTCCTTGCGGCGTAAGGGTGTAGTCACGCTTGTTGAAAAAACCGCGCAGTATCTTCTCCGTCGTTAGCGTCTGGGCAAATAGGTGGTCATTGGGCCGTCCTAGTTTGAATTTCAACTCGCTGACCTTCTGCTTCCATTCGGCAAGCGTATCCCGTTCCTGGGTCATAAGTAGGCGATGGTAAGGGGTGAGTCACCAAGAACAAGGCAGGCTAAGGCCTATCCTGCTCAGGGTCAAAAAATTACCGGGCCCATCGAGTTGCGGCCCTGAACATATTGGTTGCAACTGCACCGCTGTCCGATACGCTCGCTACAGCCCCAGCAGGGCCAGCCGTAGCTGCCGCTCGAAGTCGGCCACGTCGGGCCCGAAGTCCGGGTCGGCGAGCAGCCGCTACAGCGGCAACCAGTGCACCAGGCCGGGCTGGCCGGTGGGCGAGCGCACCTCGAAGCGCAGCAGTTGGTAGCGCCAGCCCGCCGGCCGCCGGCTCAGCCGCACCAGGAAGCGCAGGCCCACGCCCTCGTGCACGCCCCGCAACTGTCCCCGGTAAAGCTGGCTGGAGTCGGTGGCCTGCAGCTCATCGCGGTAGCGCAGGTGCTGGTGAGCCAGGCCCGCAGGTGCTCGGCCTGCGCCAGGGCCGGGGCCGTGGGGTGAGCCACCGGCCCCGTGAACACTACTGCCCCCGTCCGGACTTCCGCCGGCCAGAAGGCCGCAACCGGGCGGGCGGCACCAACGGGGGCGAGACGTTGGGCGGCAGCTGGCAGGGCCAGCAGCAGGCAGGGCAGTAACCACTTCATGGTGCGAAGCTAGACGTAATGGTGACTTGCAGGCTTTACGCAGTGCCTGGTTAATTCTTTACCCTGTTGCATGGTGACGTTACTTTGCCTTTACGCTACACCAGTGCAAAGTCTGCCCGTAGGGCCGCCTGGCTGCCAGCCCTCTGGCTGCTGCTAGTTGGTCTGCTACTAGCTGCCAACGACACCGGTAGGCTAAGCGGCGCAGTGCTATTTTTGGCTGGCCTTTCCGAAATAGAGGCCAACAAGCTAATCTACCCCCGTTTTTACCGCTACCTAAGCAAGTTCACCGAATGACACTACCTCTACCTGACAAGAAGTTGCTGGGACTACTGACGCTTATGCTGTGGAGCGTACTTGCTGTGCAGGCGCAGGGTTGGGATTGGGCCACGTCTACTACCCGGCTTAACTCCGCGACGGTTTCCATTACCCAAGTGGTCGCCGATGCGCAAGGCAACTCGTACGTAACCGGCAGTTTCCAGGATATCGTCAACTTTGGCACGCACCGGTTGACCGCCAGCCAACCCAGTTCGGGTTTCCAAGCCAACCCAGATTTGTTTGTCGCCAAACTCACGGCTAGTGGGCAGTGGGACTGGGCCGTGCAGGCCGGCGGGGCCAACGGGCAGGCCAAAGGGATTGGGTTGGCCCTGGATGCCAGCGGCCAAAACCTCTACGTCACGGGCACGGCGGTTGGCACGACAAACTTCGGGACCATTGCCCTGCCACCCTACCCCGGGGCCAACAACGGGTTTGTCGCCCGCCTTGGCAGCGGCGGGCAATGGCAATGGGTAGTGCGCACGGGCAACTGTGGGCGCCCCGTGCTCGACGGTGCTGGCAGTATCTACGTGGCGGGCGCTTTCGCTGGGAGTACACTCACCTTCGGTGCCACTACCCTCACGGCCCCAGTGAACAACAGCAACATTTTCGTGGCCTGGCTGAGCCCGGCCGGGCAGTGGCTGGGGGCCGTAAGCGGGGGGGGCACTGGCTTTGAAGAAGCCACGAGTCTAGCGGTGGACAGCAATGGCAATGCCTACGCGAGCGGCCGGTTTAGCAACTCTGGGGGCACCACTACGCAGTTTGGTGCGTTTACGCTTACCCCATTTAGTTCCGGCAACAGTGATGGCTTTGTAGCCAAGCTCGATAGTACTCGCCAGTGGCAGTGGGCGGTACGCGGTGGCCCCTTCTACTTGGGAGGCGAGTCGCCCAAGGTGAGCGTAACCCCCAACGGGCGCCTCTTGGCGTGGGCCGGCACGGTTACCGAGGGCTCCTTTGGGCCATACACCCTCTCGCACACGCTCACTATGCATTCGGGCGCCGCCATTGCCTGCCTTAACCGGCGGGGCACCTGGCAATGGGTGGCGGCCAGCACGAGCACCACCAATGGGACGGCCCGCACCGTGGACGTAGGGGCCGATAGCCAGGGCAACTGGTATGCGACGGGCACAGCAAGCAACGGCAATAAATTTGGACAATACCCCTTGACCGGCACCATCAGCGACCAGGCGTGGGTAGCTCGTCTCAACGGTAGTACGGGAGCGTGGCAGTGGGTGCTGGGGGCTGGTGGTTTGGGCAGTAGCTTGGTCACGGGGGTTTCGGTAGCGGGGACGTACCTCTACGTAGGCGGCTCCTTCAACCAAAGTCCCACGTTTGGTGCGTTTTCGCTTTCCACCAATAACTACTTCGGTTCCGAGGGATTCGTCGCCCGGATAGGCTCTCCCTTGTTGGCCACTCGCCCGCTCACCGAAACCGCCGCTCTCGCTCTTTACCCTATCCCCTGCCCGGCCGGGCATTTTACGTTGGAAGTACCGGCTCACTTTACGACCTCGCCCACCCTTGATGTCACCATCTCCAATACGCTAGGTCAACCAGTAGACAAGGCCCCCCGGCTGGCGCTCGCGACGGATGGTAGTCTGCGCGTCGCAGTAACGGCATCTGCCCTACCAGCGGGGGTGTACGTCCTGCGGGTGCAGGCGGCAGACGGCAGCGCCGCCACGCACCGCTTGGTAGTGGAGTAGGAAAAGGGGATTTGAGCCAAGCATAAGGTGGTCCTTCTGGCATCACTGTCGGGGAGCTTCGTAGCTGCAAGCCGACGACAGCCATAAACGTTTGCCCAAGACCTGGACGAAGCATTTCTGCGCGAGGCCACTGCGGGGCCGCTTCAGCCGGCAAGTCCGATTCGAGCCGACTTTTCTCGCGCATATCCACCAGGGCCAGCGCCACCACGCTCAGCAGGGCCACGGCCGCAAACAGGCGGGCCGCTGTCTGCAACTGCAGCTTTTCCACCCCCATGCCCGTCTTGAGCGCCTTGTGGAAGTCCTCGATAAGCCAGCAGCTGCTGTACTGGCGGGCGCAGGCCAGCGCCTGGGCCACCTCACTCACCACTTGGTCGCTGAGCAGCAGCCATTCCAGGCCGGGGGCTACCCCCGGCGCGACATCCTCCCACACTCGCACCACGCTACAGGGTACTGGTACCCACTTGCCCGTGGCCCCGCCCGGCCCGGCCGTTGCGGTGCCCGCAGGGCCAGGCCCGCCCGGCAGCTTACCTGCAAGACTCCCTCGCGCGCCGCCTGGCCCGGCCGGCCGCGCAGGGCCAGGGTAAACTGCCCGACTGCCGGTTGGGCGCGGGCCAACTCGAAGAGGCGGCCGGCAGGCGTCTTCGGCGGCCCCGCGACCAGGGCCCAGTCCTGGGCGGCGCGCACCACAAAGCCCAGGCCCTGGGCCTGGCACTGCTGCAAGTGCTCGTAGATGTAGGCCCCGCGGTCGGCCACCACTACCCAGCGCGTAGTCGCTGGTGGCCGCCCCACGGCCCGCAAACGCTGCGTCCACAGGGCTGACTTACGGGCGCGACCCTGGCAGGGCCGTGACCCACCGTGGGGGTGCGCTTTCTCGGCTTCGGGCACGAGCTGGCGCACGTGAAATTGCTGGTCCAAGAGGCCCAGCAGCGGCAGGGCCGGGCATTTAGCGGCCGGGTCGGGGCCGTCGGTGGGCCAGAGGGCCGCTACGAGCGAGTGCAGCAGCACCCCTTGGCTGTAGGCCTTGCCCGGCCCCACCGGCCCCAGGCCCGGGCGGCGCTCGGCGGCCTCGGGCCAGCTCAGCTCCGTCGTGTCTTCCACCAGCAAGTAGGTGTCTGGCGCCTGCACCTGCTGGCGCACGTGCTGGCGATGAGGTGCTGGCAGGGCATCCGGGGTGCTTTGGGCGTGGTCCAGCAGGTGGTAGGCGGCTTTGCTGGCATACGGTTGCCCCTGGCTTAAGCCCGGAATGCTGGCACCTGGCTGCCGCGCCCAGCCCGCCGCCAGCGTACACACGCCCCGGCTGCGGCGCACGTCGCCTAGCCCAACCCCACCAAAATGCGTCTGCGCCCACAAGCCGGGGTCGCCAAAGTGCGTCGAAATAGACATGCCCGCAAGCTACCACAACGCCAAAAAAAAAGCGCCGACCTGTCGGCCAGCGCTTTTCGAGTTTTGGGTAAGGACAAGGCCGGATGGCTGGGCTTTTTGTTATGTTTTTATTCATCAAATGTTTCAGGATATAAAATCTTCTTATACTTTTTAAAATGCCCCTTCCTATCGCGAACATTCTCAGCAAACTGATACTCTGAGGTGGTCCAGCTAAACGAGACAGAATTGGGTAGTATTTTCCGCCTATGGAAAAGCCCGATAAACGCCGCAAGTACGATGCGGCCTTCCGCAC
>JBPBPU010000131.1:0-16470 GCA_050954465.1 Janthinobacterium lividum
TCCGACCACCTTGTGAAGGGGATGGTGAAGAAAACGGTGGACCCGCAGGCGCGGTAATTTAGTTCGGTCGTAACTGGCGCGGGCCTCTGGCCCGTGCCAAATGTTCCTCAATTCAACTCGTTTACTTATGCGTTTATTCAAAAAAGCCCTGCCACTTGCGCTGCTTAGCCTAGTGGCCTTTGTGCCCCCGCCGCACAAAAAAACCAAGCTCTACCTCATCGGGGATTCCACGATGGCGAATAAAATTCGGGCGACGTTTCCGGAAACCGGGTGGGGAATGCCGCTGAGCACGTTTTTCGACACCACGGCAGTGGCTGTAGACAACCGGGCGCAGAATGGCCGTAGTACTCGCACGTTTCTGGCTGAAAACCGCTGGCAGCCAGTGGTTGATGCCTTGCAGCCTGGCGACTATGTGTTTATCCAGTTTGGGCACAACGACGAGTCGCAGAACTACCCCGACCGCTACACCACGCCGGAAGACTACCGCAAGAACCTCATCAAGTTCGTGACCGAGACGCGCAGCAAAAAGGCCACTCCCATTCTGCTTACGCCCGTCACGCGGCGGTATTTCGACAAGGAAGGCCACCTCAAGGAAACGCACGTGATATACTCGGCCGCAACGCTGGCTGTGGCCAAAGAGTACCAAGTACTGGTGGTAGATATGGACCAGCTCAGCCGCGAAGTGCTGCAAAAGATGGGCGACGAGCAGTCCAAGCTGCTGTTTATGTACCTGGCCCCCGGTGACCACCCCAACTACCCGCTGGGCCGCGCCGACAACACGCATTTCAACGAGCTGGGAGCGCGCCTGATGGCGCAGCTAGTAGTGCATGACCTGCAGCGCCAGCACCTGCCGCTGGTGGAAACCTACATGGCCAAGCCGCTGCCTAAAAACGCCGTGGCTGTTCCCACTGGGGCTGCTGCCCAACCCACCACGCCCTAATATGAAAACGTTTTTTCTACTCGCGGGCTTTAGCCTCACGACCGGGTTAGCGGCTGCCCAAACTGCTGGCCCGCTCGTGGTCGCGGCCGATGGCAGCGGGCAGTTTCGCACGGTGCAAGCGGCTGTGGATGCGGTGCCCAACCAGTCGGCCCAGCCCGTCATTATTCAGCTCAAAAAAGGTACGTACCACGAAAAACTGGTGGTGCCTACGCTCAAAACGCACATTGTTTTGCGCGGCGACGATGCCGCCAGCACCATCATTACCTACGCCGACCATGTGGGAGCAGGTGCGATTTCTACACCTACCTCGTACTCGGTGCTGGTGCAGGCCAATGACTTTACGGCCGAAAACGTGACGTTTGAGAACGCGGCGGGCTACAAAGCAGGGCAGGCAGTAGCGCTGCATGTGGAAGGCGATAAAGCCATATTCCGGCACTGCCGGATGGTAGGCAACCAGGACGTGCTGTTTCTGGCGGCCGGGGGCACCCGCCAATATTTCCGCGACTGCTACATCGAGGGCACCACGGATTTTATTTTCGGGGCCAGCACCGCCGTCTTCGACCATTGCCAGATAAAGAGCAAGAAAGACTCGTTCGTTACGGCCGCTTCCACGCCTGCCGGACAAACAGCGGGCTTCGTGTTTCTGGATTGCAAGCTTACGGCCGACACTACGCTGGCGAAAAAAGTACACCTGGGCCGGCCCTGGCGCCCTAATGCGCAGGTAGTGTACCTGCACTGCGAGCTAGGCAGCCATATTACGCCGGCCGGCTGGGAAAACTGGAAAAACCCCGAAAACGAGAAAACCGCTTACTACGCCGAGTACCAGTCGACCGGCCCAGGGGCTAACCCGGCCAAGCGCGTGGCCTGGTCGCACCAGCTCACGAGCCAGGAGGCCAAGCGCTACACCGTGAAGCAGATTTTTGGCGGCAAAGAAGGCTGGGAGCCCAAGCACTGAGCGGAGGAGTTTAATCGCCCAAAAAAAGCACGTCATTTCGAGCTTGCCGAAAAATTTCGCTCGCGCCGTTGAACAACTCACCAACGGCGCAAGCGAGATTTCTCGGCAAGCTCGAAATGACGTGCTTTTTTTGGGCGATTAAACCATTTTGGCTTATTTTTACCCCACCAACCAACAACCTAACCACTTGAAATTTACCTCAATAACCGATTCCATTTTTACCATCGACGACTTCTTTACCCGCCACGAATGCCTGGAAACCATTGTACGGAGTGAGGAAGTCGGCTACGAGCTAGCCAAAATAAATACTGCCAATGGCAGCCGCACCCGTACTGATATTCGTAACAACAGCCGGGCTTTTTACAAGAACGAGGAACTGGCCGAAGCGCTGTGGGCGAAACTGCAGCCGTTTGGGCCGCCACCGCTCGGCCCCAGCGTCCCCATTGGCCTCAACGAGCTGTTCCGGTTTTACCGCTACCAGCGCGGCCACCAGTTTAAGGGGCACTACGACGAGAGCTACGTGCGCAACGCCCACGAAGCTAGCTACTTCACCTTTATGGTGTACCTGAACGACAATTTTCAGGGTGGCGACACCACGTTTCGCGGCCTGCGTATCCGGCCCCGGCAGGGCATGGCCCTGCTGTTTCGGCACAGCCTCTACCACGAGGGCAGCGAGGTGACGCAGGGCGTCAAGTACGTGCTGCGCTCGGATGTCATGTACCGGCTGGAGGCGTAAGTTTTGGTGCGCTGCTGGGGCCGCTGCTGGTAACTTTGGGGACTTCTATCCCCTTCCCTCCTACCCTATGCGTATTTCCCGGTTGGCCGACCAACTCAGCGGCTCCGAAATTATTAAAATTGGTAATGCCGTGAGCGAGCAGGTGCGCCAGGGTGCCACCATCTGCAACCTCACCATCGGCGACTTCGACCCGCAGCTCTACCCCATCCCGGTCGAGCTGCGCGATGGTATCACGGCTGCTTACCAGGCTGGGCACACCAACTACCCGCCCGCCCCCGGCACAGCCGACCTGCGCCAAGCAGCCGCCGACTTTCTGCGCAACCGTCTGGGCCTGACCTACTCGCCCGTCGATGAAGTACTGGTAGCCGGCGGCTCGCGCCCGCTCATCTACGCTACCTACCTGGCCCTGGTCGACCCCGGCGACCGGGTAGTATACCCCGCGCCCTCGTGGAACAACAACCACTACGTGCATCTGTCGGGGGCTCAGCCGGTAGTAGTGCCCACGCAGCCCGAAAACGACTTTATGCCCACTGCAGCCGAGTTGGCTCCGCATCTGGCCGGGGCTACGCTGCTGGCGCTGTGCTCGCCGCTCAACCCCACCGGTACGGTCTTTACCAAGCAGGGCCTGGAGGAAATCTGCGACCTGGTGCTAGCCGAAAATCAACGGCGCGGCCCCGACGAGAAACCGCTCTACATCCTCTACGACCAGATTTACTGGCTCCTCACCTTCGGCCAGACCCAGCACTACGACCCGGTGAGCTTGCGCCCCGCCCTGCGCGACTACGTGGTGTACATCGATGGCATCTCGAAATGCTTTGCCGCGACGGGCGTGCGCGTGGGCTACGCCTTCGGGCCGAAGTTGATTATCGACAAAATGAAGGCGCTACTAGGCCATGTTGGGGCCTGGGCCCCCAAAGCCGAGCAGGTAGCCACGGCCGCCGTGCTGCCCCAAACGGCGGTAGTCGACGCATTCCTCACCCAGTTCAAGGGCCGCCTGCAAGCCAGCTTGGACGCCCTTCACCAGGGCCTGACTACCCTGAACATTCAAGGCTACCCGGTGCAGGCTATTGCTCCGGCAGGGGCTATCTACTTAACAGCTAAAATCGACATTCTAGGCCGCACCGCGCCGGATGGTACCGTGCTGGCCACCACGCAGGAAATCACGTCGTACCTGCTCACTGAAGCCAAGCTGGCCGTGGTACCTTTCAGCGCCTTCGGGGCCTCGGCCCAGGAGCCGTGGTTCCGGCTGTCGGTCGGTGCCGAGTCGGCCGAGACTATTGCGGCGGCGCTGCCCCGGCTGCGGGCAGCGTTGGATAGGTTGCAGGGAAAGAAGTAGAATACAAATAGAACGTCATGCAGAGCGCAGCGAAGCATCTCGCTCGCCAGCTAACCCAATCGTAAAGCCAGGACGGCGCTACCGATTAAATTAGTTGGCGAGCGAGATGCTTCGCTGCGCTCTGCATGACGTTCTATTTATTATCCCTTATTTCTTCTTGGCTACCAGCGCGATAACGGCGGCCAGGCTGCTGGCGGCCACTACACCGGCCACTACCGGGTGTATGGTGGCGCGGGTGTAGAGGCTGGTTTTCATCACGTGGCCAGGGTTGGTGCCGTGGGCTTTTACGTGGGGGGCATTGGGGCGGTGCAGCGAGCCGGCGGGGTCGGTGGCTTTGGTGCCTTCCTGCTTTTGCTGGGCCACGCCGGTTTTGGCCATAAACCAGTCGATAACGCCGGGGGCGAATTTATTGATGCTGCTCATGGCTTTGCCGCCGCCGCCCACATAAATATCGCGCACCTGGTGAGTGGCGGCGTGCAGGATGGCCGCCGCTACTTCTTCCACCGCGTACACCGGCTGGGGCAGTTTCGGGGCTTCGGCCAGGTAGTTGCGGGCGTGCTGCGGGAAAGGCGTGTTGATGGCGGCCGGCTTGATGAGCGTCACCGATACCGGGGCTTTTTCATCGGCCAGCTCGATGCGCAGGGCATCGGTGAAGCCTTTCACGGCGTGCTTGCTCGACGCGTACATGCCTTGCACCGGCACGGCCACGTCCGAGACTTCGCTGCCGAGGTTGATGAGCGAGCCCCCGTGCTTTTTGAGGTGCTTGATGGCTTCGAGCGAGCCGTTGACGATACCCCAGAAGTTAGTGTCGTAGAGGCGCTTAAAGTCTTCGAGGTTGCCTTGCTCCAACTTGCCCCACATACCCACGCCGGCGTTGTTGACCCACGTATCGAAGCCGCCAAAATGGGTGTGGGCCGCCTGGTGGATGCGATGTACGGCGGCCGGGTCGGCCACGTCGGCCGCTACGGTGTAGGTGTTGCGGCCCAACTCGCGGGCTACGGCGTCGAGGTCGGCTTGCGAGCGGGCGGCCAGAATGAGGCGGGCGCCGGCTTTGGCGGCGGCGCGGGCCGTGGCCAGGCCAATGCCGCTGGTAGCGCCGGTAATAACAATGACTTGCTGGTCGAGGGGTTTGAGTTTCATCTTTACGTGATGAGGCAATGAAGTGATGAGGTGATGAGGCTGCTGTAGAGCCAAAGCTGCCCTGTAATACGGACGCAGGGCAGAATAGATGTAAAAAATCAGGCTGCTAACCGCCGGAGCCACTCGCTTGCCGGGCCTATACTCCCGCTTACCTCATCCCTTAAAAGCATACCTTTGCCGCTTCTTTCCTACCTGATTTGTAGTGGATTCTTTTTCTCAAAAAACGCTGGCGCTACTGGGCTCCACCGGCTCTATCGGCACGCAGGCGCTCGATGTAGTGCGCGAGCAGGGTGGGCGGTTCCGGGTGGCCGTGCTCACGGCGGGGCGGCAGTGGCAGCTGCTGGTGGCGCAGGCGCAGGAGTTTCGGCCAGCCGCCGTGGTTATCGGCGACGAGTTTTATGCCGAGGTGAAGGCCGCCCTTGCCCAGCAGCCCGAAACCCAGGTGCTGGCCGGCGCGGCCGCCCTGCTCGAAGTGGTGCAGCGCCCCGATGTGGACGTGGTGCTCACGGCGCTGGTGGGCTACGCGGGCCTCGCGCCCACTGTGGCGGCCATTCGGGCGGGCAAGGACATTGCCCTGGCTAATAAAGAGACGCTGGTAGTGGCCGGCGAGCTAGTAACCGCCCTGGCCCGGCAGCACGGCACCCGGCTGCTGCCCGTCGATTCCGAGCACTCGGCCATCTTCCAGTGCCTGGCCGGCGAGGCGCAGAACCCCATCGAGAAGGTCATCCTCACGGCATCGGGCGGGCCGTTTCGGGGGCGCACGGCGGCCGAGCTGGTGGCCATCACCAAAACCCAGGCGCTGAAGCATCCTAACTGGACAATGGGGGCCAAAATCACCATCGACTCGGCCACACTCATGAACAAGGGCCTGGAAGTGATTGAGGCCAAGTGGCTCTTCGGCCTTAGCAATGAGCAGGTTGACGTGGTGGTGCATCCGCAGAGCGTGGTGCATTCGCTGGTGCAGTTCGAGGACGGCTCGCTCAAGGCGCAGCTGGGCTTGCCTGATATGAAGCTGCCCATTCAGTACGCACTGGGCTACCCGCAGCGGCTGCGGAATGAATTTCCGCGGTTTTCGTTCTGGCAGTATCCTACGCTCACCTTTGAAGCCCCCGACCTCACCACCTTCCGGCACCTGCCGCTGGCCTACGCTGCCATGCAGCGCGGCGGCACCGCCCCCTGCACCCTCAATGCGGCAAACGAAGTAGCCGTGGCCGCGTTTTTGCAGGAGAAAATCTCGTTTCCCGGCATGGCCGACCTCGTAGCCGAGTGCCTGGAAAGGGTGCCGTATCTTGCGGCCCCAACCCTGGCCGACTACGCCGCCACCGATGCCGAAGCGCGGCGAGTGGCCGGTGGGTTGTTGTAGGGTAAGCTTTAGCTTGCCGCTTACCGCACCAAAAATCAATTTATCAACTCTTCACCGGGCAAGCTAAAGCTTACCCTACGCATGGAAATTCTTGTTATGATTGGCCAGCTTGTGCTGGCGCTTTCGCTGTTGGTAGGCTTGCACGAGTTTGGGCATTTTGCCTTCGCCAAGCTGTTTAAAATTCGGGTTACCAAATTTTATATTTTCTTCGACTTCCTGTTTCCGCTGCCCAACGTGCTCAATTTCAGCTTGCTGAAAAAGAAAGTGGGCGACACGGAATACGGCATCGGCTGGTTTCCGCTGGGGGGCTACGTGGCCATCCACGGCATGATTGACGAAACTCAGGACGCCGATACCCTGGCCGGCCCGCCGCAGCCCGACGAGTTTCGCTCGAAGCCAGCCTGGCAGCGGTTGCTGGTAATGCTGGGCGGCATCATCATGAACGTGATTACGGGCGTGGTGGTGTTTACGGCCCTTACCTACAAGCTGGGCGAAGAATACCTACCCGCTACCGAAGCCCGCTACGGCGTTGTGGTCAATGGTTTGGGCCGCAGCCTGGGCTTCCGCAACGGCGACCAGATTGTGAAAATCAACGGCCGCCCGTTCACCGAGTTCAACGAGGTGTATAACCCCGACGTGCTGCTCAGCACCGACTCCTACTTCACGGTAGAGCGCAACGGCCAGCTCCTGGATTTGCCCAAGCTGCCGAGCACCTTTTTCGACCGCTACGGCAAGCAGGGCGAGGATAGCGCCTTTGTAGCGCCCCGCGCACCCTTCACCCTGGGCGAAGTGGTAGGTGGCAACCCGGCGGCCAAAGCCGGCCTGAAAGTAGGCGACCGCATCACCCAAATCGGGGACGCGCCCATCCGGTTTTTCGATGAGATGACGGGCACCCTGGCGGCCCACAAGGGCCAAACGCTGCCCTTTACCATCACCCGCGCCGGGCAAACGCTCACGCTGCCCGTAGCCGTGACTTCGGCAGGCAAAATTGGGGTGCGGCAGAAAAGCGACCTGCATTTCAGCACCCGGTTTTTCAGCCTGGGCCAGTCGCTAGCGCCAGGGGCCAAGAAAGCCGTGCAGGTGGTGACGCTGCAAGCCAAGGCGCTGACCAAGATGGCCCGCCGCGAAATTTCGGCCGCCGATAACCTGGGCGGCCCCGTCGAAATTGCCCAGCAGTTTGGCGGGCACTGGGACTGGCCCCACTTCTGGACGCTGGTAGGCATGCTGAGTATGGTGCTGGCCTTTATGAACCTGCTGCCCATTCCGGCCCTCGATGGCGGGCACGTCCTGTTTCTGCTCTACGAAATTATCCTGCGCCGCAAGCCCTCGGATAAATTCATGGGCTACGCCCAGCAGGTGGGCACGCTGCTCATTCTGGCCCTCATGTTCTACGTCATCATCGTGAAGCAGGTGATGAAATTTTTATAAATTCGAACTGGTAACCGCTAACCTAGCTACATAATGCGCCATTTCCTTCTGCTCCTTACGTTTCTAGTGCTACCAGCCCTGGCAGCTCCGCGCCACGCCTACCACACCACCCTGATGGAGCTGCGGCTCAACCCCGACAAGCAGCAGGTAGAACTGGCCCTGAAAGTATTTACCGACGACTTGGAAAAAGCCCTCTCGAAGGGCCGCCCCACGGCCGTAGACCTACACTCACCGATGGCGCTGCCTATTATTGAGCTGTACCTGCACGAGCACATCAAGGTGAGCATCCCGGCCGCTCCGCGCCGGCCGCGCCTGCCTCAGGAAGTGCGGTTCCAGGGAATGCGCTCCGAAAATGACGCTTATTGGCTCTTCATGGTAGTACCCCTGATTCACCCCACCAAGGAGCTGCTGGTGCGCGAAACGGTGTTGCTGGATGTGTACTCCGACCAGAAAAACATTGTCAACGCCGAAGGCAATTACAAGAAGCTTAGCGCCTTGCTACGCAACGGACACGAAGAGGAGTTTCTGTATTTTTAGGAAACGCCGCTAACCAGAACGTCCTTTCGAGCTTGCCGATAAATTTCGCGTGCCGTCGTTGAACAATAGTTTTCGACGACGGCACGCGAGTTTTATCGGCAAGCTCGAAAGGACGTTTTTTTGTCAGGGCAATTACTTATTGCTGTTACGCCGGGCGGGGAGTAGCGCTCAGCTTTAGCTTGGCGCATCGCCGCGAAGCGGCGAATTCGGTACCGCGCCACTTAACGCAACGGCCCCAAACGCGAGCTTCGCCGCGTGGCGGCGATGCGCCAAGCTAAAGCTGAGCGCTACTCCCCGCCCTGCCTGACAGCCGCTACTTACTCGCCTCCCCCAGCCACTCGCAAAACGGCCCGGCGGCCCGTAGCGCTGCCAGGATATGCGCCCGAAAATCAGCCTCCGACATACCCCGCACGTCGGCATCGGGCAACTGGTGAGCCAGTAGGAAGCTTTTGTGTCGCAGCCAAGCGGCTTCGGGATGGGTGGCCTCGTAGCCGGGCGGCATTTTTTTGAGCTTCTCGCCCGTCAGGCCCTGCGGGAAGAAGCGGCGGGCAGCGGGCGCGGCAACCAGCTGGTGCAAGTCGGCGGCCTGGTAGTCGATTTCCTGGCGCACGGCGGCCAACTGCTCTTTGGTAGGCTCGTAGAGGCCGCCAGCTACCAGGGTTTGGCCATGAGGGCCAATTTGCACGTAGCGGCCGGGCGTATCGCCGGCTTTGCCACCAGCGGCGAAATAGGCGGAGAAGTGCGTTTTATAAGGCACCTTGACTTTGGAAAAGCGCACGTCGCGGTAAATGCGGAAGATGCACTTTTTAGGGTCGAGGCCCGTCAGGGCCGGCTCGTCGCGGGCTAGTTCCGGCAGCCAGTACGCCACCTCCTGCTCAAAGGCGGTGCGGAGCTGGTCGTACGTGGCTTTGTGGGCCTGAAACCAGTCGCGCTCGTTGTGCTGAGCAAGGTTTTCGAGAAAGTCGAGAAGAGCAGCAGGGTTCATGCTGCAAACATCGCGCTGCCGGGCGCTACTTCCTCCAGCCTGGCTCTATACTAACCGTTCAACCAGCAGCGTTAGCGCAGCATACCCTTGCTCCTCATGCGCTTACTGCTTCTGCTTAGCTTGCTGGCCTGTTCGGCCGCCACCCGTGCCCAGGCACCCGCCGCGCCCGACTTCTGGCAGCAGCAGCTGGCCTGCGAGCGGGTGCAGGCGGCTTACGTCCACCACTGGCCCGCGTTGGTCGCCCGCCTGCAAGCGCAGCACCTGGATTCGGCCCGGCTAGAGGTGTTTTTTCGACTCCTGAAAACGCGCCGGGTGTTGGAAATATGGGCCCGTAACCAGGGCGAGCCTGCTTTCCGGCTGGTGCAGGAGTATCCGCTGGCGGCTACCTCGGGCACGCTCGGGCCGAAGCGCCATGCGGGCGATGCCCAAGTGCCGGAAGGTTTTTACTACATCGACCGCTTCAACCCGCGCAGTAATTTTCACCTCTCGCTGGGCCTCAACTACCCCAATACCGACGACCTGCTGGCTACCGGCCCGGCCGACCCCGGCGGCGACATCTTCATTCACGGCTCCAACGTAACCATCGGCTGCCTGCCCATTACCGATGCTGGCATTGAGCAGGTGTACCTGCTGGCCGTAGCCGCCCGGGCCGCCGGCCAGGAGCGCATCGGAGTGCATATTTTCCCGTTTCCCCTCACGGAAAGCGAATTGGCCAAACGCACCCTTAACCCGCACGCCGACTTCTGGCGGGGCCTGGCCCCCGGCTATGCTTATTTTGAGCAAACGCATTCGCTGCGGGAAGACTAATTGCTTACCATTGCGAGCGAAGCAAGGTGACCCACAACAACTGTCAATATTTGACGCTGTCTTCCCGTTTAGCATTGAATGAGCAAAACCACCGTTCTCCTGAACGGGTGCCGCCCAGAAAATAGAACCTTGTTTTGCGCTCAAACAGCCATCCTTCCTCGACTTTCCAGGCTGAATCTCTGGGCCAGTTGGGCTAATTCAGACCACCAATGAAAAGGAATATTCTAGCAGCCAGGATTAGGCGAAATCAACTGGACAAGCTTTCTGGCAATTGTTACATAGAGGAACAATCGCAGATAATTAAGCATCTGAATGATATAAATAAAAACGCATTGGTCGGCATCCAAAGAGCGGATGGCGTGTACACGATAATCGGCTCTGAAAATGTCTATTATTCGATGTCTTCTGGTACTGAAGGAAAAATAGTTATCGGAGATTTTTTGAATATTTTAGGGACAAATGCTATGCGGCTCGGCAAAAAGGCAAAATATGAATTCGTTGAAATAAATGACACGGATTCTATTTGGGTAATGAATAGCGAAGTAATGAGTGCGCTATGGAATACGCTCCTTTTGTTGAACGCCTGGCAACTGGCCGGCGCCAAGAGCTAGCAGGCCACTGTAGCGTAGCACGCGTTTAAGAAACCCGTCTACGATTCCTCGTTTACTACTTGAGCAAGTTGTGCTGGTGCGATTGTTACGCGCTGCTCGCCAGGACACCTGCTGGTGGCCGTTACTTTGCGGGCTATGCCAACTGCTTCCTCTATTCGCCGGGTGCCGCGCTCCGTAGTCGCGCTGTTTTTCGGCAGTTGGCTGGTGCTGGGCGGGCTGCTGTTTGCCGACTACGGCGTGTCGTGGGACGAGCACACCGACCGCGCCAACGGGCTGGTGAGCTTGCGCTACGTGGCCAGCCTGGTAGCGCCCGGCTGGGCTGCCCGGCAGCCCCTGCTACAGGCCGCCCCCGACATCAAAGACTACCTCGACAACGACCACGGCGTGCTGCTGGAAGTGCCCCTGGCCTTGTTCGATGTGCTGCGTGGCGACTGCAGCGACCCACGCCCGTACTACCTGCTGCGGCACGCGCTGGTGTTTCTGCTGAGTTTGGGGGGCGGCTGGGCGCTGTTCCGGCTGGGGGCGCTCCGCTTCCGCGACGAGCGCCTGGGACTGCTGGCGGCGGGGCTGCTGCTGCTCTCGCCGCGTTTGTTTGCCGAGTCGTGCTACAATGCGAAGGATGTGACGTTTATGGCGGCTTTCACGCTGGGAGCCTACACCCTGGCCCGGCTACTGGCGCACCCCACCGGGCGGCGGGCGCTGGTGCACGGGCTCGTGACGGCAGCCGCCACCGATATCCGGGTGCTGGGCGTGCTGCTGGGGCCGCTCACGCTGGGGCTGCTGGGGCTACGCTGGTGGGCTACTACTGCCCCACCCGTGCGACGCGAACTGGTGCGGGCGGGCCTGGGCTACGGGTTGGTGATGGCCGCCGGGGTGATAGTGGGCTGGCCCTACCTCTGGCAAAACCCAGTGAGGCACCTGGCTATTGCGCTGCTGAGCATGGGCCATTTTCGCTGGGGCGGGCCCATTCTTTATGCCGGGCACATTATCTCGGCCACGAAAGTACCCTGGCACTACATCCCGGTGTGGCTCAGCATTACTACGCCGGTGGCCTACCAGGTGGCGGCGCTACTAGGCGTGGGCATAGCGGCCGCCGGCCTGCTGCGTCGGGCGCGGTGGCGCACCCCGGCGGGCCACCTCGACCTGCTGCTGCTGGCGTGGCTGGGGCTGCCGCTGGCGCTGGTTATAGGGCTGCATTCGGTGCTCTACGACGGTTGGCGGCACCTGTATTTTGTGTACCCGGCCCTGTTGCTGCTGGCCGTGCGCGGCGGGCTGGCCGTGGTCCGGCTGGCGCGGCGCGGCCCCGGCTGGCACCGCCTGGCGCTGGGCCTGGGGCTACTGGCTGCTGCCGAGGCCGTAGGCACGGCGGTGCGCATGGCCCGGATGCACCCCTTCGAGCAAACGTATTTCAGCTACCTGCCCCGGCCACTGGCCGAGCGCCTGTTTGAGCGTGACTATTGGGGGCTGGCGTACCGGCAGGGACTGGAATACCTAATCCGGCAGCAGCCTACGGGCCCGGTTTTACTGCAAGCCGTGGAAAACCAGCCGCTGGAAAACAACCTCATCTGGCTGCCGCTGGCCGACCAGCGCCGGGTGGTGCCCACTGCCCACGCCCGGCCCCGCTACGTGCTTACGACGTACCGCCATACCCCCGCCCCTGCCTCGGACAGCCTCGGCCGGGAGGTGTATGCTATTCGGGCCGATGGGGTAAAGATTCTGTCGGTTTTCCGGCGCGAGTGAGGCAGTTGTTTTGGCGCGGGCTTCTGGCCCATGCCGACTACTCGCAGGCCTCTGGCCTGCAACGCTAGAACGATACCCGAACGACTTGTTCTGCCGTTGCAGGACAGAGGCCTGCGAGTAGCCGGCACGGACCAGAGGCCCGCGCCAGAAACAATTTCAATTCAACCATCCGGCACGGTTTTTTCGTTTGCTCAACCTACACCAATCCCTTGCCAGACCTATGCGCCGGCTGTTTCTTGCTTTCCTCGCCTTTGCATGCTACCTCCAACCTGCTGCCGCCCAGCGCCCTACCGACTTCTGGTATTTCGGCAGGCAGGCGGGGTTGAGCTTCGCCAGCGGCACGCCTACGCCGCTAGTCGACGGGGCCATGACTACGTATGAAGGCTGCGCCACGGCTACCACCAAGCGCGGCGAGCTACTGTTTTACACCGATGGCCAAACTGTGTGGAACCGCCAGCACCAGCCCATGCCCAACGGCCGCCGCCTTATGGGCAGCGGCAGCAGCACGCAGTCGGCCCTCATTGTGCCCGACCCCGGCTCGGGCAATATATTCTACATCTTCACCGTAGCCCCGCAGGGCAGCCCCGATGGCCTGCGCTACTCCATCGTGGATATGACCCGCGACAATGGCCTCGGCGACGTGCCCCGCGCCAACCTGCTGCTCGTGACGCCAGTAGCTGAGAAACTGGCCGCCGTGCGCCACCCCAACGGCCGCGACGTGTGGATTGTGGCGCACCGCTGGAACTCCAACGCCTTCGTGGCTTACTTGCTAACGGCGAACGGTGTGAGCGCCAAGCCCATCATGAGCAACGTGGGCAGCATGAACGCCGGCCCCGGCCGCAATGCCATCGGGGCGCTCAAATTCTCGGCCGATGGCACCAAGCTCGCCGCCGCCATCTGGCGCGAAAGCAACAGATTTGAGGTGTACGAATTCAACCGCAGCACCGGCCAGGTGAGCAACCCGCGCAGCTTCGGCCCCTATGCCGAAGCCTACGGCGTGGAATTCTCACCCGATGGCACCAAGCTATACGGCACCTGCAACGGCAACACCAGCGGCAGCCAGCCCAAAGCCAGCGAAACCCAGGTGTGGCAATTCGACCTCAAAACGAAAGCCGCCATAGTAGTTGGCCACTCTTCCAACCACAAAATCGGGGCCCTACAGCGCGGCCCCGACGGCAAAATCTACGTGGCCCGCGAAGACAATTCCTTCCTGGGCGTTATCACTACCCCCAATGCCAGCGGCCTCGCCTGCCAGTACGTCGACGATGGCCTCAAGCTAGGCGGCCGCCGCAGCAAGCTGGGCTTACCAGAATTTGTGGTGGAACCGTAAGCGAGTTAGGTAAGCAAGTAAAAAAGAACGTCATGCTTCGCTTCGCTTAGCATGACGTTCTTTTTTACTTGCTTACTTCCTACCCTTTCCCGATTTTAAACCGCAGGAAACCCAGCGCGGCCGAATAGTAGGGCGTGGTGTCAGAGAAATACCCAGTTACGTCGCGGCTGCTGAAGCCGGCTTCCCAGATGTGGGTGACGAAAGTGATGCCCAGCGGCAGGCTGGTGCGGTAGCCCGCGCCGCCGCTCACGCCCGTGCTCAGGCGCACCCAGCTGACGGGCTTGAAATCGAGGCCCGCCCCGACGAAGGTGCTGGTGAGGTTGCCGGCCACTTTGTTGAGCGGGGCCGTAACATCGAGGCCCACCTCAAATTTGTCGGAAAGATGGACACCGCCGCCCAGGCGCAGTTTGGCGGGCAGGTCGGCTTTGTGGTCCTGGGCGGTTTGGTAGGTGAAAAGGGTTTTGCCCGACGTACCAAACTGGTTGATAATGTCCTGCACCACGTTATAATCCGTAAGGCCCGTGTACTGCGGAAACCGCAGGTTCTGGTCGCTGGCTGTGAGCACGTTGCCGGTCCAGGTCATCGAGCCCAGGTCGGTGACGGACACGCCCAGGCGCACCACTTTGCCCACCTCGGCGGCCAGGCCCAGGTCGAAGCCGCTGCCATGACCTACGGCCTGCAAGCCTTTGCCCGACTCGTAATTAAACGTGGGGCTGCTGGTGAAACTGCCATAGTTGATGTTGAACACCGGCGAGAGCGACGAGTAGGCCGAGAGACTGCCGCCGCTAATGCGCAGGTCGGCAATGCCCAGGCCCTGAATGTAGCGGTAGCCCGCGCCGGCTGTGAGTTTGAGCACGCCCGGCCGGTCCAGCACCTGTATGCCGTAGCCGATGTTGTATTCGGCCGTCCAAGCCATTTGCAGGGCCGTGCCATCGAGTGCGGCCGAGAGCAGCGGCGGGGTGCTGCCGCTGCGCGGGTTGCCGGCCGCATCGTAGTACTGCTGCACAATAGCCGCCTGCTGGCCGTTGACGAGGATATCGGCTGCGTTGTGGTTGAGGGCAATGTGGCCGCCCAGGCGCTGGCGATACGATACGGCCAGGCCGCCAAGCCCCTTGGGCAAGCTCACGGCCAGGGCCAGAGCATTCACGTCCACGTTAAAATTCAGGGTATTTTCGCCTGTAAGCGTATTTACTAGGTCGGTACGCTGGGCGGCCGTGATGGCGTCGCTAGAGTGAAGAACCAGTTTGCGAAACGTGTCATTATTGAGCGTTTGCGACGCCACACCCACCCCTACTTCGCCAATGGTGAAAGCTACCCTGCTTTTGGCTTCCCGGCCCAGGTTGGCGGGGTTGATGCCCAGCACCTGGTAGTCGGTGGCAAAGGAGTTGATGACGCCGCCCCGGCCGGTAGCCGAGAAATTGCTCAACTCGTTTTGGGCTAGTGCCGGCGTGGCGGCCAGTAGCGCGGCAGGAAGTAACAGGGTAAGGTGCTTCATAAAGCAGAAAAAAAGGATAAGCCGCAAAGCTATTGGCATTCAGCTGAAAAGCCCGCGCATTGTTCGCCTAATTCACCAAATTAATCGGCCAGTAGGGTAAGCTTTAGCTTGCCTTGCAGGCGACTGGCAAGCTAAAGCTTACCCTACTCTACCCTATTTTGCGCTCGTGCCGGCTCCTCTCCTCTCCGTTTCCGATTTCACCCAGGGCATCCTGGCCGGGCAGCGCGGCGCGCTGGCCCGCGCTATCACGCTGGTAGAAAGCACCTTGCCGGCGCACCAGGCCCTGGCCCAGCAGGTGCTGCAAGCGGTACTGCCCCATACAGGCGGTGCCTTGCGCCTGGGTATTACGGGCGTGCCGGGCGTGGGCAAAAGCACTTTTATCGAGGCCCTGGGCCTATATTTGGTAGAGAAGCTGGGCAAAAAACTTGCCGTACTGGCCGTCGACCCCAGCTCGCCGAGAGGCGGCGGCAGCATCCTGGGCGACAAAACCCGCATGCCGCAGCTCACGGCCCACGCCCGCGCCTTCATTCGCCCCTCGCCCGCCAGCGGCAGCCTCGGCGGCGTGGCCCGCGCCACCCGCGAAAGCCTGCTACTGTGCGAAGCCGCCGGCTACGATGTCATTTTTGTCGAAACCGTGGGCGTGGGCCAAAGCGAAGTAGCCGTACACGGCCTGGTCGACTTTTTCCTACTCCTGATGCTGGCCGGAGCCGGCGACGAGCTGCAGGGCGTGAAGCGCGGCATCATGGAAATGGCCGACGCCCTGCTCATCACCAAAGCCGACCACAGCAACGAGCAAGCCGCCCACCGCGCCGCTCGCGACTACGAGGGCGCACTGCACCTCTTCCCAGCCGCCGCCAGTGGCTGGGCAGTGCCCGTGCGCACCTGCTCGGCCCTCACCGGCCAGGGCCTGCCCGAAGCCTGGCAGCTTATCGAAGCCTACGCCGCCCACACCCAGGCCACCGGCTACTGGCCCCAGCGCCGCGCCCAGCAACAGCTACAGTGGCTCGATGAAGCTGTGCGCGAAGGGCTGGCTGCGCAGTTTTATGGCCGGGCCGGGGTGCAGCAGG
>JBPBPU010000018.1:0-16330 GCA_050954465.1 Janthinobacterium lividum
CCCCCTCTCCGAAAAGGAGAGGGGGAGCCACGGCGGCATAGTTAAAAAGGCCATTTCAGGTTTTTATTAACCACTCACCCTCTCCTTTTCGGAGAGGGGGCCGGGGGGTGAGGCGACCGAGGAGAGCGACAGCACTAGAACTCATCGACTCCGAGGGGCTAGGGGAGGGCGACACCCACTGCGTACCAGCAGTTGCCTACTCCCGCGTCAGGCGCAAGGTGGTGTTTAAGCCGTTGCCGGTTACTTGCACCAGGTAGCTGCCACTGGCTAGGGCATCCAAGCTCAGGGCCGTTTGCCCGGCGCCTTCTACTGACTGGCGCAGCACCACGCGGCCCGTAAGGTCGAGGAGGCTGACCTGGTAGGTACCGGCTGGCAGTTGGCGCAGGTCGAGTTGGGTGGTGGCGGCGGCGGGGTTGGGGTAAACGCTCAGGCTGGCCGAGGCCGTGAAGCTCACGGGGCGCACCGGCGAGTAATGCGCGGTGCCGTCGGTATCTACTTGGCGCAGGCGGTAGTACACCAGGCCCGTGGCCGTGGTTCCGATGCTGGCATCGGTGAAGGTGTAGGTGGTAGCGGTGGTTTTGGTGCCTTGCCCGGCGCGGCTGCCCACTTGCCCGAAGCTCACGCCATCGAGGCTGCGCTCTATTTCGAAGCGGTTGTTATCCAGCTCCGTAGCGGTAATCCAGCTCAGCAGGGCGTCGCGGTTCTGCACGGCCTGGGCGGTGAATACCGTTAGCTCGACGGGCAGCGGGGTGGCCGTGACAGTCATAGGAGCCCCTGCCGCGTTGTTGTCGATGAGCCCGCCTTCGGCCGTAGGGGTACTGGAGGTGCTGCTGGTGGTAGTCTTGCCAGCAGTGCTGGGGGCTGTATAAGCAAACACAAACGACCTAGCGTAGCCACTGACCAAGGTAGCGGCATCGCTGGTGCCGAAGTCAATAATCGGCGCGGTGCCAGTCGTCGGGAACGTGGTGCCAGGGTAGTTCGTCTTAATGGTTTTAATCTGGTCCTGGGTGAGCGTGGCACCGGCAGGCAGGGTTACGGTGCGGGTGCTGGCCGCCGCTGGCTGGGCACCATTATTGGCAAACGTCACCGTGAAGTCGCCGGTGGCCTGGCCGGCTTTCACCGTGGTTGGGCCAGTGATGGTAGTGGCTACGTCGGCAATGCATTCCGAGGCGGCCGTGCTGTTGGTGAGGGTGGTAGTGCCCAGACTGGTGTTGGCAAAGCCGCCTACCCCAGTAGCCGCCGAATAGGCAACACCTGCATCGGTGGCGCTGGTTTTGAACACCCCGTTGCTGCCGGTTATGGCCGACACGCTGCCCACCGCCGCATTGGTGATGATGATGCCACCGCTGCCGCCACCGCCGGGGCCATGGGCCGAGGCCGTGGTAAGGGTGCCGCCCTTGCCGCCGTCGGCAGTCAGGGTGAGGCCGCTCAGGCCCGTAGTGTTGCGCGAGGTGAGCAGGATAGAGCCTCCGGCCCCGCCGCCGCCCGCGCCGTCGTTGCCCACGTTGGTGCTGGCTGCCGCGCCATCGGCCGAGATGGTGCCGGTGCCCGCCACCGAGCCGGTGCGCACTATGATGAGGCCGCCGCCAGCCGCTCCGCTGCTGGCAAAGCCGGTGTTGCCGGTATCGCCGGTGCCATTGTTGGTGGTGCCGGCCCCGCCGCCGCCACCGAGTACTAGGCGGTTCACGCTGGCCGCGCCGAAGCCCAGGGCCGGGTCACCGCCCGAGGGCAGGTTCGAACTCCAGGCGTTGCCGCCCCGGCCGCTGTCGCCGCCGTTCGAGCCGCCCGAGCCGCCGCTGTTCTGGTCGTTGGCGGCGGGGTTGCCGTCGGTGCCGCCGCCACCGGCGTTGCCGGGTGCGCCGCGGCCGTTGTCGCCGCCGGGGTAGCCTACCGTGCCCGTATTGAGCAGGGCACCCTGGTTGTTCAGGTACTGGGGGGTGCCCGCAATGCCTTCGCCTTTAGTGCCATTGGTGGCTTTGCCGGCCGAGGTAACGTAGTCGGTATAGAGTAGCGAGGTGCTGTTGCCTTCGCCGCCCAGCTGCCGCCCAGCCCCGCCCCGAAAGCCCCGGCCGTCGGCATCGAGCTGGTGTTTGTTGAGGTTGAGGGCACCGGCTACGTCCAGCACTAGCACGCCGCCCGTTGTACCGTTCCAAGGAGCCGGGCTGATGTCGGCTCCCAGCGTGAGGTTGGTGTACTGCGGCACCCGAACGACCTGGAAGCGGCGCTGCCCGATGGTACCAGAGGCGTCCCCTTGCTCGTAGTTATTAACCAGGTTGGTAGTCAGCTTGAGCGTGCCGCCTGTCGTAGCTACGTCGTTCTTAGCTACCACGTACTCGAAGCGGCCCGCCGTGAAGTTGGCATCGTCGAGGAAACCGTTGCCCGGCCCGCCGGCTACGCCATTGCCGTAGCTGTTGGAGTTGGTGTAGTCGATGGCCGCGCCTTGCATCTGGATGATGAGCAACAAGTCGCCGGCCTTAATGGGAGTTGCTGCACCGGTGGCTGCAACGGCCCCAATAGGCAGGGAGTTGGCTTTGGCAGCTACAGTCTGGGCGCCCGTGCTGGCCGGGTAGTAGGCGTTGGGGTTAGTGGCCAGGGCCGTGGGGGAGTTATCACGGCCGGGAGTGGCGCAGGCGCCGGTGGTGCCCCCGGTGCCGCCCAGCATGGTCACGGTGGTGCTTATTATCTGTTTGTCGTTGGCGGTATCGGTGTCGCCTGATGCTGCTTTGGCCTGGCCAGTAGCAGTGCGGCTACCCGCAGCGCGAGGCACAAAGGTGGCCGTGTTGCGCACCAGGCTACTCACCGTGAGGGTGGTTACGGCAGGAAAATTTACCAGGCCGGTGGTAGCCGAGTAGGCGCCGCCCGAGGAGGTGACATCGGCCGCAGCCGGGTAGGTACCCGTGCCAATGAGCGGCAACTGAATGGTTTGCACCACGCTCTGGGCCGAGTTGGGGCCATTGTTGGTGGTGATAACGCTGTAGGTAGCCGCCTGGCCGACGTTCACTGTGGCGGGGCCGCCGAGGGTGGTAGCCAGGTTGTAGGTAGCGTTCGGGGTGTAGGTAGTAGGTACGTTGCTGCTTTTCGAAGTGCCGTTGTTGTTGTTGGCGTTGGGGTCGGTGGTGCCGGTTGAGGTGCAAGCTACTTTCACGTTCACGTTGTTGGTGGGCATCGTGAAGGTGAGGGTGCCGCCTAGCTGGTCGGCCACCGAGAGCGGGAACGAGGTAGTGATGTTCAGGGTGCCAACCTGCGTAGAGGCGCTGTAGCTGTACGAAGAGCTTACCCCTGGCACCGGGGCCGGGTACACAGAGTAGGTAGTGCCGGCATAAGCACCCGTCAGGCTCAGGTTGCTGAGCGCCGAAGCCGAGGCTAGGGTAATGGTGTAGCTGTTGATAGTGGTAGTCGCTGGCCCGTTGTTGAACAGCGCGATGGTATAGGTTACTGTGGTGCCGCCCGTGGCAATAGATGGTCCTGAAACAGTCGTTGATACGTCGGCCGTCTGGGCTTGGGCCCAGGTGGCCGGTAGCAGAAAAAGAATGAAAAGCAGAAAGGATTTCATAAAATTGTGAGCAGCGAGCTAAGCTTGTTATGAGGGAGAAACTAGTGGTGCGGAGCTATCCGCCTTTTTGCCCTACAAAGCTCCCCCAGGCACCTGCCCGACTGCCGCGGCTTTCGTTAAACCGTGCTTATCCAGCTATGAAGCACTCCTTTTTGCAGTTAAGCGGTGGATAGGCAGGTTGGTTAGTAGGCACTAACTGAACACTAGCCAAGCCTCACAGGAGCGCTAGTGAACCAGGGTTTGGTTAGCGTCTCCGATTGCTCCCGTTTTATGATGCACGACTGGCTCTGCTATCGTTCGATGACTGGGCATTAACCAGACTCTGATTTTACCTCGCTCTATAGTCACCGGGCTACAGCGTGCCGCGTGGCAGTACCAGCTTCGGAGCCCCGACGCTTTCCTATAAACCAGATGCCAGCGGTTCCAGGCAGCTTCTGGCACCGTTACGCGGTACTTAGCGGCTTAACGTAGATACTGTGGGGCGAAAGCACCAGTATCGTAAGTAAGCACTGCCCTCAACAGGTCGATTGAAAGCATGATGCAATAAGTGTGGGCGTTTGTTACGAACAGGATTATACGCTGTTTATTAAAGCAAATATGCTCCATAGCAGGACACAACCAATTTTCTTTAGCAGCGCAAATCAAGTTCCTTGAATTGTGTTGAGTCGGCGGTTAATTTTGTAGAATTCTTCCGCTAAACTACACTATCTCTTGCTGATACGTGTGGTTTTGTAAAAACGAGTAGGCTACTAACAATAAGCAGTATCCGTTTTTCAATAAATAGTTGCTTGCTACCTGCTCAAACGCTTTTTAGAACACGAGGAGTAGGAAGCCACTCTGTCTTAACTAGCTAATCTGGTGACTCAACGACTAAAACCATTTGTTTATCCAAAAAAAGCCTTGCTTAATAATCTAAGCCTGAACGTTGCACAAGCATTCTGGAATAGTTCGCCGAGCCAAGTGAACTATTTTTGTACTTTTATAATATTAATTAGTTATTATAAAAGGCGCGCAATCTGCTTGGTATTCTTTTACCGTATGGCCCACCTTACTCCAAGAAATGGTGGTATTTACCGGTTCCATTTGACTTAAATCTGTTACAGAAAGCTGCTTTTGGTTGCTTCGCGCTAACTGCCACTTTACTCCTTCCTATGAACTTACTATTACGTAGCCGCCGCACTGCAGCCAGCCTGCTATTCTGGCTAATGCTGCCGCTGTTTTCGTGGGCACAGGTCGGCCTCACCGGCTCGGTGTTTGAAGACCCGAACTACGGCGGCGGAGCCGGCCGGCCCTTTAGCGGTACCAGTGGCACCAGCGGCTTGAGCGGCGCTACAGTGGAGCTGTACAGCAGTGTGGCCAACGGCGGCACCTACCTGCAAACTACCACTACCAATAGCAGTGGCACCTACACCTTTGCTGTGGCACCCAGCACTACCTACCAGGTGCGGGTGGTAAACAAAACCGTGGGTAGCAACCGCGCTGGCTACTCGACTTACGTAGTCAGTGCCAGCACGCCCGCCCTGATACCCGTGCAAACCTACGCGGGCACCACCAGCGATGCCAATGCCGGGAACCGGGTGGGCGGCGTGGCCCCCGAAAAAGCTGATACCACGGCCAACACCAGCGCCGCGCTCAGCGACCTCACCAGCACCAAGGCTACGGCACAATCAGTGGTAAGCATTGCCGTGGGCACCAGCGCCACTACCGGCCCCGATTTTGGCTTTAGCTTCGACGTGGTGGTGAACAGCAACAACACCCGCCAAGGGTCGTTGCGGCAGTTTATTACCAACGCCAACGGGCTGGGTGGCGAAAGCAGCCTGAGCCAGAGCGGCTACAGCCTGAGCACCACCAGCGGCACGGGCACGGCCCTAGTGGCCGGGCGCGAGACGAGTATTTTTATGATACCCGACGGTCAGGCGCACGCCGGCCAACTCGCGGGCCTGGTGAGCGGCCTCACCAGCCAGTCGGCTAACCCGCCGGCGGCCCCCACCGCTAGCAGCCCCAAAGTGGCCCTCATCCAAGTACCAACTACTACGGGCGGCTACACCGTGGTAGGCACCAACGCTACCCTGACAACGGTAGATGGCGGCACCCAGACCTATAACATCGGCGATACCAACCAGGCAGTACTAGGCATAGGCGGCACCGTGGGCACCACCGCTTCCCTGTCGTACACCAGCTTTAGCGGGCCGGAAGTAGAATTGGTGGGGGTTTTCAATACTACTGCCAGCACCAAGCCCAGCGGTGCCGTGGTCATTCAGGCCGACGACTTCACGCTACGCAATGTGGCCGTGCGCAACTTCGGCAATCTCGGAGGCCAGGGCGCTATTACGGTAACCTCTGTGCCCAACCGCACGGGTACGCTCAGTGGCTATTCGGGCGGCACGGGCGCGCAAGGGGCCGTGCGGGTGGTACTTGAAAACAACGTACTGGGCACCGATGCCGCCTCTTTTACGCAGCCCTCCGCCTTCACTTCGGCCGAAGGGGCCGATGGCCGCAACAACCAGAACATTGTCCTCAACGGCAGCGGCACCAACCTCACAGTGAAAACGCTGACGGTGCGCACCAGCCTCATCGGCTTCTCGGAACTACGCGGCATCCACATCCAAGGCAATACGAGCATTACGGCGGCCTACAACATTAACCTGAGCATCTACGACAACGTGTTTGAGGGGGCGGGGGTAGCAGGGGGGCCAACAGGTAGCAAGCCGCCCTATCAGAACTCGTCGGCCGGCGCTATCGAGTTGATTCTGCTCACCACGCCCTACGTGGAAATCTACCAGAACCGCATAACCGGCCCTACGGATTACCTAAGTTACGCTGCTACAGACGATGGCGGCTCCGACGGCATTCAGATAAACAATGCCCAGGTAGGTAGCAACAAGGATGCAAACGGCGTATCGCAGCCCTACACCAGCCCGCAACAGGTGCAAAGCAACCGGCGTGATGGCGGCAGCGTGCAGACGGGCTCACGCATCGAGCAGAATACCATTACCAAGCAGCGCTTGGCTATTCTGTGCCAGAGCAACCTCGCGTTTGCCAGCTACGCCATCGATGGCCTGCTCATCAAGGGCAACAAGTTTACGGGCAACGTCAATGGCATCTATAACCAGGGAGCCAGCCACCAGTTGCAAAACAACACCCTCAGCAGCAACGCCCAGCGGGGCATAACGAACATTGGGCCAGACGTAACCTTCACGGGCAACACATTCGACAGCAACGGCCTGGATGGCCTGCTTGTGGGCGACGCGACGCCGGCTACTGCTACCAAGCCCACCGTGACGGGCGTAGCCGTAGGACTCGCCGGGCAGGGCAATACCTTCAGCACTAACGGCACGGCTACCAATGCCAATGGCGTGGGCCTGGCCGTGGTTGGTGCCAATACGCGGGCTACCATCACCCAGAACTCCTTCTATGGTAACGGGGCGCTGGCCATCGACCTGAGCAACACCAGCAACGGCCACGAAGGCATTACGGCCAACAACGGAACGCTCAACGCGGCCTTCGCTAACCAAGAGGTCGACTACCCGATTCTGAAAACGTCGACGCTCACGGGTACCTCCCTGGCCGTGACGGGCTACGTGGGCTCGGCTCCGGGCCAGACTACTTTTGGCAACCTGCTGGTGGAGTTTTTCGTGGCCGATAACTCCCCTGCCAATCAGAACGGCCCGCTGGTAGTGGGCGACGGCAAGAGCATCAGCCACGGCGAAGGCCGCACCTACCTGGGCAGCCTCACCACCGATGCCAACGGCAACTTCAGCGGCTCGTTTACTATTCCCAGCGGCGCAGTGCTGGCCACGGGCGACCTGGTGGCATCCACCGTCACTATTGGCAGCGGGGCCACGGCCAGCACGTCCGAGTTCAGCAACAACGTGCGGGTGAACTCCATCATTCCCAACACGCTCACCAACGTAGGTCTGGGCAATATCACCGGCTCCACCACGCTCAATCCGGGCTTGTCGGCCACCGTGAACGGCCCCGGCAACAGCGTGGCCTACTACACCATTACCAGTTTGGCGGGCCTCACCTCGGGCACGCTCAGCTACAACGGCCAGGCCCTGACGGCCGCCAACATTGCCACTACCCAGATTACCAACCTGGCCCTGCTGACGTACACGCCGGTGGTGACGTTTACGGGTAGCGTGTCGTTTACCTACACTGCCACCGATACCGAGGGCGTTACCAGCACCACCAACCAAAACGGTACTACCACCAGCTTCGGCGATGCCACCTACACCATTCCGGTGATAAACGTGGCCGACGTGACGACGACTATCAGCGGCCCTACGCAGCTGAGCGCCGGCCAGCCAACCGGGACGTATACCGTCACGTTTACCAACGTAGGTAATATCCCCGCCAATGCCACTACCCGCAGCGTAACGCTGCCCAGCGGCGCCACACTTACCACCGCCCAGACCAATGCCATTGTGGCGCAGGGTGGCTCAGTAATGGGCAGCACCATCAATTTTGGCAACGTGGGTATGTTGGCGGCCGGAGCCAGCAGCACTTTCACGTTCAGCTTCCAGGCCCCCGGCACAGCGGGCACTGCTACACTCACCAGCACTACCAGCACCACTACTACCGAAGGCGCCAACAGAGCCCCCAATACCAGCAGCATGGCCCTGACGGTAAACCCCGTGACGGACGTAGCTGCTGCCATTACCACCTTGCCTGCGGCCGGCAGCACGGCAGCCAGCACCTCGGGCGTGGGCTTCACAGCCACCTTCACCAACAACGGCCCCCAAACGCCCGCTGCCGACATGGTATACTCCGTGCAGCTGCTGGCGGGCCTCACGGCCTACGGCCCGGTAGCGGCCAGCAACGGCGGTAGCTATGATAACACAACTGGCCTGGTAACGTACCCCAACGCTGCCACCACCCTGGCCAGCGGCGCTCCCTTCACCTCGGTTATTACCTTCACGGCCCCGCCCAGCGGGCCAGTAGTGGCGGTGGCCCGCATGAGCACCACCAGCGACGAAGCCGGCCAGACGGCCAACAACACAGCCCCCGCCAGCCTGCTCATTACTCCCACCTTCGACCTGACCACCACCATCACGGGGCCGGCCAGCGCAGTGCAAGACAATGAGGTGACGCTCAACATCACGACCAGCAACAACGGCCCCAGCGCGGCCCCCACCGCCCTGCAAACCGTGCAGCTAATCAGTGGCCTCACCGATGTGTACGTGAGCAACGGCGGCTACTACAACAGCAGCACCACCCCCATTACGGTGTACGTGAGCGCCGGCAGCTTTGCCATCACGGGCAGCGGCACGGCCTATCAGGTGCCGGCTGGTGGGGTTATTTTTCCGCCCCTCAGCGGCCTGCCCAGTGGCCAGACGGTGGGCAACACCATCAGCTACCGCGCTCCGAAAGCGGGCGTTAAGCTGAGCCCGGTAGCTACCGTAACGCCCAACACCACACCCGACGGCGACGCCGTGCCGGCTAACAATACCGCCTACTTGAACGGCGCTACCAGCACTAATGCCCAGCTCTTTACGGCCCCGACCATCACCCTGGCCAACCTCTATACTACTATCACGCCCTCGGCGCAGACAGTAGCCTCCGGCACCACCGTTACGCTGACGGTGGTAGTGGGCAATGCCGGCCCCGGCAGCGCCAGCGATGTAGTTGAAAGCGTGCAGCTGCTGCCGGGCTTCACTACGGGCACCCTCACGGTGGGCGGCGTCACGGGCACGCCTAGTGGCACCACCATCACGTTTGGCACGGGCGGGCCCAGCTACGACACCACCACGGGCGTGCTCACCTTCCCAGCCAGCACCCTCGCCTCGCACGGCTTGCAGACCTATACCGTGGCCTTCACCGCCCCGGATAATGCGGGCAGCAACGGCCAGCTATTGCTCACGGCCTCGGTAGCCAGCAGCACCTCCGACCCCGTAATTGACGACAACGTAGCCGCCACGCGGGTAACCATCAAGCCCGCCGCCGACGTAGCCACCACCGTGAGCGGGCCGGCCACAGCCACTGCCGGGCAAGCAGTGACGTATGCCGTGAGCTTTGCCAACAACGGCCCTAGCACGGCTACCAGAGTAGCACGCACAGCTCAGCTACCTATCGGACTTACCAACGTGGTAGTAACTGATGCTGCCACCAACACTGTAGTGAGCGGGGCCTACAACGCCACCAGCGGCTTGGTGACGCTGCCCACTCTGAGCACGGCACTGGCCGGCACGCAGCAGCTGTACACCATCAGCTTCGCGGCCCCTGGCCAGAGCTTTGGGGTGAGCACTAGCACCAGCACTACTACCCCCGATGGCACGCCCGCCAACAACCAGGCCAGCACCAGCACCACCGTAAGCCCGGTGGCCGACGTAGCCGTGAGCATCAGCGGCCCCGCCTCGGCCGTGCTCAACAACCCCGTAACGTACTTCGTAACGACAACCAACAACGGCCCCTCGCCCGCTACCGGCGTAGCCACCACCTTGCAGCTGCCCGCCAACCTGACGGGCGTGACAGTAAGCAATGGCGGCACTTACAGCAGCAGCAGCGGCCTGGTCACGTTTGCGCCGGCTGGCACGCTGCCCAGTGGGGCCAGCGTGGCCGATTACGCAACCTTCTCTATGCCCGACGCGGCCGGTGGGCAGCTTACGGGCGTGGCTACCACTGTCAGCACCAGCACTGACCCGGTAGCCACCAACAACCAGGCCAGCCAGGCTACCAGCCTTGCTTCACCCATGGGCACTATGGCCGACCTGGTGGCTACCGTGTCGGCACCTGCCTCCGTTACGCCCGGTGCCAGCCTGACGGTGGGGGCCACCTTCACCAACAATGGCCCCGACGCGGCAGCCAGTGTGCAGCCGGTGCTGCAACTGCCCGCCGGCCTGAGCGGCGTAACCGTGAGCAATGGCGGCACCTACAACGCCACCAGCGGCCTGGTAAGCTGGCCCACCATCGGCAGCCTGAGCAGCGGCGCGGCCAACGCCCTCAGCTACTCGGTGAGCTTTGCGGCCCCAGCCAATGGGCCGCTCACTGCTACCAGTTCCGTTAGCTCGCTTACTACCGATGGCATCCCGGCCAACAATCTGGTTACCACCAGCACCACCATCACGGCCAACTACGATGCTGCCACAAGTTTGAGTGGGCCAGTCAGCAGCCTGCCCGGTGTCGTCAACACGTACACCGTTACGGCCATTAATAACGGTCCCTCTACCTCTCCCTCTACGCAGCAGCAAGTGACGCTCCCAGCGGGGGTAATGGCCAGCAACATCAGCGGCGGCACCCAGATGGGCCAGGTGATTACCTGGCCGGCCATCAGCAACCAGGCACCTGGCACGGGGGGCGAGGTAAGCTACACCTTTAGCGTGGCAATGCCCGCCAGCGGGAGCCTGTTGCTAACGGCTACGGCCGCTGCCAGCGGCGAAAGCAACACGACCAACAACACGGCCAGCTTCGCTACAGTAGCCGCCAACCAGCCACCCGTGGCCTCTAACGTGGTGAATGCCTTGCAATCGCCACAGGCCAACACAGCCGGGCAGCTGCCCATTTCGCCCCTGCTGGCAGCCGATGCCGACGGCGTGGTGAACACCTACACCCTCACCAGTATCCCCGTTAATGCGGCTTCGGCTACGGCGGGCAATCCGGCGCAGGGCGACTTGTACTACAATGACGACGTAGATGGAGTGAGCGGCAAGTTCATTCAGTTTACGGCCACCAACTACAGCACCATTGGCCTCTCGCCGGCCCAGGCGCAGCACCTGCGCTTCGACCCCGCCGCCAATTTTGTGGGCAACGCGTTCTTCACCTACACCGCCACAGACAACCTCGATGGCGTGAGCAATGTAGCGCTCTACACCATCCCGGTGGCTACCGATGCGCCCTCGGTGTATACCAAAACGCCCGCCAAAGGCGGGGTTAGCAGCCCCTACGCCAATACCGACATACTTGCCTACGTTATCGACCCGAACCGGGCGCAGTACAACACCAATGGCGAGTTGTACAACGCGACCGGCTCCAACGCCGGCAAGCTGGTGGATAACACAGTAAACAATGGCGTGGTGACTACCTACAGCACAGGCATGTTCAGTAGCACCTCTACCCCCAGCCGCACCACGCTCGCCTCGCTGGGCCTGGCTTATAACCCGGCTACCGGTGAGATATACGTGCAGGACCGCACCAAACTGCTGGCCGGCACCTACACCGTGCCCATGACGACCACCGACCAGTTTGGCGGCATCACGACCCAGCCCGTTACGTTCACCATTGGTTCGAATCCGTTGCCAGTGTCGCTCACCAGCTTCACGGCTCAGCCCATTACCAACCGCGACGCCCGCCTCGACTGGACTACCGCCTCCGAAACCAACAACGACCACTTCGATATCGAGCGCAGCTTCGACGGCGTGAGCTTCGCCAAAATTGGCCAGCTCGCCGGCCAGGGCACCAAGCTCACTTCTACCGCCTATACCCTTACCGATGCCGGGGTAGCCGCCAAAGCCAGCGGCCCCGTCTACTACCGCCTGCGCCAGGTAGACACCAACGGCACTGAGGCCTACTCCCCTGTGCAGGCGGTGCGCTTCACTACTACCGCCACGGCCAGCCTGGGCCTCTACCCCAACCCGGCCACCAGCGCCACCAGCCTCGACCTGCGCCAGCTGCCAGCCAACGGCTCCTATCAGGTGCAGCTGCTTGACGCCACAGGCCGCACGGTGCGTGCCTGGACGCTGGGCGGCGGCCAGACCCAGGCCTTGGACGTGAGCGAGTTGGCTACGGGCGTCTACCACCTGCTCGTGACGGGCCAGCAGCCTGACGGCTCGGCTCTGCGCCAGAGCCTGCGCCTGACTAAGGAGTAAGCTGCGTTGGCTTAGCGCCTACCAAAAAAGTCCTTCCTGCACGTTGCGGGAGGGACTTTTTTTTCATGGGTAAGCGGGTGGCTTCTTTAGGGCATAAACAGGTTATTGTGGTGTTGTAAATACTGCCTGGCTGGTTGGTCGAGCAGGTTTTTCGGCAGCACCTTTAGCGGCTGTTTATCAAACCGGTAGTACTCCTTGCCATTCTGAAACTCCTCCCGAATGCGGCTACTGACGTGAACGGTGCGGTCGTCGGCATCGATAGTGAGGTAGTGACGGTCGAAGAGCTTGTGCAAATCGGAGCGCAACAGCAGGCCGTTGCCGAGCGAGTTGGGCCCAGCCTGAGAGAAGGGCTGAATGTGGGCCGCTTCCAGTACCGGCAGGGTTTTCTCACCCGAGATGGCGCACTTCTTCTCGTACGCCTGCGTCACCAGCGCTTTAAATGCGCCCTGCCCAATCCGAACCTTCGTCAGCGCCTCGCGGTAAATGCCCGGCGACTCCAGCACCAGCGAGTCGGCGGCCGCCAGCTCTTGCGTGAAGGACGTTTGCTGGTACCTCAGCAGCGTGGCGCTCACGTCGGCCCAAAGCTTTGCCCCAATAGGCGCGGCGGTGCTGTACACCTTACCCGTCACGATAGGGTCGCCCCAGTCGGCGGGGGCCGGAATCCAGTCGGGCTTGCGGAAGAAAATGGGCGCCGTAAGTACCAGGCAGTTGATTTCCGGACTGGGCGTGTACTCCTTCTTGGCAGCTTTACGGTAGCCCTGAATGGCTTGGTAAAAAGCCGGGCAGTCAGCAAAGCCGTTGCGCGGCCCAAACATGTCCCAGGCTGTGGCCAAGGGCAGCGTGAGCTGGTTGGTGAAAAACCCTACGCCCGCCACGCAGTGCGCCGGCTTGCGCAGCTTCAGCAGAAACGGGGCTCCCGAGGGCACGGCCCCGAAGTTGGTGCCGCCCAGCGGCTTCCAGAAGTTCACGTCCTCGCGGGGCTCTTGGCGCAGGAAGTCAAACCAGCGTGTGTCCGTCAGGCCAACGTAGAAATTCATAGCCAAGAGGGAATGAAGGGTAAAAATTGTAAGTGGTGTCGCGGTGGGCAACAATGCCAGAACTTAGCGGCTCTGAGGCTAGAGTGAGGCACCCGTGGAGGGCGACCCCGCCACAAAGTAACAGGGCTGCGCTGTGCGAACTTGCGCCCCGCTTTCTGCCCCCTATGTACCCCTTCGAAATCCACCTCACCACCCAGCCCCTGCCACCCGCCGAGCTGGCGCGGTTCGTAGCGGCCTGCACGTATCTGCAGGCCAAGCCTCTGGTAATCGAGTTGGCGCGGGGCGTGGCTACCACCCAGCCCATGCTCAGCAAAGTGGTGCGGCAGCCCAACCTGGCCGCCGCGCTGGCCGCTGCCGCAGTTGATGCGGACTACCTACGGGCGCAGTTGCTGCCCCCCACGCGCCTCAAAATAGAAACCCCGGTGGCTGGCCGTCACTTGGCTACAGCTGGCTTTGCGCCTTACTTCGAGTGGCACGGCAAGGTGGTGTATGAGCACCCTGACAGCTTGCTGGCGCTGTGCCTGCGCCACGGGGCGCACCTCTCGGCCAACGCCCTGACTACCAGCCCCGGCACCCGGTTTGTTACCTTGCGCGAATACGGCGCACAAGCCGCTTTTGAGGCGCGGGTAGCTGGGCTGGTGGCGGCGCTGCCCGCCCACTGGCCGCTGCTGAAACAGGAAAACGAGTGCTGCCTCTACGACAGCAACGTGGCCCTCGATGCGGGCTGGCTTTCCTAATAACCACCGCTTTTTGCCTATGGACCTTTTCGATGAGCACTACCTCGGCATGCTGGCCGCTGAGGCGTTTATCCGGCGCGCCGCCGCGCTCAACCTGCCTTTCATGCTCAAGGGCAGCTACGTGACCCGGCAGTACTTTGCCAACCCGCTCGACCGTGAGCCGCAGGACCTCGACTGGGTGTACGTCGGGGGCCGCCTCGGGAGCGAGGCCGAGGCTCGGGCCCTGTTCGATGAGTGGGTTATCCGGGTCACGGAGCATTTTGAACCGGATGGGGCCGTGTTCGACAATTTCCGCAAAAACGCCTTCTGGCGGGGCATCGACTACGCTATGGCCGACGATTTTCCTACCGTCAACACCGACCTGATATGCCAGCTCTACCAAGCCGACGGCAGCACGCGGCTCATCGGGCTCGGCCTGGATGTGTCGTTCAACCTGCCGATGGATGTGCCGAGTGAGCCGCTTTATTACATCCCATTACAGGGTGAGCCCTTCCTGGTAGAGCACAGCACGCCGCCAGCCCTGCAAGTAGCCTGGAAGCTGCACCAAACCCTGGTGCGTCCCCGTCTCAAAGACCTGTTCGACCTGCGCCACCTGCTGCGCCACCCCGACTTCACTGCCGCCGTGCGCCAGCAGGCGCTGGAAGCGCTGCGCCGGGAGTGCCGCGCCGATGGCACTGACCCCACCCGCCTGCGCTACCTGCTGGCCGGCGAACTGGCCCCGCTCTACCCGCAGCAGGACGTGGAAGAAATATGGCAGCACTGGCGGCACCAGCGCGACTACTCGGCCGCCTACCGCGCCACCAAGGGCTTCGTCTGGCACAGCGACCGGGCCTCGCACATCACCGACCCCCAAAAGCTGCCCGCCACCCTGGCCGACTTTGCGCAGCAGCTCCGCGATGCCTTCGCGGCGGCGGGCTTCGCAGCCGAAGCGCCGCTTACGGAAGCTGCCCGCCGTAAACCCGCATCAAAGCGTTAGGAGACATTTTTGAGGAACCTGCTCGATTTTTTTTGATTAAGGACTGAGCTACCATCCATCGCCGACTTACTGCCTTTCCTACGCCCCATGCCCCTCACTCCTACCCGACACCGCGAAATGCTGGCCCTGGAGGGCTTTATCCGCCGCGCCGCCACCTTGCCCGACCTGCCGTTTATGCTCAAGGGCAGCTACGTGACCCGGCAGTATTTTGAGCGCCCCACCGACCGCATTCCCGGCGACCTCGACTGGGTGTATACCGACCGCATCACCTCGGCCGAGCAGGCCCGTGAGGTGTTTGGCGACTGGGTTACCCGCATCACAGACTTGGTGCTGGACGATGGCATCACGTTTCGCTCGTTCCGGGAAAACGCCTTCTGGCGCCTGGTGGACTATGCGATGGACGACGACTTTCCCACCGTGAATACCGACCTGGAATACCAGGTGGATGGCGGCGAGATGACGGGGTTTTCGCTCGATATATCTTTCAACCTGCCCCTGCCCGCGCCCGCCGTGCCGCTGCACTACCCGCCGTTGCGGGGCCTCCTCTTCACGGTGCCCCACACCGCGCCCCTGAGCCTGCAAGTAGCCTGGAAGCTGCACCAGAGCCTGGTGCGCCCCCGCTTCAAGGACTTGTTCGACCTGCTGCACCTGCTACAGCACTGGGGCTTCACGGCACAGGTGCGCGAGCAGGCGCTGGCCGCCCTGGCGCAGGAATGCCGTGCCGATGGCACCGACCCAGCCCGCTTGCAGTGGCTGCTGGCGGGCCACTTGGAACCGCTCTTTGCTAAGGAATCCTTGCCAGTGAATGAGCAGTGGAAGTACTGGCGCTATGGCCAAGTTGACCCTAATGCCAATGCCAATGCCAATGCCTACACCTACCGCCCCGACCCTGCTTGTTTGTACTATAATTACAACGCTGGCTACATCATGCCCGACCCGGCCGTACTGCCCCCGACGCTAGTCGGGTTTGGGCAGCAGTTGCGAGCGGCTTTTGCGGCTGCCGGCTTCGAGCAGACACCGCCCGATAAGTCCGGCTCGCTGGATGCGCTGCGCAAGTTCTTCACTGGCAAATAAGCTGCTCCCTCACCGGCGTGCCCGCACCTCGCCTAATAGCCGCTACATGGCGTTGTGGCTGGTAGTACTCTACCCTACAATTTTAGTTGTCTGTAAAAGAGCAAGTTGCCTGCAAAGGCATCGAACAAGTATGTCTACTCGCGGTAGCA
>JBPBPU010000090.1:0-16018 GCA_050954465.1 Janthinobacterium lividum
GTCGGTCGGTAATTTCGTGACGGCGCATATACCTGAATAACTAAAATCATAAATTCTTAAAACGACTTGGCAAAGGTAATTGTCCACACGCTCTAGAAGTGCGGGTCAAAGAAGTGCCATTTGGGCTCAAACTCTTCAAGCTAGTGGCCACAAACGGCGACATTGAATGGGTCATTACCAACCACTTGGCCGCACACCTGACCCGCGAAATAGTGATTGACGCCGTCGAAGTGCGCTGGCAAATCGAGGAATTTCACCGCAGCTTCAAGCAACTCACCGGAGCCGAAAAGTGCCAATGCCGCAAGGCGCAGGCCCAGCGCAATCACCTCACCTGCTGCTATTTGGCTTGGGTGTCCTTGCGCCAGTACGCCCGCCGCGTCGGGCAGACGATGTACCAGGCCCACCAGCAGCAATGGGCCCCTTATCTGCGGCAACTGCTCCAAAATCCTCTTATTCCGGCACTCGTTTAATTCCGTGCGTAAGTCCTAATCTTATAACACTACGAAGCATGAGCTGTTCGTGCGGCTGGCCGACGGCCGGGAGTTACCGATTTCGTTTACGTTCGATAACATCTCGGTCAGGCCAGGCAACGCGATTACGCTGGTCGTTGTGTACCGCACTGATACCCAGACGGGCTATTATGCCCGCCTTTTCAATCAAGACACGCAATTTATTTACGACACGCTCTCCCGACCAGACTGGCGGGCCCTCGTGCATCATCATTGGCCAAAGCAGTTGGCTGCTGGCAGCGACGCTGAGCTCACTTCCCCCGGTGGACTCTACCAGCGGGTCCGGACGGCTTTTCGGCAGCTGAAAGAGGATATGGTGAAGGGTTGGCACCTCGCGGGCGACCCCAACCGTGCGCTAACACCGGCCGAACTGAATTCTCCCATCGCCCTGGAGTTGGAACGAGCCATCGGGACCGCATTGCAAGAAATAGGCATCACGCTCAGCTAGACGGGTGGGTACTTGCTCCGGTCGGTCAGTAGGCAGGTCACTGGTTGAACAGGACGAGTCAGGCTGGCTGAAGGTGAGTGGGCGTGGGCCAGCTTTGGCGGGCGCTAAACAGCCGGGACTCGCCGGCGGACAGACCGGGGTCTAGCACGGCGGCTAGTTCTTGCTAGCGAGAACACCCGCACCCGTATGCCGTATAGATAATACAATGTGAGCGGCATTCACCCGCCAATCTGCCTACCAGCCTGCCGCGGTCAGCTTAACGCCTGCTTCTTAAGCTGGGGGCGAGCATCGTAGGGTAGTCAGCTTTCGGGAGCGTATCAGATGACGCTGCTGGTAAGCCCTGCGCGTAGTTGCTGGCGCCCGAGCGCTAGCGCGGTCATCAATAAAAATTGCGGATTTTCTTCTGCCTATCCTGGCTGGTCGGGTGAAAGATTATCCCTTAAAAAGTAAGTGATTATGTTCGAACACTCGAAGAAAATTCGCTACGCCGTCGTGGCGGGCGGTCAGATTTCGCAGCAGGCCTTTATGCCCGGCATCGCGCGCACCAACAACTCCGAGCTCGCGGCGCTGGTAACCGGCGACCCGGTGAAGGCCGATGAGTTGGCCGACCAATACAATATCAAAGCGTGGTCCTATGAGGAATATGGCGCGCTGCTGACCTCCGGCGAAATCGACGCCGTGTACGTGGCTACCCCGAACGCCCTGCACACCCCGTTCGTGGTGGCCGCGCTGGAGGCTGGTATTCACGTGCTGCTGGAAAAGCCCATGGCCTCGAGCGTGGCGGAAGCCGAGCAAATCCTGGCGGCGCAACAAAAAACAGGGGCGAAGCTGATGGTAGCCTACCGCCTGCACCACGAGCCCGGCAACGTCGAGCTGTTTACGCGGGCCCAGAATGGGGACTTTGGCGAGCTGCGGGCCTTCTCCTCGGTTTTCGCCCAGGATGTGGCGGAAGCCAACTCACGCGGCCACAATGGGTACTGGGGCGGGCCAGTGCCCGACATGGGTACTTATCCGCTCAACGCGGTGCGCAACCTCTTCGGCGAGGAGCCCATCGCCGTGCACGCCATCGGCACGAAGACGCCGGCGCGCGGTTTCAACTTTCACGATACGGTGGCGGTGACCTTGCGCTTCGCCAGCGAGCGCACCGCGCAGTTCACCGTCAGCTACGCGACTGCTTCGGCCGAGAGCTTCACGCTGATTGGCACTAAAGCCACGGTTTACGCCTCACCCTGTTTCATGTTCGGGCCCAAGGTCGGCATCTCGTACATCGAGAAGACCGAGGAGGGCAGCCAGACGCATGAGTTCGAGCCGGTCGAGCAGTTTGGCAACGAAACCCAATACTTTTCCGACTGCATCCTCCATGACCGCCACCCGGAAGCCGACGGCGAAGAAGGGCTGCTTGACGTGCGCGTGCTAGCCGCTGTCGAGCAGTCGCTGGCTACTGGTGAAACGATATCGTTGCCCCCTGTGCAGCGCCGCCGTAGGGTGCAAGCCGACCAAGCCCTGGAACTGAAGCCTGCCAAGGAACCTAGCGAAGACGACATGATTAGCATCATCCCGCAATCGGCATAAGCAGTAGACTTCCGTTGGCGCTTTCCACGGGTTGGCTCTTTACCCTTCGCTATCCCATTATGCGTCAAGCTGCTAATTGAGCGGTAAAATCCCTGGCTGTGCCACTGTGCGTGGTACAGCCAGAGTAGCGCCTCCCTAACACGGTACTGCCTAATTCGCGAGTTGTAGACAGCCTGTCGGGGAGGCATGCCAGATGGTGACGCAATAATAGCAGCTACCCCTAGATGATGGTATTCTTGTACAGCAGGGGCATGAGAAAGCGAAACTCAATGGCTGGAAGGCTACGCATTGGCGAATCGGTGAACAGCAGAGCCAGATTCCGGAGCGGGGTTACCCGTTCTTAATTCGCACCACTTACAACAGATCTACTGCACTAGCTTAGTAGCCCTACTTCCCGGCCTATCTGAGCGAGACTAAAGGAGTTGCGGCATTTCCGACGTTTAATCGTTACATTCGCAATACGCAAATTGCGAATTGAAAATCATGCGCAAATTCAACGGTCTCCGCCCCCAGGATGTGGCCCTGCTTTTAAAGCTTGTGGCCCAGCCCCACCGGGCTTGGCTGGGTAAAGATTTAGCCCAGTCGCTCCACCTGAGTGCTTCGGAGGTGTCAGAAGCGCTCGCCCGCTGCCGCTTCAGTCGGCTGCTGGCTGCGGACCCGCATAACTTGCTTGTGCAGCGCCACGCGCTACTCGACTTCCTCTTCTACGGCCTGCCCTATGCCTTTGCCGTCCAGCCCGGCGCACCCGCCCGGGGACTCGCTACGGGAGCCAGCGCCCTGCCTCTAGTCCAGGCTTTCGGCCCCGAACCAGCCTACGTGTGGCCAGGGGCAGTTGGTAGCCAGTGGGGCGTAGCAGTTGAGCCGCTCTACCCCCAGGCATCCGCCGCGGCCCAACAGGATGCGGAACTCTACAGCCTGCTCGCCCTCACCGACGCCCTGCGCCTGGGGCGGCCACGGGAGGTGAAAATCGCGCGCCAGCTGTTGGAGCAGCTTATCGTCTCCACTCTAGTCCCCGTAAGCCATGCCTAAGGAAGCCCAGAACATCCCGCGCCTCATGGCCGTGGGCCACGCGCTTGGGCCCCTGCGTGAACGCGTCGTTTTCGTGGGTGGGGCCGTGGTCAACCTCTACAGCACCACGCCCGCTGGCACGCCGGAGCCCCGCGTCACGGAGGACGTGGACTGCATTGTCGAAGTCGCCCCACGCACGGCCTTTTACCAGTTGGAGGATGAATTGCGTGCTCTGGGCTTCGTCAATGACGTGGCTTCGGGCGTGATTTGCCGCTGGACCTACCAAGGGCTGACGGTCGATATCATGCCCACTGACCCTACCATCCTGGGCTTTGGCAACCCGTGGTACGCGGTGGGCTTCGCCCAGGCTATACCCTACCTGTTACCGGATAACTCGACAATTCGGGTGCTGAGCCCCGTGTACTTTCTGTGTACCAAATTAGTCGCTTTACGCGACCGCGGCTGGGACGAGTTGCGCGTGAGCCAGGATTTGGAAGACATCGTGCACCTGGTCGATAACCGCCTGGAACTGCGGGCCGAGCTAACCCAGGCAGCAGCTGATGTGCGCGACTATGTGCAGCAGCAATTGCGAGAGTTGCTGGCCCACCCCGCTTTTGCCGAAGCACTGTCCTGGACGGTGCCCTACGGGGCAGACTACACCTATCAGGCGGCGCTACACCAGCGGCTGCGGGAGCTGGCTACCGGCAGTTAAGACAACGGGTGTTCAGCGGCAGAGTCGCGGCGTTGGTCGACAAGTTTAGAGCCGATAAAATAAGTAGTTAATTAGAAGCTAGCAATTTAGCTAAAAGAGTGAGAACCGATTCTGAAAGGCTTGGCACTGCGCTTGCCTTGGAAAGGGCAGACGCGCTAGTCGTTTTCCTTCCCACTTTTTCTTTCCTACCTGTCATGAAAGCCTCCTTCTTTTCCTTTGTTGCGGCCGCTGCCCTCTTCGCTACTACTGCCGCTTCGGCGGCCCCCGTTGACCACGACCGTGACCTACGCCGGTTGTCGCCCCGCGAGCGTGCTCAGTACGAACAAGCCCAACGCGACCGGGCCCGCTTTGAACAGGCCCAGCGCGAACGCGCGCGTCAGCAGGCATTGGAGCGCGCGCGTTGGGAAGCCCAGCACCGCCACGACCGCGGCCCCGCTCGCCCCTACGGCCACTAAGCGCGTAACCCCCCACTACCTATAAGAACTGCCCCAACCTCCTGCTAGAGATTGGGGTGGTCCCTTTAAAGGGAAACTGGGGGCTAGTCGGGTACGACGGCCATCGCGACGAGAGCATTGCTCACTTTACCGTCGGTTGGCTGAGGCAAGCGCCAGCCTTTGCCATTGCTGCCGCAGGACCAGGTAGCTGCCGGGTCAGCCGTTTTGGCGATAGCCAACTCCGGGTAGTCCGCCAGCTGGTGGGCCTCGTAGGTCGCCGGGTCTTTCAGGTCGCTGCCGGTGGTGACCAGGGCCGCCTGACCTTGTATTGCTGCTAGGGCAAACTGCCCATGCCTTCCCGCAACACAACAGGCTGGTTGCCGGCATGGGCAGGTGATAGGGCCATAGGTCGAGCAGCAGACCGTTAGGCGCGCCGGCCAGCTGGCTGGCCGTAAACAAGAGGGGCTGCGGGAACAAGTCCGGGCCGGCCTTTCGAAGGAGGTACCTGGTGCCGGACGCACGAGCAAACGCACCCGCCGTCCGCCGCTATGGCATATTTGCTGGGCCGGAGCTGGATGCGCACCTGGCTTAACGTGCCGGTATGGCCGATGGCGAAGTCTGAGCAAGGCAGCAGATAGTAGCCTTTCAAAATCTTCAACTATTCCAGAATTTAATGCGAGATACCCTGGCCACCAACCACACACGCTACCTGAGCAGCCTTATTTTACTCCAAAGCGAAGCCTACGACCAGCTGCTGCAAGACACCTTTGCTTACCTGAGGAAACTGCTGGAAGAGGAGCGTAAGAAGCCCCCCATCGAATGGCTGGACACGAACGAGGCTGCCGCGTTACTTAAGGTGAGTAAGCGGACGATGCAAGCCTGGCGTGATGAAGGGCTGATTGGGTTCAGCCAGGTTGGCCGGCAAATTTATTATAGCCGCGAGGACATCGACCACCTGCTGCAGCGCCACTACCACGAGCCCTTTAAGGCAGTGTAAAGACAACAGGTGGCGTTCAGCGGTTTTAGCCATCTGCTTACTCAGAAGAGGCTTGTTTGGGCGCCTGGACGCTGACTACCAGTTCGGCATCTTGGAGCTTGCGCCCCAGCACATCGTCGGCCGCCAGCAGGAGAATGGTTTTCTCTAAGCCCAGCACGAACAGCACCTGCAGGTAGGCTCCCATGCTCACCGTGGAAGCCCCCTGCTCGATGGCGAGCAGCGTGTTACGGCTGATGGCCGCGCGCTCCGCCACGCGGGCTGCGCTCAGCTTGCGGCGCAGACGGGCCAGGCGAATCTGCTCGCCCACCTGCAGCAACAACCGCTGCAGGCAGGGGAGTAGAACTACGGGGTCTTTCGGCATAATGCGCAATACAATGAGCAATAATATGGCTTTTTGTTCACTATATTCCACCTGTATGACCTGAGTAAGTAAGGTGCTCCTCGTTGAGGTACTGCTCTATTAGCTTGACTTCACTCGCAAACCTTTGAGGAATACCTGAACCATTCCGGACTGTTTTATTCTAGCTCTGTCGAGCTTAGTAGCTACCGTTGGCCACGAAACGATTAAACAGCGGCGAGGCGGTCGAATCGGTTCGTGGGCAGTTGATAAGTACGGGGCGCAAGCGATACCCGAGCAGGTCACCGTGAAAGTCCGATTAGTAACAAAGCGTTAGGGCAGGGTAGTGCTAACGAGGTGACTGTGCGCTTCTTCGGCTCCTTGTTGCGTTTCGTGCTGCACGTAATACTCCAGCTTTGTTCCGGGCGCAAAGACGTCGGTATCCAGGTAGGGCGAGCGGGTGTTCACGGCCACCCGCTGCCAGGGGCCGGCCTCCCCGCCCACCCGGCGGAAGATGTGGGCCACTTCCAGCAGCTCTTTTGAGAAAGCCAGGTGGCGGCCCTCCGGCGTGAGCGAAAGGTCAATCGTAGCGGTGGACATAAGGAATATAAGTACTGGTGAACGGATTGCCCGACCAGGCCCGGTGGCAGAAACAGGTGGATGATAGGCCAAAGATGCATCAGGCGCTAAGCAGTCAGCCACGCCAGGCGCTCGCGAGCTTGCAGCAGCGCGATTGTATAGGCTTGTCGACGGCAATGGATTCCACGCTCGGGGCAGCCACGTGCAGCGGCTCGCCTTCCTGATGCAGGAAGGGGGCCTTTATTGGACTAATTTCTATTATAAATCAGATAGTTAAGATGAATTGGCAGGCCGTATCATGTGACTCATTCCTGTAAGTGCGCTTAAGAGATACGACCGAATAGACCCAGCTCACCTGGCCCGCCGTGGTGGAGGCATACCCATCGTGCATAGTCCAGGGAAAGCAGGCGGTGAAGGTATACAGCACTAGCTGCCAGCGCACCAGACGTTGCCGGGCAGTCAACAGCCACCTTTTTTGGTGAGTAGTAGCTGGCCCCGCGCCAGCCGGGTGATTTAGTGCAGGGTAGTCAGGGCGAGCGGGTCGATTGCACGCCTCAGCTTGTGAATGCCCATTTCCATGCCCGGCTCCTTGACGAAGTCCAGCGCGTACAATTCTCGCAGGTGCTTAAGCGGAAAAGCCCCCGTGGCGTGAGCTGCATGCTACCCTCGCGGGGCAATAGGGGCAGAAAAGCCTCGGTAAGCTGCAAAAAGAGTACCCTAATCGAGTATCTCATGTAGCTGGTGCATCTACTCGGGACTCAGCTCACAAAAGTCGGCCAGCGCCGTGGCGTTAGGGCGATAGAAGGGGGCGAGTTGATGAGAAGCTTAGATGGACGGGCCTAACGGTAAGGTGGGGCGGGTAGAAGCAGTAAGTTGGCCAAGCTAAAGAAATAGATTAATAGCCTTACTACTGCAAGCAGCCTGCTACCTTATTCCTTTAGGAGCTAAGCCCAGAGCTCGTTCTATTGCTAAAATAATTTGCCAATATTTTTAGTAAATATTGATTCTTTATCCACATCTTTGCGGCGAGGAAAGAGTTGTCGCCAACTAGCTCTTCGCTTATTCATTTCCTCTTTTGCCTTAGCCATGTCTGATTTTGCTTACGCTTACGCCCAGCCCTCTGCTCTTACGCGCCAGCCAGAAGGGGATACGCTGTTGCTCGCCGCCTACGCCGAGAATGCGCCGGCCAGCGGGGCCGCCTGCTTCTTTCAAGGCCAGCTGCGTGACTCGTGGCTAACGGCGCGCGGACTAACCACGTTAGCCAAGGTGGTGGCCTCGCGCTTCGTGCCGCAGAGCGCTGCCCTGCGCGACCCCATCGTGACGGCCGGCGCGGGGCAGTTGCGCTTCGAGGCGTTCTCATCGTGCAACGGGGTTTATGCTCGCCTCGACCTCGGGCCGGCCGCCCTGGATGGCGAGTTTGTGCAAAGCGGCACCACCAACGTGGACTTCAACGAGCCGATGGTAAATGCCCTCAGCCGCATCGGCCGCGCCGAGCCGGTGCGCCTGAGCGTGGGCCAGCAGGAAGTAGTGCTGGAGCGCGCCGCCGGTAGCGTGACCGAGCGCAAGGTGACGCTGCCCGAGCGCTGGCTCAAAGGCCTGGCCGCCGCCCAGGGTTACCTGGCCCTGATGGAGGAAAGGCTGCGCTTAACCCGCGTGCAGGCCACTCAGTTGCTCCAAACCCTGCCCGCCGGCAGCGCCCGCGCCGATACCTACCTGGTGCTGCGCGGGGCGCGGCCGAGCTTCGCGCCGGTGGCCGGGCCGGGCGCGGTGCGCATCGGTGGTGCGCACCGGCTGCGGCTGCTCGATGGTTTGCTGCCCCTGAGCCAGGCCGTGCGCGTGTACGCCACGCCCGACGGGCAGGCCTCGGCCGTGGTGCTGGAGCTGGGCGGTGGCCAGGAGTTTTTGCTGGCCTTGTCAGCCGAAGTTAACCGTGGGTTTTCGGGCGAGGGCAACCAACTGGAAGCCCTGCTGGAAGAGCTGCCCGCCGAGTGGCTGGCGGGGGCCAACAACCTGTTTCGGGGCAACGAGACGTTTAACCCTACTCTGTTTGGGATGGCGCACGACCTGGCGCCGGCTACCGTGGCGCGGCTCTGCGCCAGCCTGGCCGCGATGGGGCTGCTGGGCTTCGACCTCGGCGAAAACCGCTATTTCTACCGTCGCCTGCCCTTCAAGACCGACCGCATTCTCAAGCTGAATCCGCGTCTCAAAAATGCCCGCGCCCTGCTCGAAAATGCCGACGATGTGCAGCTGGTGGGCATCGGGGCTGGAGGGCGCACGGAAGCCCGGGTGCGCGGCACTGATGCCTGGCACACTGTGCTGGTGGGTGGCCCCGAGCCGCCGCGCTGCACCTGCCAGTGGTTTACGAACCACCAGGGGCAGCGCGGGGTGTGCAAGCATATTCTGGCAGCGCAGCTGCGGTTTGGCTAGGGGAGTTTACTATAATAATTACTAGTCAATGAATTGGTACAGCGATGAATAACAATCTAGTAGTTGAGGAATTTGAGCAGATTATCCGCCACAAGACACTGAACGAGTTTGTCCCCTTTCTGGCATCTTTAAAGAAGAGTGACGTTGTACCGGCGCGTGAAAGGTTGAAAAGCCTAAAGAAAGAATTAAATATGCTGGTTCAGGTTTCGACTAATAGTTGGGGGAGCAAGGGTACTTATGAGCAATTTGAAAATCTGTTTTTAGCCGGTTTTGCAGTTTACTCCCGAACCGAAGTTTTAAACGGAGCTATTAACAACTCATGGCTTATTGGGTCACATCCTAATACTAAGCCAATCATACTAAAGAAGCATTTTCTTGCTTTGATGCTTGCCTTACGCCCTGAATGGCTGCATGATTGGCTACTACGACAACAAGCTATTGCCAGCGAGTGGGCGGTGGATTATGAGCTTTTGCGCGCCCTGGAGCAAGAGCAGCTTATTCCTTTTTCGCCAGCACTTACAGCGCGTTCGCTACCCAGTTCACTTGCCCGGCAGGGTTGGGATTTAAGCAACAGTGATAATGTTCCAACAAATGTATTGAAAGTGATTGCCACAACGCTGGGCAACGACCATCTATTTTTGACAAGAGACTTGCCACTGGTTTTTGAGTTTGATAACCCTATTCCAAGTGAGTGGGCTCGTATTCAGCCACCAATGCCTCTAAACCAGAGGGGTGAGCAACAAGATGATAAGCATTTGTATCCGTGGCAAGTCTGGAATCAGAGACACCCGTTACAAACGGTTGGTTGGCAAGCTTTACTAATTAATTTAATTTCTACCCACCATCTTGACCGAGCCGATGTTCTCACGCGCTGCTTACTAGCCCTGCGGCGCGACTTTCGACGCCCGCTACTAACGTGGTTTAAGGAGCTGTTTGTGAAGCTGCACGCCACTGTAGCTGAGCGTTTGGCCCGGCAGAACGACCTGCTAGAGCTATTGGCGCACCCGCTGCCGCTGGTAGTCAACTTTGCCATTGAGCAGCTCAAAGCCGTGTGGCTGGAGCCGAATTTTGAGCCGGCTCCCTTGCTGCTGTACGCCGATAACCTGCTCGCACGCCCCGACCTCAAGACTAGCCTCAAAACCTTGCTGAGTGGCCTAGGCAAGCTGGCCCAGCACCAAACGGCGCTCGCACCGACTGTGGGCCGCCTGCTGGCCAGGGCCCTGACGCACGCCGATACTGCCGTGCAGCAGTACGCCGCCAAAAACCTGGCTGGCCTGCTCAAAGCCAAGAAACTCGCGCTTTCCACCCAGGATACTTCAGCCATAGCGGCGGTGATTGAAGGCCAGGCCGAGCTACTGGGTGCCGGTGCCCGAGCCGTGCTGGCTCCCTGGCTAGCCGCCCAGCCCGCCACCAGCGCTACGCCTGCAAAAGTTGCGGCGTATGTACCTAAATCGGAGTTTATTCCAGACTTGTCGTCAGCCACGGCTATCGAGCCAGTAGCCGACTGGCACGAGCTACTCTTTCTAACCGGGCAGGTGCTCAAGCATGATGACCCGACCGCACTCGAACGCTGGCTCGACGGCCTGCTGCGCCTGCAGGGGCAGCTACCCGCTGGCCACCAAGAGCAGTTGCGGCCTTACGTGCTGCAGGTGCTGCCCCAACTGCAAAAGATTAGTGCTGCCGAAGCAGCCACCTTACTCAGCGGGCCAATTCCGATTTGGGGCCATGATGGCTTAGCGGAGGCGCTGCTGCTTAGTTGGGCCGCTGACTTTCGTATTCCTCGGGTAGAGACCGTAGTAGTGCAAAGTAGCCACCTGGCGCGCATGCCCCTGCTTGAAGTAGAGCATCAGCGCTACGCGCACGCCGAAGGACTGTTGAGAAATCAACAGGCACTGCCCTTGCTCAGCACGCCCACGCACGCACCTCACTGGGTTGCGCCCAGCACGCTGATTAGTAAGCTACTCGCTTACGAAAAGGCAGGTCAGGAGCCCGCGCCCGCCGATTTAGCCCTGGCCCTAGCTCGTGCGGCGCACGCCCACCCCACCGAGGCCGCAACGGCCCGGCACTTGCTGTCCCAATTGCACCATACCGGGCTGCGCGAGCTACTGGCTTGGTTTCTGGGCCCGACAAACGTCGAATTGCCAGTTCCCGCCTACGAGGCTGCTCCCATGCGCTCGCCGGCCGGCCCCTCGGCTACCCTTACCGAAGCCCTGCCCGAGCTATGGGCGGTGGCCGCCCGCACGAAAGCCCCGTATCGGGCCTTTTCGACCCTGCCCGCCTGGCTGGGCTACGACTACGCTGGTGTAGCGCACCCACTGCATCTGGTGCGGGAGGTAGTAGCGCAGCAAACCACTTACGACGCTAGCTATCAAGCGTCTGGTGAGCCCGTTACTCACTGCTGGACGGAGTTGTACTGGCGTAGCGGTGCGGCGGAACCGGCCCCGTCTGCCCTGCTGCTCTACTCACCGCCACCGGGCAGCAGCCGGCAAGGGTCGTGGGAAACTAATCAGCTGTTAGCCCAGGACTTTCCTTATCTGACGGCGGCGCTGCCTCACTACCCAGCCCCCTTGTTCGAGTATATACTACGCTGCGCCGCGTGGGCCGATAATTTTGAAAGCAGTGAGCGCGACCTGGTAGCGCAGGCGCTGCGCGCCCTGCTTACCCCCGGCCCGGCCCATAGCCCTACTGCCACTGTGGTGCTGGCCAGCGGCTTGCTGCACCACACCTCGTTGTGCCGCAGCCTGGGGCAGGAAGCACTGCTGCGCGCCGTGACTACCGGCCAGTTGCAGCCCGACGCTCTGGGTCGGGTACTGGGGCAACAGCTAACGGTGGGCTACGCGCCCGCGGCGCGGCTAACCAATTGCCTGGCCGCACTAAGCGGTATCGACGCCCTCACCGATAGTGCCCTGCACCAAGTACTTGAGGCCCTGCTGCCCGAGCTGCCCGCTCTCCCCATCCGCAACCTGCGCAAGCTGCTGGACCTCTACGCCGAACTCGTGGCCCGCACCCGGCGGCCGGTACCGGCCGTCGTGCGGACGCTGCTACACGCGTGGCGGGCCGCCCCCAGCCTGAAGAAAGTTGCTACTGTCTTAGCAGCCTGATTTTTATAATACTCTTTCTGTAGTAGCCTTTTCGCCGATGCTTCCCCCCGCCGAAACCTTTGAGCATATTATTCGCCAGCAGACGGCCCAGCAGCTCGTCCCCTTCCTGCTGGGCCTGGGCAAGCAGGATATCGTGCCCGTGCGACAGAAGACGCTACGCCTCAAAAAGGAATTAGAGGAATATAAGCAAGTTGAGGTAAAACCTGGCAAGTTGGAATGGACTTGTCTACTAACACCACAGCAAGATAAAATGCTGTTTTTGACAGGTTTAGCCACATACTCGCGTAAGGAGGCGCTGGGGAGAGGCTTTACTATACCCACTTTCTTTATACGGGAAAGCAAATTGCAGCTCCTCCATAATCAGCAGCTGCTACTAGCAGTCTTACAGCATGCCCAGCCTGCTTGGCTAGCGGAGTGGCTAGCGCGCACAGCCCGCACCAACCCGTGGCAGGCTCCTAGCTATGGGCTGCTACGCGCCTTAGAAACCGAAGGCCTGCTAGCTTACGACCAGCAACTTGTGGCGCCAGCGACAGCCGAGTGGCTGAATCTATACAACTGGTGGAGAAATTTTCAGCGACCGGCCATTCCGGAAAAATTGCCTCCTGCCCAAATTGTCCTGCCTGACTTGCAAGCCGACGCAGTGCTATTACAACGCGATTTGCCTCTCTTGTTTGATTTTGACACGGGGGTAGATAGTGCCCTGGTTTTTGACAATGAGCGCCGAGAGGCTACCACTTGGCTCACGCTGCTGCCCCAGCTGGTGGCCTCGGGCCACCTCGACCGGGACGACCTGCTCACGCGCAGCCTGCTGGCCCTGCGGCGCGACTTCCGCCGGCCGCTGCTCACGTGGTTCAAAAACCTGTACGGGAGCCTGCGCCCGACCCCGGCCGAGTCCCTGGCCCGGCAGGTGGAGCTGGTCGAGCTGCTGGCCCATCCGCTACCGCTGGTGGTCAACTTTGCGCTGGACCAGCTCAAGGAAATCTGGCTGGAGGCGGCCTTCGAGGCTGAGGCGCTGCTGCGCTATGCGGAAGGGCTGCTCACCCGGCCCGACCTCAAAACCGGCAGCAAGACGCTGCTGGCCGGCATGGGCAGGCTGCTGAAAGTTCAGCCGGCCCACGCCCAGGCCGTGTCGCTCCTCTACGCGGCCGCCCTGGGCCAGGCCGACGCGGCCGTGCAGGAGCGCGCCGCCAAGGGGTTGGCCGAGCTGCTCGGGGCCAAAAAGCCCTTGCTAGCCCCGGCCGAAGCGGCCGAAGTCACGGCTATCCTCGCGGGGTACACCGACCTGTTGGCGCCCGCCTCGCGCACCGTGCTGGCCCGGTGGCTAACCGAAATGCCGACGGCTGAACTCGCCACTAAAATGGAGGCAGTCAGCTACGTGCCTCAGTCAACCTTTGTGCCCGACCTGTCGGCGGCTACGGCCCTCGTGCCGGTGGCCGACTGGCACGAACTACTGTTTCTGACCGGGCAGGTGCTTAAGCACGACGACCCGCTGGCGCTGGAGCGCTGGCTGGACGGTCTGCTACGGTTGCATGCCGACCTACCCACCGACTACCCGGCTCAACTGCTGCCTTACTTGGTGCAGGCGCGACCTTTTTTACAGGGCAAAACAGAGCAGGAAGCTGCCGCCATTCTAGCCGGTAATGGCTTAGTGGGCTACTTGGGGCTGGTGCAGGCCCTGCTCCTAAGCTGGGCCCAAGGCTTTACGGCGGAGCGCGTCAAGCAGGTGACGCTGAGCGAGCGCTACGCGACCTCGGACCCCTTGGTGGCCGTGGAGCAGCGGCGCCTGGTTTTCGCCGAGTCGCTGCTGCGCGAGCGGTGGGCGCTGCCGCTGCTGAGCACCCCGACCCACGCCCCGCACTGGGTAGCCCCCACCGCCCTGCTGGCGCGGCTCCTCGCCTACGAAGCGGCCGGGCAAGCGCCCGACCCGGCTGACCTGGCCGTGGCCCTGGCGCGTACGGCCCACGCGCACCCGGCCGAAGCCGCGCAGGCGCTGGCCCAATTGCCTCAGTTGCGCCACGACGGGCTGCGCGAGCTGCTGCACTGGCTGCTGGGTCCCGCCGAGGCACTGCCACAGGCCGTGACCAGCCGCGAATCGTGGTTTGGAAAGCTGAAAGAGGTAGTGGGGCAGCTGCTCCCGACGGCCACCGCGCCGGTCACGCTGGCTGAGGCGTTACCGCACTTGTGGGCCGTGGCGGCCCGCACCAAGCGGCCTGTTACCACTTACCCAGCCCTCGGTGGCCTGGCCCTGAATGACTACCCTAACGTCGGCCGGCCCTGGCAGCCGCATTGGGAACTGCAACCCAAGTCCAATACCTACGTGGAGCAGTGGAAGCCGGGCAAGCCTGAGCGCACTGACCGTTGGACTGAGCTGCACGTCTGGACCGGACCCAAGGGCGGCGCTAGCCCCGGCAGCCTGCTGCTGTATGCGCTGCACGCCGCTTATCGACCGCCCCATGACAAATACCATATCTGGTACCAGATTACGCCGCTCGCCACGGACTACCCCTTTCTGGTAGCGCTGCTGCCGCAGTACCCGGCCCCGCTCTACTGGCACACCATCCGCCTTGCTGCTACCCGCGACGCGGCCGATGCCGGCTACCGCGACGTGCTGACCCAGGCCATGCACAGCCTGCTGCTGCCAGGGGCCACGTTTGAGGAGGCCACTTCGCTGCTGCTGGCTATTGGCCTCACGCACCATGTGTCTACCGTGCGGGCCCTGGCGCTGGAAGCGCTGCTGGCCGCCATTGCGACGGGCCGCTTGATTCCCGCGGCGCTCGGGCAGGCGCTGGGTAAGCTACTGAGCGCCGACTTCGTGCCGCTGCCGCGCTTTATCGAACAGCTAGCCCAGGCGCGCGTCATTGACGCCATTACTGACGATGCGCTGCGCCAGGTACTTGATGCGCTGTTACCCACCCTACCCGCCGAGCCCCTGCGTCAGACGAGCAAGCTGCTTAGCTTCTACGTCGACCTCCATACCCGGTATCCGCAGCCCATTCCCTCAGCCAGCCAGGCTCGCTTACGCGAGTGGGCTAGTGCGACCGCGCTTAAAAAGCTAGTAAAAGCACTGATATAAAGTTGACTGCCAATTATATAATAGCTATGCGAAACCGCTTGAAATTTATTGACCGCCGCTTAAGTGGTCTGGGATCGTTGTTAGTGGAGATACTAAAGCATCTCTAGACTGGCAGCCACGGGCCCTTATTGGATGCTTCCAGAGATGGCGTTTCCAGCGTGTGGAGGCCCTTTTTTGAGCCGTATTTTACTGACCCTTACTGGACTACTCTTTGGCACGTACTTCCAGTAGCGATTGGCACCTGAAGAAAGGGCGTGGACACGCTAAGGGCAGCCCCGCTAACTGAGCCGGACTTCCAGTTGCTATCGGATTAAAAAGTCTACTCGCGCAGCTCCGGGCCCCTGAGCTATTGAAGTGATGAATGAAATAGGCGCGTCTATGGGGAGCCACGCAGCGCCACATTCAGTCGTAGGTATATACGTATTCAGAATGTTAATCTGGCAATTGCCTGCTTACTAATGAAAGTACTCCCCATATTGTGCTACCCCCTAGATACTGAGCGCGAAAAAATAAGCGCCTACGTGCCAAGTTGAAGCGCAGGTAGCAGAAGCGCGATATTTTAAAAAGGTCGCGACAATTGTCTCCTAACCACCTCATTCATGAGCCGTTACAAGTTTATCGAGCAGGTTGCTGTTAATGAGCCTGTGCAGATGCTCTGTTGCTTGCTACAAGTCAGTCTAGCTGTATAGTCCCAAGGTGAGCTGGGTCGGGTCACGAGTGAAGATAGTAGGATTTTTTTGCCATTGGGCACACACAAACTCGTGCGGGGTCAGGCCGTGCAGGCGTTTGAGCCGCTTGGCATGGTTGTAGGCCAGCAAAAA
>JBPBPU010000094.1:0-16010 GCA_050954465.1 Janthinobacterium lividum
CGCCACTCCAGCATTGGCTATTTAATGCCTTATCAATTTCACCAACAACAACTTACAGCTGTTGCCTAGTTCTCTCCTACTTAACTAGACCACCCCATTTTTGTACCGCGCCTAAAGCAAGTAATTGCTTGGACTGCGCAATTGGCGCAGAATTTCGATTACCAAACCGGTAATTATGGGACTGTTTTTCGGCAGCTCAACCCCGTGATTAATGGGCAGCCTCTTTATACTATTGATGGAGATTATGCTACTTGGAATTCAGATGTTTACGATATTGCTAATTATGAACAGGCGTTACAAGTATCTTTTGCGCAGCGCGATACTCAAAAAACCACTTCGGATTTAGCAACTTATAATTTTAGCGAATTGGGCCGAATTGTTTGCTTCACAACCAAGCACACCACGCATGATGGGGCGGCAATTGTGGATAGTAGATGCTTTGTGGATGAAAGCGACGTGCCACCAATTGATACCTGGTTTTTTCTGCAAACCTCGTCCCCTCCCTACAACCCTATTTATCACCATCGTCCTGTATTGTTTTGCTGGATTCCGAAAGAATTTGAGTTGATTATGCAACAAGCTATCGACGTTGAGATGATGAAAAGCTATACTTGGCTTGATGAAGCAGAGCCTCGTCTTTATCAGCGGATTCTGGCAGCCATGTCAGCCTAGTCGCCCATGCCTACCCCGCCCCGCGACCTGCCCGCCTGGACCCTGGCCGCCGACGCCCTGCGCGCCAGCCGCCCGGCCGCGCTGCTGTGCGTGGTGCGCAGCGAGGGCAGCAGCCCCGGCCGGCAGGGCTTCAAAATGGCCGTGACGGCCGACGCCGTAGCCGGCTCCATCGGCGGCGGCATCATGGAGCACAAATGGGTGGAACTGGCCCGTCAGCGCCTGCACGCGGGCGACTACACGCCGCTGCTGCGCCCCCAGATTCATCGCCGCGAGGCCCCGGCCGACCGCTCCGGTATGATGTGCGCCGGCGAGCAGGAAGTACTGCTGTGGCTTTTGCAACCAGCCGATTTAGAGGTGGTGGCAGCCATCGAAGCCAACTTGCAAACCCTGGCGGGCGGAGCCTGGGAAGTGAGCGCGGCGGGCCTGCGGTTGGTGGATGCGGCCGCGTTCTACGCCTACCAGCCCGGCCCCGCCTGGCATTACCGCGAGCGCCTGGGTTTCCGCGACCACCTTACCATTGTGGGCGGCGGGCACGTAAGTTTGGCGCTATCGCAGCTGGCGGCCAGCCTGGAATTTGAAATCACCGTGCTCGACGACCGGGCCGACCTGCCCACCCTGGTCGCCAACCACTACGCCCACCACCGCCAGCAACTCAGCGACTACGAGACGCTAACCGTGCCGCCCGGCCCCCACCGATACGTGGTGGTGATGACAGTAGGTTACCGCACCGATGCTGTGGCCCTGCGCCGCCTGCTGGGCCACGAATACGCCTACCTCGGCGTGATGGGCAGTGCCACCAAAGTAGCCGAGCTACGCCGGGTGCTGGCAGCGGAAGCCTTCGATACGAGCGGCTTGCGCGGGCCGATTGGGGTGCCGATTAACAGCCGCACGCCGGAGGAAATAGCGGTGAGCGTAGCGGCGGAATTGATTACGGTGCGGAATGAGCGGTAGGAGTTAAGGCTTTGCTGGTTGCCATGTTTGACTTTTGTGCAACTGGCTTAGCAAGGCATAAAGGCGTGTCAGGCCAAAAGTACCTGCCTCACCTTCATCTTCCACTTGCAAATGTCGTCCGTTGTGGTAGGAAATGGTGAGCGTAGTATAGGGAACGTGGTTGAGACCACTATGATACTCTGGTAATAAGTGCTGTGCCGCCAGGTAGCTGGCTAAGCCTTGGATAGTAGCCAGCGTAAGGGTATCCACTAAGGTTTTTTGCGAAACGTAAGTCTTGTTTGCTTCTTCCAGCACCGGGTAAGTGCAAGCGTAATAAATAGCTGAGCCAGTGTTAGTCAGCGTTAGACGCACCTGCTGAACTTCGTGATACGCAAAAATAGACTTGTACAAAATGCTGTCTGGCCGGGCTGGGTTAGCCGGTAGTGCGTTGTATTCGATAAACCCGCCGTATTCGTAAACGAGTCGGAAGGACTGCTTTCCCTTGAGCCGGGCAGCGTAAAGGGATAGTCTGTCAAAATCGGCATAGTTGATAATTGGCTGAGCGCCTTGGTAGCTTACCGTCGCAATGGGGCAGGTCCGATTAGGTAGCCGGCGAAAGGTTTCCAGCACTAGCTTGCCATTGCCCATGTCCAGCAAGCAGAGCGCTTTGCTTCTACCGTTAAAGTGAATGCCCGTTACCAATAAATCAACGCGGCCGTTACCATCGAAATCAGCCTTTTCCCAAGCCTTTACATGGGCTTGGCGGCACTTTCTTTCTACACGCTTATCGGCAAAATGAAGCGCAGAATTAACGGTGAAGTTGGCGTAGTAATCGTCCACTCCGCGAACCAGCTTTTCCACATCCGCATCGGACTGCACTGCCTCAATCTGGCTCGGCTGCCCCTGCGCCCGCAAAAAACCAAGACTAAGTATAGTCATTATGCTACTTAGCCTGCAACAACGGGTAAAAATCACGGACATAGGTGATAGAAGCATAAGTTGCTGAAGGAGTGACTTTACGCTAAGTTACAGCCCCACCAGCCGCCGCACCGCACCAACTACGGCCAGTTCCGCCTGCCCCGCTGGTTTCTGCGCGGCCTCCAACTGCGCTTTTACTCCCACGTTGGGCAAGGGCAACTGGCCCTGTTGCAACTGGGCGAGGTACTGCGTAAGTATGGTGCAGACGGTGCCGAGCTGGGCGGCCAGGGGCGCGTATTCCGTTAGGCTGGGGTTGGTTACCAGTAGGGGTGGCAGGGCGGTAGTAGCCTGCTGCCATTCGGCCACCTGGCGCTGCAAACGAGCCACCTGGCGCTGGCCGGTGGGCGAGAGCACCAGTGGCATGAGCGAAAGAGGCGGGGCGGCGGCTTTTATTTCGGCTACCAGGCTGTCCACGGTCATACCAAAGCGGCGGGCTACATCCGACTCGGCAGGAGCAGCATCCACGAGGCGGGTGAGGGGCGTTTCGGTGGTATACTTAAAGCCCTGGAAATGGCGCTTGTAGTCTTTCACCGGCTCCAGCACGGCAGCCAGGGTTTGCAAGGCGGGCAGGGCGGCCGGGAAGGGCGCGGCCAGCTGGCGCAGCAGGGCGGCCGGGGCGCGGTGGTGGCGCAGGCCCAGGGCGTCCAGCTCCTCGCTCACAAAAGCCAGGCGGCGGTAGAGGTCGGGCACGCTCTGACTTAGGGCGGCGGGGCTCCAGAGGCGCTCGGCCACGGCGGCGGCGCGGGGCCACACCCGACTTTCGTAAATGACGCTATCGGCAAATTCGGCCCACATTTCGGCCTCGCCGCCCAGCACGCGGATTCGTAGCGAGTCGGGCACGCCTTGCAGTGGGTCGGCAGCGTAGTGGGTGGCGGCGGGCAGGTTGAGGTCGAGGTAGTAGCCGTGGGCGCGCAGGGCGGGGTGGCCCAGGCGGGCGGCATCGGCCACGCCTTTGGGGCCGCGCCAGCTCTCGATTACCACGGGCGCGGGCAGGTCGGGGCCGAGGATTTCGTCCCAGCCCACCATCGTTTTGCCCAGTCGCTGCAAGGTGCTGAGCACCCGGCGGTTAAAGTAATTTTGCAGCTGATGCTTATCAACAGTACCCTTGCTCGTGACAAAGCATTTCTCCTGCATAAAGGCCACGATGCGCGGGTTGTGCCGCCACTGCCGTCCGTCGTTTTCGTCGCCGCCGAGGTGAAAATATCGGTCCGGAAACAGCCCGCTCATTTCAGTTAGCACCGAGTCAAGCATGGTATAAGTGCCTTCGCGGGTGGGGTCGAGGGCGATGTTGAGCACGCCCCAGCGCACGGGCACCGTTTTTATAGAGTCGTTGGAGGCTAGGCGCGGGTAGGCGGCCAGCAGCGCCCCGGTGTGGCCGGGCAGGTCGAACTCCGGCACCACCCGAATGCCCAACTGCCCGGCGTAGCGCACCACTTCGCGCACCTGCACCTGGGTGTAGTAGCCGGTGGCCCCGCCCACGGTGTGCAGGCGCGGAAACAGCCGGCTCTCCACGCGCCAGCCCTGGTCGTCGCTCAAGTGCCAGTGCAGCACGTTGAGCTTCACCGCAGCCATACCGTCGAGGTTGCGCTTCACCACGGCCACGGGCTGGAAGTGCCGGGCGGCATCAAGCAGCAGCCCGCGCCAGGCAAAGCGCGGCGCATCCTGGATGTCGCAAAACTGCGCCTGCCAGCCGTGGGGCGTACTTTCCAGCACCTGCCGAAACGTGGCCAGCCCCCGCTGAATGCCCAGCGCCGACAGGGCCGTGAGGCTCGCGCCCGTCGCCGTCACGCGCAAGTGGTAGCTCTCATCGGTGGCCGAGGTGCCGGTTATCTGCCGGTGCAAAGCCAGCAGCGGCGCGGTGCGGAAGGCGTAGTGGCCCGTTTGCCAAGTGGCTTGCGCGGGCACGGGCAGCAGCGGGCGCTGGGCGGCGGCAGCCAAGGGCAGCAGGAGAAGCAGCAGATACAAGCCCGCAAAAAGAACGTCATGCTGAGCTTGCCGAAGCATCTCTACCGCGTCATTGTTCGGTAGAGATGCTTCGGCAAGCTCAGCATGACGTTCTTTTTGAAAACCAGCTGACTTCCAGAATAACCTATTGGTCAGTAGCGAAACGTAGCGTTTGGAATTTTTGTACCCATTCACAACCTCACTGAAAAAACTCATATCAACCCCCTGGCCTTGAATTCCAGGTACTTATTTATCGTGTTCACCGTCAGGGCCTGCGGGGCCGTGAGCAGGGCATAGATGCCGTAGCGCTGCAATTCGAGCACTATCTGGCGCTTTTCCTGCTGAAATTTCTCGGCGATGGTTTGGTTATACACGTCGGCCGTGGTGGCGGCCGGCGCGTCGAGGTAGGTGCGCAGCTCGGTGTTTTCGAAGAATACTACCAGCAGCAAATGCGCCTTGCTCAAGCCCCGCAGGTAGGGTAGCTGGCGTTGCATACCCTGCAGGCTTTCAAAATTGGTAAACAAAATTAGCAGGCTGCGCTGCTTCACCCGCGCCCGCACGGTGGCGTAGAGCAGCTCGTAGTCGGTTTCGAGGTACTGGGTTTTCTGGCGGTAGAGTACCTCCAGAATGGTGCGCATGTGGCCCGGCCGGCGCTCGGCGGGCACCAGCGCGCCGGGCTTATTGGAGAACGTGAGCAGCCCCGCCTTGTCGTGCTTGAGCAAGGCAATGTTGCTCATTACCAGCGAGGCGTTGATGGCGTAGTCGAGCAAGCTCAGGCCCTCAAACGGCATCCGCATCACGCGGCCTTTGTCGATGAGGCAATAAACTTGCTGCGCCCGCTCGTCCTGGAAGTGGTTGACTACCAGCGTATCGGTTGCACCCGGCGCGGTGCGCCGGGCGCTGGCTTTCCAGTTGATGTTGCGCGGGTCGTCGCCGGCCACGTAGGGCCTGATTTGCTCGAACTCCATGCTCTGGCCCACCCGCCGGATGCGCTTCACGCCCACTTCGGTGAGGCGATTGTGGATAGCCAGCAACTCGTACTTGCGCATCTGCAAAAACGAGGGGTACACCGGCACCGTGCGGTTCTGGTCGAAGCGGAAGCGCCGCCGCACCAGCCCCAGCGGTGAGGCGGCGTACACGTTCACGGCCCCAAACTCGTACTCGCCGCGCTTGGTGGGCCGCAGCTGGTAGGTGATTACCTGCGTTTGCCCCGGCTGAATGGTGGTGGTAAAAAGCACGTCGCGCCGCTGAAACTGGTGCGGAATCTCGTCGATTACTTTCACTTGCGTGGTGAAGCGGTAGCGGCTTTCCAGAAAAAGCTGCACGTCGTTTTCCGAGCCGTTGGCGAGCTTATCGCCCATTACTCGCCGCCCAAACACGGGGCTCACTCCGCCCTTGGCCGGCGCGTAGAGTAGCAGCGTATCGAGGGCCAGCAGCAGCCCGGCCGCCACAAATAGCAACTGCATCGGCCCCAGCAGCCAGGGCAGAAAAAAGGCCACCACAAAGCCTACAATGAGCGCCAGGCAGAGGTAGAAAAAGCGGTGGGTGAGGAAGAAGGACAATTAGGAATTAAGAATTAGGAATTAAGAATTATTTTCCGGTCGGAGCCATGGCTAGCAGCTCGTCGCGTACTTCCATCAGGGCGAAGCCAAGCAGATTCTCCCCGCGCCAGCTGGCGGGGTTCTCGGCGTCGGCGTGGTCGGCAGCCAAGCCGATGCCCCAGATGGCGTCTACCGGGCTGGCTTCCACCAGCACCCGCTCGCCGGTAGCCAGTAGAAAAGCGGCCAAATCGGGGTGCTGGCTGAATTTATGCAGGTTGCCAGTGCGTACAATCTCAGATTTCTGGGCATCCCAGGCGGCAGCGTCGAAGCCCCGGATTTTGCGTCCCAGCTTCTTGGCCTCGGCCGGACTTTTAGCGGCCAGAATCTGCGCCAGCACGTCGGTATCGTGGAAAAGCCGGGCTTTCTCGGCCATCATCCAGTGCTCGGCGGTAGCGTAAGTGTCGCCCGCCACGGTAAAGGCGGCCGGCCACCACTGGCTGAAGCACGACTTTGTAACCGCGCCATCCGGGCTAGCCTTGTGGCCCCAGAACAGTAGGTATTTCAGGCGTTGTTGCTGGTTGGTTTCGGCTAGGAGCCAGGGGAGGGAGTAGTGCATAAAAATTATTAGCGAGCACGAGCAAATCCCAACTCAATGAGGCACCATTTTTCTCAAAGCTGCTAGTTCAGCTTCGTTCACTTCTACCGTGCGTGTGCATCTGTCAGTAGCTAGGAAGGGTGGCACATTCATCTGCCAGCCATTAATATGCGCGATAAGAGTATGCTGTAAGTTAGCGTAGATAACATACTTGCTTCCAACTAAGAATTGGACGCCGCAGTCACCATTGCCCACGCCAGTGAAGATTTCGACTATTTTCCTTAATTTATTACCCTTGTATACCTCTTCAACCTCTACAGTATATCTGTACCGGTAAAGAAGATGTGAAGTATCACTAACGCTCAAAGTGGGCAGTTTTTTGGCTCCTTTGAGGATAGTGGCAGCCGAGATGAGCGTCCGTGCTCTAATCGTTCCAGTCGCTACAAAATCCGCCTGCTTAAAAGCACCCCCGACTGAGGCAGAACCGATGCAGCTGCAGCCTAATACGTGCAGATTTATACCTGTAAGCAGCCCAATAACAAGCAGTAGCCGAAAATTAATTATGGGTCGGGGATGAGTAATCCAGAGCATAGGAGATGTTAAGAATTGCGTAAGGATTTAGAGATAAATAGGTTGTATAAACTAGTTTGTATTAAAGTCGGATGTCATGCTGAACGCAGTGAAGCATCTTGGTCGCTTCGTCGAACGGCGTGGATAAAGCGACCAAGATGCTTCACTGCGTTCAGCATGACGCTCTGTATAGCTTGGTAACGCTACCGGGGCACTTCCACGCTTTGCACAATCTGCTTCACCACGTCGTCGGCGGTGCCACCTTCCATCTCGCGCTCCGGCGTTAGCATCACGCGGTGGCGCAGCACGGGGGAAGCCAGAAATTGCACGTCTTCGGGCGTCACGAAGTCGCGGCCGCGCAGGGCGGCCAGGGCTTTGGAGCCGTTGAGCAGGGCAATGCTGGCGCGGGGCGAGGCCCCCAGGTACAGCGACTTGTGGGCGCGGGTCTGGCCCACTATTTTGGTGATGTAGTCGAGGATATTAGTTTCTACGCGCTGCTGGGCTACCTGCTGGCGCAGGGCGGCCAGGTCGGGGGCCGTGAGCACGGGCTGCACCTGCTCGACCGACGTGCCGCCGAAGCCGGTGTGGTGGCCTTGTAGGATGCGCACTTCCTCGGCCTGGGTGGGGTAGCCTACGTTGAGCTTGAAGAGGAAGCGGTCGAGCTGGGCTTCGGGCAGGCGGTAGGTGCCTTCCTGCTCCACGGGGTTTTGAGTGGCGAGTACCACGAAGGGCTTGGCCATCTTGTGCGTATAGCCGTCCTGGGTCACGGTACGCTCCTCCATCACCTCAAACAGGGCCGACTGCGTTTTGGCGGGGGCGCGGTTGATTTCGTCAATCAGCACGATGCTGGCGAAAATCGGCCCTTTCCGAAACTCGAAGTCGCCCTGCGTGGGCCGGAAAATGCTGGTGCCCAGCACGTCGGCGGGCATGAGGTCGGGCGTGAACTGGATGCGGCTGAAGGGCACGTCGAGGGTGCGGGCCAATAGGCGGGCGGTAAGGGTTTTGGCCACGCCGGGCACGCCTTCGAGCAGCACGTGCCCGTCGGCGAGCAGGGCCGTGAGCAGCAGCTCCAGCAAGTCCTGCTGGCCCACGATGATGCGGCCAATCTGCTGGCGCACAGCCTCGGTGCGGGCCGTGAGGCGCGAGAGGTCAACGCGGGGCGCGAAGCTGGCATCGGCGGGGGGCGCCGGGGGCGTTGGTGCGGCTGTGGTCTCGGCAGCTTGGGCTACGGGGGCGGCGGAAGTAGAAACGGGCTCAACAGCTGCCGGGCCAGCGGTAGGGGCAGGCGACAGCGCGGGGTCTTGAAAAGAATCAGGTTGCATAAGAAGCGTGAAGTGGCTGGGCCGCCAGTGGTCAGGAGCAGAGGAGCTGGGTGGAGAAATGCAAAATCAGGCAGCGAAGCTTTTGGTTTTCAAAGCTTAAAAAGCGCCTCAATCTTGCTTGAGTTAGTTTTATTGAAAAAGTGTAAAAACGGTAAAAGTCAATTTTGAAGCAGAGTGCAATTTATTCGATTAGCGCGATTCCCGCTTGAAATCCTTGATAGCGCGGCTCAAGATAAGCAGTTCCCGGTCGGACACCACCGGGGCTACGCGGGCGAAGTTGACGAGGCGGGCCACTTCATCCACGCGCTCCTGGGGCAGGCCCGATTTCTGGCTCAGGCGCTCGCGGAAAACCGGCGCGCCCAGGTCCACAGCGGGCTCCTGGAAGCGGGTGCGCAGGTAGTCGATAAATAAGTCGGCTTGCTTGCTGGCAATGCGCTGGTGGTTGCTGCCTTGCCGGTACAGGCTGGCCACGGTGCGGGTAAAGAGCAGCGTAGTATTGGGCAGGGGCTTGATGATGGGGATAACGCGCTGCCGCCGCCGGGCTTCTACCAGCACCAGCAGCACCACCGTGCCCAGGAGCAGGTAGTAGGCCCAGCGCAGGCCGTCGTGCGCCATCAGCAGGCGCAACACCGATTGCTCGCCCACGCGGCCCTGCTTCTGGTACTCATCCCACCACACGGGGCGGCCCGCCGGCAGGTACGAGAGCGCGGCCAGCGCAAAGCGGCGCGAGCGGGGCGGCAGCACGAAGTAGTTGGCAAACGCCAGCGGCACGGTGCCCAGCAAAAAGTGCCCGCGCCCGTAGTCGAGGCGCACCAATACCGCGTGGCCTTTTTTGTCGGTAGCCAGCACCTCGCCCTGGGAGCCGGGCTTTATGGTCAGGTACGAGTATTGGTAGTCGTAGGGCAGGCGCACCGCAATGCCCGCCAGCGCCGGGGCCCGGAAGCTCACTTCCAGCGAATCGGAGCGGTTGGTGACGCCCCGGGTTTCGTCGGTAATGGTTTTGATTTCCACCCCCAGGCTGTCCAGCAAGGGGCGGTGCCGCTTCAGGGCGCTGCCCACGCTGAAATTATCAGCCATGATAAAGGCCTCATTGCCCTCCGCAACGAAGCGTTCCAGGGCCTGGGTTTCGAGCGCGGTAGCTGAAAAGCTGCTATTAACAAACAGGTAGTTAGCCCGTGCGTGCTGGAAACCGTCTTCGTCCTCCTCCACTGCTGACTGCTCCAATGAGTCGGCCGTTGCGGCCGTGGCTGGTTGCGCTACGGAGTCGGCAGCCTCAGCTTCCTGCGCCACGGTGGTGGTATCGGTAGCGGACTCGGTGGTTGCTTCGGCGGTGCTATCGGTGTCGAAGGTAGTGGTGGTAGCAATGTCGGCGCTATCGACGCTGATAGTAGTGGTGGTCGTGCTGTTCTCGTCCAAATCCTCCTGCTCCGGCTCTTCCTCCTGGAAAAACTGGTTGTAGATAGGCTCGCGCACGTCCGTTACCGAGTCGGTGCCCAGCAGGGTGGGCAGCACGTCGTAGAGGGCGTAGGTGCCGTAGGGAATTTTGTCTTTGTTGCTGAGCGTAATCGACCAGTCGATGGGTTTAGGGCGGTAGTATTCGAGGGCTACGTAGCCCGCAAACAGGGCCAGTAGCCCCAGCAAATACCAGCGTAGCGTAGTCATAAGTAACTAATTTTTCCGTTTGCGGCGGCTGGTTCAACAGGTAAGCAATCCTGTGGTAGCAACCCCGCCCAAACTGCAGAAAACGAATAATAAAGAACAAGTTAGGGCCGTAGTAGCTCATCGTACACAGCCAGGTAGCCTGCGGCGGCCTGCGCCCAGCCAAACTGCCCGGCCTGCGCCCGCGCCTCGGCTGCCCGGGCGGGGGTGTGCCGGGCCAGCCCGGCGGCTAGTGCCTGCTGCATGGCCGCCGGCGCAAAATCGGAAAAATAGTAAGCCGCCGCGCCCCCTACTTCGGGCAGTGAGGTAAGCTGGCTCAGAAAAACGGGCTTGCCAAACTGTAGCGCTTCCACCACCGGCAGGCCAAAGCCCTCGGCTTTCGAGGGCTGCATATAAGCCAGGCAGTGCTGGTAGTACCAGATTTTGTCGGCCTCGCTGATACGTTGGAGTATCCGCACGCGGTCGGCTACGCCGGCCTGGGCCGCCGCCTGCCGGATAGCTTCCTCGTAGCCCGCCTCGGCAAAGCTACCGGCAATAAGCAACTCGTAGTCATTGTCTTGCAGCAGGGGCGGCAGGGTATGAAAGTTCTTTTTCTCGTTGATGGTGCCTACCGCCAGCAGGAAAGGCCGCGCCGGCACGTAGGCGGGCGCGTGGCCGGGCACGGGGCGCAACGCCTCCACGCCCCGGCGCACGTAGCGCAGCGGCTGGCGGGCGGAGTAGCCCAGCAGGTCGGCGTGGCGCAGGATATCCTGACGCACAAAATCGGAGATGGTAACCAGGTAATCGGCCCGCCGGATGTTGCGGCGCACCATGGCCAGCTGCCGGGCGTAGGTGCGCTCGTCGGGGTTTTCGTGCAGGAAATTGAGGTCATGCACCGTGAGCACTACTTTGGTGAAGGGCGTGCTCGGCACGTACCAGCTCAGCTGCGAGGTAGCGTGCCACAGGCGCAGGCCCAGCGTATGAGGGTTGAGGTACTTATGGAAGCTGCGCTGCGTGAGGTAGCTCACGCCCTGCGTGCCCAGGTAGCCCACCGCGCTGGGCGGCGTAAAGCAACAGAGGCGGTAGTGCTCGTTTTGGCGAATAAGCTCGTGGGCGAGCGGCACCACGAAGTGACTAAACCCGCTGTTCGGCTCTTTCAGCCATTCGCAGTCAAGGCAAATGCGGGGAAAGGACATTGAGGGTGTAGGGTAAGCTTTAGCTTGCCAGTAGGAGTAACTGACAACAGAGTACCCGTGCAAGGGGGCAAAAACACATATTGGCAAGCTAAAGCTTACCCTACCCGCGTAGCTGCCGCCCAAACTGCAGCTGGGCCTCGCGGGCGTGCCGGTAAAGGGGGGCAGGCAGGGGCAGCTCGCCGTACCAGACGTACTCAAACTGGCGCGTTAGCTCGCTAAAAGCCGGGCGGGTGGCGGGCCGAACGTCGGCCAGCTCGCGCAGGTAGGAGTGGTTGGTTTTGTTGGGTTGCCAGTCGATGAGGTTTTGGTCGGTGAGGTTTTTGAGCAGTTCGAGGTAGCCCAGGCGCAAAGCCAGTCGGTAGTTGCCGGTATCCTCGGCTTCGTGGAGGCGGACGGCAAAATCCAGTTCGTGAATATTCTCGGTGGTGGCGTCGTAGTCCAGGCTGCCGGCCTTGCGGGGCGAGCGGCCGAAGGCGGCCGTAAGGTCGACTTGCAGCAGCTTGAGCACCACAAAAATGAGGGCCCCAGCCAACACTACGTAAAATATCCAGCGCCAGAAGCCATTATAGGTGGTGCCTTCCAGCTTCTCATCGACCCACTTCCAGAAGCTCTGCCATAACCGCTGCCACAGATTGGGGGCACTTGGCTTGGGAGCCACGTAGCGAAACTCGCGTTGCCCTCGCAACTCATCGAGCCGCACGGTAGCGGCGGCCGGCTGCCGCAACTGCACGGCCGGAGCGGGGCTGGCCGCTACCGGGGCCGGCTGGGCTGGGGCGGCAATGGTCAGGGTTGTGGCTGCGACCAGGAGCCAGAGCAGGATAATCAGAAAGTTTCGCAAGGAGAAAGCAAGGTATAAAGTAGAACTACTGTAGGGTAAGCTTTAGCTTGCCGCCCGTTAGTTGAACGCTTGAGGTGCCAACGGCGGACCGGGCAAGCTAAAGCTTACCCTACATGCACTAGTATTCGCCTTCCTCCACGGGGCGGTAGGCATCGTTGGCGGGCCCGGCGGGCGCGGCCTGGCCGAGCTGGTCTACTAGGTGGTGCATGCCGACGCCTTCTTTGCGCTCTACCAGGTTGAAATACTGGAAAGCCAGCGCGACAAGCATCGGCAGATACACTAGCAGCGTGGCCAGAGGCGTGACGGCCGCTACCAGCACGCGCAGGAAAAGGAAGTTGTCGCCCATAGCCGGGAGTAGGCCGCGCGTAGTGGAAAGCAGCAGGCTCCAGAAGATGGTGAAGCCAGCAATGAGCAGGTACAGAATGAGGATGATAATGAAAATAAGCCCGGCCGTAGACCACCACTTGCCTTTTGTGAGGCTCAGGCAGCGGCTGAAAGTGGTGCCAAAACTGGTATTTTCAACCATGCGCACAATAAAAAACAAGCTCAGCGCGACGGCCAGATAGATGCCCGGAATAACAAACAGAAACGAGGACAGGCCCAGAACGATGGCGAGGCCAATGAGCGAAAAGAACGTGCCGACAAACCGGCTCCGCACTACGCCCCACACCTGGCTCGGCAGCACTGGAGCCCCCGGCACCGGGGGGTAGAGGCAGTGTAGCAGGTACCCATAGATGGTGAGTATCAACACCGAGTTAAACGCAAAGGAAACAATCAGATTAATATAGTAATACGGCGAGCTGAGCATCTGGCCGTACATAGAAGAGTACATGCCGAGGCGGCCAGGGTACACCGCACCAGGATAGCGCATGACTGAGGAAAGCAGCTCCGACTGCAGCAACGCCCCGATAACGCCTTGCAGCAAAGCTATGGGCAGCACCAGATAAAGCAGCACCCGGCCCAGGGGGCGCCAGTGGGCCCCGAGAAACTCAAACGTAGCGCTGATTTTCTGGCCAAAGTCCCGTTCCTGGCGAAAATCAGATTCTTGGGTAAAGGTGAGAGGCATGAGCAAGTAAGGGAGTTGGTTAGAGCTGAACTAAGCAGGCGGCAAAGCTAGGCGGCAGCTTCGGCCTCCTGCTCGCCGCGCTGGCGCAGCTGCCGGGGCAGCACCACGAAATACCAGCCAATAAACGTGGCCGACGAGCCGATAATAAACAAGCTCAGCGCTACCGGCATCTCGGTGTGGCGCGTAACGAAGCTTTCGAGGAAGCCTGCGACGAAGAAAAGCGGCACTAGCCCGAGCGCCAGCTTGAGGCCCTCGCGGGCAGCCAGCCGGAATGCCTCGCCCCGTGGGTAGGTGCCCGGAAACAGGAAGCCCCGCGCCAGCACGTAGCCCGCGCCGCCCGCCAGCACGATAGACGAAATTTCGAGCGTGCCGTGAATCCAGACTGTAAGCAGCGAGGCGACCAGCACCTTGTGCCGGAAAAAGAAATACTGGAACGCTCCCAGCATTAGGCCGTTGCGAAACATCATAAACGAGGTGCCGATACCTGCCGTGATGCCAAACACGAACGTGAGCAGCGCTACCCGCACATTGTTAAAGGTTATCTGGAAGAACATCGGGGCTTCCGGCCCTTGCTTGTACACGCCCATCGGGTCGCCGTGCCGGATATTGTCCAGGGTCATGTTCACGTAGCTGTCGCCGAGCACCACGCGCACAAACGTGTCGTCATAAGCTGCCGATAGAGCCCCAATGAGGGCGCTGAGCACGAATATGAGCAGGGCCCAGCGTATCTCGGGGCGGTGGCGGCTCACTACCAGCGGCACTTCGCGCAGCCAGAAGCGGCCGAAGCGCCCGCTGGTCTCGGTCTTGTTTTTATATATGGCCTGGTGCTGGCGGCTGGCCAGCTGGTTGAGGTAGGCCGTGGTGTCAGACTGCGGGTAGAAGGTCTGGGCATAAGCCAGGTCGTCGGTGAGGGCCACAAAGCGGGCGGCCAGCTCGTCGGGGTCGGGGCTGGTGGGCTGCTTTTCGTAGCGCTGCCAGCGCTCCTGGTTGAGGCGGCGGAAGGAAGCTTCGCGCATAGCAAAGTAGGGGGTTAGCGTAGCGGCGGTGAAGATAAGCTAAACCCGGCGCGGTACGGATGCGCCGGGGCTGTTACTTTGCAGCCAGGCCCATTGGCCCGCTGTTTCTCCTGCCCCGTCCATGTCCACCATTCGCGTTCACACCACCCAAAACGTTACCCTCGAATACGAGATTGCCAGCATCGGCGACCGTATTGTGGCGGCCCTCATCGACTACGCGCTATACCTGGCGTGGGCTATTGCGATGGCCATTCTCAACAGCAATGTGCCCCTGGATGAAATATTCGTGTGGCTGGCGGTTCTGCCCACCGTGTTCTACATGCTGGTGTGTGAAATCTTTTTCAACGGCCAGACGCTCGGTAAAAAAGCCCGCAACATCCGCGTCATGCGCCTCGATGGCACGGCGGCCCGCCTCGGCGACTACTTCCTGCGCTGGCTGCTGCGGCCCTTCGAGATAGTGATGTTTCTGGGTGGCCTGGCCACGGTGGTTATCGTGGCCAACGGCAAAGGCCAGCGCATCGGCGACTTACTGGCCGGCACCACCGTGCTGCGGCAGCGTGCCGCCGCCGCCCTGCTCGTAGCCGACCAGGCCCTGCCGCTCGACTACCAGCCCGTATTTCCGCAAGCCGCCCAACTCTCCGACCACGACGTAGCCCTGCTGCGCCAGCTCCTCGACCGTAGCGTGCGCCGCGACCAGTACGTGCTGCTCAACGAAACCGCCAACAAAGTGAAACAGCTCCTGCACGTCGAAACCAGCCTGAGCGACGAGCCTTTCCTGCGCACCATTTTGCGCGACCATGCCCATTTGCTGATGATGGAGGGATGAGTTAGTGGGCCACGTCAGCGACATTTCCGGTTCTCCCTTCAAGTGAGGTTTCATGGCCACCATTCGGATTCAAACCACCCAGAACGTCAGCCTCGAATACGAAGTTGCCAGCGTCGGCGACCGGGTGCTGGCGACCCTGATTGACTTGCTGGTGGTGGCGGCCTGGGGCGGGCTATGGACGTTCTTCTTCAGCAAGATGGCCGATGGTAGTAAAGCCGACTCAACGCCGGTCGACTACCACGACCCGGCCCAAGCCGTCGGCTACGCGATAGCGATATTGCTATTGGCTCTCGGCTACGGGCCACTCTTGTGCTACAGCCTGGTGTGTGAAATATTTTTCAACGGCCAGACGCTCGGCAAAAAAGCCCGCAACATTCGGGTCGTGCGCCTCGATGGCACCCCAGCCCGCCTCAGCGATTATCTTCTGCGCTGGTTGCTGCGGTTTGTTGACATCTGGCTGAGTTGGGGCTTGGCGGCCGTCCTCACCATCGTACTAACGCGCAAAGGGCAGCGCCTGGGCGACCTAGCGGCGGGCTCCACGGTAGTTATGCTGAAGGCCCGCTCCCGCCTGCTGCCCGACTTGGCCGCCCCGCTTGCGCCCGCCAGCTACCAGCCCGTATTTCCGCAGGCCGCCCAGCTTTCCGACCACGACCTGGCCCTGCTCCGCCAGTTACTCAGCCACGCGCTGCACCAGCAGAATCACCAGCTGCTACACAGCAGCGCCACTAAAATAAAGACGTTGCTCAACCTACAATCTAACCTGAAAGACGAGGACTTCCTGCGCACCATCCTGCGCGACCACGCCCATTTGCTGATGATGGAGGGGTAGTACGCGAGTCGCCCTCCAACGCTTACCTCACCCCCTAGCCCCCTCTCCG
>JBPBPU010000110.1:0-15825 GCA_050954465.1 Janthinobacterium lividum
CAGCTCGCGGGCGGTACGCGCATCCACTCGCTCAAGGCCGACGTGACGCTGCCTTTCCCGAAGTTCAAGCTGGAAACCGGGGCTAAATACAGCCAGGTGGCGGCCCGTAACGACTTCCTGTTTCAGCGCGAGCTGGGCGGCACCTGGGTGGCCGATGCCCGACGCACCAACCAGTTCGAGTACCAGGAAAACATCTACGCCGCCTACGCCTCGGCCAGCCGCGACTGGCCGAAGCTCTCGCTGCAAGTGGGGCTGCGCGGCGAGTACACGCGCACGCTCGGCACCTCGCGCACCACCCTAGCCAGCAACCGCAACGACTACTTCCAGCTGTTTCCGACGGCGTATGCGCAGTACAAGTTTTCGCCCGCCTACCAGCTCAACCTGAGCTACTCGCGCCGCATCGAGCGGCCCGCCTACAGCTCGCTCAACCCGTTTCTGAGCTACCAGAGCCAGTATTTTTCCAACCAGGGCAACCCGTTTCTGCTCCCCTCCTTCACCGATGCCGTGGAGTGGACCAACGTGTTTGCCCACGAGCTGAGCGTGGCCCCGTTCTTCAACTACACCCGCCAGTTTGCCTCCGAATACCCGCTGCAAAACGGGGCCACCCGCGAAACCACCTACACCTACGGCAACCTCGGCTCCTCCTCCAACTACGGCGTCACGGTCATCGCCCCGTTCGCCCTCGGCAAGCGCTGGAAAGTGGATAACAACCTGACCGTCTACGAGCAAGCCTTCCACTCGACCTACGCCGCCGAGTTGCAGCAGAGCCGCCTGCTGGTGTACAACTTGAGTGTCACCAACTCCTTCACCCTCACGCCCCACCTCACGGCGCAGCTCTCGGGCTACTACAATTCGCCCACCATCCAGGGCTTCTACCGCTCGGTGTCGTACTACGCCCTCAACGCCGGGGCTACCCTCAAGCTGCTGGATAACAAGGCCATCCTGAGCCTGAGCCTGGCCGACCTGCTCTACACCGAGCGCGGCGCGGCCGACGTGCACTACGCCAGCCAGGACTTCGGCTTCTACCGCCGCAACGACACGCGCCTGCTGCGCCTCGCCTTCACCTACAAGCTCGGCAACCCCGGCCTACCCCGCAAAAGCCAGCGCGCCGGCGCGGGCCAGGACGAAGTAGAGCGGGCAAAGTAGCGCCGGGCCGCGCCCGTTGCGGGCCGGCCGCACCGAGGTATGGGGCAGCAGCCAGCCGGCTGCTACGCCAGCAGCTTATACCCCACGCCGCGCACGTTGAGCAGCTGCACGTTGGGGTCGTGGCGCAGGTAGCGGCGCAGGCGGGTGATGAAGACGTCGAGGCTGCGGCCGTTGAAAAAGCTGTCGTCGCCCCACAGCTCGCGCAGCACGGCGGTGCGTGTGAGCACCTGCGCCCGCTACTCGAGCAGGCACCGGAGCAGCTCGGCCTCGCGGTGCGTGAGCTGGCGCTCGGGCTGGCTGCCATCGGCCAGTTGCGATTGCGGGTGGTTACCAACTCGCTGCCTGTACTCTTCGAGCTGGTGGGCTCGGCCGTGCAGGTGGTGCTGGCGGGCGGCGAGGTCGACACCGAGCGCCAGGCCACACACGGCACCGTCGCGGTCGAGCAGCTAAAGCGCTACCGCGTAGACAAAGACTTTCTGGGGGTAGACGGCCTCTCGCTACAGCGTGGCCTAAGCGCGAACAGCGAGGCCGAAGCCGCGATTAGCCTGGCGGTGGCCGGGATAGCGGGCCACATATATCTGCTCTGTGATGCGAGTAAGCTGGAGCAGGACAAGTACTTGCAGTTTGCCCTCTCTCCCTTATCAACACCCTGCTAACGGACGCCCGGGCTCCCGCCGCCTGGCAGGCGTAGTACCAGGCAGCAGGGGTAGCCGTGCTGGTCTGGTACCTGAACATCTGAACAGGGTAGCTGACCGGCGAAGCGTAGCGTAACTTTTCGCCCTGTGCTATGCTAGCGAGAATTCCTTCGCCATCTATTCCAACTGGTAACCAGGCAAAAGCGCCCAGGCAGCCTACCTCCGAAAGAGCAGACTTGCCCCTGCTACCTACCCGGCGGCCGAAGTCGGGCGCGCCTTTTCCGCTGCCGTCGCCAAATCGCGGGGGGCGTAGCCGTACGGATTGTTTGGGTTTTTGCCGGCGCGCCACAGCAGCCACAAACCCAGCAGCAGCGGCGGCAAGCTCAGCAGCTGGCCCTGGTTGAACAGGTGGTCTTTCTCGAAATCTACCTGGGCTTCTTTCAGGAATTCGACCAGGAAGCGCTGAGTGAACAACAGCACCATAAACAAGCCGAGCAGCTGCCCGCGCGGGGTGCGCTCTCGGGTGCGGTTCCACAGGTAGTAGATGAGCGCCACCAGCAGCCCGCAATATAGCGCCTCGTAGAGCTGCGTGGGGTGGCGCGGCACGGCCATCAGCGCGCTGGGGCCGAGGGGCACGTTGGCGGGCAGTAGCTGGGGGCTTGCGTCGCCAGTGGGCAGGCGCTCGGGGCGGGCCACCGGTACGGCCCCGGCGGGCAGCAGGTGCCCGGTGTCGCGTGGAAACACCACGGCCCAGGGCACACTGGTGGGGTAGCCGCCAATTTCGGAATTCATGAAATTGCCCAGGCGGATGCACGCCCCGCCAATGCCGACCGCAATCACGATGCGGTCGAGCACCCAGAGGGTATCGAACTGGTGGCGGCGGGCAAACAGCCAGCAGGCCAGCGGAATGCTCAGGGTAGCCCCGTGCGAAGCCAGCCCGCCGTGCCAGACTTTAAGTACTTCCAGCGGGTCTTTCAGCAATATGTCGGGCTCATAAAAGAAGATGTGGCCCAGGCGCGCCCCCACCACGGTGCCCACCACCAGGTAGAGGGTCAGGACATCCACCCAGCGCGACGCTACGTGCTCGCTGCGGAAAATGTGCTGGAACACGGGCGTGCTCACCACAAAGCCCAACGCAAATAACACCCCGTACCAGCGGAGCGCAAGCGGGCCAAGGTGGGTAATGATGGGGTCTGGGTTCCAAACCAAATAGGCAAGCGGGGAAATCATGCGGGAGAAGCGCCGAGCCAGGAAATGTTTGGCTACTGCTTAGGCTCCAGATGCGCCGGAAACTTGCGCCCGCCCCCGCCTTTTATTTTTCGGGGCGCTAGCTTTCCCCTTGTTGGCGGCCACGCGGCCCCTTCCTGCGGTCCGATGGGGCCGTTGGCGCGCCTGGCTACCGCCCTTTGGAAACTCCCGAACCTGACTTAGAAACTGTTTAAGTTAGCTTGTATCTGACAAGTATTTTATCGTCAACAGTTTGTATCGCCCTCCGCGTTGCGCCTCACCCCCCGGCCCTCCAGAGTTGATACGTTCTGTGTGCAGCCCCACCCCCGGCCCCTCCCCTGCGGGGGAGGGGAGCCTTTATTAGAGGAAATCGACTTTGGGAATGCATTCCGTCTGGCTCCCCTCCCCCGCAGGGGAGGGGCCGGGGGTGGGGCTGCACGCAGAACGTATCGACTCTGCCCCGGCCCCATAGGGGTCTCGTGAGGCGCGACGCGGAGGGCGATGGATTTGAATTTCAGACCTTTATCAGATACCAGCTAACTTAAACAGCCTGACTTAGCGAGCCGATGCGCCGGGCACTAGCCAACTCGCTGAAAATATTCCTGGTGGCCCGACCAACCTTTTCGCTGCGGCCCGGCACTTTGGGGCACAGAAATTACGCAAGGCTCGTGGCCGACTCGCCGACTCCCCTTTCCCTCGAAGAGCAACGCCTGCTGGTGGGCTGCCTGGCCCAGGACCGCCAGGCGCAGTACCGCCTCTATCAGCAGTATAAAATGGCGCTGTTTTCGTCGGCCCTGCGGATTCTCAGTGACCGGGCGCTGGCGCAGGATGCGTTGCAGGAGGCCTTTGTCGACATCTTTCAGGGCCTGGCTGGTTTCCGGCAGCAATCGACGCTGGGCGCCTGGATGAAAGCGATTGTGGTGCGCCGGGCCCTGCGCACGCTCCAGCGCGAGCCGCGCCAGGAGGTGTACGACCAAGACCGCCACCCCGAGCCGGCGGTGGCCTGGCACGACAGCCTCACGGGGGAGGCCCTCGACCAGGCCATCAGCGAGCTGCCGGCCAGCTACCGCGCCGTGTTCTGCCTCATCGAGGTGGAAGGCTATACCCATCAGGAAGTAGCCGAGTTGCTGGCTATCACCGAAGGCACCAGCAAATCGCAGCTCTACCACGCCAAGCGCCTGCTCCAACGCAAACTTCAGTATCTCTACCCATGAGCCAGCTTTCCGACACCCCCGAACCTGGCGCACCCAACCTGCGGCGGGCCCTGGCGGCGCTGCCCGCCCACGAGCCCGACCCCGCCACCTGGCCGCGCATCGAGGCGCAGCTAGCGGCGGCGGCGGCACTTGCCCGCGCCCTGCCCGCGCTGCCGGCGCATGAGCCCGACGACGACGTGTGGGAGGCCATTGCCGCGCAGCTGGATGCGGCCGTGGCTCCGGCCGCCGTGGCACCGGCCACTGTAGTGCGGCCCTTGTGGCGCACCCGCGCCGGGCACCGGGCGTGGGCGCTGGCAGCCAGCCTGCTGGTGCTGCTAGGCGTGGGCTGGTGGCAATGGCACGCTGCGCCGGCACCCGCTGCGCCCCGCGAAACCCTCACGTTTAGCGAGGAAGCCCGCCCGCTGCTGCTGCCCACGCCGGCGGCCGACCCGCTGGAGGCGCAGGGCTTGTCCTTTATCGAGGCCCACTGCTCTGCCCAGCCCGCCGTGTGCCAATCGGGCGAATTTCGGGCCTTGCGCACCCAGCTGCAAGAGCTGGACACCCAGCAAGCGCAGCTGCAGCAGGATGCCCGGCGCTTTGGCACCTCTCCGGAGCTGCTGCGCGAGCAAGCCCACCTCGTTGCCCTCCGGGCCTCCTTCACCCGCCAACTGGTTCATTTACTTATCTCATGAGCTTGCTACTGACTTCGTTGCGTGCCTGGGGGCGCTGGGGTACGCTCCTGGTGCTGCTGGCGCTGCTGCTACTGCCCGCCGTGCGCGCCCAGCAGCGGGTGCAGGTCGTGACGCGCACCGTGGAGCAAGCCTGGCCCTGCCCGCCCGGCATGGCCGTGCGCATCCGGGCCGAGAAGGCCAGCGTGCAGGTGCGCGGCTGGGACCGGCCCACCGTGCAGGTAACCCTGCGCCTGAGCGCCCGCCACGCCGAGCGGTCCGTGGCCGTGCAGGACCTGCCCGTGGCGCAGTACCGCCTCCAGCAAAGCGGCAACGCGCTCGACCTCGTCAACCTGTTTGTGCTGCCGGCCGGGGCCCCCGCCGTGCGCAGCGACCTGCGGGCCGAGTACACCGTGCTGATGCCCGCCGGCAACCCCCTGCAAGTGGTGAATACCTATGGCCAAACCACGCTCACCGACCTCAGCGGCCAGCAGCAGCTCACGCAGAATTTCGGGCAGATTACCCTGCGCAACCTGCGCGGCACCCTCACGGCCACGGCCCGCTACGCCGACCTGACGGCGACCGGCGTGCAGGCCGATTTTACCTGCGAGGCCAATAAGTCGGCCGTGCGGCTGCTGGGCCTGGGCGGGAGCTGTGTGGTGCGCAACTACTACGGTAGCATCCAGGTGCAGCCCGCAGCCGACCTGCGCCAGCTCCAGGTGGAGGCCGACCGCACGGAGGTGGTTATCAGTGCCCCAGAGTTGGCGCTCTTCACCTACCAGCTCAGCGTGCTGCAAGGCGAGCTGCTGGTGCCCGCCGCCTACGCGGCCAGTAAAAAAGCCACGGCCAGCCGCGCCTCCCTGACCACCAGGCCGACCGCCGGCCCCCGCCCCGTGGTACGGGTGAGCACGTCGTACGCCCCCCTCACGCTCCAGCTCCAGCCGCTGGCGGCCCCTTTCTAACCTCGCTATTTCCTTGCTGATGACTAGTCTTTTTTCTGTTCGCCGCTGGTCGTTCCAGCTATGGGTATACTTGCTGGTGGGCACCACCTGGCCGGCAGCCGCACAAACCACCCCCGATACGACGCGCCTGCACTACGGCGAAGAAATCGGGCTGCCGCCAGGGGCCGAGGTGCCGCTACGGGTGCAGCAGCAGCGCAGCCTCTGGAAGCTGGGGCTCAACAACTTCCTGCCATCCTCCGCCACGGCCTTCGGCCCCGACAGCTACTACACGCGGTACGGCTTGCATGTGGCCTACGAGCACAAGCTGGACGACCCGGCCTGGTCGGTGCTGGGAGAGGTAAGCCCGGCGCTTACGCGCTACCGGCCGGCCTACGGCTTGGGTAGTGGCCAGGACCTGACCCTGCGGGCGCAGGTGGCCGGGCGCTACTACTACAACCGGGAGCGACGCCTGCGCCTGGGACACGACGTGGGTAGTTTTTCCGCTAATTACCTCTCGGTGGCGCTGGGTACGGGCCTGGGGCAGAACGCGCACGAAACCCCCTTTTTCTTTTATCAAAACGACGGCCGCCAGTTTCTCACGGCCGACGTAGCCCTGCTCTATGGCTTGCAGCGGCGGCTGGGCCGCTACGGGTTTGTCGATGCCACCGTCGGGGCCGCTACCATCCTGCTGACCGGCAAACCCCTGGTGACGTTGGCGGGCAGCGTGCGCCTGGGCCTCACCCTGGGGCCCCAACCAGCTACGTACGTGCGGCGGCTGGCCCGGGCGAGTGAAGTGGTGACGCTGCGGCCCCGTTTCTATGCGGGCACGGCCATCGGGGGCTATTTCTACTACGTACGCTACTCCGAGCAAACCCCTTACCCGGCGCCGGTCATCAAAACGTTGCCGGGGGAAACGCAAACGACAAGCTACCCCGTCACTTACCGCGATGGCTACGGCCACTACGCGCAGTACGTGTCGGCGGGGCCCGTGCCGTACGTGTACGCCGGCTACTACCTGGCCCCGCGCCTGGCCGTGCAGCTAGGGTTTCAGTACGGCGAAACCTTCGCGGATGAGCCCGTGGGTACGGTATTCGCTACCCCCGGCGGCGTCTTCGCCGTGCCCAACCAGACGCTTACGGAGCGGGGGCTGGCCCTGCCCGTGCTGCTGCGCTATGCACTCACGCCGTCCTTCCGGCACCGGGTGCAGTTCGACGCGGTAGGTGGGGTGGTGCCCGTGTGGTCGTCGGTCAGGTTTGGGGAGTATGCCATCGTCAACCGCCAGGTTACCGGGCAGGAAACCTTTGGGTTTGAGCGGCGCGCCTTCGGCCTGCACGCCACCCTGGGCGTGGATGCCAGCTACGCGTTTGGCCGCCGCCGCCGGTTGCAGGCTACGCTGGACTACCTGCTCAACAAGGATGTGCAAACCATTTTTCAAGCGGGCCACAACGACCCTGCTTCCGGGGGCTATCTGGCCGGAGGGGGCAGCTTCGGGCTGCGCTACCGGTTTGGCTACCGCTGAGCGCACGGCGCGGGCTACTGCCACCTTTCCACCACTTCTTACGCTGCGCTGGGCCAGCCGCCCGATTCGGGCACCAGCCAGCTATGCCCCAAAGCCAGGCACCGGGCGATAAGTCAACGGTGCATTTTTTCACCTTTTTACCAACCCTTTTTTATGAAAAGTTTTCCCCTTTCCCTAGTCGTCATGGCCCTGGGCTTAACCAGCCTGGGCAGCTGCAAAAAGAATGACGCTACCCCGGCCGCGCCTTCCAAAACCGACTTGTTATACCCGTCGCAAAATGAAAAGCGTCAACCAGTCGTAATGTTGCAGCATGCAACTGGTCTTCACCGATAGTGAACGGGTGCTGTTACGGCAAGTGCACTATGCTTGCCGAGGCAAGGCGGGCTACGTGCCGGTCACAGTGCTACTCATGCTCGACCACGGCCGGGCGGCCGCAGCCATTGCCCAGGACCTGGGCTTGGACGAATCCACCGTTCACCGCTATGCCCAGGCCTGCCAGCGCCACGGCTTGGCGGCGCTGCTGGCTAAAGAAGCGCCCGGCTACGCGGGCCGCTTGAACAGCACCCAACTGCTGGAACTGCGGGCCGAAATTGGGCGCACGTTGTACACGGACTGCCGCCAACTGGTGGACTGGCTGACCACGACCTAGGGGGTTGAGTACTCGGTTTCGGGGTTGACGCACCTCTTGCATCGGCACGGCTTCTCGTACAAATTGACCACGGCCGTGCCCTGCCAAGCCGATGCGGCTCTGCAAACGGCCTTTGTGGCCGAGACGCGAGCCCCGCTGCTGGCCGCCGCCGACGCCGGCGAGGCGGTGGTCTATTTCGCCGACGCCGCCCACCCCACCCACAACACGCGCGCGCGCTACGTCTGGACCGAAACGGGCAAAGAACGGCCCTTACTTACGGGCAGGGGCCGCGAACGAGTCAACCTCAATGCCGCCCTTAACGCCGTGGCTCCCACCCAGGTACACCTGGATGAAACCGACTGTGTCAACGCCCAGAGCACCCGACGGCCCTACGAGAAGTTGCTGGCCGCCCACCCCGAAGGGTCGGTCTACGTCGTCTGCGATAACGCCCGCTACTATAAAAACAAGGACCTGACCACTTGGCTGACTGGTACGCGCCTAGTGCAAGTCTTTCTGCCCACGTATTCGCCTAATCTGAACCTGATTGAGCGGCTCTGGAAGTTTCTGCTCCAGAAAATCATCGACACCCAGTTTTACCGCACCAAGGGCGCGTTCAAGACGGCCGTCCTTGCTTTTTTCACCCGACTCGACGAGTTTGGGCCACAACTCGCGTCTCTGATGAATCCCCGCTTTCACATCATGGAGTCGCAAATCACTTCGTGACGAGTATAGCAGCTGAGTAGTTCGCTAGGCTGGCCTCGGTTGAACGCTTGGTCTAAAAGTTACACGCTAAGGTAGACCATCCTTAAGATGAAACTTTTAGCTGAAAACGCTACTGAGCCGCCCGAAATTAGTTATCGACCACTGCTTTTTCTCCCTTTAGGTGCGCTACTACTTGGGGGCTGAGGATTGTGCTAGCTCCTGTTGATAGGCCCAGTCCTCGGGCGAGAGGATAGCTTGCAGAAACGCCTCGTAGCCAAGGTCACGGCGCTCCAGCGCGTGCCGCCGTAGCGGCAGGCTATGCTTGCTCGCTGCGAACCCCTCGCGTTCCATGGCTAGCCGCATCTTCTCGGGTAAGCCTTCCAGCCAATGGTAGAAGTCGTCTTCCTTCACCTCGCCCGCGGCCTGCTGCTGATAGCGGTAGTTGGCGTTGCCGAGCCGAAACAGCCGGGCCTGGTAGACTCGTTGGGCTTCCGGTAGCGCCGCTAGAAAGTCTAGTTGCGACTGGTGATATTTAGCGAGGGGGTGACGCGGATGAAGCAACTCTTCCATGCGGGAGTCGGGTAGGTAGAATTAGGCTAGTCGGCCCTGCCGCACGTAGGTGCCCAACACTTCAGGCGCGTAGTAGAGTAGGCCCCCAGCATCCTTGATTTCTTCCAAGTCGACCTGTGGGCTATCACTGCGCAGCACCTGCCAGACCAGGGCAAAAGCAACGCGGACGGTCGACCACCGCCGGTGGTCGTAGGGGTCCAGCAGTACTAAGAGACTATCCGAATAGGGTAAAAGCAGTTGTATTTTTGGGGTATGGCTACGACACAAGAATTTCGCATTTCGGACACGCTCTGGGAACGCCTCTCGCCCAAGCTGCCCGTCCATGTGCCCAAAGCACACCCCTTGGGCTGTCACAAACGGCGCGTACCCGACCGGCAGGTGCTCGACGGCATTTTCTTCGTCTTGCGCACGGGCTGCCAGTGGAAAGCGTTGAGCGCCAGGGGTATCTGTTCCGGCTCCACGGCCCACGCCCGCTTCCAGGAGTGGGTGCAGGCCGTGGTCTTCGCCCAACTCTGGGACGTGGCCCTGCAAGACTACGAGCACTTAATCGGTCTCGATTTCGACTGGATGGCCCTCGACGGTTCGCTGCACAAAGCGCCGTTGGGCGGAAAAAAAACCGGGCCCAACCCCACGGACCGCGGCAAAGGCGGCGTCAAGCGCAGCCTGCTCACGGAAGCACGGGGCATCCCGGTGGGGCTGGTGCTGGAGGGGGCCAATCGACACGACAGGAAGCTGACCGAAAGCGCGTTAGCGAGTATGCCGCCCGCCGCTCAAGCCGCCCGGCAAGCTCACCTGGCGAGCGGAGGCGAGCAGGGCGTATGCCTGGACGCGGGCTACGACTACCCCCAGGTGCGGGAAGGGGTGGCCGCCCTGGGCTATACGGCCCACATTCGCCCACGGGGCGAAGAGGTGCAGGCCAAGAAGGCCGGTCAGAAAGCCCGGCGCTGGGTCGTGGAGCGTACCCACTCCTGGCTTAACCGGTTTCGCCATCTGCTCATCCGCTGGGCTAAAAAGCCTGAAAACTACCTGGCTATGCTCCAGTTTGCCTGCGCCCGCATCACCTGGTATAATTGTCTTTTTGGGTGAGCCTAAACGCCTATTCGGATAGCCTCTAAGCAGGTGAAGGCCTCCGACTCCAGGACTAGGTCGCGCGTGGTGTGTGCGTGCAGATGGAGCATGCCGAGCAGCACGGGGCCGTCCAGGCTCTCAAATGCGGTCATATTATATTAAATAGGTAGTGATTGGCGGGGTCGGTTAGTCCCGCTGCCACTGCGGTCAGCACGGTCACCAACGGATGGCTCCCCGAACGAGGAGTCGCCGCATAGGCTTGCTTGATGTCAGCTGGCGTTGGGTGCTGTTTATAGACTGCCTCATTATAATACAGGATGGTATCTGGTCCATAGCTCACCTCTTCGGCCGTTTGCTCAGTTGAGGTGAGCACCTGGCGGCAGAGTTGGTAGAGTTGAGCGAAAGGGACGGTAGCGCGGAAGCGGTCAGCCCACGGACCCGGATAATAGGGCTCGCCTCGTTCGGGGTAGCGAACCAACTCCGTATCGAAGGTCACAAAATCTGGCCCCACCTCCACATTCGTCACTTCGTCCTGCCGCAGGGCAAACACGGCGGGAAAGTGGCGGTAGCGCGGGTGATTGGTGCGCTCGTAATAGTAGCCCCCCAGCAGATAGGTAACGGTGGGGTCAGCCAAGTCCGCGACGAGTTGCTAAAGCAGAGCGGGTAAGTGAGCCGGGTTGATAATGGGAGCAAGCTGGTCGGCGGTGGGGTCCATAACGGGGAGGCTAGCGTTGGCAAGATAAGGCACTTGCTCTTCCCCAACCACCTATAAGCACCCAGAACCTGCTGTGTAACCCAGCTACCTGATAGGTAGTGCTGACTAAAATTCCTTAGCTGGGGTTTCTGTTCCTCCTCTAGTGGGACCCCTATTAGGCTAACAGTTGAGGCTTCTCCTAAGGTGCCCCAGCTACTTATGAATCAAACAAGTAGCAGAGGCAGCAGACAGTGGGAAAAATACTATAAATCGCACTGTGTGAACAAACTACACAAATCGCTGATAACAACGGAATTATTAGTATAAAAAGGTAAAAAACCAGCAACTTCGTCTTAATTTTATGCTAATTTAAACTTTAAATTTATAGAAATTAGGGGTACACCCAGATTTTTGTACTGTGCGTAGTTATCTCATTATTTACTATTTCGTCCACTTGATTGGCTCAAAATTAAAAAAAGTAAGAAGTATGTACTACTCCCCAAAAACTGGACAGTTTAGCGGGTTTTGTTAAGTAATATGGTTATAATTGAGTGAAAGAAGGTTGGGCGAAGACTTGGGCCGGCGTCTGGCCCCCTAAGCTTTGGTGAGGTCGGCGGTGATTGTAGTAGACAAAGTACGCGTGTAATTGGTGGTGTAGGTGGTGGCCGTCATCGGCGGGGTTGAGGTAGATGTGCTCCCATTTGAGGGTGCGCCAGAGGCGTTCGATGAAGGCATTGTCGGTGGCCCGCCCCCGGCCATCGCGGCTGATGCGGCAGCCAGCGGCCAGCAGGGCCTGCTCATACACCAGGCTCGTAAACTGGCTGCCCTGGTCGGAATGGAAGATGTGCGGGGCCGGGGCCACGCGCAGCGCATCGGCCAGAGCCCGCAGGCAGAAGCCTACGTCGAGCGTGTTAGAGAGCGGCCAGCTCAACACGTAGCGCGAGTGCCAGTCGAGCACAGCAGCCAGGTAGAGAAAGCCCTTGGCCATGGGCACGTAGGTAATGTCGGTACTCCAGACCTCATTCGGAGCCGTGGCCGGTCGGTCGCGCAGCAAGTACGGATAGCGCGTAACGCCTTGGCCAGGAAGGGTTAAGCGTGGCTTGGGGTAGACTGGCTCGTGGCCCATCAGGCGCACGAGGCGGCGCACCCGCTTCGCGTTGACGCCGTGCCCGGCCAGGCGCAAGTGGTCGCGCAGGCCGAGTACGCCCTTGAAATTATGCTGCGTAAACTCCTCATCAAGCAGGCGCATGAGGTCGAGGTTATACGCACTTTCCCCGCCGGGCTGGTAGTAGAAGCTGCTGCGCGCCAGGCCCAGGGCCCGGCAGCGGGCGGCTACGGAGCCACCGGCGGGGGCCTGGACGAGGGCGCGTTGCTGGGCGGTACTCATCGGGGCAGCGTTTTTTTTAGCCGCGCGTTTTCCATCTGCAGCCGGCCAATGGCGGCATAAAGCGGCTCCACATCGGGCACGGGCGCGCTGGGGGCAGGCGCGTCCGTAAAAACCTGAGCGGCTTGCTCGCGCAGGTGCTGCTTCCAGCGCGTGATTTGGGCCGTGGCCAGCTGGTAGTGGGCGGCCAACTCAGCCAGGGGCTGGCGCTCGGTGAGCGCGGCCAGGGCTACCTCGGCTTTGAAGGCGGCCGTGTAGCGACGGCGGGTACGTTTGGGAGTCATAATCGAGCTAAGCTAGCCCGCCTAACCTGTCCAGCTTTTGGGGAGTACTACAGTAATTTAGGCTCAGTTGAGTGTGAAGCATACCTTGCTAGAAGGCGTCGTGGTTTTTGTAATAGCAACTACTCATTGCTACCCGACGTGCCATTACCTGTATCATCCACTTTATGCAGTGAGGGTCGTGGTTTTTGTAATAGCTGCCATCACCAGTCTGGCAACTAGTATTAAGTCTATTACTGCAATATTCAACTAAACTACCAGTTGGCTCCAAGCCCGGAGACCGCATCCTATCTGTCACATGGTGCGTTACCGCGCAGCAGGAGCCAAACCCCAAGTTTTACCTATTACAAAAACCACGACACCCGCCAGCGCTAAGCTGGCAGCTGCTGCAGCTGTGCTTCTAAGACTTCAATAGCGGCTCGCACCTGTGCTTCGGCGGCCGGGCGCGTGGCATCCGAATAAGACGGAGCCGTGAGTACAAACTGAAGGCTCTTGCGGGCATCCTGCAACTCCCCCAGCAGCTTCTCACGCTGCCGACCCGGCCGACCGCCAGTAGCTGGCCGCGCTTTGCGCTGGGTCTGGTACTCAGTCAGCAGGTGTTGCTTGGATATGGCCGTGAAAATGGAGCCCGCCAGACTTTTTAGCTTACCAGCCTGGTATTTCGCCTTTTGGGTGCCCACCACAAATTGCACGTACTCCGGCGTTACGGTGCCTTTGTCTACCAGCTCCTGGATGCTGGCCAGGCTGGCCGGGGCCAGGGCCAACTCATGCAACACCTTTAGCCAAGCTGGTAGCTCTGGTTCAACCAGACTTTCGGGCAAGGCTGTCAAGGGCTTGAAGATGAATTTTATCTGGGAAACACTTTTGCCTTCGCGCAGCAGCTCAAACCTGAACGGCAAATCGGTTTGACTCAACTCCTGCTGCGCCCGGTCGAGCACCCGCAGACGAAACAGCGGAAACTGCTTGTATTGGCCAACCAGGTTCAGGATGCTTTTCAGTTCCTCCAAGCCTAGTACCCGGGTGCCAAAGCCCGCATACTCCTTCAGCAACCAGTAGATGCGGTACGAGTGCGGGCTTTTAAGCTTGAGCAGCTGCACGACCTGCGCCTTGGTGAAGTTCTGGTGCAGCTGCAGCAGGTAGGGCATCACCTCGTCGTTGAAGCGCACCCGCAAGGCCCCTTCCTCGCCCCGGTACTTGGCGTAGGCCATAAGGGGAATCTTGTCGAAATCGGGCGTAGCCGTCCGCCGCTCGCGCCGCCGCCGGCTTTCGGTGGGCCGCTCAATGTGCAGAATGCGGCTCACCAACTGGTCGCACATGGCTGCCACCTGCTGGTAGTCCTTAACGCTGGGCCGACGCCCCGACAAGGCCACGATTTCAGTTAGCGGGATATGCATCTCCCGGAATTCGTTATCGTCGCGCCCGATGCGAGAGAGCATCGCCATGAACAGGCGCATCTCCACCGTGCTCAGCTCGAAGCGGGCATTAACCAGCGCGTTGTGCTGCACAACCACCTTGCTTGGTGGCTCCGGAATGGGCAGGTGGTCGAACAAGGTGGGCTGCATAACGGCTAGCCAGGGACACTTCCGGCGACCCAAAGATGCAACCCAGTCACCACCATTACAAATCTATTCCCTTGTAATAGTCACGACAAGCTGACTGCTCAACAGTAAAATGGGCTTGCCAGTCCTTTTTGAAGCATTTTTTACCTGAAATAGCAGGCGCACTTTCGTGCTTTTGTAATAGGCTTCGTGCTTTTGTAATAGGTGTTCGTGGTTCTTGTAATAGGTGTTCGTGGTTCTTGTAATAGGTGTGTCGTGGTTCTTGTAATAGGTGTTCGTGGTTCTTGTAATAGATGTTCGTGGTTCTTGTAATAGATGTTCGTGGTTCTTGTAATAGATGGGGCTTATATCCATCTAAAAGACAACCAGTTATGAGTGCCGTAAACCTTATAAAGGAAGTAAACACTATAAACCACCGGTTTAAACCAGCAAAAGCGGGGGCTGGCTCTTATTTTTTTGAAGGATTAGGTTGGTTAACAGTTCCCCTACTAGTAAGGGCAACCGAAGGGGTTAGGTTGAATAGCGCGCGCGGCCGTTCGTGGTTTTGGTAATAGCAGTCCGCGTCGCCTTAAAGCTCGGATACAGGGAGCAGGCACTGGGTTGGCTGTATTTTAGTGATTAATTAGCAACTTGCTGACTAACAGACTCTTGTTGCAACTAAAGAAAAGGCAGCAACAGTCATAGTGACGGGTGACCCATCCTTAAAGCAAACCAGTGAATACTGTCGGCAAGCCGGCGCTTTAGATTTCGGTTGGCTTGGCTGGCAACACAAGTATTACAAAAACCACGAACCCCCTGACGAGCCAGTCATCGGCATCACCTATTACAAAAACCACGAACGCCGGTTACGTGGCAGGCGCTTCGTGGTTTTTGTAATAGGTAATGCCCGCGGCTGGTGTTAAGCCCTTTCGCGGCAACTGCTGACTGACACTGCCTCCCGGGGTAGCTCCTCCCCTCCCCCACCGCTGACTTCGCCGCTGCTCAGCTACTTGCCCCGCGTGGTTCAGTGCAAAGCGAATTTAGCCGGGACTACCGACCAGCTGGGTCGCCAACAGACTGCTCTACTAGCTGGCGTCGGCCCCTTTGGGGCAGATGTAGACTGATACCAACGGGGTAACAGTCGAATTGCAACTCTAGTTTTTGCGTATTTCTTGTAAATGTATGTTGCACATAATTACATGTTGCAAACACACATTTTCGATAAATATGTATTGCACTTACTTACGTATTGCAGAAATGAACAGTACTAAACAACACGTATTGCTACTAAATACATGTTGTGCTTAAATACCTATTGCCGATAGCGCCTGCGTTGTAAAGCCAGTTCTCCTGCTTACTTGCTGTGAGCTTTGGCCGGTAAGTTTAATAGACTTGCCCGCCATACTGCAAGCTATGTTGCAAAGAGAATGAGTAGAGTCGTTAAGCATGGTGGTGAGCGCGATAACTTAGAATGCTTTGGTGAGAGAGGGTGCATACTCGGTTATTAAAAGTGCCAAGAGCAACTGCTGGTTTCTGGGGTGGTCTAGTTAAGTAGGAGAGAACTAGGCAACAGCTGTAAGTTGTTGTTGGTGAAATTGATAAGGCATTAAATAGCCAATGCTGGAGTGGCG
>JBPBPU010000117.1:0-15597 GCA_050954465.1 Janthinobacterium lividum
GAGCCAGTCGTCAGCAAATCGTCCGGCTCCCCCTCCCCTTTTCGGAGAGGGGGCCGGGGGGTGAGGCGCCTGTTTGCGCCGTGTGCGCTTACTTATGCACGACTGCTTAAGCACGGTAAAAGCGGCCGCATAAGCCGGCTGGGCCTAGCGTCCAGCCGGCTTTTTTGTGGGCGTTCGGGCGCACCTGAAGTTCTCGGTTACGCGCCGAGCCAGGCTATTCTCTTTACCAGCGCTTCCGGTCTGTTGGCTTGGTTAAACTCTTGGCTATCTTACACGTCCTTAACTTAGCAAACGCTCGCTTCCAACCCAATCTACCCATGAAAAAAAGCTTATTTACTCACTTGCCCCTGGCACTCCTGTTGGCTTTGGGCACCACCCAAACCACCTTCGCCGACCACGGCCCCACTCATCATTTCGGTGAGCACGGCCCCGGCCGCAGCGAAATACAAGCATATATTAAAGCCAACGTGCTGCCAGTGGCTCGGCAGCAGCGCCAGAAGCTTGAAACAGAACTGGCTCCCGCCGACCGGGACCAACTGGCCACCTACCGCGCCCAGCTTAAAGAAGTGCGCACCCAGGAGCAGGCGCTGCATCAGCAGCTGCACGCTGCCGGTGCTCCCTCGCAGAGCCGCCCCGCTCCCATCGACCCCCGAAGCGACCTGGCAGAAAGCCATCGCAAGGTCGATGATGCCCATGCCCCCCGGTTTGCCCCCACCCTCACCGATGCCCAGCACCAGCAGCTGCACGACCTGCGCCGGCAAACCCATAGCATCCTGCTCAGCGTGGAGCAAATGGCCCTGAAGTACGATGCCAACATCGAGCGGCTATTCAAGGAAGTAGAGCCGCAGCAAACCAAATGGCTGACTGATATCCGGGCTATTATCCAGAAAGACGCCCCCGCCGACCAGCGGCAACTGCCCGCTCCCCGGCCAGAAATGCCCCATCAGCGGCCCAATATGCCGGGATTCGGGCCGGACATGGCTGAGGGGTACCACGGCCCAGATGGTCCTGGCCACCACGGCCCAGACGGCCCCGGCCATTACGGGCGGTTGTTCGGGCCAATGGGCCATTATTTCCGGCCCGTTGCGTTCCTGCTAATGCCCTCCGAGGCCACCGAAGTGCCTGTTACGTTTGGCGGCACCAGCCTCTATCCTAACCCGGCCACGGCCGCTACCCAGCTGCAATACGACGTGAAAAAAGCCGGCCCCGTTACCGTGGACCTGCTCGATGCCAGTGGTACCAAATTGCGCACTTTGCTACAGCAAACCCAGAAAGCCACGGGCACCTACTCCGAGCCGCTGGACTTCGGCGACCTGCCGCAGGGCACGTACTACTATAAAATCACGACTAACAGCGGCACCGAAACCAAGCGTTTTGTGAAGGAATAGCCTGCCGGGCCACAGGACTAGGTGAGCGCAGTAGGGTGCGGGGCCTGCCCCCACCCGTCGTTGAACAAGTTGTAACAACGACGGGCGGGGACAAGCCCCGCACCCTACTGCGCTTGAGCAAAGCAGCGTCAGTTTTTGGTAAGCTCCAGGTAGCTGATGAGGCACTGCACCCGTACTTTCACCCCATGAAAAAGCCTGCTCTGCCGCCCCTTGCTGCCCCGCCCACCGAGCGCAATTACTTTGCCGACGTACACGAGGTAGTGCGCCTCGTGCCGCCGGGCCGGGTTACGAGCTACGGGGCCATTGCGCATTATTTGGGTGCGAAGCACGGCTCCCGCGCCGTCGGCTACGCACTTATGGCAGCTAACCTTGATGCCGCCACCGGCCAGCGCGACGCCCCCGTGCCTGCCCACCGCGTGGTAAACCGGCTGGGCCAACTCACCGGCCGGCACCACTTCCCCACTCCTACCGCTATGCAGGAGCGCCTCGAAGCCGAGGGCGTGCGCGTGGAAGACGACGTAGTGGTGGAGTTCAAAAAGCTGTTCTGGAACCCGGCCGTGGAGCTGCTGTAGCCTACGGCAAGCAGGTGTGCGGCATGGGGTGCCCCAGTAGGCACCAGGCTGGATTTCGCAATACCGAGTGGTGCCCACCCAGCTAATGGAACCAGCGTTTTATTTTCGTCGTACTGGAAGCGCCCCGGCAGTAGTAGCTTGCCAGCGCACTAGCTGCTGCCTCTGCATGAATGCCTTTACCAAGCTGTTCGCCAAGCTTTTCAGTTCCCCGCCACCACCTCCCGCGCCCGCCCCACCCAAGCCGCCCAACTGGCTCGACGTAGAGGGCCAGCGCATCGACCTCAACACCCTGAGCCCGGCCGAGCTGGCCAACCTCGAAACCCATCTCACGGCCCTGCGCCAGCAGCGCCAGGGCGAGCTGGCCCGCTACCTGCACGACCTCGCCGCCGAGCGCGAGCGCCTGCTGGCCGCCCGCAGCTTCCGCCAGTGGCTGATGACGCTCAACATGATGTTTGGCGAAACCATCGGCCAGCATCTGGCTATTCAGCATGTGGTGCCCGGCATGCAGCTCCAGCACCTCATTTTGAGCTTCGGCGAGCCCGACCAGATTACGGCCACCAGCACCGGCGGCGTAGCGTTTATCTACGGAAATGCCCAAACCGGCAGCTACTTCGAGGTGGCTGGCGACCTCATCACCCAGGCCCACATCATCGGCATTCCCAACCCGCCGCAGTTCGATGACGTGGGCGGGCAAATCGGGTAAGAGAACGTCATTCCGAGCTTGTCGAGGAATCTCGCTCGCAAAGTAATCCAATCGCTTGCGCCGCTCTGGTTCTACGATTGAGTTAGTTGGCGAGCGAGATTCCTCGGCAAGCTCGGAATGACGTTTTTTTATGCTGTTACAGCCAGATATCCACTACTCCACCAGCAGCAGAATCTTGCCGATGTGCTCACTACTGGCCATGAGTTGCTGCGCGGCGGCGGCTTCGGCCAGCGGGAAGGTTTTGTAGATAACCGGGCGCAGTTGGCCGCTGGCCGCCAGGGGCCACACGTGCGCCTCCACCTCGGCCACCAGGGCCGCCTTGAACTCGGCCGAGCGGGGGCGCAGCATGCTGCCGCTCAGGCGCAGGTGCTTGGTCATGATGTCGAGCAGGTTGATTTCAACCTTGGGGCCCTGCATAGCGTTGACGTATTGGAGACGGCCGCCGGGGCGCAGCAGGCGCAGGTTTTTGGCCGTATAGGCCCCGCCCACCATGTCGAGGATAACGTGGGGGGCGTCGGCTTTTAGGACTTCTTCAAAATCTACTTCCCGGTAGTTCACGCACTGGTCGGCCCCGTGGGCTTCGCAGGCGCGGCACTTCGCAGCCGAGCCCGCCGTGGCCAGCACCCGGCTACCCAGCGCATGCGCCAGCTGAATGGCCGTGAGGCCGATGCCGCTGCTGCCACCGTGTACCAGCAGCGTTTCGCCAGGCTGCAAAGCGGCCTGCTCAAACACATTAGACCAAACCGTAAGCGTGGTTTCGGGCAGGGAAGCGGCTTCGGTGAGGGTGTAGCCGGCGGGTATGGGCAGGCAGTGGCGGGCATCCACGGCCACGTACTCGGCATAAGCCCCCTCGCTCACGAGGGCGCACACGGCCGCGCCGGGCTGCCAGCGTGGGGCCGCCGCCCCCACCTCCACCACCTCGCCCGCTACTTCGAGGCCGGGAATGACGCCGGTAGGCGGTGCCCCGTACTTGCCTTCCCGCAGCATAATATCGGAGCGGTTGAGGCCAATGGCTTTGACTTTAAGCAGCACTTCGTGGGCGGCGGGCACGGGACGGGGCCGCTCCTGCAGCTGAAGTACCTCGGGGCCGCCGGGCTGGGTTATCACAATGGCGTTCATGCCTATAGCAACCCGGTGGGCGGCGCGTTGTTGGTTGGCAGAGGCTTGCGGCAGCTTTGGCGGCCAACCTCTGTGGGCCGGACAGGTTGATACAGAAACATTTTTTACTCTTTTTACTCATGGAAAAACTAACCGGAAAAGTGGCGCTCATCACGGGGGCCGGCAAGGGCATCGGCCGCGCTATTGCCATCGCGCTGGCCCACGAGGGCGTGCACGTAGGCTTGCTAGCCCGCTCGGCCGAACAGCTGCAAGCCGTAGCCGCCGAGTTGGCGCCGCTGGGCATCAAAACCAGCGTAGCCTCCGCCGACGTGGCCGACGAAGCGGCCGTGAACGCGGCCTTAGCCCATATCAGCGGCGAGCTGGGGCCGATTGATATTCTCATTAATAACGCGGGCATCGGCACGTTTGCCAAGTTTCTGGACATGCCCCCGCCGAATGGGAACATATTATCCGGGTGAATTTGCTGGGGGTGTATTACACCACGCGGGCCGTGCTGCCGGCCATGCTGGCGCGGCAGTCGGGCGACATTATCAACGTCTCGTCCACGGCCGGGCAGCGCGGGGCGGCGGGCAGCAGCGCCTACAGCGCCTCCAAGTTTGCCGTGATGGGCCTCACCGAGGCGCTGATGCAGGAGGTGCGCAAGAGCAACATCCGGGTGAGTGCCCTCACGCCGAGCACGGTAGCCACCGAGCTGGCCATCAGCAACAATCTCACCGACGGCAACCCCGAGAAAGTGATGCAGCCTGAAGACATCGCCGAGTTTGTGGTCAGCCAACTGAAGCTGAACCGCCGCATTTTCGTGAAGGAGGCCGGGCTGTGGTCGACTAACCCGTGATGGAGTGAGGAGGTGATGGGGTGAGGAGGAGACAAAAAAGGACGTCATGCTGAGCGAAGCGGAGCGCAGCCGAAGCATCTCGCTCGCAGAGTAATCCAATCGTTGAACCCACGCGGTGCCACCGATTGAGTTACTCTGCGAGCGAGATGCTTCGGCTGCGCTCCGCTTCGTTCAGCATGACGTCCTTTTTTTTATTAACTCCTTACTCCGTCACCCTATCACCTCCCCCTTCCATCACCCCACTTTGTGCAAAACCCACCCGTCCGGCATCGGCTAGGTTCCTAACCTTTTCCGTGGCTTATGTACCAACTCCTACTCACCCTTATTCTTTGCTGGCTGGCCCTGCCCGTACTGGCGCAGCAGCAGCTGGCCCGCGCCCGCCAAAGCAGCTACCTCACCAAGGTATTCCGGCTTACCGAGGCGCAGACGCGCCGGCTGTACGAGCACGGCCTGCGGGCGGCGCGGGCCGACTTTTTTACGGTTCCTGTCGACTCGTTTCCGACTGATAAGCCAGTGGCGCGGGCGCTGCCGCTGGGCTACTACCTGGTGGCCCACACTGAGGGGCCGGAGTTGGTGTACTGGCTGCGGGCCGAAACCGGCCGCCGCCTCGAAGTGGTGGATAATCAAACAGACCTCATGCTGGTGTTGCGCGACTCGCTGGGCCGCCTGCTGCCCGATGCCCGCGTGGCCGTGCGTGGTCGCCCCATGCCCTACGATGCCGCCACCCACATTTACCGCCGTGCCCACGGCGGCCGGGCCGGCCTGGTAGCCGTGGCGCAGGGCGGGCGCACCACGTTTCACCCGTTGGAACAATCTTTCCCGAACCGGCCGCAGCGCACGCTGGGTCAGATGGGGCGGCGGGTGCTTTTCGGGCCACCACTGGGCTATTTGAGCCGGCCCGTGCGGCGGCTGGTGCTGGAGCTGCGCCACCCTACGCAGGCTGGCTCGGGCGTGGTGGGGCTACTGGTTTCGCCCTTTAGTGGGGAGGTGCGCCGCAGCCGGCACTCCCAGCGCGAAAGCCGCCAGGGCAACCGCTGGACAGGCTACCTCGTGACGAGCCAGCCCCGCTACCGCCCCGGCGACACCCTGCGGCTGAAGGCGCGGGTACTGCGGCGCAACACCGGCCGGCCTTGCACCCAGCCCTTGGTTTTGTGGCTGAATGGGGAATATGGAAAACGCCTGGCTACGCTGCACCCCGTGCGAGCCGGCACCTACGAATACGCCCTGCCCCTGACCGATACGCTGGGGCTGAAGCTGGATGAGTACGCCCAACTGTCGCTGTACACCGAACGCGGAGTGGCCCTGACCAGGGGAGGCGGCGGCTTCCGCTACGAAGACTATGAGCTGAAAAACGACCACTACAGCCTGCGCGGGCTGGTGGCCGACCCTCGGCGCGGGCAGCCCCAGGCGGCCCTGCTGCGCGGCTACGATGCCAACGAGCTGAACCTGCTCGATGCGCGGGTGCGCCTGGCTCTGGTGCCCTTCGGAGAGGTGGGGCCGCTGCCCAAGCGCCGCCTGTTTCTGCCCGATACCCTCTGGACCCACGCGCAGGCGCTGGACCCACTGGGCGAAACCCGCCTCGACGTACCCGCCCGCGTGTTTCCGGATGTGGATTTTCACTACTTGATGCAAGCCACGTTTCTGACCTCCGACAACGAGCGGCACATCGAGGAAGCCCGCTTCTCGTACCGGCGCGACCCCGGCCAGCTGCGCCTGGCCTTCAGCCACGACTCGGTGCGCCTGAGCTACGACTCGCTTGGTTATAGTCGGCCTCACCGCGCCCGCTTGAGCATCGCCCGCGATGATGACGACCACTACTGGACCGAAAACCAGCCCGTGCAACTGCCGCTGGCCTTGCCCCTCAACCCGCTGGCGCAGGACTACGAGCTGGATGATGCAGCCGGACGCTCAGCCTCGCTGACCCTGGATGAAAACAACGCCGACCTGACCCTGACTTCGGAGCGCACCCCCGACTCGCTGCGCCTGGTGGTGGACAACCCGCACCGCATCCCGTTCTGGTACTACGTGTACCGGGGCGACCACTTGCAGCAGCAGGGCTACGGCCCGGCCTACGCGCTGGCGCAGCAAGAGCGCAGTGCTGCCACCTGGCACGTATCGCTGCATTACCGCTGGGGCACCGAGATGCGCACCGCCGAGTACGCAGTGGGCCCGGCGCAGCGGCAGCTAGTGGTGGCTACCGACCAGCCCGCCGCGGGCTACCCCGGCCAGCACCTGCACCTCAAGTTCAGCGTCACGGATGAGGCGGGCCAGCCCGTGCCCGATGCCGACCTCACGGCCTACGCCTACACCAGCAAGTTTGCGGCGAGCGACGCACCACGTTTGCCCCAGTTTGGGCAGCGGGTGCTGGGGCGACGCTCGAAACGGCGCTTCCGGCTGGGCGAGGACGTGGCCAACGACCAGCGCCAAACCGGGCAGCACTTACTGGAATGGGCTCGCTGGCACCAGCAGCTGGGGCTGGATTCGTTGCAGTTCTACCACTTCCTGTACCCGACCAGCGGCACGTTTAGTGAGTACCGGCCAGCCCCCGGCGGGCTCACGCAGGTAGCGCCCTTTGTGGTCGACTCGGGCCGGGTGCAGGCCCCGATAGCGTTTTACATCGACGACCAGCCCGCGTACATCCACGACATCAGCCAGTTGGAACCCTACACGGCCGTGGCCGACAGCGGCTACCACACCCTCAGTATCCGCACCGCCAGCCGGCTCGTGACCTTGCGCCGCGTGCAGCTGCGCAGCCTGCACAAGCTCACGCTCAGCATCGACGTAAACCACCCGCGCCCCGACCTGACGGTGGTGAAGATGCCCGCCCAGCTCACCCCCACCGAGCTGCTGGGCTTGCGCCGTACGGTGCTGGCCGTGGAGGGCAACGACCCCGCCACCGTGCGCCAGGGCCGCACCCTGCGCCTGCTCAACGGGAGAACTAGCTACTACAACGGCAGCTACCAGCGCGAGCCGCTGACGCTGAGCGGACCGTTTCGGCCCGACTCGGTGCTGCTACGGCCGCTGGCGGGTGGGAGCGCCCGGTTTTTGTTTGAGCCACTCTATGCCTACTACTTTGGCCCCCGGCTGCTCAAGATGAAGCAGCTCGACCCTGGCCAGCTGGGGCTGCTCAATGGCAGCGGCCTACCCAAACAGCTGCCGCTCGGCGACTTTGCCTACACCGAGGCCGACCTGCGGCCCCGCCTGGCTACCTACCCGCTTACGGTGGGTCTGCGTAGCCCCCAGTATACGCCGGCCGGCCAGGGCCGCCTGGAAGTGCGCCGCCCGCGCAACCGGGCCGGCAGCCGCGACACTCTGCCCGAGCCGCTCTACACCCTGCTCACCCGGCCCGACCAACCCACCTTTGCGCGCCTAGGCTACCGGCTGGAAGTGCTGCACGACCTCCCCCCTGGCCGCTACCGCGTGGCCGTGCTGCTGGCCGACAGCTCCTGCCTGGCCCCCCAGGAGCTGGTGCTGGTAGAAGCCAACGGCCAAACTCTTTTCCAGCTTGCTACTACTGACCGGCAGCCAGCCGGGCCGCTGAGCCATAGCATCAACCAGCGGCTGTGGCAGCTGGCGCACCCCCGCGTGGCCGATGGGTCGATGCCCACCCGCAGCATTCTCCTGGAGCAGCCCACCCTGCTCGGCTTAAGCTGGGGCGCGTTGCGGGGCCGCGTTATCGACCGCACTACGGGGGAGGGCTTGCCCGGCGTAACGGTGCTGGTGCAAGGCACGCAGGTGGGCACCTCTACCAACGCCGATGGCGGATTCACGCTGCAAGTGCCGCCCAGCCGGGCAGTTATTCTGGAGTTCAGCTTCGTCGGCTACCGCACCGAAGTGCTGCGGGTAGCCTCGGACCGCGCTATCAGCGTGTCGCTGGCTCCGAGTATGGAGCAGCTTGGGGAAGTAGTCGTAACCGGGGCATTTGGCAGTGATTTAGGCTATTCCCCTACCAACTTCGTGAGTGGCCTAGCGGGCAAAGTCAGCGGCCTGCAAGTGCAGGGGCTGGGCGCGAACCCCGACATCCGCATTACGCTACGGGGTACCCGCTCGATTAGCGGCAATGCCCAGCCGCTCATTGTTATCAACGGCATTATTTCGACCAACCAGGCACTGGCCGCGCTGAGTGCTGATGATATAGAAAATACTACTATCCTAAAGGGCACTGCTGCCGTCGCCCTCTACGGCGCGATTGCAGCTAACGGCGCATTGATAATTACCACCAAAGGGGGATTTATCAATGCCACCAAAAAGGGGCTGGCCCTCCTCGGCCAGTTGCCCGGCCCTGGCGACGTGCCCGCCCCCGGCGAGCCGGGCGCGAGTTTGCGCCGCCATTTCGCCGACTATGCCTGGTGGCGGCCTACCCTCACAACCGATGCGCAGGGCCGCGCTGCTGCCGACGTGGTGCTGCCCGACGACGTGACGAGCTGGGACACCTTCGTGCTGGGCTCGGATGGGCATGGGCGCGTGGGCAGCCTCACTAGCAAGCTGCGGGCCTTTAAGTCGCTGCGGGCCGAGCTGGCGGTGCCGCGATTTTTGCTGGCCGGCGACCAGGTGCAGGTGCTGGGCAAAGTACTCAGCTACCGGCCTGATACGGTGCAGGTAACCAGCGCCTTTCGGGTGGGCGGGCAGGTGCTGCGGCAGCAAACGCGCCGCGTGGCCTCCTCGGTTATCGACACGCTGCTGATGACGGCCCCGGCCAGTACCAGCGGCCCCGATTCGGTGCAGGTGACGTTTGGCCTCACGCAGGCCAGTGGCTACGCCGACGGCGAGCAGCGGCTGGTGCCGGTGCTGCCGGTGGGCACCCGCGAGCGAGTGGGCACCTTCGCCACTGTGCTGGCCGCCGACACTACCGTGCAGCTGTCGCTGGTGCCGGGCCTGGGCGAGGCCACCGTGCGGGTAGAAAGCGACGCGCTGCCGGTGCTGCTGGCCGAAATCCAGCACCTGCAGCAGTATGCCTACCTCTGCAACGAGCAGGTGGCCTCGCGCCTGCTGGGCCTGTTGCTGGAGCAGCGCATCCGCACGGCGCAGGGCGAACCGTTTAGGGGTCAGAAGACGGTGAATTCCCTCATCCGCAAGCTACAGGAGGGGCGGCACCAGCCCGAGGGGCTGTGGGGCACCTGGCCCAAAGCGGAGGTGAGCCCCTGGGCCACGCTGCATGTGGTAGAGGCGCTGCTGGCCGCCAAGCAGGCCGGCTATGCGGTGAATTTCGACCAAGACAAGGTGCAGGCGTTTTTGCTGCACGAGTTGGACGAAAGCTTCGACCGGCCAGCCGCGCGCCAGGGCTACTTCCGCACCGACGACGACCAGGTGCGGTTGCTGCACCTGCTGCACACGCTGGGCGCCCCGGCCGACTACGTCACCTACGTGCGCCGCCTTGAGCAAGCCGCGCCCGCCCGCCCGGCCCTCGACCACTACCTGGCACTTATCGGGCTGCGCCAAGAATTGCGACTGCCTTACCAGCTCGACAGCCTGCGGCGCTACCGCCGGCCTACCGAGCTAGGCGGCGTGTTTTATGCCGATACGCTGCATACGGGCTCGTATTTCCGCTACCTGCTGCCCGATAAAGTAGGCACTACCTTGCTGGCCTACCAGCTGCTGCGCACGCAGGGCGGCCACGCTACCGAGCTGGCCCGCATCCGGGCCTATTTGCTGGGGCTGCGTGGCGGCGGCTACTGGCCCAGCACCTACCAAACGGCCTGGATTCTGTCCGCCATCGGCCCCGATTTGCTGGCTACGGGCGGCGGCACGGCGCAGGTGCAGTTTGGCGGCGCGGTAGCTGGGCTACCGGCCGGGGTTATCAGCAAGTTTCCGTTTGAGGCCAAGTTCGTGGCTACGGGCACCCTCACGCTGCACAAAACGGGTGGCCTGCCCGTGTACGCCACCGCCTACCAAACCCGCTGGAACCCTGCTCCTACCGCCGTGGCCAAACCCTTCACCGTGACTACTGCCCTGGCCGGCCAGCCAGGCCGCCGCGTGACGCTGCCCGCCGGCCGCCCCGCCGAGTTGCTGGTGACGGTAGACGTGAAGGCTGAGGCCCACTACGTGCTGCTGGAGGTGCCCATCCCGGCCGGCTGCTCCTACGGCGACCCGGCCCCCACGAGCCCGCTCGAAGTACACCGCGAGTACCTTAAGCAGCAGGCCGGCATCTTTATCGACAACCTGCCCATTGGCCGGCACACTTTCCGAGTGGCGCTGCAGCCGCGCTACCGAGGCACCTACACCCTGAACCCGGCGCGGGCCGAGCTACTGTATTTTCCCACCCGGTTTGGGCGCACCGACAGCAAGCAGGTGCTGGTGCGGTAGAAACCGACGTTACGCAGGAGAGGGGAGTAGCGCGAAGAGGAAGCTTCGCGCTACTCCCCTCTCCTGCGTAACGTCGGCTGTTTAATTAACTGCTGTTATGCACTTGGTGCGGGCCTCTGGCCCATGCCGACTTTGCGCAGGCCTTGGGGGCTGCGATGGTACTGGCTTGGCAACAAGCGGCAGAATTTCGTTGTGTGCCTGAACTCAATTTATGAAGTCAGCGTGAATTTTCAGGAAGGACTCTTTGCTTGGTATTTTTCAAAATAACAGAGTGAGTTTTTGATAAAATTCTGAGTAAGATGGGCTCTTTTCCAATAGGCCGGGAAATTATTTGGGTAGAGAATATGTACTAAAAGCCTTACAATAGCCTATGCTATGTGAGCGGTAAGCCGTACCTTCACGGTGAGATTTATTTTGCCCTACTGTATGAGCGTATTTGTACAAACCAGTCAACAGAAGCCTTATTTCTCCTTCAGCAGGTTAGCACTGAAGCCTTTGCCTGCCCCGGCCACCGCTCCGGTTGGGCCGGGTTGCCTTTCCCCGGCAACAACCATAGAGGAGCTAGCTTATAGCTTTTTAAGCTGGGGCACTCCGAAAGACTATTTTAGTAGTTTCAACCATCTGCATCTTCCGGGTAGTACCAGCATTAGGCTCGAATAAAATTTGGGCTAAATGCATGTCTTTGTGCATACTAGTGCGCAAAACTCCTTAAATTGCCACCGGTTTATATAGTTTGCTGCCGCAGTTGCGGCTTAGCTAGCCTCCGGTTATTCCATCCTTTCTTCACCCGATGCCTTGTTAACGGGCAGTACTTGCTGATTTTTCACTTCCTCGGTGAGGAAGCTGCTAATCTTCCCTTTTGCCACTTTCCATTTTTCATATGATTCACACTTTACTTCGCCGAGTAGGGCTATTACCGGGGTTGCTGTTGTTGCTGCTGGCGCTGGGAGCTGCCCGCCCTGCCCAGGCTACGCACTTGCTGGGGGGCGAGATGACCTACCGCTACCTTGATGCAGCCGGCCCGTCAACTGCGCCGTTACGTTACGAGATAACGCTCGGTTTGTATATCAACTGCAACACAAATCCGGCCCCTTCTCCGCCTCCTAATTTTGCAGCTATATACATATACAATCAATCTACTGGGGCTAGATTTAACATAACAGCGACCAACTACCCCTCGCTTTCCGCGATTTATCCGGGTGCTATGTATGTGACCTCGCTGACCTCTTCGGGCTGCATCACTCCTACGGTACCAGCAGGCTGCACTAATTCGAACGTGAACCAGCAGTCTTACATCGTACAGAAATACGTTGCCATCGTCAACCTGCCCAAGGCTGCAGCTGGCTACTATGCTTATTGGTCGCTTGGCTCCCGCAACAATGTTATTGCGAACATAAGCGGCTCTGGTGGCGCTGACCTGACTCTGTACACGGCGATGGCCCCGGCTTCCTATGTCAACCATTCTCCCGTGTTCGCCACGGATGCGATATCGCTCATCTGTCTCAACGACACCACCACCCTCCTCAATAATGCCGTGGATGTTGATGGCGACCGGCTGTCTTACGCATTCGGACTGCCTTATAACCAATCTGCCCCCACCACCTTTGTTCCCCCACCAGCGGGTATCACCTGGAACGGAGGTGCTACAGTCACTGCCCCGCTAGGCCCAGCCCCTAATTCGGCCAAGATAGGTGCCGCTACGGGGATAACCAAGTTATACGCTACTACTTCCGGCAACCAATACGTCATTGCGGTGGATGTAAGTGAATACCGCACTGTTAATGGGCAGGAAGTCCTTATCGGCACTACCCGGCGCGATGTGCAGCTCATAGTTGGCATTTGCCCGCTTACTGCCGCCCCGGTAATTGCTTCGACGCCCAGTGCTCCTTCGGGCAACTACACTGTTGAGGCGGGCAGCACCCTCACGTTCCCCATCACGTCGACGCAGGCTGATAATGACAACCTGGACATGACGCTTACCAGTGCGCTGCTAGATGGGACTGGGACTGGTGGCTATGCGGCCACTTTCAATAATAACTCGGGCACCCCAACTTTTACGGGTAGCCCAATTGGCTCGGTACTCGTGTCAGGCACCGGCGGCACGGTTACCGGCTCCTTTGTATTTACCCCTACCTGCGACCAGTACCGGGCTACCCCATACGATGTTACCGTGCAGGTGCGGGACAAGGGCTGCTCCGGTAAAATAACGGTCAGCGTTCTGCATATCACCGTGACTAAGCCCGCTGGCCCCACCAGCATTACCGGCGATGCCGTAGTCTGCGGCCTGAATACAAACCACACCTACACAGCTGTTGGTGCCGTTGCACCCAACGTAAGCTGGCGCCTCTCGACTAGTGCTGGCACCTATACCGGAGCTACGCTTACCTATACTACTGCATCGCAAAACCCCGTACAGATAAGCTGGCCGGCGGCCGGCACCTACACCCTCACGGCAAGGGGCGTTACCCAATACGGCTGCTTCACCGATTCGATTACGAAGACGATAGATGTATTCCCGGCGGCAACGCTTACCGTAACGCCGAGCAGCCCCACTATTTGCCCTGGGGGCAGCTCTACCATCACCGTAGCAGGGGCAGCTCCTTATACCTTATCGGATGGTAGCGGGAGCAATACCCAAACGGGCAATGGTCCGTTTACCGTTACGCCCACGCAAACCACTACTTATACCGTTACGGGCACTTCGGGGGGTGCCGGCTGCGCACCTACTTCGCAGACTACCATCACAGTCAGCCCCTTGCCGGTGGCCAATGCGGGCGCTAACGTGGCCATTTGCTCGGGCGGCACCGGCCAGGTTGGGGCCCCGGCGGGGTCGGGCCTCACGTATAGCTGGAGCCCCACTACGGGCTTGAGCAGCGCTACCATATCTAACCCCACCGTTACGCTCACCAACACTACCAGCGCCGCTACGACCACCACCTACACCCTGACCGTGACCAACGCTGCGGGCTGCACCAACACGGGCACCGTAGCCGTAACGGTGAACCCGATTCCGGTAGCAGTGCCAGGCGTTAACGTTGCGTTCTGCTCGGGCGGTTCGGCGTCGCTGGGCGCAGCTCCGGTTGCGGGCCTCACTTATAGCTGGTCACCCGCCACGGGTTTGAGCAGCGCTACGGCGGCTAACCCCACTGTCACACTCACCAACAATACGACTGCGGCTACTACTACGACCTATACGCTGACGGTGACTAGTGCATCGGGCACTTGCACCAGCACAGGTACGGTAACGGTAACGGTGAATCCCGGCCCAACGGCGGTAACCGGCGCACCAGTTGCTTTCTGCTCGGGGGGCTCGGCTACGCTGGGTGGGCCAGCCGTCGCAGGCTTTACCTATAGCTGGAGCCCGACTACGGGCCTAAGCAGCGCTACGGCCGCTAACCCCACCGTCACGCTCACTAATACAACGAGCGCACCAGTGGTGCAGACGTACACGCTCACGGTAAAGGATGCCTCGGGCACCTGCACGGGCACGGGCACGGTAACCGTAACGGTGAACCCACTACCCACAGCCGTTGCTGGTCCCGGCATTGCGATTTGCTCGGGCGGCTCAGCCACGTTAGGCTCAACCCCGGTAGCAGGCTACACCTATAGTTGGAGCCCGACTACGGGCCTGAGCAGCGCAACCAGCGCAAACCCCACCGTCACGCTCACTAACACGACTACTGCTGCTACCACCCAAACCTATACGCTCACCGTCACTAGTGCCGCTGGCTGCACCAGCACCGGTATGGTGATGGTAACGGTGAACCCAGTTCCCACGGCAATGCCCGGTGCTGCAGTTTCGTTTTGTTCGGGCGGCTCGGCCACGTTGGGCTCAACCCCGATAGCAGGCTACACCTACAGCTGGAGCCCGACTACGGGCTTGAGCAGCGCAACCAGCGCAAACCCCACCGTGACCCTGACTAATACCACTGGGGCGGCTACGACCACGACCTACACCCTGACAGTGAAAGACGCTTCGGGCACTTGCACCGGCACGGGCACAGTAGCCGTAACGGTAAACCCATTGCCTACAGCAGTGCCCGGCGCAGCAGTGACCTTCTGCTCGGGTGGCTCGGCCACGCTGGGTGGGCCGGCCGTTGCGGGCCTCACCTATAGCTGGAGCCCAGCCACGGGCCTGAGTAGCACCACGGCGGCTAACCCCACCGTGACGCTGACTAATACGACTGGGGCGGCTACGACCACCACCTACACCCTGACCGTAACCAACACCGGGGGCTGCACCAACACGGGCACGGTAGCGGTGACGGTGAATCCAATTCCTACAGCAGTACCCGGGGCTAACGTTGCCATTTGCTCGGGAGCTTCAGCTACTTTGGGTGGGCCGGCCGTTGCGGGCCTCACCTATAGCTGGTCACCCGCTACGGGCCTGAGCAGCGCTACGGTAGCCAACCCCACCGTGACGCTGACCAACACCACCAGCGCGCCTATAACGCAGACGTACACCCTCACAGTAACGGGTGCCACAGCTACCTGCACCAGCACCGGCACGGTGACAGTAACAGTGAACCCGCTGCCCACGGCAGTACCCGGCGCAGCCGTTGCCTTCTGCTCAGGGGGCTCGGCTACGCTGGGCGGGCCGGCTGTTGCGGGCCTGACCTATAGCTGGAGCCCGGCCACAGGCCTGAGCAGCGCCACGGCGGCTAACCCCACCGTGAC
>JBPBPU010000119.1:0-15273 GCA_050954465.1 Janthinobacterium lividum
CGCACGACGCACGACGCACGACGCACGACGCACGACGCACGACGCACGACGCACGACGCACGACGCACGACGGCTTGAATTAGGATTGCCCGTCAAGCTGCTGCGAAAAGGGCACGCGGTGCGCGGCACGGCCAAGTGGGGCCAGATGTTGGAAGCTGCTCGCGAACAAGCCCTGCGCTACGTGCGGGCCTTGCCCGCCAGCGAACCCTGGCCCCCGTTCCTGGTGGTAGTAGACGTGGGCCACTCGATTGATTTATACAGCAACTTTGCGGGGATAGGGGAGAGCTACGTGCCCTTCCCCGATTCCAGCCGGTTTCGGATAAGCCTGTGCGATTTGGCTGATGCTGAGGTGCAGGCGCGCCTGCGGCTGCTCTTCACCGACCCGCAGCAACTTGACCCGGCCCGCCTGGCGGCCCAGGTGACGCGCCGGCTGGCCGGCCACCTGGCCGGGCTGAGCACGCAGCTCGAACGAGTGGGCCATGCGCCCGAGGTGGTCGCGCAGTTTCTGATGCGCTGCGTCTTCACCATGTTTGCCGAAGATGTCGAGCTGATTCCCAAGAAGTCGTTTTCCCGGCTGCTGGCCGAATACGCCAGCTCGGCCGCAGCCCTGGCTAACCTGCCCAAAGTGCTGCGAAGCCTGTGGCTGACGATGGATACGGGCGGCTTCTCGCCCGCCCTGCGGGTCGATGTGCGCCAGTTCAACGGCAAGCTCTTCCACGATGCCACCGCCCTGCCGCTGGATGCCGACCAGCTGACCCTGCTGCAACAAGCCGCCGAAGCCGACTGGACGCAGGTGGAGCCGGCCATCTTCGGCACCCTGCTCGAACGGGCCCTTGATGCCAAAGAGCGCCACAGCCTGGGGGCCCACTACACGCCGCGCCGCTACGTCGAACGCCTGGTGCTGCCCGCCATTATCGAGCCCTTGCGCCGCGAGTGGGCCGCCGCGCAGGCCGCCAGCGCCCAACAGCTGGCAGCCGGGGGCAAGAAAGCCGTGGCCGAGGCCCGAGCGGAAGTGCTCAAATTCCTGCGCCGGCTTACCTCCGTGCGCATCCTGGACCCAGCCTGTGGCTCGGGCAATTTTCTGTACGTGACGCTGGAGCACCTTAAGCGCCTCGAAGGTGAGGTACTGGCGGCCCTGGGCCAGTTGGGCCAGAGCGGGCGCCTGGAGCTAGGCGACGGCACCACTGTGGGCCCGCGCCAGCTGTTGGGCCTGGAACTCAACCCCCGGGCGGCGGCCATTGCCGATGTGGTGCTGCGCATTGGCTACTTGCAGTGGCACCTGCGCACCCACGGCCTGACGCAGTTGCGCGAGCCGCTACTCGACGACTACCAGAACATCCGGCAGCAGGATGCCGTGCTGGCTACCGACGGCCCTGATTTTGCGAACCCGCGCCCGGCCGCCTGGCCGGAAGCCGACTTCATCGTGGGTAACCCGCCGTTTGTGGGTGCCAGCCGGATGCGGGAGGCGTTGGGCACGGGCTACACCGAAGCCCTGCGCCGGGCGTATGCGGGCCAGGTACCCGAGTCGGCCGACCTGGTCATGTTCTGGTGGCAGCGGGCGGCGGCCGAGGTGCAAGCGGGCCGGGCCGAGTGGTTCGGCCTCATCACCACCAACAGCCTGCGCCAGACCTTCAACCGCCGCGTGATGCAGCCCTTCCTGGACGGGGAAAAACCACCGCTGGCCCTCACCTTTGCTGTCCCTGACCACCCCTGGGTAGATAGCGCCGATGGCGCCGCCGTGCGCGTGGCCTTTACCGTGGCCAGCCGCTCGACTGCCCCGGTTGCCGGCCGGCTCCTGAAGGTGCTTACGGAGCAAGGAGCCGCCGATGACGAAGCGGCGGAAGTTGCGTTTGGCAGCACCGAGGGGCGTATTCAACCCGATTTGACGATTGGGGCGGATGTGGACAGCGTAGAAGCGCTAACGGCCAATGCCGGGCTGACCAGTCGGGGAGTGCAATTGTACGGAGCGGGCTTTATCCTGCCCGAAGCCGAGGCGGCTGCGCTGCTGGCGACCAATCCAGCGGCTCGGGCAGTGGTGCGGCCCTATCTCAATGGCCGCGACTTTGCCGGCAACAGTCGCGGCGCGTTAGTTATCGACTTTTTCGGCCTGACCGACCTACAGGTGCTTCAGCAGTTTCCGTACCTCTACCAGCGCGTGGTAGAGCGGGTGAAGCCCGAACGCGACCGGAGCGGCGAAGCTAAAGTGAAGGCAAATTGGTGGCTGCATGGCCGCACCCGCGAGGAGCTACGGCAGGCCATCGCGAGCTTGCCCCGCTACATCGCCACCGTGGAAACGGCAAAACACCGGATTTTTCAATTCCTTGATGCCAGCATTTTGCCAGACAATAAGCTGATTGCAGTTGCCTTGGACGATGCCTTCAACCTGGGGGTGCTATCCAGCCGGGTGCATACTGCTTGGGCCCTGGCCACTGGTAGCCACTTAGGTGTTGGTAACGACCCGGTCTATGTTAAAACCCGTTGCTTCGACCCTTTTCCCTTCCCCACCGCCTCCTTAACCCAGCAGCGACGCATCCGCGAGCTGGCCGAAGCGCTGGACGCGCACCGCAAGCGCCAGCAGGCCCAGCCTGACCCTCACCGACCTCTACAACGTAGTGGAGAAGCTGCGAGCAGGGCAAGCGCTTACGCCCAAAGAACAAGGTGCCCATGAGCGGGGGTTAGGTGCCGTAGTACTCAGCCTGCACCAGCAGCTGGATGCAGCCGTAGCGGAGGCGTACGGCTGGCCGGCCGACCTGCCCGACGACGAAGTGATTACCCGGCTGGTACAGCTCAACCAGGAGCGGCGGCAAGAGGAAGCTACTGGACATATCCGCTACTTGCGGCAGGCCTACCAGGCACCAGGGCAGCAGGGAGCGCTCAGCCTGGTACCAGTAGCGAGAGAAACAGCTACGGCCGCCAGCGAAACGGTGGAGCTACAGCCCTGGCCCGCTGAGCTGGCCCAGCAAATGCAGGCGGTGCGGAGCGTGGTGCAGCAAGCCCGGCAGCCGCTGAGCAGTACGCAGGTAGCCGCACGCTTCCGGCGCACGAAAGCCGACCGCGTGCAGCCCCTGCTCGAAACACTGGCGCTGCTGCAACTGGTGCGGGAAGTGGAGGGGCAGGCCCTCTACGCCGCTTAACCAGGGAGCCCACTGCATAGAGCCAGCTTCATCAACCCAAACAGTAATCCGCGCTGCGGCATCGACCAGCTGTGCCCGCAGACGGTCCCGCTCGGCGAGTAGGGCGGTCCGGTTGGCCTGCAGGTAGGCGCATCGCGGGCGGCCCCGGCTGCCTGAACCAGCTGGTAGGCATCAGCGGCGCGTAGCTCACCCAACTCGCGCAGCAGCGCGGCGTGGCGCAACCTGCCTAGCAGATTACCCACCTGGATAGTAGGTTATTTCTTCTTAGGCGAAGGGATGGCCGCCAGGGGAATAGCAGGCGGCGTATATAGGTCGGTGACGGTCCAGGGGCCAGGCGGTGGTAGTGCCCCCAGCGAATACAGCCGCGCCGTAATGCCCAGGTTATCCAGCAAGCCGATTAATTTCTGGCGAACGTCGAGCAGAATTTTCTGGTAGTTGTAGTGCCGGGAGGGTGGCAAGGATAGTTCCTGCATGAACAAGACAACTTCCAGCTTTTGCGGCGCTTTCAGTAAACGGCCAGCGAAGGGAGCTAAGGCTACGTCACCTATGCGGCTGGACAAGTATAGTCCGGCGACCGTGCTCAAGGCTTTGCGGGCGACGGCCCGGGCCAGGTAATCGTAGCTGCCGCACCGGCCGCCGGTTTCGGCCTTCATCCGGTAGTCCTTCACCTCGATAAACAACAGGTGTCCCGGCGACTGGGGTACGGCCGCTATGTCAACGGCTTTGATTTCCTGAATCGGGTTCAGGTAGTTTAGGTGAAAAGCCGTGTCATCGTACTTGATGGCTTGCCAGTCGTGGGGGAAATCAAACCGCAGGGTTTGCTCAATTTGCAGGCTAGGCATGGGCGTGGGAATTGAGCCACTGCATGTAGCGGTCGGTTTGGGCAATTTCGGCGTCGAGGGCCGGAATAGGATTCAGCTTTTCCAGGTCGTCGGCCTGGTCGAGCAGCAGTTGGGGCGAGGTAGCCACGCTGTCGGTATCGGGCAGCGTGTTCTCGGCGCGACCCAGACTAAAGAAGCGGGCCTGAGTGCCCCGCTCCTTGTTTAGCAGGTCCAACTCGCGCAACAAATACAGGCTGTGCGTGGCTAGAATGACTTGAATGCCACTATCGGCAATATCGCACAGCACAGGGGCCAGCTTTTCGATAAGCAGCGGGTTGAGGTTGGCTTCGGGCTCATCCCAGAATAGCGTGGTTTTGCCACTCAGGCTGCCGTTGCCCAGCAGATAGGCCAGGAGGGCAATTTTGCGAATGCCTTCGGCCACGAGGTCAATCTCCATCTGGCCGCCCTGATGCGGGTAGAGGTAGAACCGGCCGTTTTCGAGCTTGACGCTGCCACCCATCATGGCTTCGAGAGCCGGCAGCATCTTCTTGACCAGCTCCAGGCGCGGGCCCTTCAGCATGGGGCGGTCGAGGCGCTCACAAAGGGCCGGGTACGTTTCGTCGATGGCAATTTCGCGCTCAGTATACAAGCCGCGTAGGCCCGGAAAGAGCGATAATACTTCCTTGGTGGGAATGAAGACTGGGGCGATGGCCGCGTATTTACTAGGAGTGCTCCGCAGGTTTACTTCGGTTTTGCTGGCGGTAGAAAAGTCAAAGTCCACCGTCGTATCCGGGCCCGCCGCCAGGGTTAGCCTCACTTCGGCCCGGGAGCGGCCTTGGGCGCGGCGGGTGAGGCGGCCCAGGGCTTCGGGCCGGAACACGCCCAGCAGGCGCTCGGCCAGGGTGTTGCGCCAAATCTGCTTGTTCTGGGCGGTGCCGTTGCCCACCTCGTAGCTGGCCTGGGCCACGGAGTACGCCAGCTTAAGCACATGGCTTTTACCTGCCCCGTTGCTGCCGATAATGGCATTGAGGCCGGGCACAAAGTCGAAGGTAGCTTGGTGCAGAATAGTGAAGTCCTGCACCTGGAGTTGGGTTATCATAGCGGAAAGCTACGGTATAGCAACTAGGAAAAGAAGCCAAGCCGCGAGCGGGGCAAGCCTGTATTTGTTTGGGGTGGCGGGCGGGGTGCCAGAGTTTAGGTTATCAATCATAAAACAGGAAGGTTAAGACGGCTCACCATCCGTTCTGACTATAGGGCTTCCACACCAAAAGTAAGGTGGGGGTAGGGTAGCTTTCGGGATGAATCTGTTTGCGCCCTTTGCCCAGTTAACCGACCCGCGTGTGCAGGGTCGGTGCCTGCACCAGTTAGTTGATATCCTAGCTCTCTTACTCTGCGGCACGTTGGCCGGCTGCGACGACTTGCCGGAAATCTGCGACTACGGCCGCGCCCGCCTCGCGTTCTTGCGCGACGAGTTGGGCCTGCCCTTTGCCCATGGCATCCCAAGTGAGGACACGTTGGAGCGACTACTCAAGCGCCTGAATCCGAAAGAGTTGGGCCAGGTGCTGCGCGCCTGTGCCGGGTCCCTGGCCGGGCGCCAGCTGTGCGTAGATGGTAAAGAGCACCGGGCCACTACTCCCGCTGGTCGGCGCCACGCGCTGGTGCGCACCGTCAGCGTGTGGGTGGCCGACGCCCACTTGAGTTTCGGCCAAACGCAGATTGGGGCCAAGACAAACGAGAAAACGGCCATTCCTGCCCTCCTCGATACGCTCGACATCGCTGGCAGCGTGGTCACTATCGATGCCATCGCGTGCCAGCCCAGCATCGTAGAACGGGTCGTGGCCGGGGGCGCGGACTACGTGATTGCCCTGAAAAAGAACGCCCGTACGCTCTTTGAGCAAGCGCACGACCACCTCTTGGCCCGGGCAGCGCACCTACCCACGCACCGCAGCCAGGAGAAGGGGCATGGACGAGGCGAGGTGCGTAGCGTGCAGATTTGCCAGGACCTGAGCTGGCTCGACGCCTGTGCCGACTGGCCGGGCCTGCGCACGCTCGTGCTGGTGGAAACCGAGCGCCACACCAGCCAGGGCGTTACTCGCGCCCAGCGCTTCTACCTCAGTTCGTTAGCCGACCCCGACCCGGCCACTTACGCCGCACTGGTACGCGGCCACTGGGCGGTGGAGAATCAGTTGCACTGGCAACTCGACCTCACGTTTCGAGAAGACCAGTCGCGCTTACGAACGGGCCATGCCCCGCTCAATGCCAATATCTTACGCAAAACAGCCCTGTATTTACTGGCCCAGGACCCGCGCCCCATCAGCCTCAAACGCAAGCGCAAACAAGCGGCCTATGACAATGACTATCTGCGCGAATTACTCCAAAAGACGTGAAATTTGGTGCGGAAGCCCTAGTCAGCAAAGATGACATTGAAAAAAGGAATAGACGAGCGCAAAGCTAAGGAGCGGCTAAAAAAGCACTACCCGCCAGTGGTAGCCTCGTTGGGGCTAGTCCTCCCTGGCCGAAGCGTAGGAGCTTGGTTGCCGCTGGTGCCTGGTATCAGCACATTTTCCCTGGTGGTGGGGATGCTTAGGCGCGGTCCAAAGCCGGCGCTAGCGGTTTATCATTTGCTGCGCGGCCGGGGAGTAGCGGTCGCCCTGCACGGGTATCTGCGCGGCGGCTTCTTCTAGCTGGCGCAGGTCGTGGGCCGACAAGTCCAGGCTGGCACCCCCGAGGTTTTCTTCGAGGCGGGGCAGCTTGGTGGTGCCGGGGATGGGCACAATCCAGGGCTTTTGGGCCAGCAGCCAGGCCAGCGCAATTTGGGCCGGAGTGGCCTGCTTTTCCTGCGCAATGCGGCCGAGCAGCTCGACCAGCGCTTGGTTGGCCTTGCGGTTTTCGGGGTTGAAGCGCGGCACCGTGTTGCGGAAGTCCGACTGGTCGAACTCCGTCTTCTCGTCAATCTTGCCCGTCAGGAAGCCTTTGCCCAAGGGGCTGAACGGCACGAAGCCGATGCCCAACTCTTCGAGCGTGGGCAGAATAGCCTCCTCCGGCTCGCGCCACCAGAGCGAGTACTCGCTCTGCAACGCCGTAACGGGCTGCACCGCGTGGGCCTGGCGGATAACCTGCACGCCCGCCTCGCTCAGGCCGAAGTGCTTGACCTTGCCCGCCTGAATAAGGTCGCGCACCGCACCGGCCACGTCCTCAATGGGCACGGCGGGGTCGACGCGGTGCTGGTAAAACAGGTCGATGTGGTCGGTGCGCAGGCGCTTGAGGCTGGCTTCGGCCACGGCCCGGATGTTCTCGGGGCGGCTATTGAGCCCGCCGCCCGTGCCGACCACCGTGGTATTGAAGCCGAACTTGGTGGCAATCACCACCTGGTTGCGGAAGGGTGCGAGGGCTTCGCCCACCACTTCCTCGTTGGTGAACGGGCCGTAGACCTCGGCCGTGTCGAAAAAGGTAACGCCGCGCTCCACGGCGGCCCGAATCAGCTGGATGGCGGTTTGCTTATCGGTGGCCGGGCCGAGGCCGAAGCTGAGGCCCATGCAGCCGAGGCCAAGGGCGGATACTTCGAGGCCACTGGTGCCTAATTTTCTGGTTTTCATACGAGTAGGGTAAACTGGGTTGGGGTTTAAGAGTTGACTACTGCCCGGCGTGGGCGAGGGTTTTCACCCACACCACGGGCCTGCGTGGCACCTGGAGGCGCAGCTGGCGGTGTTCATACGCAGAAGGGTTAGGCGCTACTGGCAGCGCGGCAGTATTTACTCCACAAAGGTCCCCCGGCCCGCCACGGGCCGGAAACAGGAATCAAACCGATACGTATAAATTTCAAACAGCTACCGGCGCAGGCGCGAACTAGTCAGCCCCTGGGCATTACAGTAGCCGTAGGTCAGGCTGGGCTCTGGACGCAGCGCATTGCCACCAACTGCCGGGAGCAGGGTACTGTATCTACACCTGGCCCTGTGCTGTCCATTCGCGGGTTCATCGGGCTAAGAAGCTGTTTAAGTTATCTGGCATTCGATAACCGTCTGAATTTCAGATTAGTCGCCCTCCGCGTTGCGCCTCACGAGACCCCTATGGGGCCGGGGCAAAGTTGATAAGTTCTCGTGTTGTCGCCCTTCGCGATACCTCACCCCCTAGCCCCCTCTCCAAAAAAGAGGGGGAACTAGCGCTAAAAACTAGCTTCTAGAACTAAAACTAGGACTAGTTCCCCCTCTTTTTTGGAGAGGGGGCTAGGGGGTGAGGTATCGCGGAGGGCGACAACACGAGAACTTATCAACTCTGGGGGGGGCGGGGGGTGAGGCGCACCGCGGAGGGCGATACAAACCATTGACAATGATGCACTTGTTAGGTGTCAGCTAACTTAAAACAGCTTCTAAGACGTCTCCCTGTCCGCTCTGGCTAGACCACTTCAGTTGAGTAATTCGTGCAGAACACCATTCGATTTTGTCGAAAGAAGTAGGCTGTCAAGACCCCGGCGGCCTCGGTCCGGGAGTCAGTCAGTCTTCACCCACTGCCACACGAGGTAGCCCCGCTGATTTCGCAGAGGTCAGCCAGGCAAGAGAGCCTCAGGAGTTTCAAGAAGGTGAGCATGTAAGTGGGGCTTACTCTTCTTCCGCCGCGTTTTTGAGTTTGCCGAGCAGGGCGTAGGCTCCCTCGGTGACGAAGCGCAGGGACTTGCCCGCCTCGGCAGCGGGCAAATGCACCTCCGAATAGCCGTCTTCGCTCACGCCCCGCGTCACGGGCACCATCCGGTACGTGGCAGTGCCGGCCGGGGGGGCGGGCAGGTCGGCAGCCACGAATACGTAGGTCTGGGCCCCGAACTGCACGACGGCTTTTTCGGGCAGGGTGGGCACGGTGGCGCGGTTGGTTTCGATGACGGCCCGCACGAAGGTGCCGGGCAGCAGCTGCTCGTCTTCGCGGTCGAGGTGGGCGTGGATACGTACCGTGCGCTCGGCGCTGATAGTCTTGCCGACGAGGTAGACGTGGGCCGTGCGCTCGCGGCTCACCGAGTCGTTGCCGAGGGTGAAGCGCACGAGCTGGCCCGGCTTTACCTGCGCAATATCCTGCTCGAACACCGTCAGCTCGACGTGCAGGTGGCGGGGGTCCACGATTTCAAAGAGTACGTCGGTGGGCGTGACGCTCTGGCCCACGCTCACGTTCACGGCCTTCACGAAGCCCGCTTTGGGAGCGTGCAGCGTGGCCGTAGCCACGATGCGCCCGCCCACGGGCAGGCCCGCCAGGCGCAGGCGGGCGGCCTGGGCCTCGGTTTTCACCTGCAAGGCGCGGTACGCAGCCTGGGCGCGCTGGTAGTTTTTCTGGGGGGCTACTTCCTGGCGGTACAGCTCGGCCTGGCGCTCGTAGTCGGCTTTGGCGTAGGCCAGCTCGCTGCGGGTTTCGAGGTAGTCCTGCTGGAGCTGCACAAAGTCGGGGTTGCGGATAACGGCCAGCACCTGGCCGGGCCGCACCCGCGAGCCTTGCAGCAGGTCGGTGCGGGCCACGAAGCCGCCGAGGGGGGCGCTGACGGACACCAGGTTTTCGGGCGGCACGTCGAGGGTGCCGTTTACTTTCAGCCCACCGCTCATGGGCCGCTGAGTGAGGGAGCCGAGGCGCACGCCGCCCATTTGCTGTTCGGCGCGGGTGAGGGTTACGCGGTCAGGAGCCGCTTCTTCGGCCGCAGGTTTGGCTTCGATGGCCGCAGCCGCGTCGGGGCCGGTTGTTTCGGCGGCTTCTTGCCGGCCGCAGGCGGCCAGCAGCGCCAGCAGCAGCAGGAGAAGGGGGCAAATTTGCATAGGTAAGGTAGGGGCGGCTACTCGCCGCCAAGCAGGTAGTCCAGCTCGATACTGGTTTGGTTGTGTTGCAGCAGGGCGTCGAGGTAGTCGAGGCGCAGGCGGCGGGCGCGTTCCAGGTGGAGCAGGTACTCAGAGTAGCCGGTTTCGCCGGCTTTGTAGGCCAGGGTGGCGAGCCGCGTTATCACGACGGCCTGGGGCAGGGCGGTTTGGGTGAAGAAGCGCAGGCGCTGCTGCTGCTCGGTGCGGCGCTCGCGCAATTCGTCGAGGCGGGCGGCCAGCTCGGCACGGTAGCGGTCGTAGCCGGCCTGGGCTACCTGCTCTTGTAAGCGGGCGGCCTGCACGCGGGCTTTTTGGGGCCGCCGCCACAGGGGCGCGGCCACGCCTGCCTGCACGCCCTGGAAGCGGGTGCTGCCGTCGTAGTAGCGCTCGGTGCCGCCCGCATCCAGCCGCTGGTAGCCGATAATGCTTTGGTTGAAATAGCCGACTGTGAACTCGGGCAGGCCGGCGGCCTGGGCTACGCGGGTTTCGGCGCGGCGCTCGGCTAGCTGCCGGGCCAGTACCTGGGCCTGGGGGTTGGCGCGGGCCAGCAGCGTGTCGGCCCCGGCGGGGGCGGTGGTATCAGCCAGCGCGGCGGTGGCGGCCGGGGTGGGCAGCAGGGGCTGCAAGAGGCTGTCGGATACCACCACGGCGGCGGGCGCTTGCAGCAGGGCCTGGAGCTGGCGCTGGGCCACGCGCAAGTCGGTGCGGGCGGCGCGTAGCTGGGTGCGCACCTCGCCCTGCTGCACCAGGGCGGTAGCTGGTTCGAGGCGGGCGGCTTCGCCGGTTCGGAAGCGCAGGGTAGCGGCGCGCAGGAACTCGGTGTACACGCTGTCCTGGCCGCGCAGCACCCGCAGGCGGTGGCGGGCGTACACGGCCTGCTGGTAGCTCAGGCGCACCTGGCGGCGCAGCTCGGCCTGCACCTGGGTTAGCTGGGCCTGCTGGCCGGCAATGCGGGCATCGGCCAGGCCCGCGGCGCGGCGGTACACACCGGGCAGGGCCAGCGACTGGCTGAGGGTGAACTGGTTGTCGCGGTTGGCGGAGTTGTACTGGCCGTAGCTGCCGGTGAGGGTGGTGCGGCCGAAGTCGTAGGCAGCGCGGCGCACGGCCTGCTGGGCTTCGAGGGCGCGGGTGCCGGCCAGCACGGTGCCGTTGGCTTGCAGGGCCTGGGCTACGGCCTGGGGCGCAGTAAGCGGGGCCTGCGCCTGGCTGACCAGGGGCAGCAGTGAGAGGGGCAGCAGCCACAGCAGCACCGCTGCCGTCGGCAGCTTTTGGGCGGGGGGCGCTGCGGGTTCGGTGGGGGCTTCGGGCGCTGGCGCTGCTGGCTGGCCGCGCTCCGAGAGGGCGTAGAGCACGGGCAGCACCAGCAGGGTAAGCAGCGTGGCCGACAGTAGCCCGCCGATAACGACGGTGGCCAGCGGGCGCTGCACCTCGGCCCCGGTGGAGGTGGCCAGGGCCATGGGCAGGAAGCCGAGCGAGGCCACGGTCGCCGTCATCAGCACGGGGCGCAGGCGCACTTCGGTGCCGTGCAGGATGCGCGAAAGCAAGTCGTGGTGGCCCTCGGCTTTGAGCTGGTTGAAGTAGCCGATGAGCACGATGCCGTTGAGCACGGCCACGCCGAAGAGGGCGATGAACCCCACCCCGGCCGAGATGCTGAACGGCATGCCGCGCAGCCACAGCGCCGCCACGCCGCCCACGGCCGAGAGGGGAATAGCGGTGAAAATGAGCCCCGCCTGCCGCAGCGACCGAAACGTGAAGTAGAGCAGCCCAAAGATGAGCAACAGCGCCACCGGCACGGCCACGCGCAGGCGCCCGGTGGCCTGGCGCAGGTTCTCGAACTCGCCGCCGATGGTGGTGTAGTAGCCGGGCGCGAACTTCACCTGCCGGTCCAGCCTGGCTTGCAGCTCTTTTACCACGGTTTCCACGTCGCGGCCCCGCACGTTGAAGGCCACCGTGATGCGGCGCTTGGCGTCGTCGCGCTGAATCTGGTTGGGGCCTTCGCGCAGCTCTACGCGGGCCACTTGCTCCAGGGGTACTTGCTGGCCGCCGGGAGCCGCGATGAAGAGGCGGCGCACGCTGCTGATGTCGCGGCGCAGGTCGGGGCGCAGGCGCAGCACCAGGTCGTAGCGCCGCTCCTGCTCGAATACCTGGCCGGCCACTTCGCCCGCGAAGGCCGTTTGCACGGTGCGGTTCACGTCGGCCACGTTGAGGCCGAACTGCGCGAGGCGGTTGCGGTCGAGCTGCACCACAATCTGCGGCAGGCCGGTTACCTGCTCGATGTACACGTCCTCGGCGCCTGGCACCTGCCGCACCAGGCGGCCGGCCTGCCGGGCATAGTCGGCGAGCTGCTGCAAGTCCTCGCCATAGATTTTGAGCACCACGTCCTGCTTGGCCCCGGAAATCAGCTCGTTGAAGCGCATCTGGATGGGCTGCTGGAAGCCGAACGTGACGCCGGGCAGGACGCTGAGCGCCTGGGCCATTTTATCGGCCAGCGCCACGCGGTTATCGGCCGACGTCCACTGCTGCTGGTCTTTGAGAATAATCATCAGGTCGGCGGCTTCCACGGGCATGGGGTCGGTGGGAATCTCGCCGGCCCCGATTTTGGCCACTACCTCCTGCACCTCGGGAAACTGCTCTTTGAGAATGCCGCCCGCCCGCTGGGCTTGCTCGATGGTATAGCTGAGCGACGAGCCGGTGAGCACCCGCATCTCTACCGCAAAGTCGCCCTCGGAGAGCTGCGGAATGAACTCGCCGCCGAGGGTGCGGAATAGGAAGAATGCGCCCGCCAGCAGCGCCCCGGCGGCCAGCAGCACCGCCGCCTGGTGGCGCAGCGCCCCCTTGAGCAGCGGGTGGTAGCGGCGGGTAAAGAAGCCCATCATCCGGTCGGAGAGGGTGCGGGCCGGGCCGGTGGTGCGGCTCAGGGCCAGCGCCGACATCATGGGCACGTAGGTCAAACTCAAGATAAAAGCTCCGAGAATGGCGAAGGCCACTGTTTCGGCCATGGGCCGAAACATCTTGCCCTCAATGCCGGCCAGGGCCAGCAGCGGCAGGTACACGATGAGGATAATGATTTCGCCGAAGGCCGCCGACGAGCGGATTTTGCTGGCAGCGTGGTAGGTTTCCTCGTCCATTTGCGCGGCCGTGAGGCGGTTGCCGGGCACCTGTAGCAGGCCGCCGCGCAGGCGGTGGATGATGGCTTCCACGATAATCACGGCCCCGTCCACAATCAGCCCGAAGTCGATGGCCCCGAGGCTCATCAGGTTGCCCGACACGCCAAACAGGCGCATCATGCTCACGGCGAAGAGCATGGCCAGCGGAATAACCGAGGCCACGACCAGCCCGGCTCGCCAGTTGCCGAGAAACAGGATGAGCACGAAAATCACGATGAGGGCTCCTTCGGTGAGGTTCTTTTCGACGGTGCCGATGGCGCGGTTCACCAGCTTGGAGCGGTCGAGAAACGGCTCGACGGTGACGCCCTCGGGCAGGGTTTTGCGGATGGTGACCATGCGGGCCTGCACGGCCTGGATAACCTCGGCCGCGTTGGCGCCTTTGAGCATGAGCACCAGCCCGCCCGTTACTTCGCCCTCGTTGTTGCGGGTCATGGCCCCGTAGCGCACGGCGGAGCCGATGCGCACCTGGGCCACGTCGCGCACGAGCACGGGCAGGCCGGTACTGGTGCTGCGCACCACGATGCTGCCGATGTCCTGGGTACTCGTGGCCAGGCCCTCGGTGCGGATGAAGGCAGCGGTGGGGTTCTGGTCGAGGTAGGCCCCGCCCGCGTTCTGGTTGTTGCGCGCCACGGCCTGGAATACCTCGTCTACCGTAACCCCCAACGAGCGCAGGCGCTCGGGGTCGAGGGCCACCTCGTACTGCTTGAGCAGGCCGCCGAAGCTGCTCACATCGGCCACGCCGGGCGTGCCGAGCAACTGGCGGCGCACCAGCCAGTCCTGGATGGTGCGCAGCTCGGTGGCGGAATACTGCGTTGAGTAGCCGGGCCGGGCGCGCACCAGGTACTGGTACACCTCGCCCAGGCCGGTGGTGAGCGGGGCCAGCTCGGGCCGGCCGGTGCCGGCCGGTATCTGGCTTTCGGCCTCGCGCAGGCGCTCGGCTACCTGGGTGCGGGCCCAATAAATGTCGGTCTGGTCCTCGAACACGATGGTGACCACCGAGAGGCCGAAGCGCGAGAACGAGCGCACCTCCACCCGGCCGGGAATGGTAGCCAGCGCCTGCTCGACGGGGAACGATACCAGGCGCTCGATTTCCTGGGCGGCCAGCGACGGGGCCACGGTGTAGACGATGACCTGGTTGCTGGTAATATCGGGCAGCGCGTCGATGGGCAGGCGGGTGAGCGAGTAGCTGCCCCACCCTACCAGGGCCAGCGTGAGCACCCCGATAACGAGCTTGTTGTAGATAGAAAACTGAATCAGCCGGTCGAACATGGAGCCGCTGGGAAGTAAAAAGCCTGACCATAGGAAATGCTTTCCGGCGGCCGGGCGTGGCCCGTGGGGCCGCCAACGCACGGCAACCAGCCCCGCGCCTGGCAGGGCCGGCCGCACCAGCCGGAAAGAAGGAAAGGATTAGGCCCCCTGGGGCGGCTGCCACGGCGTGGCCGGGGCGCGGGTGGTCACGGCCGGCCCGGGCTGGGCGGCAAAGCGCAGCACCGAGTAGCGCACGGCGGGCCGGGCGGCAAAGGCGACCACCGAAACCGCCGTGGGCAGCGCAAAGCCCGCGCAGCATTGGCACTGGCACAAGGGCGAGCACCAGTCGATGCCCCCTTGCGAGTCGCCGTTGTGCCGGGCGGCCCGCACCACGGCGGTAGTGCCCGGCTGGCTGGTGCACGGCTCTGCATCGGCGCAGGGCAGGCAGCCGAGCACGGTGAAGTAGAGGGCGAAGAGCAACGCAAGCAGGCGCATGGGGCAAAGGTAGGCCGCTGGCGCGGGAGCAGCCCCGCCCGATGCCACACCGGCCCGGCAGGCCGCCGGAAGTCCCTGCCCGCTTTCAGGGCCGCCACCCCGCCAAAAACGCCCGCAAGCTGCCGGCAGTAGCCCCACCCTACCGCAGACAGCCTCCTTTATGGAGCCCGAAGCTGTATCCAACACCGCCTACGACCTGCTGCGCGCCCACCTGACCATTGCCGGCACCGAAGGCTGGAGCAAGAACCGCGTCAAAAAATCAATGGACGACGCGGCCCGCCATATCACGCAGGGCCTCGACGCCGACCTGGCGGCTCCTGACACCGTGTGCGGCAGCCATTTCCGCAAAACCGCGCACCGTTTTCCAACAGCTTTCGACCCAACGGCCCTGCTGCCGCACGGCCGTAGCGCCGGCGCCTCTGGCCGCGCCCACGGCCGGGCACATCTTCGTGAAGGGCGAAACCAAAAACAAGTACCTGCGCATCGCCCACGCTGACATTCTCTACATCGAGGGGCTCAACAACTACGTGCTGCTGCACCTGCCCGACCAGCGCATTGCCACCTACCAAACCCTCAAGGAGCTGGC
>JBPBPU010000162.1:0-14789 GCA_050954465.1 Janthinobacterium lividum
TACAAGGGCGCTACTGCTACCGCGAGTAGACATACTTGTTCGATGCCTTTGCAGGCAACTTGCTCTTTTACAGACAACTAAAATTGTAGGGTAGAGTAATGCCAGGATAGACGCTGTGGTAGCGTTTCCAAAAGACTAGCCGCCTAGCACTTCGCTCAATATTTCCAGCGACTTTACCTCGCCTAGGCCCTCTACGTGGAGCTGGTAGTAGCGGATGAGCACGGCCAGCAGCTCGCGGCGTACGTGGCCGTTGGGGATGGAGGCTGTGCCGGAATTGCGCAGTAAGTCGTCGAAATACTGCTCGAACTCGCGCAGGCGCAACGTCGCCGGGCCGGTGCCGAAGCTGCTCGTGGGCGCGGGGCCGGCCATAGCCACTTGGTCGAGCAGCTCGGCACCGGTAGTAGCCCCGAAGCCCAGGTAGCCCGCCAGGTGCAGCAAAAACAGCAGGGCGAAGTTCTCGATGCCCACCGTTTGCTCATCAAAAGCCAGGATGGAGTCGTGCAGGAAGCGAAACAACGCCGGGTTGGCTTCTTCCTCGCGCACGGCTTTGCCCAGCACCTCGGCCAGAAACAGCGCCACGCTGCTCTTGCGCACCTCGTAGGGCAAGGAGCGGAACGCCTCGGCGCAACGAAACTCCGAGAGCCGGGTGAGGCCGCTGCCCTGGCGCGGCACGTAAGCCACCAGCTCCAGCAAAGTCAGGGGCTGAAACAGGGCGATGCGCCCCGGTGGCTTGGCCTTGCGCACGCCGTTGACGAGGTAGCTCTGCACGCCGCGCTGCTCGGTGTAGATGCGGGTGATAATGCTGGTTTCGCGATACTTGAGAAAGCTCAGGACGATGCCGCGGGTCTTTATTAACATGGAGTGAATGAGTTTAGGGGGTTTTTAAGGGTAGGAGGGTAAGGGGGTAGAAGTTGAGGAGCTATTAGTTGGAGGACGTTTCCAACCATTAACTCCTCAACTCCTATCCCCTTACCCTCCTACCCTTAAAAACCCCCTTACCCTAAAAACTTACAGTACTGCCACCTTACTCACGCAGGTGTTTTTGCCGTCGGCGTCGGCGGTGAGCACTAGGTATACGCCAGAGCGCACGCGGCGGCCGGCGGTGTCCTGCAGGTTCCAGGTGACGGTGCCGCCAGCGGCCTTAGTGGTGTACACGAGGTGGCCGGCAATGTCCGTGATGCGTACCTGCGCGTCGTTGGCCACACCCTTTATGCCCATGGTGCCGGTGAATTCGGGCCGCACGGGGTTAGGAGAAACCTGGGCGCAGGTGGGCGAGCCTTCCGTGAGGGTGGCCGAGCCCTGGTAGGACACCACGCCGCCGTCGGTGGCCACGAATACCTCGCCGGTTTTGTCGTTCACGGCCACGTCCACGATGCTGTTGCTGGGCAGCGGGCTATTGGCGGTAGTGAAATTGAGCAGGGCCTCAGTGGCGTCGGCACTAAAGAGCCAGAGGCCGTTGGGCGTGCCAAACCACTTACGGTTGGCCCCATCCACGGCAATGCAGCGCACGGTTTCGTTGTAGAGTGCCTGGTAGCCGGTGCCGGCTCCCCGCGTCACCACAGGCTGCGCGAAAGTGCCCTGCGCTGTACCGTTAGCCGCCGCTGAAATAATTTGGCTGGGGTCGCTGAGCACGGCCACGCCCGCGCCGGTGCCCACCCAAATGGCCCCTTTACGGTCGCGCACCACGGCGTAGAGGTCGTTGCTGGGCAGGCCGTCGGCTTTCTGGAAGGCGAAGGCGCGCTGGCTGGTGGTGTCGAAAGCCACGAGGCCGGTGCCCGCGCCCTTGCGGGTGGTGGTGGCCCAGGCATTGCCGAAATTATCGACGGCAATGCGGTTGAGGTTTTCGGCGTTGGAAAAGTACGGAGTCGCTTTCCAGGTAGACGTAGCGGAGTAGAAGCGGAACAAGCCCGTCTGGCCCGCACGCTGGTGGAAGTTGACCACCCATACCGGCCCGCCGCTAGTGGGGTCTACGGCCACGTCGGAAACCCGCACGGCTTCCCGGTAGAAGGGGTCGGCGGGGTCGGTAACGGTGCTTAGCAGGGGCGAATTGCCTACTGTGTACTGCTTGAAATTGCCCGGCCCGTGCCACTGCAGCAGCCCGTTGCCATAGCTGGCTACGTAGAGTGTGCCATCGGGTGCGAACGCGCCATGCGACTGGTTCACCAGGTTGGGGTAATCGGTCAGGCTGGGGTAATTATCGGTGTTGTAGTTCGTCCACTGCCCGTTCTGGTACTCGAAGAAGCCCCGCTGGCCGGTGCCGGTGGTATTGTCGAGGTAGCCTCCCGGAAAAACAACGACCGCGTTGGTATGGGCATCGGCCGTGAGGCCAAACGCTTCCGTTGTGGCCGGGCTGTTGGGCTTTATCACCTCCGGGTCTTTTGTGATGCCCGGCCCGAAGCGCAGCAGACCCTTGTCGTAGCTGGCAATGAAATAGGTGCCATCGTCTTCGCGCACGGCATCGATTATCCGCCCTACGTCGGCCGCCGCTAGCAGGGTAGTCAGGGTACCCGTCTTGGAGTTGAGGGCCAATAGGTTGGCACCCTCATTCACGATGAGCAGGCCCACGGCGCTGGGGCGTAGGCGGCGCATCGAGTTGCCGTAGCTTCCCGATAAGTAGTGCCAGGCGCGGGCGGTACCCACACCGGCCAGGTAGTCGACGCCCCGGTAGCCGCTTCCCACGTAGAGGTGCCCCCGGTAGGCCACAGCTTGGTTGAAATACTGGTTTGGACTACTGCTGACAGGCGTTTCAGTGGTCCAGTTGCGGTAGTCGAGCAGGTTCACCGTAGGGCTGATGCGGCTGCGCAGCAAGCCCAGAGAGGTAGACGCAAAGATGGTATCGTGCAGCACCACGGTGGTGTAGGCGTTTACACTGGCCCCGCCCGCCCCGATGGCCGAATATGTGTCGCGCACTTCGCGCTTGGCCAGGTCGATAACCACAATGCCCAGCGTAGTATCGATGTAAGCCAGCCCGTTATAAATCTGCACCTGGTTGATACCCTTGGCAGTCTGGCTGGTTTTGCGCAGCAGGTCGGTGATGTTGCGCACCGCGCCGACGCGTCCCAAGAGGTCAATATTGCCGTTCTTATACACTACCACCAGCTGCGCCGAGGCCGAGTCGTAGGCCAGGGCAGCCACGCCCACGTCGGAGAGGCCATCGCGGCGCGAGAGCAGTTGGGTGCTGTTGGTGGTTTTGTCGTAGAAATAGAACGACGACTCATCGGCTACGTACAGGCGGGTGCCTGCATCGGCCAGCAGCAGCGGGCGCCGGGCGGGCAGGTGCAGTTGCCAGTCGCCAAACGCTACACCTTGGGCACCAGCCCGGAGGCTAAGTGCGAGAAGGAAGCAAAACCAAGCGGAAAAACGGGTCATATCTGGTTGTTTCTGGTAGCTGATGTTCTTCGGGAAGGTTTGGCTTCCCTCGCTCCAACGCTCACCTCACCCCCTAGCCCCCTCTCCCGTGGAGAGGGGGCTAGGGGGTGAGGTGAGCGTTGGAGCGAGGGAAGCCAAACCTTCCCAAGTTGCCCTAACGCCCGGCCTGCCCGATTAGTGCGTGGCTCGCTGTTCGGCTTCGGGGCGGGGCTGCTGGGCGGCCTCGCCGGCCAGGAAGCAGGGGCGGCAGCGGGCTTCGTAAGCGTCGGTTTCGCCCAGCAGCACTTGGCTGGCGCTGGCGACGGTGCGGTAAGAATAGGCCGCCAGCTCGCCGCAGCACACGCATACGGCATGCACTTTGGTCACAAACTCGGCCGTGGCGAGCAGGGCTGGCAGGGGGCCGAAAGGACGGCCACGGTAGTCCATATCCAAGCCCGCCACTATCACGCGGGTGCCTTGGTCGGCCAGTTGGCGGCACACCTCCACCAGGCTCTCGTCGAAAAACTGCGCCTCGTCAATGCCCACCACATCGGTGGCGCTGCTGGCGAGCAGCAGCAGCTCGGAGGGCGACTGCACGGGGGTGGACCTGATGCTGGTTTGGTTGTGGCTCACCACATCCTGGGCGTGGTAGCGGGTGTCGAGGGCGGGCTTGAAAATCTCAACCCGCTGCCGCGCAATGCGGGCGCGGGTGAGGCGGCGAATAAGCTCCTCGGTTTTACCCGAAAACATGGAGCCGCAAATAACTTCCAGCCACCCCCGGCGGCGTGGAAAATCGGCAAAACGGCGAGGCTCGGTGAACAAGGGAATCATGAATTAGGAATCAGGCATTAAGAATTTCGCCCATTTCTTAACTGCCCAATAGGTAAGGCTTGCTCTCACAAAGTACGGTACTGCTTTCCACAACCAGCCACTCTATCACGCAAAACGCCAGCCCGGCAGGACTGGCGTTTTGAATTTTGGCAGGCTGTTTACTGCCCCTCTAGTCCACGTATTTAAGCTGCAGGGCATCGCTGACCTGCTCGGCCGGAATAGCAAAGCCGATGCCCTCCACGCCCCGGCCCACGAGCTTGGCGTTCACAATGCCCACCAGCTGCCCCGAGCGCGCTACCAGGGCCCCGCCGCTGTTGCCGCCGTTGATGCTCACGTCGGTTTGCAGAAACGAGCGCCCCTCTACCTTGCGCCGCCCGCTGATGATACCCTTGCTTACGCTCTGGCTCAGCTCTTTGTCGGCCGGTGCCCCAATGGCGAACACATCCGAGCCTACCTCGGCCCCGGCCGCCGTGGGCAGGGCAAAAGCGGGCAGGCCCTCGGCCTCAATCTTGACCAAGGCTAAATCCATCTCGGCGTTCACGCGCACCACTTTGCCTTTGGCTGAGGTACCATCTTCAAGCAGCACTTTCACCTCGCTATCGTCGCCCACAACGTGGGCGTTGGTAACGATGTAGCCGTCGCTCGACACGAGGCAGCCGCTGCCGTGCCCGTCGCCGGTTTCGATGATAACCACGGCTTTAGCCGCCGCGCTCACCCCGTTGTCGGCCGCTGGCGCTGGCTTGGTCAGCCCTTTGCGGTGCAGGCTGATGGCTGCCAGTTTGTCTTCGCCCTTATTGGCAGGTTTCGTCAGGGCCGTTACCACTTCCTTGCTGTCGAGGAAATTAAGCAGCGAGTTGTCGAAGGCATCCTCGAAGGCGGCGCTGCCACCCTTTTCCAGCTTGACACTTGTGCCGGACGTCTTCTGCTCAGCTACCGTCTGGCGCACCTGGTTGAGCAGTTTCCAGGTCACTTCCACCGTGCATTTGGTTGAGTAGTGGGCGTATAGCTCGTACTTGTTCGTGGCTGTGATGTCGTATTTCACTTCGCGCATCTCGCCCTGCACGGTATAGCGTGCGCTGGAGCCTGACGAGAATATGCTCTTGCCTTCGCTGCCGGGCACGGTGTAGCCCAGGTCTTTGAGGGTACCGTTCACGTTGCTGCGCAGGTGGTCGGCGTCTACATCCAGCGTTTTGCCGAAGTAGAGTACATCCGACGCCTCCTTCACGATGTAGAAGTTGCCCATCTTGTCACCGCCCTTAATGCGCACGTTCATGGCCCCGGCCTGAATGGTGGGGCCACCCGCCACGGCTTTGTTGAGGCGGGGCATCTGGGCGTGTATCTGGTTGGCGCTGAACTTGCGGCCAGCCCCGGTGCCCGAATCGACACCAAAGGCAATCAAGGCCGGGAATACCAGCACAATGCCCACAAAGTCGAGATAAACGACGGGGTTAGGCCGGTCGGCCGTCAGGGCCTCGTTGTAGTCCTTGTAGCCTTCGTGCTTCACCTTCAGTTCGGAGGTGCCCTTGCGCTTGAGCCGCACTTTCACGGTGCCCGGAGCCGAGGACACTGGCCGGGCTTTGAGGGGCTGGTCGTTGTCGTAGTAGGTGCTGCCCTCGGGCTGCCCCGATACGTACATCGCCTGCCGGGAGCCGGAAATGAGGGTGGCGCAGCTTTGCAGCAGCAGCGAGCCGGTGAGCAACCAGGCCACGGCGGGGGTAAGTTTTCTTTTCATCATAGCAGAAAATGAGGGGTGAGATGTTCTTCCTAAAGCGTAACTCAAGGCCAAGGCTCCGAAGCCGAAATCCCTTTTAGTCGATATATTTAAGCTGCAGGGCGTCGCTGACCTGCTCGGCCGGAATAGCAAAGCCGATGCCCTCCACGCCCCGGCCCACGAGCTTGGCGTTCACGATGCCCACCAGCTGCCCCGAGCGCGCCACCAGGGCCCCGCCGCTGTTGCCGCCGTTGATGCTCACGTCCGTTTGCAAAAACGAGCGCCCTTCTACTTTGCGCCGCCCACTGATGATGCCCTTGGTCACGCTCTGGCTCAGCTCTTTATCGGCTGGTGCCCCGATGGCGAACACGTCGGTGCCTACTTCCGCCATGGCCGCTGCGGGCAGGGCAAACGCGGGCAGGCCATCCGCTTCGACTTTGACCAGGGCCAAATCCATTTCTGAATTCACGCGCACCACTTTGCCTTTGGCCGTTACACCATCGGCCATCGTTACCTTCACCTCATTCTCGTCGCCCACAACATGGGCATTGGTGACGATGTAACCATCGCTCGACACGAGGCAGCCGCTGCCGTGCCCGTCGCTGGTTTCGATGATAACCACCGCTTTGGCCGCCGCGCTCACCCCGTTGCCGTCGCCAGCGGCCGGCTTGGTCAGCCCCAGCCGGTGCAGGCTGATGGCGGCGGGCTTGTCTTCGGCCGAGCCCGCTTTGGCCGCCGGCTTGGAGAGCGCGGCTACCACGTCTTTATTATCCAGGAAAGCGTAGAGCGCATTCTCGAAGGCATCTTCGAAGGCCGCGCTGCCCCCTTTCTCAAACTTGATGCTGGAGCCCGACGTCTTTTGCTCGGCAATGGTCTGGCGGCTCTGGTTGACCAGCTTCCAGGTTACTTCCACCACGCAGTGCGTTTCGTAGTGGGCGTAGCTCTCATACTTGTTGGTGGCATTGATGTCGTATTTCACGTCGCGCATCTCGCCCTGCAAGGTGTAGCGCGAGTTGGAGGCGACGGAGAACACGCTCTTTCCTTCGGCCGAAGGCACGTTGTAGCCCAGGTCTTTGAGGGCGCTGTTGACGTCGGTTTTCAGCTGGTCGGCATCCACGTCGAGCGTTTTGCCGAAGTATAGGATTTCCTGCGGCTCCTTGACGATGGAGAAATTACCCATTTTGTCGCCGCCCTTGATGCGTACATTCAGCATACCGGCCTGCACGCTCTGCCCCCCGGCCACGGCGCGGGGCAGGCGGGGCATCGACACCTGAATCTCGGTTTTGCTGAACCTGCGGTTAGCCCCGGTAGCGGCATCAATGCCCCCTCCGGCCAGCGGTGCGAGCAGCCCTACCAGTAGTGGCGTGAAGTTGAAGTCGTCGACGTTATTAGCACTGGCGTCTTTGAGGTCGTTCAGTCCCACATAGGCCAGCGGAATGAGAGCATAGTTCAGGTAAGATACGGCATTAGTACGGTCGGGTATGAGCACCTCGTTATAGTCCTTGTAGCCTTCGTGCTTAATCTTGACTTCAGAGTTCCCTTTGCGCTTGAGGCGCAGCTTCACCGCTCCTGCGCCGGCTGACCGGGGCACTACCTGCTTGTCATTCACATAAAACGAGCTGCCTTCGGGCTGCCCCGACACCAATATCGACTGCCGGGGGCTGGAAATAATAGTGGCGCAGCTTTGCAGCAGCAAGGAGCTGGCCAGCAAGGCACGCACCGCGGGGGTAAGGGTTGTTCTCATCCGGCAAAGAGCGGGAATAAAGGTGATAAAAGAACTAGAATCCTAAAATTCAGCATGAGCAAAATTCCCAGCAATGATAAGGGTCAAATTGCTGCTTGCCGCTACATTCAGGCAACTATTTTTTTACCATCAGTGAGCGCCTCGCGCTACCCAAGCTAAGTTAGGCTAACCAGTTCGCCTCCGGTGCTATACACCAGGCGCAAGCGGCTGCCCACCCGCAGCTGCGCATGCACCTCTGGCGTCACTTGTAGCTGATACCTATTGCCGGGCGCCACCCGCACCCAGCACTTGGCGAAGAGGTGGTTTTTCTCGCGAACTTCAAACTCGCCCACCAACCGGTAGCCGGGCGGGCCGTCACGCCAGGGCCGCCAGGCCACTTTCATAGAGGTAGTAGCTACCTACCAGCACTGCCATGGCATCCCACAGCTAAGCGAGAATTTCCGGGTACCTGCGGGCGAAAAATGGCCGGGTGGGCAGCTCCAACAAAACTGCCGCTCCTATTACCTAGGCCTTACGCACTCGGCTCGCTGGGACAGCCGCGAAGCGGCGATATGTTGGTAGTAACTACTTGAAAAACAATGAATAGCTGCGAAGCTGCGGCACTTATAGTTCGGGCAAAAGTGCCGCAGCTTCGCAGCTCTGGAAACCATTAATTAACTGACAGCTAGCAACATATCGCCGCTTTGCGGCTGCCCTAACGAGCCGAGTGCGTAAGTCCTATTACCATTCCGGCCAGAATGAGTACGGCCCGGTTGAGGGCGCCCCGGCCAGTCAGGGCCGGCTCCTGGTACGGTTCGCGGCGAAACAGCACGGAAAAATCGGCAGGTAATGGGAAGGCCATAGGAACAGGGAGTTAGGCACCTCTTATTCCTTCGTGCCTTGTACCCGCGCCTGGCAGGCCAGCCGCTCTTCCGGCCCGAGGCGGCCGGCAGCCCGGTAGCGCAGCTCCGGCTCGGTGGGAGGCGTGAGGCAGTCGGCCCCAGCCAGCACCCGCACGCGGCAGCTGGTGCAGCGGCCTTTGGCCCCGCAGGCGTGCCACCAGGCGTGCCCGGAAGCGTGGATGGCAGTGAGCAGGGTGGGGCCGACGGGCACGTCGAGCGGCGGGGCGGGCAGGCCCTCAATAGTTAGCAGGGGCATTTTGTGGCTACCTTGGCGCACGAAATCGGCCCGACAGCCGGTGCCAACCATGCAGGACAAATATAGCCTCGCCAAGTGCGAGCAGTACGGCCGCCGCCTGGCTTCGCGGCTGAGCCAACAGTTTTTCGGCCCGCAGCCCCAGGCCACCCTCGATGGCCCGGCGCTGCTGCAGTTTACGCCCAGCAAGCAAGTAAACCTGCTGGTATTGCGCCAGTTGCTGGGGCACTGGCAGCAGGAAGCCAACAGCTTACGCAGCCCGTATTTCAACTTCGAGGCCGAGCCGGTGCGGGCCACCCTCATGCAGTTTATGAACGTGCTTTCGCGGCATATTCGCCTCGACCGCGCCGCCCTGGAGCCCCTGCTGGCCCAGGCCGTAGCCGATACCCTGCTGCTGGCCGCCGACTCGGCCCTGGCCTTCGAGCGCCTGCTGCTGCCTCCCGGCACCGACCCCGATGAGGCAGTGCCCCTCCCCCACCTGCGCGACGGCCTGCGCTACCTCGACCACAGCAAGCCGTTTTTCCAGGGCCTCGTGGACAGCCTGCCGGGCGGCAATGCCCCGCTCAGCCGCGAGTTTTTGCGCCAGCGATTTGCCCTCTACCAGTCGGCCCACGCCAAAGAGCTGCCCAGCGTACCTAAGCTGGTGGCCGAGTTCAGCGCCCTGCTCCCCCTCACCGAGGCCGACCTTTGGGGCGATGGCCCGGCCAAACCTGTAGAGCGGCCGGCCCCCGCTCCCACGGCCCCGGCACCTGCCGCAGTCGTTCCGGCTCCTGCCCCAACGGCCCCGGCCCCGGTCGTTCAAGCACCCGCTACGGTTCTCTCAGCCCCCGCCCCAACGGCTCCGACTCCGGCCGCAGCTTCTACCGCGCCTGACGTGCCTTTGTACGAGAAGCTAAAATCCACTCAGCCCACGGCTTCTCCCCTGGCGGCTGCCCTGCGCGAAGCTGCGCACACCGAAACCAGCAGTTCCCTGGCCGAGCGCGGCGCGCCTAAAGTAGGCAGCCTGCGCGAGGCCATTTCCATCAACCAGCGCTTCAGCTTTATTAATGAGCTGTTTAACGGGGAAAATATGGAATACCACGCCGCCATTGAGTTCCTCGACAACCTGCCCACCGCCGACGCGGCCCTGCGCCACGTGCAGCAGGAGCTGGCTCCCCGCCACGACTGGAGCCGCAAGGAAGAGCACGTAACCAAGCTGCTCAAGCTCATCGAGCGCAAGTTTGGCCAGTAGGTGCGCAGGTAGTGAGCAAAAAAGAACGTCAGGCCGCAGCAACTCGCCCGAACCGCTGAACAAGCCAGCACAACGACGCGGGTAAAGTGCTTCGGCATGAAGTTGTTTTAACTGCTGTTACGCAGGCAGGGAAGTAGCGCGAATCTTTCGCTTCGCGCATCGCCGCCTAGCGGCGAAACTCGCGCCTGGGCCATTCTGGGTTACTGCCCCAAGTGGCGCGGTGCCGGATTCGTCGCTAGGCGGCGATGCGCAAAGCGAAAGCTTCGCGCTACTTCCCTGCCTGCGTAACAGTTCTCAACTACCAAAACCTCAACTACTACGCATGGCTAAATGGCTGCTGCCCTGGACACTGGGATTGGGGTTGCTATTCAACCTAGCGTTTCCCATGTACCGGCACTACGACTTCTCGCACTCGCTCGACACGCGCGACTACCTGCGGCTGGCAACCGGCCGCTACGACAGCCTCAACGTGACGCGCCGCTACCGGGTGCTGGTGCCGCTGGCGGCGCGGGCACTGGCCCAGCCGCTGGGCGGGCTGCGCGCCCCCACCGGCGCCGCCCGGCTCTCTGACGAGTGGCCCTCGCGGCTGGCATTTTACCTGCTCAACTGCTTATTATTGAGCGCGGCTGGGGCGCTCTGGTTTCGGGCGGCGCGGCTGGCGGGGGCAGGTAATGGGGTGGCGGCGGTGGCGCTAGCGGCTATACTCAGCAGCCGCTGGGCCGCTTACGCGGCTGGCTTGCCGCTTACCGACAGCCTGTACTACCTGGTATTTGCGCTGAGCTATTATGCCTACCGGCGCGGGGTGGGGGCAGGCTGGGCGGTGGCGCTGGCCTTGCTGCTGGGGCCGCTGGCCAAGGAGTCGTTCGTGTTTTTGCTGCCCTGGCTGGCGTGGTACGGGCGGCGGGCGCTGGGCTGGGGCGGGCAGGCGGCGGCGCTGGCTGCCGGGCTGGCGGCACTACTGGCCGTGCATTATTTCGTGGATAAAGCCGCTGGTGCGTTGCCCGCGGCCACCGTCACCAATGCCCTTTCGCACGTCGGCAACCTAGTGTACTCGCTGCGGCGGGGCGCTTCGGTGAAAGGGCTGGGCGAGCTGTTCAGTGTCTTCGGGCTGTTTACGCTGCCCGTGCTCTGGGCTTTGCGGGGGCCAGCGGGCCGGCGGGCCCTGGCCCCCGTACTGGGCGGGCCCGAAGCCACGTTCCTGGCCGTGGTGGTGGCGCACATGCTGCTATCGGGCGACCTAGCGCGGATGGGCTACTTATTCGCGCCGGTGTTTACGGTGGGGCTAGCACTGGCTTTTGCCCATTTTCGGCGCGTGCCGCAGGGGTAGAATGGCGTGGTGCTGCATGGGGCTTATTGCTACGCAAATGTGAGTCTGGCGCTTCGCGCCAGAACGGAGTGCCACTCCGTTTTACTGCCCTGCTGCGCTGACGGGTAGCAGCTGCGTAAGGTAGCGCGGCCCGAAGAACGTGGGGAAAGAATCGGCGCGCGCCTGACGGTAGCCGGCTAGTAGCTGGGCGTTGTTTTGGGCCAGCATCAGCTGGGCGCGGTCGAAGGGCAAGGCACCGCCCAGCACGTCGGTATACACGGTATCGCCGGCGGCGAGGCGGGCGCTGAGCCAGGCGCGGAAGCTGGGTGGGCCGCCGGGGCGGGGCGTCCAGTTGGCGGGGGTGCCCAGCACTCGGGGCGGGCCCTTGGGGTGGCCGGTGTAGTAGTGGAGTTGGTTACGCAGTAGGTTGGGGTCGAGGAGCAGAAACCACGCGCCGGGCTTCGTCTGCACGCGGGTGCGCAGGGCTGCGCTGGTGTCGGTGTACGTGAGCGTGTGGGCGGGCACCAGACCGAAGGCCAGGTTCCAGGCCAGCAGGGCGGTGCCCAGGGCGGCCACCCGGCGCGGGGGCCAGGCTGCCAGCCAGCCGCCCGCCAGCGCCACGGCCGCCAGCGCGGGCAGCATAACCATAAACTCCGAGTTGGCCCCCGCGATGTAGGAGAAGAAGAACTGCACCAGCCAGATGCCGCCATGCACGCGGCGGGTTAGAAGCTGGGTAGCGGGCAAGGTGTGCGTCGGTTTGGGGCGGCGCAAGCCCAGCAGGGCGTATACCCCTAGTGCCAAGCAGGCCAGGGCCACGGTGCCCAGCAGCAGCGGCCAGTGGCGCAGCAGCGGCAGCATGTTGCCGTGCATTTGCCCCACGGTGCGCACCAGGTTGATGGCCGTGAGCACCGGAAGCTTGCCCCCGGCTTCGAGCGTGGCCCCGCCTGTGAGGTAGTCGTGCAGGGCGAAGCGAACGAGGCCCACCACGCCGACTGTGCCTGCCGGGGCGGCCAGCGCGTAGGCCGCCGGCACCACCAGCGCGGGCAGGGCGTAGGCCACCGCCGCCAGCAAGGCCGGCCAGCCACGCCAGGGCCGCAAGCCCAGCAGCAGCCCCAGCCACCACCACACCATGAGCTGATGCACGAGGCAGGCCGTGGCCGCCAGCAGTCCCGCCAGCGCCAGCCAGCCCAGTTGCCGCCTGGTTGGGGCTACTAGTGCCCACACCCAGGCCAGGGAGCCCAGCAGCGAGAGCAGCAGCGGTTGCACGTAGGTTTCGTTTTCGGTGGCGAAGCGCAGCAGCCCGAAGCAGCTACCCGTGAGCAGCAGCCACGCGGGCACGGCGGCCGGGGCCACGCCCGCCCGCCGCAGCACGCCCGCCAGTGCCCACAGGCTACCCCCCAGCGCCAGCGCATTCAGGGCTTGCAGCCAGGTAATGGCGGCCGGGCCGGTGCCGCCCACCAGTTGCAGCCACGCCCAGCCGATGCTGTTGTAAAGCAGGTGGTGGGGCTGCCACAGCTCCTGCCCCCAGCGCGAGCAGGCAGCGTAGTACCAAGCGTCGCCGGTGGGGTTGTGGGTGGGCAGGGCCAGGCACAGGGCCGTGAGCAGGGCAATGACGGCTGCGGTCTGGTACTGGCTTCGTTGGGCCGGGTTCAGCACTGCTTATTGGGGCTTGACGAAGAGCAAGGTAACAACAAACGCACCTGAGCTACTGAACGTACTTTGCAGTGTATAGCCTTCTTGGTAGAGTTGATGAACGAGTTTATAGTAGCCTTCGGAGGCCGCAATAAGGCCCTTATCTCCCCTACTTGAATCAAAAGTCACTCTCTCGCTTTTACCTTCCCCCCGCGTGATGATAGCCGTTATGGTACCACCGATACCATCTGAAATCCGCACCACCACAATGTCGGGCGGCCCGGCGGCTACGGCGCGAAACGGCAGGGCCAGCGCCCACAGGCAGGCGCACAGAAGCAGGAGTTTTTTCATGCGGGCGAAAATACAGTTGAGACGGGGCTGACTGGTGTAGGGTATTTTTCAGAATGCAGAAAATACCCTACACCAGTCAGGCAGGATATTTTCTGAATTCCGAAAAACAACCTGCCTGGCCGGGCTAGCTTATTTTCTGCATTCTGAAAAATAAGCTAGCCGCCTTACCGCACCAAATCCTGCTTGCGGTGGGCGTCGAGGGCCAGCAGGGTGAAAAGCAGCACGGTGAACGACCACAGCGACGAGCCGCCGTAGGAGAAAAACGGCAGCGGAATGCCCACCACCGGGGCCAGGCCCATGGTCATGCCCAGGTTCACAGCGAAATGCACGAACAGGATACTGGCCACGCAGTAGCCGTAGGTGCGCCCAAATACCGACTTCTGGCGCTCAGCCACCAGCAGGATGCGGCCCAGCAGCGTGAGGTAGAGGCCGATGACGACTGTGCAGCCGGCCCAGCCCCACTCCTCGCCCACGGTGCAGAAAATGAAGTCGGTGCTTTGCTCGGGCACGAAGTCGAACTTGGTTTGGGTGCCCATCAAAAAGCCTTTGCCCAGCCAGCCGCCCGAGCCGAGGGCTATTTTGCTTTGCGTCACGTTCCAGCCTTTGCCCAGCGGGTCTTTGCCGGGGTCAATAAGCATTTCGATGCGCTGCCGCTGGTGGGGCTGCAGTACGTGGTTGAAGAAGAAATCAACCCCGAACACCATGCCGACCACCAGCGCCCAAGTGCTCAAACTCAAAATCAAATGGTGCCGCCATAACCGCGAATTGAGCAAAAAAGCCACCAGCAGTACCGCCGTGAAGCCGCCCACCAGCCACACCTTGGGCACCAGCAGCGCCAGCAGCAGTATCACGCCGCCCGCGGCCAGCAGCAGGAGTATCGCCGGCGACATCCCCTCGCGGAAATACGCCAGCAGCAATGCCCCATACACCAGCGCCTGCCCCGTCTCGTTGGAAGCCAGAATAAGCGCCACCGGCAGCAGCGTAATAGCGGCCAGCACACCCTGCGCCCGCCAGCTTTGCTGGCGCAGGTTGATGCCAGCCATGAAGCGCGAGGCCGCCAGGGCCGTAGTGAACTTGGCAAACTCGGCCGGCTGCAGGCGCAACGGCCCGAACTCTAGCCACGAGCGCGAGCCGGAAATAGACCGGGCCACCAGCGGGGTGATAATCAGCAGCCCTATCATCAGCCCGTAGAGGATGTAGGCGAAGGTGTCGTACGTCTTGTAGTCGACCACCAGCAGCACCACTATGAGCACCACGGCCGTACCTATCCAGAGCAGCTGCTTAAACCAGTTGAAAGCCATCAGCTCCGAAAAGCTCAGGGCGCTCAAGGGGTTAGCCGGGGCATCGGGCGAGTAGGAAGCAGCGTACACAGCCACCCAGCCCAGGCCCACCAGCACGAGGTAGAGCAGCAGCAAGGGCCAGTCGAGGCTGCGGGAAGAACGATTTTCGGCGGGCGACATGCGGGGAAACTTTCCGCAAAGGTCGGAACAAGTAGCGCGGG
>JBPBPU010000116.1:0-14026 GCA_050954465.1 Janthinobacterium lividum
AACCGTCGTTTCCTTCCTGGCTTTTTGGCATATCGGCGCAACGCTAGATTGGCTTAGATAAATGTTTAGTTGCTTTATTGTCCACACGCTCTAGCCTATAGTAAGCTCGAAGTGCTCAAACTCCGACATGGCCTGGGACATTTTCGCCTCAAGGCCCAACTCTACGCAGTTGGCCTGAAAGCTATGTATGCCCAACTTGTTATACTTGCTGCGTAACATCAGCTCATAACTTCCCTGACTAAGCACTAATCAGGCTGGACGGAGTTGAGACGGAGGGTAAAAAGGGGTTTCAGCAAGATTCAGGAGGTGCCGGGTATGGTTGTACTTACTGCGCCCTCAGCACTACTACGTCGTGGGCCGGCACCATCATTCTGGTAATCGTCGCCTGGGTGAAGGCGTCCCGATAGGGGCGACTGGCCAGCACGGGGTGAGTAAATGCGGCGGGCTGGCTACCCCGGTTAAGCACTACCAGCACATCTTCCCGGCCGAGGGTGCGGCGGAAGGCGTACAGCTGCCGGGCATCATCGGTGGCCACGGTGGTGAAGCTGCCCAGCCGGATGGCGGCCGAGCGCTGGCGCAGGCCAATAAACTTTTGGTACCAGGCAAATAAAGCCGGGTCGAACCCTACCTCGTCGGGGGCGTGCTGACTTTGGTCGGGGTTGTGGGTTTCGGTGGCGTAGGGCTGCCCGGCCCACAGCATGGGTTTGCGGCAATCGGGGTCGTTGCCGCCCCACAGGCCGGCCTCGTCGCCGTAAAAAATCATGGGTGCGCCTAGGTACAGCAGTTGGAAGGCCGCAATCAGCTTTTGCTCCTGCCGCTGGGTGGGGGTAGGCTTGCGGGCATTGTAGCTGGGGTTGTTGCTTTTCTGGCTCCAGTTGAAGTAGGTGCCCCAGTCGCCCATTTTCTGGCCATCGGGGTTGGCCACCGCACTGGCTATGCGGGTGGCGTCGTGGCTGTCCACTAAGTTCTGCATGTTTAGGGCCACGCCCGGCCCGAAGGCCTCGCGTAATTCGCGTAGCCGCGCATCAAATTGCGTAACTGTGGCCGCCGTCTTGTCCTGCACAAAAAAGTCGTGCACGGCGAAGGCAAAGTTGTAGTTCATGGTGGCGTCAAACTCGTCGCCGCGCAGGTAGGGCCGGGTCTTCTCGATGGGGTACACCAACTCGGCCGTCAGGTACGCCTGAGGGTTGAGGCTGCGCACCCACTGGCGCCAGCTTTTCCAGAAGGGGTGGCCCACATCGTAGGCCACATCCAGGCGCCAGCCGTCGATGCCGTGGGCCGCGCCTTTGTTCATTGGGTTCATCCAGCGCTGGGTAGCATTGAAGATGTACTGCTTAGGGCCAGCCACGATGCCCGTGCTGTCCTCTTTCAGTTCGGGCAGGGTCTTCACCCCAAACCAGCCGCTATAGTCAAACGTAGTCCCCTTTTTCGCATCGCGCCAGCTCTTCACCATAAACCAGTCGGCGTAGGGCGAGGCCTGCTGGTTTTTTTCTACGTCCTGGAAGGCGAAGCTACGCGCGCCTAGGTGGTTAAACACTCCGTCGAAGATGATATGCATCTTACGCTGGTGCACTTCCTCGATGAGCTTTAGGGCGAGCAAATCCGCTTTCGTCCACACCCAGGTTTCCATCTTGAGCGGGTTCTCGGTGGCCATCAGCTTCTTATCACCTTCCGGGTCGGGGCCGAAGGTAGGGTCCACGTGGTGGTAGCACAGCGCGTCGTACTTGTGGCTGGATGGCGACCAGAATACAGGCGTCAGGTATAGCGCATTCACACCCAGCGTCTGCAAGTAATCTAGCTTATCGAGAATGCCCTGCAAGTCGCCCCCGTAACGGCGGCGCTGGATGTTGTACCACACGTTCTGGCCATTTTGCTGCTCATAGGGTTGCAGCTGGTACCAGTCGCTGCCCCAGGGATGAATCTGGAACGCCGACGAGTCGTTAAACGGGTATGCTCCCCGCTGGTCGCTCACCTGAGGGTCGTTGTGCGGGTCGCCGTTGCGGAAGCGCTCGGGAAATATCTGGTACCACACCACGCCCTTGCTCCAGGCGGGAGTGAAATCTGGCTGGGTTTGGGCCCGACCGGGTAAGAAAGCAGCTAGCGACAGCGCTAGAGTGGGCAGCCAGGCTTTTAGGGAAAGAAAACGCTTCATATATACAAAAAGATGATAACCAGCCACTGGGCCAGCAGCCGGCTCTGGTCCGGCCCGGTGGCTAGGCGCTAGTTCACCACCCACACCGACCAACTGCGGGCCTTGACCGGGAACGTGCCCACCCCGCTACTGTTAGTAGTGACGGTACCGGCGTAATTACCGGTTTTGTCGGTGAGAGTAGCGCTCTTGAAGGGCGACGTAAGCTGCTTAGTCGTGATGTTGGCATTGCTGTCATTGAGCACGAGCATCAGCCCTTTGTGGCCCGCCGTGGTGGTGCCGTCGCCGGCCCGCGAGTAGGCGTAGTAGTCGGGCGTATCGGCGCTAGGGTATTCGGCGCCGGCCCCTAGGGCGCTGGTTTTGCGAATCCCCATCAGGGTCTTGATTTGGGCCCCGAGGTTGTAGGGGTAGTAGTCCTTGTAAAACACGCAGGGGTAGCCCTTTTCCCGCAGCAAGATGTAGGCGTAGGCCAGCATCTTCAGGTTCACCACCGGCGAGGCCCCGTTGTCCGTGTCGTGGTTGTCCACGAACGATACCGCGTGCACCCCGTCGGCGTCCGTAAAGCCCGCGTTTTTCAGGCCCTGCATGTCCCACGAGCCATTGCCCGAGCTCATGGCTACGAACAAGTTATGCAGCGGAAAGTCGAAAAGGCTGGTGCGCCCACCCGTGCGCGTCACGTAGTCGGTTAGGTAGCTCACCTGGTCAAACCACGCCTCACTCACGGCAAACTTGGTGCCTTTCACGTTGTCGAACCACTTATTGAGGAAGTCGGTCTGGATGTGGCTGGCCGCATCCACCCGGTAGCCGTCGAGGTTCAGCTTCGTAGTTATCCAGTTGCCCCAGCTGATGGTTTCATTCACCTGGTTGGCATCCGAGTAGCGGATTTCTGACCCGAGCAAGGCATCGTAGGCTTCGTTGTTGTCATAGGTCGCAAAGTCCCAGTCGTGCCACTGGTAAAAGCCGTTGTTGGGGGCCTGCTGGGCACCGTTGAAATTATACCACTGCCAGGTGTAGTTGCTGTAGGTGCTACCCCGGCCGGGGTAGGTAAACTTGGTATACACGCTGTGGCTCGTGCCATCCTGCATGGTCACTGTTTCCTGGGCATCGGCCCCGGTCAGGTGGTTCATCACCATGTCCTCGTACACTTGCAGGCCCTGGCCGTGCAGCGTCGAAATGCAGGTTTGCAGTTGGCTCAAGGTGCCGTAGCGGGTGGGCACGGTGCCCTGCTGGTTGAATTCGCCCAGGTCGTAGCGGTCGTACACACCGTAGCCTTCATCGAGCTTGCTCGAGCCGCTAAAGCCCTTATATGCCGGCGGCAACCAGATAGCGGTGAAGCCCGCTGAGGCAAAGTCGGCCGCTTGGCTATTGAGCACCTGCCACCAAGTGCCCTGCGAATTGCTGACGGGTGTATCCCAGTAAAAGCCTTGCAGCATCACTCCGTTGAGGGCCGTGGTGGCCGTGGCTGCATTGACAGCCAAGGCGTTGGTGCTAGGGGGCTGGCTTTCCAGCGCGGTCGAGCTGGGGGCCGTAACATCTTTGGTGCAGGCCGCCAGCCCCAACGCGAGGGCAAAAGCGGTCCATGCATTTCCACGTGGGAAGGTAAACATAGAAAAGAGCTGGGGAGAAAAAACGGGCGCGGTAGCTGCCGAGCCGGCCACAAGTATAGCAGTAAAGGCCCTTTTAGTAATTGGACTTAATCCTACGCTAAGCCGAAAAGGCCAGCTCAACAAGTCAACTACGGAGGTTGAAGCAAGTCATTGAGTTGTGCGATGTCTAAAAGAGACATTTTAGCAGACAAGTAGCGGCCTGTTTGAGGCCCTTCTATCTCCTTCCTAAAAGTTGGGAAAGATAAGACCCTGTTCTGTTCAGATTTACCTGACCACCTCAGGGATGTTCCGAGCCAAAAAGGCCGTGGCTTACTCGCGCACGAGCCGCACCGTAGCAGTATGACTATTCTGACGCACATACAGCAGGTAGCTGCCGCTGGGGAGCGTGTGCGCCTCGTCGAGGTCGAGAAGTTGCCGACCGGCCACGCCCGCCAGCTCGCGGCGCAGCACTATGCGCCCCAGGCCATCCAGCAGCATTGCCGTGATGGGGCCGGTTTCACTGCTGAGAAGCTCGGCGTTGAGTTCGGTGGCAAAAGGGTTAGGATAAGCCGTTAGGGACCACGCGAGGGCGTCGGGGCTCAGCGAAACCACTGCCGAGTACTGCGCGGTAGCATCCCGGTCTACCTGGCGCAGGCGGTAGTAGACCACCGGGGCACCATAGCGCGCCAGCGTGCGGTCGAGGTAGCGGTAAGCCTGCTGCCCGGTGCTTGCCCCGGCCGCGGCTAGCTGGCTGAGTGCCTGCCAGCTGCGCCCATCGGTACTGGCCTGCACCTCAAAGTAGGCGCTGTTCTGTTCGGAAGCCGTTTGCCAGCTTAACAGGCCATTAGCGCCCTGCTTGGCGGCCGTAAAGTCAACCAGCTCCACCGGCAGGGGAGCGGTGGTGGCACTGGCTAGGGCCAGGGCCGTATAACTGGTGCTTAAGGCCGTGGGCAGCGTCACGGTCACGGTTTTAGCGGTGGTGTTTACGCTGTTGGCTGTCGTTGCGCTCAGGTTGGTCCAGGCGGTGCCGTTGTAGGCCGCGATGGTCAGGGTGGCCGGGTTGCTCACGTAGGGGGCGCCCGCGGCCGTAGCGCCGAAGTTGCCGTAGGGCAGCGTAATAGTCGAGCCCGAGGCCGCGCCTACTGTGCCAATGGGGTAGTACTCCTTGGAACTGACGTTAGTAAGCTGGAGGCCACCGGCCTGGGTGGCTAGCACCGTGGCGTTGGGCGGGGTGCCGGTCAGGTAGCGGATGGCCGTGCCGCCCGGACTGCTGAAGGTAATGGGCGAGTAGATGGCCGCGCCGACGGGTGTGGTGTTGCCGTCGCTGGTGTTAACGGTGCCCAGCACGTAGGTGAAAGCGGCCGTGCCGGCCTTGGCCAGGTAGCCATTAATATAAGTAGTCGTGCTGGGGGTGGTGCCAGCTATGGCGGCGCCGCTGGCCAGGCGAATGGCCCCAGCCACTGTAGTTGGGGTGGTGGTAACGCCGTTTTGCAGCGTCAGCAGGTTGGCTACGTCCAGGCCCTGGGTGTTGCTGATGGTGAAGGCTTGGCCACTGCCATTGGCCAGCGTCAGGTTGTAGAACGCCGGGGCGACGCTGCCGGCGATTTCCTGCGGGCCAGCAGCGCCAGTGGGGCCAACAAACTGGTCAACCGCGGCGCTGCTGCTAGTGCGGGCTGCTGTGTAAGCGCCGTCGTTGACGAAGGTGGCGGCACTGGCACCCGCATACGTGACCGTAGAGCCACTATTAGCAAAGTTTCCGGTGGTGGTGTTTTGAAACACCCCTCCGGTGTACAGGTTGCTGTTGCTGATGTTGGCCGCTCCCGTATTATAAGTCTGGGCCTGCACGCTGGCGGCCGCTGCCAGCAGGGCGAGCACGGCTGCTGCTCGTTGGGGCCACGGGGTGCCGGGCAGGGTAAGGGTTCGTTGCATAGGTATAGCGCGAAGAGAAGGGGGACACTGTGGTGCGGCGGCCAGTCGTCTTTTACAAGTAAGCTATTGAAATCCAATTACTACCGTCGCAAATGAACGTGATGCGGTGGTATTGAGCCAGGGCATAGGTGGTGGCGGAAGAGCCACTGAACGTCGCTGGGCCAAAAATGCCGCCTCCAGCGCTGGCAATCGTAGTCGCCCCCCCAAAAGCGTAAATAATGAGCGTCCGGCCCACGTTGGCGGTGGCGGCGGGCAGCGTATACGTTATCGCGCTTTGGGTAACAACGAAGTAATCAGTTGCATTGGCCGTAAGCGAGGCTGACGGGCTGCTGGCGTTGGCAGTCAGGCTGCCAGTGAAGTTCGCATTTGCCCCGTAAATGTAGGCCCATCGGTTTGCAGCGCTGCCCAGGTTATTTAGGTTGCCATCTGGAATTACGTTATCCCCAAAAATATGATTACCGGCCCCAGGCAGGTCGTAGGTAGCAAGGGTACCCGTGGTGAGGCCCGTGTTAGCGCCCGCGTAGCCAGGGGTGATGCTCAGGGTATTGCCAGTGGTCAGGCCGGTGGTGTTCGTGAGGTTTAGGCCGCTGGTGAAGGAAGTCGAGCCCATCGCACCGCTCACATTGAACAGGCCATTGGTGGTGGTAGTACCAAAAGCAAATTTCCCCGCACCGCTAAAAGTGAGGCCAAAACCCGCCGTGGCAACATCGGTAGCAGCCGTGAGGGTACCGCCGAGCTTGACGTTGCCGCTGGTGGCAGTCAGGCCGTTGCTGGCCGTAACCCCCGCTCCCGCCCCGGCACTCGACGCGGCCGAGAAGTCCACGATTTCGTAGGTAGCCACGCCCGAGGTGGCGCCGGTGGTCACCACCTGCACGCTCTGGCCCGCCGGGATGCTCAGGCTGGTGCTGCCGTCGATGGTTTCGCTGCTGGTCGTGGTTAGCGTGAGTGTCTGAGCAGTCGTGGTGTTCTTGACGGTGTACAGGCGGCCCTTAGCGTTGAGGCCACTGGGCAGGGTGAAGGTGCCGGCTGCCGTGCCGTTGTACACGACGACGAAGTCCGTAGCCGTCAAAGCCGTGGTGCCAGTGGCCGTAATGCTGCGGTAGTTGCCCGCCACCGAGCCATTTACCTCCAGCGTACTCTGCGGAGTGGTGGTACCCAGGCCTAGGCGGCCGGTTTCATCCAGGCGCATCCGCTCGGTGCTGGAGGTGTTGAAGCGCAGGTCGGTGAGCCCGGTGGTGCCATCGCCCTTGTAAAAGCCGTAGAGCTCTGACCCGCCGAAAGTGAGTGACCCCGTGCCCGTGCCCGTGCGCGGCGCGAACGTGATGCCCCCCAACTGGTCGCCATTCACCGAGGGGGTAGGGGCAGCAACGGTTCCTCGCGACGAGCGCAGCAACAGATGGTTGGATAAGTTGGCCGCACTGCTGGCATAGTCGTCGAAGATGTAGTCGTCTTCGGTGCCGCCCGTCGAGGCATCGGTCACCACGTGGAATTTACTAGTTGGCGTCGCGCCTGAAACCATGCCCAGGCCCAGAAAGCCCTTGCCCGTTAAAATGAAGTTGTTGGTGCCATTCGTGGTGCCGGTGGCTACTTCGGTATTGGCTGTGAGCGTACCGCCGAGCTTGACGTTGCCGTTGGTGGCAGTCAGGCCGTTGCTGGCCGTAACCCCCGCTCCCGCCCCGGCACTCGACGCGGCCGAGAAGTCCACAATTTCGTAGGTAGCCACGCCCGAGGTGGCGCCGGTGGTCACCACCTGCACGCTCTGGCCCGCCGGGATGCTCAGGCTGGTGCTGCCGTCGATGGTTTCGCTGCTGGTCGTGGTCAGCGTGAGCGCCTGGGCGCTCGTGCCGTTCTTGACGGTGTAGAGGCGGCCCTTAGCGTTGAGGCCGCTGGGCAGGGTGAGCGTGCCCGCCGCCGTGCCCTTGAAGTCCACGTAGAAATCGGTGGTAAGCAGCGTGTAGGTGGCCGCTGTCACGCTCAAGTAGTTGGCCCCAAACGAGCCATTTACTTCCAGCGTGCTCTTCGGCGCAGTGGTATTCAGGCCTACGTTACCACCCGCGAGAATGCGCATCCGCTCGATGTCGCTGGTGCGGAAGGCCTGGTCCTGGGCGTCAATAGTACCTAGGAAATTAGTGGCTGGGCTGGTGCCGGAATTCCCTTGCAGGTTCCAGTAAGTGGTAGCAGCGCTGGCTGCGAAGCCGTTATCGGCCGACTTAAAGTTGCTGCTGGCCGCGTCGCCAACGAAAAGTAGGGCCTGGCCATTGTTTACCGGGATGCCGTTGAGCAGAGCCCGCTGCCCGCCAGTGGTATTATTCACCAGCGTAAGCAGCTGGCCGGCGTAGGGCGTAGCGGTGGTCAGCACGATGTCGGCAGTAGCACTGCCGGTTAATATTACCTGTCCGGCATTGGCGGGCACAGCGGCCGCGTTGCTGGATACAGCCACGGAAACCGGCCGGGTTGTGATGGCCCCGTTCACGTCAAGCGAGGTCTGAGGCGCCGCCCCCCCAAGATTGACGCCTAGCTGCGCATGGGCAGTGTAGCCCACAAGCAAGCCCAATCCTAGTGTACTCAGAAATAATTTGTTGATGTGCTGCATGAACTATGTAATTGATTGATTATAAGTATTTTTTAATAAAAACAAAAGAAAGTGAGCCGAGCAAGAAGCAGTAGTGGAAGGTGCTTTTGGGTAGACTCGCTGCCACCCCTCACCCGTTAAGCGCACCAGGTTAAACTGCCTACTGTACAGTTCTATTGACCCTAGGCACCTAGTGAGAGCTCATCAAGCTAGCTGGGCATAACCTGTCACCTTACTTAAACAGTTGGTTACAGGAGGTAGCAAGAGCCTACTAGCTGATAAGCATGTGCCGAGCGCACATCGCTTTATTGAAGTATCACAGCGTGCCTGCCAAGCTCCAAGGTTTATGTATCAAAAACTTCATACTTCTTTTTTTAGCACCCAACGGCACATTTGATTAGGAAACCTGCCGTTTGTAGGCGTTGGCAAAGGAGGCGCTAGAGCACTTGTTATCCTTTGATGTATAGGTCCAGCGGCGATGGTAGGGCACAGAAGAAACTCCCAGCACCGCCCCGGAATTTTAGATTTAACCGTTACTCTGTAAATTATTTACTTTGCTACGCATATTGAAAATATATCCTCTTTATAATTGACTAAATCATCTTATATAATAATAACGTTCAACTTAATTAGAACAATAAGCTTCTAATTATTATCCTAATTAAAAACTACAATTTTCACGCATAATCATAAGTTTTTATTATAAAAATGCAATAATATGAACCGCTAAAATGCCTTGCAAATCTAGTCTATAAGTTTTTAAAGTGCAAACGCGTTTTGCACTTTTCTGCTGCTCAGTTACTAGTGTAGCTTTTCAGCAAACGGTAACCGCTCTCCAAAGAGTGTAGTAAGGCAGTTACTTGTCAAGTAGGCCGTTTGAGGTGGTCTAGCAGAAACGGACAGCGAGAAGTCTTAACTTCCGCTGCCCATGACCGAGAAAAAACTAGTTGACAGCCAGCACGCCACCCGCAAGAAATACATGCCCGCTTTTAAAGCCGAGTGCGTCCGCCAGGTAGCCGCCGGGGCCCGACAAACGGATGTGGCCCGTGCGCAAGGCATTTCGCCCGCCCTGCTGGGCCGCTGGCAACGTACGGCCCTAGAACAGGCCGTACCCAGCAGCGCCGAGCGCGAAGAAATCAAACGCTTACGCGCCGAGCTGAAGCGCGTGGAAATCGAGCGCGATATTTTAAAAAAAGCGGTGACCATCTTTGCGCAGCCTCAACCGTGAGTAAGTATCTGTTTATCAGTGCGCAAACAACTATCTGGACGCTGGCTGATTTGTGCCGGGTGCTGGGCGTAAGCCGTAGCGGCTACTACCAGTGGCGGGCGGCCAGCCCGCTGCCAGTTCCCGGCTGGCAGCCCGCCGCGCAGCAGGCGTTTACGCGCCATGCCAGGCGCTACGGTACCCGCCGCCTGCGGGCCGAGTTGCAGGCCGAGGGCCATCAGGTGGGGCGCTACGCGCTGCGCAGCTGGCTGCGGGCCAGCGGGCAACGCGCGCTCAGCACCCGACCCCAGCGCCCGCGTACCACGCAGGCCGACCCGGCCGCCGTGGTAGCCGAAAACCTCTTGCTCGGACAGCCCGCGCCCACGCGCCCCAACCAGGTCTGGGTCGGGGACATCACCTACCCGCCACTGGTCGGCGGGCGTTGGTGCTACCTGGCCACGTGGCGCGATGCCTGCTCGCGGCGCGTGGTGGGCTGGCACCTAGCTACTCAGATGCCCACTGAGTTGGTGCTCACGGCCCTGGAATAAGCGCTAACACTGCGCCAGCCTGCCCCTGGCCTCGTGATTCACGCCGACCGGGGCAGTCAGTACACCAGCCACGCGTGCCGCCAGCGCATTGAAGACGCTGGGGCGCTGGCTAGTTACGGCCGGCCGGGCAACCCCTACGACAACGCCCAGGCGGAGGCGGGGTGGAGCACCCTGAAAACGGAGTTGCTGCCCCACGGCGGCGCGTTTACCACCCTGGAAGAAGCCCGACTGGAAGTGGCCTACTACCTTGACACCTACTTCAACCTCGACCGCCGCCACTCGGCGCTCGGCTACCGCTCCCCGCACCAGTTTGAAGCTGACCTATTCCAACACCTACCTTAGCTTACTGTCCGTTTCCACTAGACCACCCCAGTTGCTGTCCTTCAGGGCTTGCATTATTACGCCGCGGCTGGACTAACAAAACGCGCAGTAAGGCTAGCTGCTGCTCTAGCCTTACTATTCCTGATGTTACCGCCTCGCCACCGGATGCCCGTCTGTCGAATCAGGTAGGCCCTATTTAGGGGTTCTTCTTCGGGATACTGTTGGCGAATTGGTTTTGGGGTAAAAAGGCTGTTTTCGGAGGCATCTTATTTTATTCTGCTGATGAGCCTACACCCCCAACCCAGCACGCCTGTTCCGCCACAAACACGCCAGGTAGCGCAAGCGGCTTTTCTTCAGGGCAATCGCTATATCCAACTGCGCGATACCCTGGGCACCCTTTATGACCTGATGTTACGCAGTGAGTGAGCAAGTTTTGCCGTTTAACGTTTTGATGATGACTTGCACGCTCGACCTCTACACGGATTATCTGGTGAGTTCCACCGGCCCCACAACCGCCACGGGCTTGTCGCGGCTGCTAGACGGGGCGCTTAGTCACGACCAGATAACCCGCTGGCTAAGCAGCACTTCGTTGGGTTCACCCGCTTTGTGGCGGCAGGCCAAGCCTTTAATTCGAGCAGCCGAAATGCAGCGTAAGCCTGCCGAATTTGCCGTCCTCATCGTCGATGACTCGATTTTGGAAAAGGCGCATACGGATGTCAACGAACTGATTTGCACCCACTATGACCACAGTCAGCAGCGCTTTGTAAAAGGCCTCAATTTCGTGACCCTGCTCTACCAGGCCGGCGAACTGGCGCTGCCCATCGCGGCCGAGCTGGTGGCCAAGACGGTACCCGGGTACCAGGCTAAAACGCAGCAGACCAGCTACCAAAGTGCCTTTACCAAGAACGAGTACGTCCAACAAATGCGCCGCGCCGCGCCGCAGCAGGTGGCCTACCGCTACCTGCTAGCCGACAGCTGGTATGCCTCGGCCGAGAATATGAGCCTGGTGCGGGCACTGGGCCACGAGTTCATTTTTGCCCTCGAATGCAGCCGCACCGTGGCTCTGAGCGCCGGGGCGCGGGCCGCCGGCCAGTTTCCGGCCGTGCAGACGTTGACTTTTCCCGATGAGCAGCCCCTGCGCGTCTACCTACGGGCTGTTAAAGAAGCAGTACTCGTTACCAGACAAGTCTTTACAAATAAAGATGGCAGCCAAGGGACGTTATATCTGGTCAGCAGCGACACCGACCTGACGCAGGCGCAACTCACCACGATTTACCAAAGACGGTGGAAAGTGGAAGAATATCATAAATCGCTCAAACAGAACGCGTCCATGGGTAAATCGCCCACCAAAACGCCCGCTACGCAGACCACCCACTTCTTTGCCGCCCTGCTCGCCTATGGCAAGCTCGAAGGCCTCAAACTCACGCATGGCTTGGGGCATTTTCGCCTCAAAGCACAACTCTATGCGGCAGGCTTGAAAGCCATGTACCAGCAACTGGCCCAACTCGCTGCGTAACATCAGTTATGACGATGCCCTCTTTGCCGGCCTATTTCCGCAACGCGGGCAAGCGGCACAGGCTCCCTGGTAGTTGGCTTTGGTGAGGCGGCTGCAATTCGCGGAGAATCTCTCCGACCGCCAGGCGGCCGATGCCGTGCGGAGTCGGATTGATTGGAAGTATTTGCTGGGATTGGAGCTGACCGACGCCGGTTTGACTTTAGCATCCTGTCTGAATTTCGGCAGCGGTTAGTGGCTGCCAAGGCTGAGGAACGACTACTTAATCACCTGCTAGTTGTATGGTCCCACAGGATAGTGGGGTAGCTTCGGGGGCTGCTTTCAAAGCACATTTATGGGCAAAATACCCCACGGCTGCGCCCGCACAACGCCGGCAACTCGGCTGCTTATTCAGCAAAGTACAGAAAGCTTACAAAAGCTAGCTACTCGCTTCGGCCTCGACCCCAAAACGGTGGCCAAGTGGCGCAGCCGTACCACGACCGAAGAAGCGGTACGTGGCCCGAAGCGGTACGTGGCTCTAAACCTGCCTCTACGGTGCGCACGCCCGCCGGAGAAGCGGCCATCGTTTTGTTTCGCCAGCAAACGCTACTGCCCTTGGATGATTGCCTCTACGCCTTGCAAGAAGCTATTCCTGCCCTGACTCGCTCCGTGCTACACCGCTGTTTTCAACGGCACGGCATTAGCCGCTTGCCACCGGACGCCGAAGAAGCGGAGGCCAAAAAAGCGGTGTTCAAAGAGTATCCTTTGGGCTATTTGCACCTTGATTTTGCCGAGTTCCAGACGGAAGAAGGGAAACAGTATTTAGTGGTAGCCATTGATCGTACCAGTAAACTGGCCTTTGCCGAGTTGCACCCACAGGCTACCCAGGCCATCGCCGTCGCCTTTCTGCGTCGGGTGTTAGCGTAGATTCCCTATAAGGCTCATAAGTTGCTGACTGATAATGGTATTCTGTTTCGCAATCTGCCGCATCATACCCGAGTGGGTCGCCATCCGGTGGGGCAACTCTGCGACGAATGGGGCATTGAGCAACGCTTTACGAAGCCAGCCCATCCCTAGACCAATGGCCAAGTGAAACGGATGAACCGCACGCTTAAAGAGGCCACGATTAAGCGCTTCCATTACGAAACCACCGACCAGCTTAATGCAGATTTCATTTCAGTGTACATGATAGCCACAGTGCGCAAACCATTTTTTGGCATCGGTTTTTGTAATCCAGCCGCAGGCTTGCGTCAAGGCCTCGCTTAAGGCTTGGCGGGTGCGTGCCTGTGCCGTGCGCAAGGCCGTCTTAAGTTTGCTCCAGGCCAGTTCAATCGGGTTGAAATCGGGCGAATAGGGTGGCAGAAATAGCAGCCGGGCCCCCTAAGCCGCCACGCGCTCGGCCATGCCGGCCAGAGGATGAACAGCCAAATTATCAAGCACCACGACGTCCCCCGGCACGAGCGTCGGACCCAGCACTTGGGCGAGATAGGTAGCAAAAGCCGCTTCGTTCAAGGCGCCATCCAGTTCCATGACAGCCTCCAACCCCTTGCGCGTCAAGGCCCCCACCACCGTCACGTTGCCGCCGTTGTGCAAAGGCACTCCCTGGCCTACCCGCTGCCCCGGCTGGGCGCGGCCATAGCGTCGGTGGTAGCGCAAGTGGGTGCCCGTTTCGTCCACAAACTTGAAGCGGCACCCGTCTTCGCTGTCGAGGGCTTCGAGGAAGGCGCGGCGGGGGGCGCGCACGCGGGGGGTGTCGCGCTGGCTGGCGTGGACGCTTTTTTTTACGTCCCCAGCCGTGGCGAGCCAGTAAGCGGCACAAAGTAGCTGGGCTGGCAGCCGGTAAGCCCTTGCTGGTGAGCCAAACTCGGAGTTCTTCCAAGGTCGTAGCCGGGCAGCGGGCCACCTGGGCCAGGGCCCTTTTTTCGGTGCGGTTAGTTAGGCACGGCAGCGCCCCGCCCGAGGCTGGCTTGGCAGCAAGGGAGCCCGTCAGGCGCTGGCGCTGTTGGAGTTTGGCCACAAAGTTCACACTGACCCCAAATTGGGCCGTTACCTGGCCTTGCATACGGTGCGGCAAGGCGGCCGCAACGGCTACCCGTTCACGTAAATCTTGTGAATATGCTCGCATAGCTATTATACCCATCGCGAATTGAGAAGCGGCAATTAGTCGTACTGTTGTAGCATGCAAGTGAGCTTCACCGATACGGAACGGGTGCTATTGCGACAAG
>JBPBPU010000102.1:0-13916 GCA_050954465.1 Janthinobacterium lividum
CAAAGCTCCTAAACCGCGTTCTTTCGGCAGCCGGTCAGACCGCCTAGGGCGGTCAGACCGGAACAACGACCCTAAAACCGAAACCTTAAACAGGCTCTTATCCTAGTTCTTGCGTTACCGTTGAAAAATTCGCTCAAAGCCATCCGGATAATTATCCTGTAGCACCAACTGACTTCCCAACGATTTAATAACATATATTTCCGGCTGCATACGTCGAATGGTAAGGGAACGAGCAGGCTGACCCGAATAAATGCTACGAGTCGTGCCGAGCGAGAAAACCCCTGTTTCCGTGGGCTGCAGAACTCCTTGCTTCGTGGTGTACATCTGCACGGTGCTATCGGTCTTGAACAACCATTTGATAGTGGTGCCTGTCGTTGCAGGCGTAAGATTTTCCTTGCCTGAGAAGCCGCCAGTGCAAGAAACCCAGTTCCACTCGCCTATGATACCAGTAGTAGAAGGGGTAACAGCTTCTTGCTGGCAAGCTGTAATACTAGCTAAGAATGCAGCAACCGCATAAAAAGAGCGTTTCATAAGAAGCGGTTTGAGTAAATAAAAAGGTCACCTGAACGCTGTAGAGACGCCTTTTTGCGTCTCGGCGTTCGCGCTAGTTGGGTAGCAAGGGAGTATTGTTCAACGCCAAGGCGCAAGGGGGCGTCTCTACAGCGTTCGGACCCACCCAAAAGCTAACTCAAACATGTTCTAAGGGGTAGAGGCTTGCAGAGGAAAGAAAGAGCTTCTTTATTAACCAGAGAGTAAGCTACTTATTGAAATGGTTGCATTGGTCAACAACCAGTTACTTTAGTTTGGTGACCTTGTACCGGAGTCGAGTTCGTGCCGTGTCGGCAGGGGACAGGATATTTGGTAAGCGGGCAGGCTGCAACACGAGTGGCTGGCCCGTATTGAGCGCATGGATAACTTGGGGCAGGTCGTCGATAGTGAATCCTTGGTTTTCTAACTGTGCCAGTAGGTCGGGGCGAGTTGCTAAAAAGGGCCGTACTGCATCCTTGAAAGCCTTTGTCGCCTATCCGGTCGCGCAACATAGGCACGTAGTAGGGGTCTTGCGGGTACTTTAGTAGCAGCACGGGGTAAGTGTCAGCCGGGCCATCTCGGTTGGGCCGGGTAAATTCCGTCTTACAGAGCATCACCTGCCCACTGTCAATCTGTTGGGCGAAGCCCTCCAGACGCTGGCGCTTCCCCTTGACGAGCATCCCGTGCGCCACCACAAATTGCTGCTGGCCCGCCCGGAAAGATTTTATCTGGTTGTAATCCAGCTTGGTTTTTTTGCCATTCTCGCCTTGAATAACGATGACACCATACGTGAGCTGCTTTAGAGTAGTAGGATGGCGTACCTCGGGGGCGTCGTTCAACACGTAAGAGCCCGGCTGAAATTCGTAGACGCTGACTGGTTTTTGTGCCCAGCCAGCTAGTGGCAATAGCGCTAAGGCGAGTAAAATAGTGCGCATACAGAAAGGAAAAAGCTGAGTAAGGTCCCACTGATGCGCTGGTAGGCAGCCACCGGGCATGGTTTGCTGGCGGCAAGATAAGAGCCGGGAGCATTCTCGACCGGCCGGCGCACAAAAAAGCCTCAAAAACTGCTTCTGCGAACAGATAGGCGGTTTTTGAGGCTTTAACTAGTACCTGGAGCCGGAGTCGAACCGGCACACCTTGCGGTAATGGTGTTTGAGACCATCGCGTCTACCGGTTCCGCCATCCAGGCAATACTTCCGCCCGAGCCGGTAGCTCACGAGCGGGCCGCAAAGGTAGCCAATTGCTGGCGAAGCCGCAACAGATAGCGCTTCTTTAAATAATACGTCCGCACTTGCTGCAAAGCTGCCGGCTGGTGGTCGGGCGGCAGGCCAGGGTAGCCCGCCAGCACCGGCTGAATACCTGCGTCCAGAGTAGCGGCCAGGGCCTGCACCTCAGCGCTCACCTGGGCGGTGGCCGCTGCATCAGGCACCGTTTCCAGCTCCATCAGTTGCTCGTTCAGCTCCATTACTTCCATCAGGAAGTCGGTGGGAAGCTGGTTTTGGGCGCTGCCTTCTTCGAGCAGGCCGTGCTGGCCGAGCAGGTAGGCCATGCGGCTGTCGGGATTGGCGAGGGTGCGGTAGGCGTCGGTGTTGAGGGTGCTCAGGCGCAGAGCTTCGGCCTGGGCGGCGGGCGTGTCCTGGGCGTGGAAATCGGGGTGCAGCTCGCGGCTCAGCTGGTAGTACTTGCTTTTGAGGGCGGTTTCATCAAGCAGGAACGTCTCGGGCAAGCCGAAGAAGTCGAAGTAGTTGGGCATCGCAGATATAACGGATTTAGCGGATTGAACGGATACGGGGCTGACGCCCCTGACGCCTGACATACGTGGTGGCGGCTTTGGCAACCAGAAACCAGAAACCAGCAACGAGAAACCAGCAACCAGCAACCAAAAACCAGCAACCAGAAATTTACTCCGCCCGCACCACCGAAAACGCCTGCGCCGGGGCGGCCAGCAGGCGCTTGGTAGCCGGCCACACTTGGCCGAAGAGGGCCGAGCGGCGGTAGGCGTCAAGCGCGGCGGCATCGTGCCAATGGCTGTATGTGCAGTAGATGTAGGGCTGGTCGGCATCCTGCCACAGCTCCAGGTGCTGGCAGCCCGGCTGTTGCCGGATGGCGGTTTCTGAAGCCCGAAACAGCGCCAGAAACTCTGGTACTCGCTCGGGTAGCAGCGTCAGGCGAACGATGCGTAGCAGCATAAAAGTAAACGTGCTTGTTTCAGTAAAGGTGGGGTGAGCGCCACCGTAACCAACCATTCGGCCCGGCGTAAAGCCAGCTTTCTAACTCACTTTGTTTCGCTCATGAAAATTAAGCTCCATTCCCTTTGCCTGGCCGCCCTCACGGCCCTCTCCCTGCTAGCCTCGTGCAGCAGCAAGCCCAAAGAAACCGATGCCAACAAAACCGCCGTAGTAGTGCCTGCCGACGTGATGACCACATCCGACAGTGCCGCCGTCAAGCCCGATTCGGCGAAGTAAGTACGTAACCAGTAGGGTGCGGGGCTGGCTCTCGCCCGTCGTTGATACATCATTGTTCGACGACGGGCGGAAGCCAACCCCGCACCCTACTGGCTACTCTCCGGTGAATCGTACGTCAATTTGCGAATTGAAATACAGCCCCAGCAGCTCACTGCCGTTGCCTTGGTTGACGGCCACGCACAGGCAACCCTGCGGATTAAACGTGCATACCAGTTCGCCGGGGGGCACGGCGGCGTAGTGGGGGCGTAGCTCGCGCACCTGCTCGCGGCCAAAATGTACGGTGGCTGGCCGGCCCCGGCCCACTACCTCCACGGCGGCTCGCGAAATATCGGTAATAAGGTTGCCGTAGTGGTCGACATGTACTACATGGCCCGTGATGCGGTTGTCCTGTAAGCGTAACTGCCCGGTGGTGAGGATATATAGCTCGGTAGTGGGCGGGCCCAGGCTGGCCAGGGGCTGTCCCTGGGCCAGGCGCACGGCGGCCGGGGCCAGCACCTCGCGGGTAGGGTTGAGGGTGGGCGGCAGCGATGAGGGCACCGGCGAGTCGACGGTGGGCGGCAACTCGGGGTAAAGGCGCACCAGCTGCTCGGGGATGCCGTCGCAGAGCAGCGCCAGCAGGCCGTTGTCGGCGGCTATAAAGTGGTGGCCTTCGTGGGTGGCGGCGTGCCAGGCGGGGGTAGCCACCGCGCCGTTGGGGCTGGCCCCGTAGTCGCTCACGGCAATAAGGTGGGTGGTGCCCACCGGAAAATCCCGAAATACCGACCGCAGCACATGTACGGCGTGGGCAATGTTGTAGGGCTCGACGCCGTGGGTAATGTCCACTACCAATTGCGTGGGGGCCAAGTGCAGCAAACGGGCTTTGAGCGCGGCCACGTAGTGGTCGCGGTAGCCAAAATCCGTAAGTAGCGTAAGTAGCCCCATGCCCGCAGTTGGACGGTTTTTCGTAGTATTGTTCACTGGCCCGCCCCCGGCCCGGGAACGGCTGCAAAAGTACTTCCGTTATAGCGGTTGTCGTAGCTGCAGCGGCCGGCCGGCACTCTGCCAATAAGGTGCCAGCTACTTCTGATTTGGCCGGTTTCTTGTTTAAAGCTGTTTTTCTTTTCCCATCTCTCCCTGTCTCACGCGCTTGGTCGAAAAAGTCATCATCCTCGAAAATGTCTCCCTGGTCGATTTCCTCGGGGCCGACAACCAAAATGTCCGCCGCATTGCTGCCGCTTTTCCGGGCAGTAAGCTCGTATCGCGGGGCAACGAAATCAAAATCCAGGGCTCGGCCGAAGTCATTACGCGGGTCAACGACATCCTCTCCTCGCTCATCGAGCACTACCACCAGTACGGTGTGGTAACGGACCGCGACGTGAACCTGCATCTGGCCGGTGCCAGCGAGGAGGCCGAAGGCCGCATCCTGGCCGCCTCGCCCGACGTGATTTTGTTCGGGGCCAAGGGCGGCGTCATCAAGGCCAAAACTCCCAACCAGCAGCGCCTCGTGGATGCCGTGCTCAAGCACGACCTCACCTTCACGCTGGGGCCGGCCGGCACGGGCAAAACCTACATCTCGGTGGCGCTGGCCGTGCGGGCGCTCAAGAATAAGGAAGTCAAGAAAATCATCATCTCGCGCCCCGTGGTGGAGGCCGGCGAAAGCCTCGGCTTCCTGCCCGGCGATATGAAGGAGAAAGTCGACCCCTACCTGCGCCCCATCTATGATGCCCTGGAAGACATGATTCCGGCCGAAAAGCTGAAGTTTTACCAGGAAAACAAGATTATCGAAATCGCGCCCCTGGCTTACATGCGCGGCCGCACCCTCAACAACGCCTTCGTGCTGCTCGATGAGGCCCAGAACACCACGCCGAGTCAGATAAAGATGTTCCTGACCCGCATGGGCCCCAGCGCCAAGGTGATGGTGAACGGCGACCGCAGCCAGATTGACCTGCCCACCCGCCAGAAGTCGGGCCTGATGCAGGCGCTCGACATCCTGAAGGACGTTCAAGGCATCGGCTACGTGGAAATGACGGCCGACGATGTAGTACGCCACCGCCTGGTAAAGGAAATCGTGCAAGCCTACGACAAGTTCGACGTAGCTGAGCAGCGCCGCGAAGCCGAGTTCAAGCAGCGCCGCCGCGACGGCAACGACCGTAGCAACGGCCGCGCCGACTACCGCCGCGACGATTCGGCAAGTGAGCCAGAACTGCCCGTGAACCACGAGCAGGCGCTGTAAGCTATAGGGTGCGGGGCTGGTCCCCGCCCGTTGTCGAACAACAATCGTTCAACGACGGGCGGGGGCCAGCCCCGCCCCCTACGCCTCTACCAAACCACCTATGACTACCGTCGAAAAAATAACCGACCTGCGCGACCTCGACGCCGCCTTCACCATCCGCGAAAAAGTGTTTGTGCAAGGCCAGGGTGTACCCGCCGACGACGAGTACGACGAGCACGACCGCGCCGCCACCACCCGGCACTACCTGGCCCAGGTAGCTGGCCAGCCCGTTGGGGCTGCCCGCTGGCGCCGCACCGCTGGCGGCGTGAAGCTGGAGCGCTTCGCCGTGCTGCCCGGTTTTCGGGGCCGGGGCGTGGGCGAGGCGCTCGTGCGCCGGGTGCTGGCCGATGTACAAGCCGAAGCCCCCGATGCGCCTCGGGTGTACCTGCACGCCCAGCTTAGCGCCATTTCGCTCTACGAGCGCACGGGCTTTCACAAAGTGGGCGACATGTTTGAGGAGTGTGACATTCAGCATTATAAGATGGTGCTGGGGTAGGCTGCCGGTGAGCCATTGGTAACTGTCACCCAGACTACGAAAGTCTGAAAAAGACTTTTGTAGTCCCCGCAGGCTCATATAAACTTCATGCCGCAGCCAGAATTTGCCGGATGAATTTTCTTCAAAGCCGTTGCCTATTACTGGTCGCGTATGCCGGGCTGCTGGCAGGCGCGGCTAGTAGCTGCCAGGTGCTGCGCCCTACCAGCCACGCCGCCGACACGGCCAACTACTGCGACCTGCCCCGCCTCTACGAAGTGGACACCCTGCGGGCCTCAGTAGCCGACCCCGTGCCCACCGATACTATAGAGCTGCCCCGGCTTTCGGCCCGTAGCCGGCAGTTGGCCCGCGCCTTCGGGCTGGGGCAGGGCCTGCGCCGCCTCGACCACTTGGAGCGCGCCGACCAAAGAGCCCCCAATGTTCCGGCCCGCGATGCCTATCTCAGCCAGCGCCAGCACCTCATCACGCAGGTGCTGCTGGCCTCGGCCGAAACCTTACGGGTGGCCGAAGAGCTGGACTGCGAGGAGCAGCGCGCCAACCAAGCCGCCGCCGACTTGCAGCGCCGCGAAAACCACCAGATTCGTAACCTCACCATCGGCTCGATAGCAGCCGGGGTAGGAGGGGGCCTGGCGGGGGAGCTGCTCGAAACCTCCACCACCGAGCACGCCCTGGCCGTGGGGGGTGCCATTGTGAGCGCCGGCCTGGGCATCGCCACGCTCTTCGTGAACCCCCGCCAGCAGTTTCTGCACCCGCGCAACCTGCTGGCCGATACCTGGTACTACCGTAGCCGCTCCAGCCTCTACCCAGCGGGGCTCTGGGCCGTGCTCAGCGCCCCACCTGCCGGAGCCGCCCAACTGGCCCCGCTCCAAACCACCCGGCAGCGCTGGCTGCAATACGACCAGCTAAGCGGGCACGACGCCCCGGCGCAACAAATGCTGTACTTCGGCACCGGGGGCCGCTACGACGCCGATGAGCTGCGCACCCGCTCCAACATGCTCGGCCAGCTCGAAGGAGCCGTGCGCCTCGTTAACCAGGACTTGCAGCAGCTGCTGGTGGAGCTGAGCAACGCCGAGCCGCGGTAGGGAAGTAGGATTTACGCCGTGGGCGTTTCTGGCGCGGGGCAGAGTCCCGCGCCAGAAACACCCACGGCGTAAATCCTACTTAGACAACTACCGGATGCTCCTGGGCTGCTGCCGTTGCCTGCTGAACAAGGTGTTGCAGCGTACCCAGAAGCTGGGGTAGCTCCCGAATGCTGTACACGTCGTGGTCGAGGGTAAGGCGCTGGCCCACTAGTGTTAGGAAGCGCCAGTCGACGCCCGTAGTGGAGCAGCCGTAGAGCACCGGGGCCGGGCGGTGGGCTAGCTCATTTAGGCGCTGGGCACCTACCAGCTGCGCCGCGCACTGTACGGTGCCGGCCTCCAGGTCCTGCTTTTTGGCTTCGGCAATGCAGAAGATAGGGGCTACGATAAAGTCCCGGATAGGGCTGAGTGAAAGCACGAAATCACACTTGCCCCGCAGGCCCGCTGCCGCATCTACATCGAGGTTTACGCCGGAGTGAAACGTAAAATGCTGCGCGTTTAGCTCGTTCAGCTCCGTTAGTACCGGCGAAACCAGTCGCTCGGAGCGGGCCTTATCGCTGACGTAGCCGATGCGTTGCGCCCGCTGCAAGGTTTCGGACAGCCAGGCTGAGGGGGCCACTGGTGGGCAACCGGAAAACAGCCGCGCCGCCTGAAAATCGAGGCCAAACCGTTGGGTTAATTCGGCAGGGGTAAAGTCGGCGTAGACCATAATAGTGCAAGGTAGCTAAGCTACCTGGAGTTTTTTGCCTGCCGGAGAAGTAGAGTATTTGCTGCATAAGTCGTAATATGCCAAAAATTACCGCTTTATTACCATGTTGCCCTGGTCAGCCTCGCCCTTCATTCGCGTTGCCATTGCTTTTATGCTGGGCATCGCGGCCTACCTCTACCCGGGCCAGAGCTGGGCCGGCAGCGCCGCGCCGTGGGCGGCGGGGCTAACGGCGCTGTTCCTGCTAGGCTGGCTCTGGAGCCGCCGCCATCCAAGTCCGGCCGCTACCGATGTGGTGGGTATAATAGCGGTATTGGCCGTGGGCGTGCTGGGGTTTGCCCGCGTGCAGGCCGTAACCGAAAACCGGCGCCCCGACCACCTGGCCCGCTTTGCCCCACGCATCGAGTACTACCGGGGCACCGTGGACGAAGCGCCCGTGGTGCGGCCCTATACCTACGCCACCACCGTACGGGTGCAGGCCGTGCGGGTAGCAGGGCGCTGGCTGGCGGCCGAGGGCGGTATCCGCGTCAGTTTGCCGCGCCACGAAACCAGCGACTCGGTGCCAGCCCCGCGCTACGGCGAGGTGTGGCTGGTGCAGGGCACGCCGGAGCTGAGCAAGGGGCCAGCCAACCCAGGCGAGTTCGACTACCAGCGGTATCTGCAGGTTCACCAGGTATTACATTATGCCTTATTGGGCAGTATAAAGGCGTATTTTAAGAATATTCCCCCGGTTTTGAACCCGAATAAGCACTTTTCCCCGTGGAATTCTATTACTTTTCTGCCATATAACTCACCTTTTTAGGACTGCATCAACAGTCCACACATAAAGTCATGTTCTCTCCATTCAATGAAATGTCCAACGATGAAATGTGGGACGAAATTATAGCTAACTCCGAAGCCGGTGATTTTAGCAAGAATGCGGCTTTAATAGCCGATTATGCACAGTTGAATAGAACTGCCGAGCTACCCCTAGGGCCATTAGGCCCAGAGGCAGCACAGCAAGAAAACCGTTATGCTGTCATGCTACTAATGGAATGGACTATGCTTCTAAACAGCATAGAAAATAAACTAGCTGAGGGCGTCGAGATACCTATGTTAGTTAGGCTCTACTGGGGAGCGATTGGCAAATATTTCGTTGAAAATGGCCGTACAAATGATGTTAAAGGAATAATAGATTTTCTCAAGAGCGATAAAGTCGAGAAATCGCATGAGATGCTTTCGAAAATAAGAGAAGCATTAACAAAGCTGCCAAATACACCTGAAGGTATGGAAAAAATGCACGGATTTCTCTCCAAATTTTTGCCTCTTCCTAGTCCTGAGCGGTTAACCAAGCTAGTGGCAGAGCGCCAACGCATACCGCAACGGCTGACTGCTCCACCTACAATTCCCACTCCTCCAACCGAACTAAAAAGGGCAAACATTCAGGGCTTACTTGGCAGGATACAGGGGCTAGCCGACTGGTACGTGAACAGCAGTATGCCAGTCAAAATAGGAGTTGCTGGTTTGGCAGCAGCTTGGGTACTTTCCGACTTCATTCCTAGCCGGCGGAGATAACAGTATGTCGAAGCGACTTATAAGTGCCCCTCAGCAGTTGCCCTTCACTCTTTGGAAGCTTACAGATGGGAACGATAAGCTGATTAAATATTACGCCAAACAGGATGTAGCGGAAATTTTCTATGAGCACGAAACTAAACACAATCAAGCTGCTAAACTCTACTGCTGCATTGAAAAACGGGGTCAACCTGATGAAGTACAGGAGTGGTTTCTACATGACTACAATTGCGACTTGCAAACTGGTGAGTTTGGTAAAAACTCATAGCAAAGCCCCGCCAGCACTCGCCAGCGGGGCTTTCTACTTATACTCGCTTCTTTGGCTTCGCCTGGGCCAGCGCCGTAGCGGCTAGCTTCAGGGCAATAGCTGAAGACTTGGGGTTGCGTAGTACGCGGCTAGCCAGGCTGGCCATTTTGGGGGAAGTGGTTTTGTTGCTGGCCATGATGGGTCAGTTTGGGTTTAGTATGCTGCATTGTTACAGCATGTCCCAAAGCACCACCATGGCCCCCGCGGCCCCAAAGCACCCGCCCTCTATTTTCAGGGCTTTTGCAGTCGCAGGCTAAAAATAATTTTTAACTGGCTGATAATAAGGCGAATTATTTTTCACGCCCACCCCTCCGGCAGCTCCACCCCCGCCACGTACTCGCCCAGCGGCTCGGCGCTCCTGAAGCTGCGCACCCGCACAATGGCGTTCTCGGCCGGCGCGTAGTACAACTCCACCCAGAAACCCGTGCCCGGCCCGTCGAGGTAGTAGAGGTTCACCCCCTCATTCCCCTCCCACCTGTTGGCCACGAAGGTGCCGTGCAGGAACACGAGCTGCAGCTGGTCGGCGTGGGGTGCTTGGTTGAACTGGTAGAGCGTCACGGCGGGCAAGATACCAAGCTACACCTGAACCCAGCGCGAACCCAGGCCGTAAGAGGCGTGCTGCTGTTAAGGTAGCAGTCTATTAAAAAAGGGAAAGGCCGGGGCCAGTGGTTCCGGTTTTTTTATGCACCTTATTGCCAATTTTAGTAGTACTACTTACTTTAGCAGAAACTTTCACCCCTTCCGCTATGTCCCTTCAAGTTTTCACCAGCCAGAAGCCCAAAGAATTTTACGCCGACGAAGAATACGAACAGGGCGGCGACCCTGATTTCGAGCAAGGCGCCGACCCTGACTTCGACGACACCACCCAGGCCAGCGGCGACGAGGGCGGCGACCCTGACTACGGCGACGAGTACACCGACGCTGATGCGCAGGAAGGCAGCCAGGAGTACTACAAGCGCAGCCAGAAATAAGAAGCGCCCCAACCTAGCCAGGTGGGGCGCGTAGAGGTGCGCGATTTCAATGGGGCACTAAATGCTTTGTTGAAGTTTGTCTATAGAAAAGCCAGCCCTGGTAGGGCTGGCTTTTTTGTGTTAATGCACCAGCAGCCTGAGCACCACCAGCGCTACGGCCCCCACCCCGCAACCTTTGTAGAAATGGCCATCGAGCAGCAGCGGCGGGCGCACGGGCTGGGCTACCGCCTGGCGGGCTTGCGCGGCCAGCACCTGGAACTCCGCCTCACTCGCGGCCGCCTGTTGCCGGCAGCGGCGCAGTTCAGCACTCACCACGAGGCTGAGCGAGTCGGCCAGGTGCGTGGCCCGCTCCAGCTGCACCACGCGCTCAGCCCGCACGGCGAGCAGCTGCTGAGCCGTGCTGACGTACTGGCGCGTGGTGGCGTAGGTGGCCGGGTCCAGGCCGATGAGCGGGCGGCTGGCCACGGTGCCGCTGTCGAGGCGAAACACCCCACCCCCTAGCCCCCTCTCCTGGAGAGAGGGGGAGGGCTGGCTAGAGGCGGGGCGGGACAGCAGGCAGCTCAGGAGCAGCAGGCAGAGCATGACGGAGCGAGTCATCGAGTCGTTTGATGAGGGCGAGGGAGCGGTTGAGTTCGGCGCGTTTGCCCTGGAGCGTGTAGCGCAGGGAGTCGGCAGGCTGCTGGGCACGGGTGTCGGCAGCGGCGCGGGCGGCGTGGTGCTGCACGGTGGCTTCGATGGCTTTGCCGGTGCGGTGCTGCTCGTAGAGGCTCAGGGCGTAGCCAGTTACCAGCAGTAGCAGCACGGTGCCGGCGATGAGCAGCAGGGCGCGGGCCTGGGGGTTGAGGCGGCTCAGCATTAGTAGAGCCAGTTAGCGGCCGCGTAGATTTCGTAGCTGCTGTAGAAGATGTCATACACGCCGGCCCCGGTGCGGCCCCCGCCGGTGCCCGTGTTGCCGGCGCGTACTATCCAGCCCCGCGCAGGCCGCCCCCGGCGCACGGCCCTGGTGGCGCTCACCGCCCGGCCCACGTGGCCGATGCGGCCCAGGTTGCTGTAGTAAAACGTGACCTGGTAGCCGGGCGCAATGTCGGCCGTCGTGCCGCGCAGGCCCCGGATATACACCGTGCGCGGCGAAGTGGGCGGCGTCCAGTTGCGGGCGGCCGCTGGCCAGGGCGGCGAGGGCAGTCCGCACAGGTGTTGCTCCATGTACTGCTCACAGCCGCACCACTCGTCAATGCCGGGGCGGGCACCGGCAGCGCGCTGGGCGGCCTCCACCTCGGGGCCGTCGTTGTGGCCGGTGGCCTCACGGATGTAAAGCCGGGCGGCGCTCACCTGCAGCACGGCAGTGGGCTGGCCAGCGCGGGGCGGGTGGGTAGGTTGGGCGTAGCTTGTCAGGTAGCTCAGCAAGCTGACAAGTAAGATTGACAAGTAGCGCATTACGAGACGAGGCAAGCGGCGAGCACGCACAGCGCGAAATACCCCAGCAGGCTCAACCATACCAGGTTAAAGGTGCGCACCTGCTCATGTGGGTGGAAGCCGAGAAACGCGGCTTTGTAGTTGGCCTTGGCCCAGCGCGGCACCACCGGCAGCACGTAGCCCAGCACGAACCAGACTACGGCCAGGCCGCCAAAAAACAGGACAAAGGCAAAAAAGAGCTTGCCCGCTACCAGCCCGAACGGCGGCACGGCCAGGTTGTGGGCGTCGGCCACCAGCGGGCTATCGGCGTTGAGCTGGCCCGCCTTCACAGCCGTGGCCAGGGTAGCGCGGTGGGCCTCCTGGTAGTCGGTGTAGCGGTAGTAGGTGGTGATGAGCGCCAGCGCGATGAGGAGCGGAAACCAGCGGCGAAACAGGCCGCGCACGGTGCAAAAGATGTGGGTAAGCATACAGGTAGTGGGGGTTAAGAAGTGGTGCGTTTGTGAATGATTTCGCGGTCGATGATTTTATCCATTTCGGCGAAGGACTTTTCGAGCGTTTCTTTCTTGTGTTCGAGCGTATCGACTCGGTTTTCCAAGTACTTCACCAGCTGGTTGCCGTTTTTTACTTCCAGGTGCAAGTCCGTGAACAGCTTGGTGAGTACCTGCACGGCCTCCTCTGTTTTCTTTACACTGGCATCGAAAGCAGCAATGGTGCGGTTGAGCAGCCAGCCCACGATGGCCACGATAATGCCCAGGCCCGCGCCGAGCAGAACATTGGAGGGGGCGGCTTGTAAGAGTAGGGTAGCGAACATTAGGAGCGGCGGTAAGGGGTAGGTTCATCAGGCCGGCCGATGGCCTGCACCACCACCGTGGGCACCCGCCCGCCGACAGCCATAGCCCCGCAACATGCAGTAGCCTGCGGGTAGAAGCCTGCAAAAGCGGCCGCATTGCCGAGTAGCCAGGTGCCCAGCTCAGCCTCGTAGCTCAAGGCCTCGCCATCGTAGATGGCCGCCTGCCGGGCCAGGTCGCGCCCATCAGCGGGCTGGCTGTATTGGCCTGTTTTCACCACGAAGCCATTGCTCACAGCGGTTTGCTGCGAGAAGGGCATGTAGCGAGCCATCGCGGCGCAGGCCACCACAGCGACGGCCTTAGTGCGTAGCTCTACCCAACTGCCCGTGAGCGGTGCCGGCGTACCGGTGCCAGCAGCTGCGCGCTCCGCCTCAACCAGACGCAGTAGCTCGGCGGTGAGGGCCTCGGTGAGCAGCGGCCGCAGGCGCTGACGCTGGGCGGCCAGGATGTGCGGCCGTAGCCGGTCCATGTCCAACGACTCGGGCAGGTCGGCGTAGTCGGCAAAATCAGCTTTGTTCAGCAGCAGCGTCGTTTCCATTGGGGGCAGGTTTGGGGGCCGGCGGCCCGTCCGCCTGCAGCCCGATGAGGTCGAGAATCTGCTGCTGACTCATGGAGTCGAGCACCTTGTTGGCTACCAGCGGTGAGAGTGTCGTGAGCGCCTTGAGCACTTTCTGCGCGGGCTCATCCTGCCCGGCCTCGACCACTGGGGCCAAACGCAGGTTCTCAATCGAGAAATCACCCGAGGGGCACAGGGGTGCGTCGGGCTGGTCGGGGCGCTGGAAGGTGCCGAACACGGCCCCCAACGTGCGCTCGATGCTGCGCTGGTTGGTGTTGACCACCATGTTCTGCACGTAGAGCGTGGCATCTTCCATCTCCTGGGTGGTGCCCAGCTTGCCGGCCGTGGCCTCCCCGTAGAGCAGGCTCGGAATCTGGAACACGGCCCGGATGTCGGCTTTAAGTGCTTCGCCATCGGTGGCGTAGCGCTTGCTGGCGTCGGTTGCCGCAATCGTTGTGATGGTAGGCGTGGTTTCTTTGCTCTCGGCATAGAGCAGCATGATGCGCGCCCCATCCTCCCCCACGAAGCTGCCGTACTTGAGCCCGTTGGCAGCCATCACTTCCGCCGTGGGGGCGCTGGTGCCGTACTCGATAATGACCGTCTTATCCGAGTAGCCGCTCTTGATGTCGGTGCGGCGGCTGCGCTTGAGCCGGGCCTCGGTTTCCATGTCCACCTCGGCCGGCTCGTACACCTGCTCGGGGTAGTAGCCGGCCTCGTCCAGAAACGAGCAGTACACTTCGCCGGGGTA
>JBPBPU010000145.1:0-13618 GCA_050954465.1 Janthinobacterium lividum
GCCACGAAGCGATTGCGGGCTACATCGGCGACCAGGATGCTGATGTTGCCGGCCTGGGCCCGGTAGAGAGCCTGGTAGGAAGACGAGGCCAGGTACGTTCCCGTGGCATCCTGAGCGTACAATTCCAAACCATACCCAATGCCAGTGTAGCCTAATTTGGTCGTAAACTGCGCGTTCAGGGCGGGGTAGTCGAGCACGAGCTTGCCCGGCACGTCCAGCGTGTAAGGCAGTTGCGCGTCTGTCAGGTGCGGCAGCAAGGGGCTCTGAAACAGAATGGGAGCGTCGTAGCTGGCGTAAGGAGTGGTCGGGGTGGGATAGGTCTGGTGATTGGGGCCGAGCCGTAGCACCGCCCGGACCGTGGGGTCAGGTAGCGGGTGAGGCGGCGAAACGTTCTCAAAGCGCGTGCCCACAATCACCACTTGTTTGAGGACGCGGTCCAGCACCCGCACCTGGCGGCTCACCGTGGTTTGTTGCCCGCTGGCATTCTGCGCCCGCAGCGTCAAGGTGTAGGTGCCCGCCTTAGGGTAGGAAAGGACGCCGGGGTCGAACCCGGCCTTGGTACTGTCGTTGCCCAGTGTCCACTGATAACTCACGGCGTTGGTGGTGGTATTGGTGACCCGGACGGGGTCATACGTGCCGACGGTGATTAGGCTGGGGGCGGCCGTGCCGGCTACCTCAAAGCCGGCGAGGGGGGCGGGCAGCGGCGGGGTACTCTCTTTTTTGCACCCCACCAGGAGGTTCGAGGCGACCAGCACCGCGAGCAGCAGACGAGTAGGCAGGAGTATAGCGCAGGAATAAATAAGGATAACTCGTGGCAGCAGGACAAGCTCCTGCCTAGGGGGGACGCACGCCGCGCCAGCAGCTTGCTTCTCCAGGTAGGACAGCGGCTAAGGTACTAAAAGGCAAGGCTATTCAGCGCACGGGTTGTCACCTTTTCCAAGGGTTCGTTTAAGAAACGTGACAAGCTCAACTGGTAGTAGCAGGGTATAAGAACTGATAACAAGCAGCAGGGTGGGAAATTCTGCTACCTTGTTCCAACCAATTCAACAGCCCTCTCTAATGCCTGGCTTCAAAGATGATTTACTCCAACTCGCCGCCAGTTCGGGTATCTCACGGCAAGACTTTGAGGCTGTTGGTATTCATGCGTGGCCGGCTACTATGCACAAAATCGAGGCGGCTTTTGTCATCAAAACCTCTTCTAATACCCGCTTCAATTGGTGGTGGGAAAGCTTCAAAGGTCCTCAGTACCGCCTCTTCTTTGATACGGCTTGGGTATTTGACTACTTAACACAACTAGTTGACGGACAAGAACAAATATGGTTTGTAGCCTGTGACACCGACCATGACCCTAGTAAGTTCTGGCTTTTTCAAGGCACCGTGCAGGCGATTCAACGGCTGCTACAAGAGCACTGCTACTTTGAATATTATCTAGTCAGCAAAAAGTATCTGTGGCTGCTCTGTGAAACTGACCACGATGTGTTGATTGGCTTAGGGAGCGTTATTCCTAGGATGCAGCAGTTGAACGCGCCAGGTAGCGTCGTCTTGCCGGAAACTTCTAGGCCTGCTTTGAAGCAAAACGACAAAGCTGCTTAGTTGAATTTTAACCAGATTTCAGGTAATAATTGACCAAATGCACTTCTTGAAATAGTTGATTAACATAATGTTGCATATCGGACAAGTCTTGAAATAAGTATGGGTTGGAGCTTGCTCAGCCACTAGGGCCAAAGTAGTATTTTAGCGCTTTCACCTTTTACTTCTCTCTCATGGTTCGCTCTCAAGTAATGCTTGATGAGGACGCCTTCTGTTTGGCAGTCCTCCCGGCATGGGAACGAAGTTTTGCTATTCACTTCACCAGCGCTGATTTTGCGCAGGCCGTAACCGTTGGTGATATATGGGCAGTGGTGCAAAAACGGGTAGTAGGGAATGACCAACTAGCACACCAAGCCTCTTGTGCGACCCAACGAACGTTTTACCGGTTGCGTCAAGCCTTAACTACTTTAGGGCATACTCGGGCCACCATTACCCCTCACTCACCCCTAACTACTTTACTACCACTACAGAAACGGCGGTATCATTGGAAGCAGTTACAACAAGAGAGCGGCTTGCCCCTACCATCGCTACACGTTCATTTTGCGGTGTTTCTGCTGTTGTGGGTTTTAGCCACAGCGAGTGTATGGGGAATAGCGCCTGGATGGGGAATGGCGCTGCTTACAGGGCTAGGCATAGCCGTTACACTACGGGACTGCCCTTTTCTACAAGTGGCCTTGCCTACCAATACGCTAGGAGAATTGATTACTGAGCTAGTCTATACTAAATACCAGTTGCTCGTTCCTCCCAGTTTGATTCATAACCGAATGGAATTACGAGACATAGTGCTTACAGGACTAGCCAGTTGTGGGGCAGAAGAGGAAGAGCTTTCCCCGGATGAATTACAAGACGGAACGATGCTACGCTGGTAGCCTTGCCTAATAAATACGATGGGTTTCTATGCTTATAAGCTCATAATTTACATTCTAGAAACGACCGTTTCCAACATGTAAAAACTACGTTCGATGCAGCCTACTGGCTAGGTAATGAGCTCTTTAGCCTACTAAATTATCCTCCTAGCTGGTCGAATCAGCCACCGAACTACCTTCTTCCGGCGTGGTCGGTTGCGCGCTGCTGGATTGCGCCCGGGTCGCCAGCGTGGCACTGAGCGCCTGCGCGTCAGCGACCACTGGCGCCGGATAGTGCAGGCGCGCCAACAAGCGGATGGCATTGCGCGTGGTCAGCGGACCCGCTTTGAGACGGTAGTCGAAATACCAGTCGTCCGCCGTGACCGTCTCGCAAAAGTGGTATTCGACAAAGCTCGACTGTAAGAGCGCGCCCAACTCCCCATCGTGGGTGGCCGCCACGACCCAACTGCGGGGCTGCAAGTAGGCCAGCACGGCTTGGTTGGCGGCGATGCGCTCCTGCGTATTGGTGCCTTTGAAGAGCTCATCCAGCAGCAGCAGGTAGCTGCCCGGGGCCGCGTCGCAGGCCAGCAGCAGTTGGCGCATGGTTTCGGCTTCGACCAGATAATAGCTCTTGCCCGTGGGCAGGTTGTCGGCCAGGCTCAGGCTGGTGAGCACCCGGCAAAACGGGGCGCGGTAGGCGCTGGCCGGGCACGTGGCGATCGTCTGGGCCAGCAGCGCATTCACGCCCAGCGTGCGCATAAAGGTGGTTTTGCCCGCCATGTTCGAGCCGGTGAGCAGGACCCCCGGCCCGGCCAGGGTCAGGTCATTGGACACGCACCCCGGCACCAACGGGTGGTAGGCGCCTTGCAGCTGGATGCCCGCGGCGGCCGGCCCAAAGTGGGGCCCGCAGGTGGCGTGGCGCTGGCGGAAGCTGGCCACGGCCAGGGCGCAATCGACGTAGCCCACGGCCTCAAAGACCGTCCGAATCGCGGGCGCCTGCTGCTGCACAGCCACCCGGCAGCGGGCATACACCAGCACGTCGAGCAGCAGCAGCATCTTGAGCAGGTCGAGCACCAGCAAGTTGTCTTCCACCTGAAAGAACGCTACTTGCCACAGGAGGGCCCCCAGCCGGGCCAGGGGCGCGGCCAGCGGCTGCAGCGGCCGCAGGGGCAGGGCCGCCCGCTGCAGTGCCTGGCCCGCCCGCCGCAAGCGGCCCAATTGCAGCAGCGGGCGCACACAGTTCTTAATCCGCGCGCGCTGCCAGAAGTGAAACACCCCATTGGTGAGCGCAAACGCCCCCGTCCCCAACCAGAGCACGGGCAGCCAAAAGCCCCCGATGAGCGTCGTCAACAGGCCCAGCGCGAGCAGCGGCGCGCAGCGCGCGCCGGGCAAGGTGGGCAGGGGCTGCCCACTCAGCAAATCGGTTAGGTAGTACGCCTCGTCGGCCGTGAGCTGGTCGAGGGCGAGCAAGGCTTGCCCGCGGGCCCCGGGTTGCTGCGCCAGCCGGGTCGCGGCCGCATCAAACTCGTGCAGGGCGGCCTCGTCGGCGAGCGGGCTGCGCAGGCGGTGGTAGAGGCATTGCTGGCCGACCGGGCTCACCGTGGCATCGAGCAGGCCAAAGAGCAAGTCGCCGTTTAGGTCCGCCCAGGTTTGGTCCGGCAGGCGCTGGTAGGCGGGCTCGTGCTGCACGTGGTCGTAGTGGCGGGCCACCAAGGAGAAGTGGGGGGAGCGCGCCGCCGGCTGGTGCCAGGCCGCCTCCAGGCGGCGGATGCGCGTGCGGGAAGAAGTCCACATAAGAAGCAAGAGTAGCGACCAGGGCGTGGACCGGGAGGTGGTGCCGCTGGTAGGTACGGGCAGCGGGAAAAGTAGCGAAGTAAGCGGGAGTTGGCTGCTGTATCGGAGGTGCTGAGGCGCTCATTACAGGGAATTACTGTCATGCTTCTCCGGTTGGCAGGCCAGTAGTTGGTAAAGGGGTCCTCTCAGGAAACGGAAAATAGAGCACGCTAAGGAAAATGGCTTAACGGGCGAGCCATTATGGCCCAATAACTTCGGGCAGTGAATTAGCAACAGAGTACAGTTTTCTCATTCAGCAAGCTCATTTTCCTGAACTTTGATTGGTGAACAGGTTTTCTGAACTGTTTCACTGGCTTTTTGGCTCCTATCAACTAACGGAAGCACGCTGGTTAAGTTGTACAGCATAACGGCCGTTTTGCTTTGCATTAACCAGCTCTTAATGAGCGGACTATTATAGCTTAACGTGCTATATTTTCCGTTTCCTGAGAGGACCCCTTTAAGCATGATTTGAGCGTGGCCCCGTTTTTCAACTACACCCGCCAGTTTGCCTCCGAGTATCCGCTGCAAAACCTGGCTACCCGCGAAACGACGTACACCTACGGTAACCTCGGCTACTCCTACAACTACGGCGTTACGGTAGTCGCGCCCTTCCACCTCGGCAAGCGTTGGAAAGTGGATAACGACCTGACTATCTACGAGCAAGCTTTCCGCTCGACCTACGCCGCCGAGCCGCAGCGTACCCGCCTGCTGGTGTACAACCTGAGCGTGACCAACTCCTTTACTATCACGCCGCACCTCACGGCGCAGCTCTCGGGCTACTACAACTCACCCACCATCCAGGGCTTTTACCGCTCCGTGTCGTACTACGCCCTCAATGCCGGAGCTACGCTCAAGCTTCTGGATAACAAGGCCATCCTTAGCCTCAGTCTGGCCGACCTGCTTTACACCGAGCGCGGCGCGGCCGATGTGCATTACGCCAGTCAGGATTTTGGCTTCTACCGCCGCAACGATACCCGGCTGCTGCGCCTTGCCTTTACCTACAAGCTCGGCAACACGGGTCTGGCCCGCAAAAGCCAGCGCGAAGGTGCCGGCCAGGAAGAGCGCAACCGCGCTAATTGACCAATTTCAGGCAGGCTGCTAACCGTGCTAAGTACCTCACCGGCGGGCAACCCTGTGCTTAGTCGCCTTCTGCTTTGCGGGCTTAGCGGAGCCACTCAGCGCCCGCAGGGCCGCTTCCAGCACGGGGTCGCGCCCGGCTTGCAGCGCGGCCACGGTGGGGCGTGCGCTCACCGTGGGCAGGATACCAATGCCGTTCCACTCGGTGCCATCGGGGTAGGCGTCGCGCTTGGTGCACACGCGGGCCATGATGCCGCCGGGCAGGGGGAAGGCCAGCGGCTGGCCGGTGCTACCGCCGGTGGGCTCGCCCACCAGGATGCCCCGCTTGAGGCCCACGTAGGCCGAGCAGAAGTCTTCGGCCGCCGAAAAAGTTTCGCCGCTGATGAGCACGGCCACTGGCTTGGTATAGAGCTTGCCCGCACCGGCCGGGCTTTCGGTGCTGGTTTTGTACAGGTCTTCAAACCGCACGCCTTCGCCCCGCGCCCGGCCCACGGCACTGTAAGTGCGTGACTGGTAGCTCCCCGGCCGGTAAGCCTTATCCGTGAGGTAGCTCAGAATGTCGTAGCCATTGCCAGAGTTGCCGCCGCCGTTCTGGCGCAAGTCGATAATGAGGGCGCTGGTCGTTTTGATGGAGTCGAAGGCGGCTGCGAAGCGCTTGAAGCCCGCGTTGGTTTCAAACTCATTGACTTGCAGATACGCCACGTTGCCGGGCAAAAAGCGCAGGCGCACCGGCACCAGCGGCGCCTGCTTACCGTAGCCACGGCGGGGCAGCACGCGGGTAAACTCGTGGCCTTTGACATCGCGGAAAGTCAGGCGCACGGGGCGGATTTCGGGGCCGCGCAACAGGCCATAGATGTAGGTTTGCACGTCCACGTTCTGGGTGGTCGAGCCGCTTTGGTAAGGGCGTACGGCGCGGTCGGCGTAGGCAATGACGGGTTGGCCATCAATTTGCACGATTTCCAGGCCCGGCACCAGGCCAGTGCGGCGCAGGCTGTCGGAGCGCACGTCGCGCAGCAGCACACGACCCTCTACCAGGTGGGCGCGCAGGGGCGGCCGGCCGTATACCGAATCGGCCAGTGGGCCGTCGTTGGCCCAAACGCCGGTGTGGCCGTCGTGCAGCTGAGCGTAGAAGGTTTGCAGGAGTCGGAAGTAAGCCAGCGTACTCGGCGTGGCTTGTACTTTGGGTAAGTAGTCGAGGTAAAGCTTATCCCAGTCGAAGCCGGGTAAGTGGTCGAAATAAGCGAAGTTGTACTTGGCCTCTTCCCACATTTTCGATAGGCCCGCTACCTTCTCGGCCGCACTCAGGTTGGGCTGATAGGGGGTAGCCAGCGCTTTGGAATTAAAGACGTTATCGACCGACTGCACCTGCTCCAGCAGCGGTTTGAGCGTGGGGTCTTGCCGCGCCGCGGCTAAGTCAGGGTCATTAAGAATTCTGCCAGGATAAGAAGCTCCCCTAAACTCAGCAGCCAGCAGCGGGCGAAGCGAAACGGCCGCCGCCGCCCCCTGACCGGCTAGACTTTGTAGCCGCCCTAGGTCATACAAGATATCGCTCTGGCGGTAATACAGCGACTTGCTGGTTTTAGCCAGCGCCTCTACCTCGGGGCGGTGGTAGTACGCTAAAGCAGCCTGCAGAATGCGCACGCCCTTTTGCAGGCTGTCTGCGGGCGGCTTGGTTGATTCGCCGACTGTGGCATCGGCCCGCTTACGTTGGCTTTGCAGGTAGTCGTAGGCCACCTCGGCCGTGAGCGGAGTCTGCGCCTGAACTGCCGCTGCGCTTACTGCAATCAGTAGAAAGAATAAGAATTGCTTCATCATAGTAGTGGAGTCTATCGGGTGCCCATTCATTTTAGGTTGCACATACCGCTTGGCGTGTAGTTCGCCACGGCTGCCCACCCACCAATTACCAGGCGTTGGGCACTGCTAGGGCACCCGCACCTCCGTTTTAATTGTCGATTCATACACTGCTAGGTCTACCCCCTGCGGGGTGCTCAGCGGCACCTCAGTAAACCAGGCCTGGTTAAGACCGAGGGTGTTACGGCAATTGTTTTCCAGCTCCAGGTCGAACGAAACCCGGCGGCCTTGCTCGCTCCAGGTCAGGTTGTTCGCCGCGTGGGTAAGCATTACGCGCCGGGCGCGGCTAGCGGGCTGGTCAGTTTTCAGCAGCACATCAAAGCTGGCCAATTCGCGCAGCGGCTGGGTGAAGGTGATGCTATAGTGAGCCCGTAAGCCCGTCGTGTTGTTAAAGAGGCGGCTGGCCAGGAAGCCCCGGCTCTCGTTCTGCATGGCCCAGTTCTGGCACACCAGCGGGGCCTGCGCCGCGAAGTAGCGGTAGGCAAACAGGTCGTACACGGCCCAGGTCATGTACTCATTAAAGGTATCGTACTCGCTTTTGTCATAGCCGCTGCCAGCATCCCACTTCTTTACGTCGAAGCTCGCTCGTACCTGCGCTCCGTAGGCGCTGGTCACGGGATTCACGAAGCCGTGGTCGGTTTCAGTAAACAGCATATGAATGCCCGTCAGCACGTCGGCCGGCGTCGGCTGCTGGCGCAAGTCGCCCGACAACAGGTATTCAGGGACCATGGCAAAGTCGGTGGGGACGTGCTGCACCTCCCGGTGGCGATTCATGCGGTAGACCAGCGGCGACAGCACCATCGCGTACTGGTTGGTGCTGGCGGCCTGCTGAACTGGTCCTAGCTCGGTTGTAAGAAACGCCAGTACCTCGGGCAAGCGCTGCGACTGCCGATAGGCCACCGCCAGCGAGTCGTAATAAGGCTGGTGGCGGTAGAACGCCCGAAACCCCGACACCCGGGCAAAATCGTTGACTTGGTCCAGTAAATCATCGAATGGCCGCGTGCTGCCTTGCGCATTAAAAGCAAACTCGCGCACCAACTGCTGCTGTGCGTTGAAGCCGAACGCATAGGCATCGGTGCGAAACGCCAGGTACTTGTCCCACTCCTTGCGCGAGTAGTTGGCCTGCTGCAATATGGGGTGCTGCATCACCGGCGCGAAGTAGGCCCGCACCTCGCGGTAGTAGCGCGAGTTCTGGTACACCTCGGTGGGGTCACTTTGCCCGTAAGGAGTCAGCGCCAAGATGATATTAGAAAGCTCGTAAGCTTCGCTAAAGCGCACGACTACCGGTTCGGGCAGCGGAGCGGCGGCCACTGGCAGCGCCCTACCAGCACACAGCCAGACCGTCAGGAGATTCAGAAAAAGCGACTTAAGCATGGCAGCAGGTTCTTTTGATAGCTCCGCTAAAAGTGTAGAATCTGGCCGCCCTGCTCGTGACGCTCCTGCGTTAGCTGGGCCGGGCCGTTGTAGGTAATAGTGGCTTCATTCACCGCGCTAGCGTCCAGCGTTTTGCGCACGCCAATCTGCACTGTGCTAGCGCTGCTGGCAGAGGCGGTACACTGGTCAACTTGCAGCCGGGGGCTGTGGAAATCACTGCCCCCCGTCGCCCGCACTTGCAGGATAGCGGCCGTGCCGGTTAGGCGGGCCGTGGCGCCTTCACGTAGCTGCACCTCGAGGTACTGCGCCCGCACCGCCCCCGCCAGGCTGGCCCCCGCGCGTAGCTGCACCGTCAGCGTACCCGAAGAACCATGGGTTAGCCCGTTGGCCAGGGTTACGACGGCGCCGTTGGCGGCCGTGAGGGCGCGCAGCTCGGTGGTGGTTACTACTACTTTGAATACTTCGCGGGAGTGGACCAGGCCCGGCCAGTTGGGCTCGTGCTGGTAGTCGAAATAAATCTTGAGCACCGAGCCTTCGACCACCGTTTTGGTCATGCGCCGGAACTGCGCAGTCGAGGCATCTACCACGGCTGCCGATGACTGACCAGGCTGCACCACCAACTCAATACCGCTGGTTACGTCAATGGAGGTAAAAGCCGGTAGGGTGCGGCTTTCCGTGCGGCCGGCGGCCGGGGCGGGGCCACGCTGCGCCCAGTTTGTGGCGGGCGCGCCCAGAAAAAGGAGGGTAACGAGCAAGATAGATTTCATAGAATTATTGCACGCCAAAAACGTGGTTTTTATAATCGATAATGACCGTGTTGTGCAGGAAATAAGCGTTGCCGGTAATGCCCCAGACGTGTTCCTCGGCGTAGAGTTGGTCGAATTTGTGCAGGTTATCGGCGTAAACCAAGGCGCTGGGCAGCTGCGTCTTACCAAAATAGATGGCACCTTGTGGGCGACGCCCATAGACGTAGTAGTACTCGCCCCAACTGGAGGTTTTGATGGAATCCTGCACCGCCCCGGTCGTAATCGCCACGGCCTGCTGCCGGGTAGTGAGCAGGGCGAACAAGCTGGAACCGGTGTCAAACAGCAGGTCTTCCGACTGACCATTTATGCGCAGCGGAATCTTGATGCGACCGTCCTTGAGCTTGAAGGGCTGAAACGAAGCCCCGGCGTAGGCAGCGGGTACTTTATCCGTCACGCACAGCCGGTGGTGGGGATAGTCGATAATCAACACCCGGTTTTGAAACAGGTCGGGGGCCAGCGTGCCGACGTGTACCTCCCCTTTATCGGTCAGCGTCTTGGCAGTCAGCTTAGCCCCAAAATTCTTGAAAACCCCGAGGTCCCGTGCGCCAAAATCAACCTTGCCCAGGTGCAGCCCGACCCCTACCAGTTTGCCGTTCTTTTTATTCTCTATGTAGAAGTGCCGGGCACTGTCAAGCTTGGCTTGCAGCGCCGGGTATTTCTCCAGGTATGGCGCGATGGCATTGCCGTAAACTTGCGTGGTCACGGCCCCCAAATCCAGCTGCATCTTGAATTTGTGGGGCAGGTTGTCGAGGCTTACCGGTACTGTGATGGCCACTTTATCGAAGTGCCGCCCGGCGAGCGTGCCGCCCTCCCAGTTGAAGGGTATCCAGGGCAGCTGCTGCCCAAAGGCGGTGGTGGCGAGTGCGAGGAAAAGGAAAGTAAGGAGCTGCTTCATGAGGGATGGGCCTGCCAAAAACAGGTCTACCCAAGCAGTGCCAAGCTTATGCCACTCACACAACTACTTTATTAGTAGCTATTTATAGATAACCCCTGCTGAATAAGTGTTCGAAAACGAACACTACCTGTTCGCTGGCGAGCAACTTGCGCCCGCTACTTGGCCCGCAGGGCCGGGGCGGGTGGGGCCAGCGCCGCCCGCAGCGTCAGGTAGCCGATAGTGAGCGCCATAACGAGCGCGGTGCTGCCCAGGGCCGCGCCAAACAGCCAGGGCGACAGCCTGATGTGCGAGTTGAATTGCCCGAGCCACTGTTGCATCAGCCAGCCCGTGAGCGGCGCAGCCACCCCGAACGATACCGCCAGCAGCCCGGCGAACTCGCCCGCGAACGCGGCCATAATCTGCCCCGGCCGCGCCCCGAGCACCTTCCGAATACCGATTTCGCGGGCGCGCCGCTGCACCAGGAAGGCCAGCAGCCCATACAGCCCCAGGCACCCAATGGCAATGGCCGCGCTGGCCGCCAGCCGCACGAGGGCCAGCTGCTGCCGCTCGCGCCCGTAAAAGCCGTTTAGTATGCTCTCCAAACGCTTGGCGCTGAAGAGCTGGTTGGGGTAGTAGCGGTGCCAGAGCGCCCGCACAGCGGGCGGCAGCGAGTCACCAGCGCTGGGAGCCAGATGCAGGGCCAGGGCCCGGTACTCGCCCTGGTTGGTGTAGAGGATGGTGGGAATGACGCCCAGTTGCAAGCCACTGTAGTGCCAGTCGCGCACGACCCCGATAATCGGTCCCTGCGAGGGGTCCGACCGATTTTCTAAGCGCAGGTGGTGGCCGATAACGGCGGCGGGCGAGCGAGCGCCTAGCTGGCGCACGGCTGCTTCATTGAGCAGGTAGCCGCGCACAGTGTCGCTCTCGGGCAGGTTGTGGCCGGCCACCAGTTGCAGGCCAAACAACGGCACGTACTGCGCGTCGGCGGGCAGGCGCGCCAGCAAAAATGGCTCCCGGGCCACCCGGTTATCGTAATGGAAATAATCGTTATTAACGACGCCAATGGTGGGCGCATCGTAGCAGAAACTGACGCTCAGCAGTTCCGGCACCCGCGTCAGCTCCTGCCGGAACTGCTGAAAAACGGGCTGCTGGAGCCAGCGCACCGGCAGCACCACCCGCCCGCTCGCGGCAAAGCCGGGGTCGGTTTTCAGCCACACGGTCAGCTGCTGAAACATCACCAGCACGGCCAGAATAAACCCTTGGGTCAACGCCAACTGCGCTACGACCAGCCCTCGTCGCAGCCACAGCCCCCCGGCCGCCAGCGTAGGAGCCTGCCCCTTGAGCACCTGCGCCGGCCGGAAGCCCGCCAGCACCCGGCCGGGGTACCAGCCCGCGCCCAGCGTGAGGGCGGCCACCAGCCCGGCCAGAAACAGCCAGGCGGCCCCGTCGAGTGGCCGCGGCAGGGGCGTGTCCGTCCAGGCGCGCAGCCAAGGCAGGCCGGCGTTGGCCAGTACCAGGCCGGTGCCGGCAGCAGCTAACACCAGCAGCAGAGTTTCGCCCAAAAAGTGCCAGAAAATGTGCCGACTAGTGGCACCTGCCGTGCGCCGCACCCCAATCTCGCGCCCCCGGCCCAGGGCTTGCGCCGTGGCCAGGTTTACGAAGTTGGCGCTCGCCGTGAGCAGCAGCAATGCCCCAATGCCCGTTAGTACGCCTAGGGTGGCATGGCTAACGTAGCGGGCCGGGTTGTATTCTGGTGAAAAGTGCAGCTTGTTCATTGGCAGCACTTGATAGCGCGTGGCCGGCAGCGTAGCCGGCGAATGCGCCCGGTGCAGGGCCGTGAGCACGTGTGCCAACTGGGCAGGCGTGCCGCCGGGCGGCAGTAGTACCCAGGCGTGGGTTTGCGAGCTAACGCCGTCCCAGGCCGTGAGCGGCGTGCCCGCGTGCTGGTAATAGTGCAGCGTGGCGTAGGAAATAAACAGCTCGTAGGGCTGGTCGGTATTGGCCGCAATATCGTCGAGCAGCCCCGTCACCGTTACTTCGAGGGAATTGTTGAGGCGCAGGCAGCGGCCCAGCGGATTGGCCGCGCCGAAGTACTTGCGGGCCAGTCGCCGCGTCAGCACCGCCGTGAAGGGATAGCGCAGCGCCCGCGCTGCCGTGCCTACCCGCCAGCGGTACGCTAGGATGGAAAAATACTGCGGCTCTACGAAAGCTACTGTCAGGTCTTCGGCGTATTTAGCCCCCGGCTGCCCGGCCGGCCCCAGTACCCGCACGTATTGGTTTTCCTGCCCGATGCTCATGGCCACGACGGGCAGCCACGGGGCCTCGGCCCGCAGCGTGGGGCCCACGGGCGTCGGGATGCCCTCACTGTAAGTCGTGCCGCCGTAGTGCGACTCCGTCACCAGCCGACAGATACGGGCTAGTTGCGGCTGGTCGGTATCGAAGCTTTGGTGAAAGCGCACAAACCAGTACAGCAGCAGGCTGCACGCCAGCGCCAGGGCCAGGCCGCCCACGTTGAGCAGGGTGTAGGCGGGATGCTGGCGCAGGGTACGCAGCGTGTACAGTAGATGCGGAAACCGGGAAAGCATAAGGCGGAGCCGCTACTGCGTGGTGAGGAGTACCTGCCCGTCGTGCAGGCGCACGGTGCGGTGCGCGTAGCGGGCATCGGGTTCGGAGTGGGTGACCATTACTACCGTCATACCTGCCTCGTTAAGGTCGGTGAGCAGGCGCATCACGGCTTCGCCATTGGCCGAGTCGAGGTTGCCGGTGGGCTCGTCGGCCAGCAGTAGTTGAGGGTTACTCACCACCGCCCGCGCAATGGCCGCCCGCTGCTGCTGCCCACCCGACAACTGCGCCGGTCGATGCTGCTGCCGGTGGCCAAGCTGCAAGCGCTCAAGCACGGCCGCCACCCGCTGCTGGCGCTCGGCGGCTGGCACGCGGGCGTACACCAGCGGCAGCTCTACGTTCTGGTACACCGTCAACTCGTCAATCAAATTAAAATCCTGGAAGACAAACCCCACCCGCGGCTGCCGAAACAAGTCGCGCTGCCGCTCGCGCAAGCGCGTGACATCGGTGCCGTCGAACAGATACTGCCCGCTGTCCACCGTATCGAGTAGCCCGAGCACGTTAAGCAGCGTCGATTTGCCACAGCCCGAAGGGCCCATGATGGCCACAAAGTCGCCACCCGCCACGTGCAGGCTCACGTCGTACAGGGCGGGTGTTTCGGTGCCGCTGGCCAGCCAGCCGCTGGGCCGATACACTTTATGCACGTGATGAAGCGTTATACTCGTCACGAAGTGACTTGCGCGTCCATGATATGAAACCGAAGGCTCATCAGGGATGCGAGGGCGGGCCCAAACTCGTCGAGCCGG
>JBPBPU010000134.1:0-13544 GCA_050954465.1 Janthinobacterium lividum
CTCACCTCACCCCCTAGCCCCCCAGAGCTGTTAAGTTCTAGCTTTTCGCCCTCCGCGTTCGCCTCACCCCCTAGCCCCCTCTCCGAAGAGAGGGGGAATTAGTTTCTATGCTTAGTTGCTAGCAGTTAGCTTTTTAGAGCTAGAGCTAGTTCCCCCTCTCTTCGGAGAGGGGGCTAGGGGGTGAGGCGAACGCGGAGGGCGAAAAGCTAGAACTTAACAGCTCTGGGGGGCTAGGGGGTGAGGTGAGCCGCCAGAACAGCTCCGTGCAGCGCTACGGCAGCAGCTCTACCTTGCCCGTGAGGCGAATGTCGTCGGAGGCGCTACCGACCATCACCTGGAACTCGCCCGGCTCGGCTACCCAAGTTAGCTGCTGGTTGTAGAAGGAGAGCTTGTCGCGGGTGAGCGTGAAGGTGAGCGTGCGGCTTTCACCGGGCTTGAGCTGCACTTTTTGAAAATCCTTCAGCTCCTTGAGCGGGCGGGCCACCGAGGCCACGGGGTCGCGCAGGTAGAGCTGCACCACTTCCTCGCCGGCTACCTTGCCGCTGTTGGTGAGGGTGAGCTGCACCTGCGCCGTTTCGGCGGCAGAAAATTGCGGGCGGCTGATTTTGAGGTCGGAATAGGTGAACGTGGTGTAGCTCAGACCGTAGCCGAAGGCGTAGCGCGGGGTGTTGGGCACGTCGAGGTACGACGACTTGTAGCGTGTGTCGCTGCTTTTAAGCACAGGGCGGCCGGTGCTGTACTGCTGGCTATAGGCAATCGGAATCTGGCCCAGGCTGCGGGGGAAACTGCTGGGCAGCTTGCCGCCGGGGTTGTAGTCGCCGTAGAGCACGCTGGCCAGGGCCGCCCCGCCTTCCGAGCCAGGCCACCAGGCGTAGAGGATGGCGTCGGCTTGGTCGGCGATGTCGTTGAAAATCAAGGGCCGGCCACCAAAAATGACTACTGCCACGGGCTTGCCGGTAGCCTTCAGGGCTTTGAACAGCTCTTCCTGCACGCCGGGCAGGTGAATGTCGGCCCGCGACTTGGCCTCGCCGCTCAGGTCGTAGGTTTCGCCCACGGTCAGCACCACCACGTCGGCCTGGCGGGCGGCAGCCACGGCCGTCTCGAAGCCAGCCCGCGAGTCGCCGCTGGCCTCGCAGCCTTTGGCGTAAAGCAGCCGCGTGGCGTTGCCGGCCCGCTGGCGCAGCCCCTCGTACACCGACGTGATGCGGGTGGTATCGGTGTCCACCGTCCAGCTGCCGTTGAGGTCGCGCTTGGCCTTGGCCAGTGGGCCGATAAGGGCAATGGTGCGGGCCTCTCTGGTGAGGGGCAGCGTGGCGCGCTCGTTTTTGAGCAGCACCAGCGACTTCTGGGCCATCTGGCGGGCGGCCACGCGGTTCTGGGGGTCGCCGAGCACTTGCTTTTCGCGCCTCGCGTCGGAGAATTTGTAGGGGTCGTCGAACAAGCCCAGCTCGAATTTCTTGCGCAGCACCCGGCGCACGGCCTCATCTACCAGCGTCGGGCTCACCTTGCCCGCCTGCACCAGCCGCGCCAGCTCGAAGTGGTAGGCGTCGCTTTCCATGTCCATGTCGTTGCCGGCGGCAATAGCCTTCTGGGCAGCGTCGGCCCGGTCCTGGGCGTAGCCCCAGGGCACCATCTCTTTTATAGAACCCCAGTCGCTCACCACGAAGCCCTGGTAGTTCCACTTGCCTTTCAGGACGTCGCGCTGCAAGTACGAGTTGCCGGTGGCCGGCACCCCGTTCAGGGTGTTGAAGGAGTTCATAAACGTGGCCGCGCCCGCGTCGACGGCGGCCTTGAAGGGCGGCAGGTATACCTCCCACAGCTGCTGCTCGCTCATATCCACGGCGTTGTAGTCGCGGCCGGCAATGGCCGCACCGTAGGCAGCAAAGTGCTTGGCGCAGGCCATTACGGCATCGGTACCGCCCAGCTTTTCGCCCTGAAAGCCCAGCACCCGCGCCCGCGCAATCTGGCAGCCGAGGTAGGTGTCTTCGCCGGCGCCCTCCATCACGCGGCCCCAGCGCGGGTCGCGGCCGATGTCCACCATCGGCGCAAACGTCCAGTGAATTCCCGAAGCCGCCGCCTCGCGGGCCGCTACGTGCGCCCCCTGCCGGATGGCGGCCAAATCCCAGGAAGCCGCCTCGGCCAGCGGAATCGGAAAAGTAGTTTGGTAGCCGTGGATGACGTCGAGGCCGAAGAGCAGCGGAATGTGCAGCCGCGATTCCAGGGCGGCGGCCTGAATGGCGCGGGTATCGGCCACGCCTTTCACGTTGAGCATCGAGCCCACCTCCCCGGCCCGGATGCTGGCCATAAGCGTGCTCTTGCGGGCCGTGGCCGGGCCGGTCAGCTCGCGGCCGGTGTACTGGTTGAGCTGGCCGATTTTCTCTTCCAGCGTCATCTGCTGCAGCAGCGCCGTGATGCGGGCCTCGATGGGCGGGCTGGTTTGGGCCAGGGCAGGCGCGGCGGTAAGCAGCAGGGCAGCGAGGAGGGCGGATTTTTGCATGGGGGGTGGGTTTCGCCCTCCGCGTTCACCTCACCCCCTAGCCCCCCCTCCAAAAAAGAGGGGGGACTAGTTTCTAGTACTAGAAGCTAGTTTTTTAGCGCTAGTTCCCCCTCTTTTTTGGAGAGGGGGCTAGGGGGTGAGGTTCGCGGAGGGCGATTACATAAGATTCTATTTCTTTTGCAGCCGCTGCATCGCCTTGGCGTAGCGCCGGCCCAGGAGGCGGGCCGATGCTGCATCGAAGTGCAGGTGGTCGCCCCGGTCTGTGGTGCCGGTGGTGGGCACAAAGGTGTAGTACGGCACGGTTTTGCGAAGGCTGGCTACGGCTTCGTTTATGCGCCGGGCATCGGGATTGGGGGTAGCCTGGCCATCGGCGGCTACTTTTTGAAACTGGAAAGCTGGAAGCTGGCCCGCCACGAACGGCAGGACCGGCGCGTGCAGGTCGGCGCGGAGTTGCGCAATCAGCGCCGTGAGCTTCGCGGCGTAGACGGCGCTTTTTTCGGGGCTGCTGTCCGACTCGCCCTGGTGCCAGATGATGCCCGCCAGCGTACCCGCCGCCAAGGCGGCGCGGGCGCGGGCCAGCGCGTCGTCATAGGGGTGCGTTTTGGTGTCGGCAAAGTAGCCGCCGGGCACCCACACGTCGATGCCGGAGCCGCCTACCGCGCACGGAATCAGGCCGATAAAGAGGCTGGTGTCCTGGGCGGCCAGGGTGCGGCCGAACGTGAGGCCCGGCCCCACCCCGGCCCCCGACTTGTCGAAATGTACGGGGTCTTTAGCAACTTCCCATTGCCCGGCTGGGTTCAGCCGCAGCACGTGGCGATTGGGCAGGGTATCCTGGGCTTCCACCACGCCGCGCCCGGCCATGTTCGACTGGCCAAGCAATAAATAGAGCCGGAACTTCTCCTGGCGGGCTGGCGGGGCTGCTACCGGCCGCACCAATGGCTTCAGGCTTTGCGCCTGCAGGCTGGCCATGGGCGCCAAGGCCAGCCTGCAGGCGAGCAGGAAGTACGAAGGCTTCATGGTGCTAGCGCTTATCGAAGTAGTCGGCCAGGCGGTACTGCTGTTGGTTGAGCGGGCGCATCAGGTCGAGCAGGGGCTGGTAGGGGCCGAAAAAGTCGTCCACGATGCCTTTGTTGGCGTTGGTGTTCGAGGGCTCGGCATTCTGGGTGGTGGGGTCGTTGTCCTGGTACTTAAACCAGTGCCAGCCCACGCAATTCTTCGATTCGAGTAGGCCGAGCGTGAAGTTCTGGTAGAACCGGCCCCGGTCGGCCTGGGTGCGTACCACCCAGCCCGCGCCGGCGGTGTTGGCCAGGCCGGGCGCGTCTTCACCCTTTACGTACCACTCGGTTACGAGAAAAGGCTTGCCAGTTAGCTGCTCCCAGTCGGCCACCCACTTCTTTTCGGGCGTCCAGTTGTTGTAATAATTGATGCTCACCACGTCCAGGTATTTGCCCGCCACGCGCAGCAGCTCGGGGTAGTAGCGCTGGGCCCCGTGGAAGCGGCAGCCGAGGTACATATGGTTAGGGTCGTACTTTTTTAGGGCCTTGGCTACGGTAGAAAAGTAGCGCTCGGCCGCAAACGCCAGGAAGTCCTGCCGCTGCTGGTCGGTGATGGCGGCCGGGTTTACGCCGTGCTCGTCAGCCCATTTTTTGGCGGCTACGTAGCCCGGCTCGGTAGCAGACAGCGTGAGGTAGCCATCGAGGTTTTTGCGCAGCAGCGGCATCTCGTTGTCGGAGAAGTAGCCGAACAGGTTCCGGTCGTTTTTGTACTGCGCCAGCTGCCGGGCGTGCTCCTCGCAAAACTCCTCGAAGCCGGGGTCGAATACGAAAATCACGTCATTCGGGTAGCCCTTATGGCCCGGCTGCACGTAGGTGCCGCCGCGCTTATTGCCGTACCCACTCATAAAATCCAGGTTGATGGTGTAGGCCAGCGGCTGCCGGTTCTGGTCTTTATTGTTCCGGATAGCCTCGGTGGCCGACCACGCGCCCGCGCCATTGAACCCGTTGTCAAACAGCAGCTTGCGCGTGGCCGTCAACCAGCCGGCCTCGTTGCCAAACTTCTCGCGCAGCGCCTGCTGGCCCCGCGCCGCGTGGTTGGGCTGCACGTCGTTGAGGGCGTTGTGCAGGTAGTAGTAGCCGTCGGGGTCAATGGCCCACCAGCGCCCGTCCAGCTTCTTCACGTAGAAAAAACCCGTGGCCGTGGTGCGCCGGTCCAGCCGCCCGCCGTATTTGCTCAACTTCACCTCGCCCGGCACGAAGCCCTTGAGCTGCGCGATGGTACGCGTCGGGTAGTTCTGGTATTCTGAGAAGCCCGCTTTGCCGTTGAGCTGCGAGTTGTTGATGGTCTTTTTGGCCGCTACGCGCAGGGTATATTCGGCGCTGTCGGTGGGGGTTTGGGCGTGGGCGGTGAGGGTTAGGAGGAATAGAGAGGTGGTCGGCAGCAAGTGTTTGCCTGACCATAGAACGTCATGCCTCATCTGGCGTCCGCTCTGCCGAAGCATCTCGCTCGCATCGTTGAACGATTGAGTTAGCTGGCGAGCGAGATGCTTCGGCAGGCTCAGCATGACGTTCTTTTTTAGCGTTCCCATAGCCTATTTCCCGTCGTATTTCGCCGCCTGCTGGCGGTAGTATTCCTGCAAGACGAAAAACGCCTTTTTCTTCACGCCAGTGCTCGAAATCAGGCCCTTGCGATTGAAGCCGTTCTGGTACACCGGGTGCTGGCGGCGGGTGGCGCGGAAATCGGCCAGTATCCAGGGCGTGAGGCCGCGCAGGCCAGGGATGGTGCCCAGCATTTTAAGCTGGTTTTGGTAAAGCGACTCCTGGTATTCCTCGCTCCAGCGGGTGCTGGCGTCGCCGTGGTAGCCGCCCAGCGCATCGCCCCCAAACTCGCTGATAACTACCGGCTTGTTGTACTTGATGTCGAAGTGGTACTTGGTAATCTCGGTGGGCATCCCGCCCCAGTACCAGCCCGCGTATTCGTTGAAGCTGGTGAGGTCGAGCGACTCGCCCAGCGGGTCGTCGACGTGTACGGTATAGCCGTCGCGGTGCAGCTCCAGGGCGGCGGCCAGGAGGCGAGTATCGTCGAGGTTGCGCGCTTTTTGGATGAGGCTGGTCATGAACTTCAGGCGCGGGGCGCCGAGTGGCGTTTCGTTGCCCACCGACCACACCACGATGCTGGCGCGGTTTTTCCCCATGCTTATCAGGTCCGAAAGCTGGGCTTCGGCGTTCTGGTAAGTAGCAGGGTTTTCCCAGGCAATGGTCCAGTACACGGGCACTTCGGCCCATACCAGCAGGCCCATTTCGTCGGCCAGGCGCAGCATGGCTTCGTTGTGGGGGTAGTGGGCCAGGCGCACGTAGTTGCAGCCCAGCTCTTTGGCCCAGGTAAGCAGCATCCGCAGGTCGGCCTCGCCCCGTGCCCGGCCCGGTATGAGCGGGTTTTCGTCGTGGATGGAGATGCCCCGCAAAAACGTGGGTTTGCCATTGAGCAAAATATCCTGCCCGCGCGTGGCAATAGTGCGGAAGCCGATGCGGTCCGTCACGGCATCAGCGCCAGTGCTCAAGCTCACCGCGTACAGCTTCGGGCTCTGGGGCGACCACAGCGCCAGCTTTTTGGCCGGCACGCGGAAAGTGGCGCGGCCCGCCGTGTCGGTGGTTACGGTGGTGGTCAGGCCCGCTTCGGCGATGCGCAGCGTCACGGTTTGGCTGGCTTTGGCGCGGCCGCTTAGTTGCACGTAGCCGGCCAGGGTGGTGGGGTCGTTTTTGGCCAGCTGCACCTTGTAGTCCACGATGAAGGTGCCCGGCGCTTCGGCCACGAACACGTCGCGGGTGAGACCGCCGTAGTTCCACCAGTCGGTGTTGATGGTGGGCACGGCCTCGGCGTGGCGGGTGTTGTCAGCTTTCACCACCACGAAGTTGTCACCGGTAGCGCTCAGCTGGTTGGTTATCTCGTACTGAATGGGTGTGAAACCGCCCCGATGCACCCCCAGCTTCTTGCCATTCAGGTACACGTGCGCCTCGTAGTTCACGGCCCCGAAGTATAGGAAGTACCGCTTGCCAGCCGTGGGTTGCAGCCGGAAGCTGCGCTTATACCAGATGGTGCCTTCGTAATACAAGAGCTTGGGGTCCTGCGAGTTCCAGTCGCCCGGCACCTGCAAAGCGGCCGAGTGGTCGAAGTCGTACTCAATCAGTTCCGGCTCCTGCGCGTTGCTGGGTTTCTGGTTGTCGTAGTAGCCCCCCTTGCCGGTTTTCGACTGGTCGAACGGCTCGCGCCGGTAGTCGTAAAACCCGTTTTCGTAGGGGTCGATAATGTAGTTCCAGCTCCCATTGAGGCTCAGCACCCGGCGGGCTGGGGCCTGCTGAATAAGGCTGGTTTGGGCGCGGGCGGTGAGGCCGACTAGCAGCGCGGCAAGAAGAAAAAGCTGGGTACGCACAAGCAGGTGGGCAAAAAGAAGCGGAGGAGCAGGGTATGTCGCCCTCCGCGGCTCACCTCACCCCCTAGCCCCCTCTCCCGTGGAGAGGGGGGACTAGTTTCTAGTACTAGAACTAAAAACTAAGGCTAGTTCCCCCTCTCCACGGGAGAGGGGGCTAGGGGGTGAGGTGAGCCGCGGAGGGCGACAACACCCTACAGATACCCCGGGTTCTGCGTCAAGATAGGGTTAGTCTGGATTTCCTGTATCGGCACCGGGAAAACCAGGTTGTGAGCATCGATGCGGGTGGCCGAGTTATTTTTGGTGAAGAAAGCATTCATCACCGGAATGGCGCGGTTGGTGCGCACAAGGTCGAACCAGCGGTGGCCCTCAAAATTCAGCTCCAGGCGGCGCTCGGTTTCGAGGCGGGTGCGCAGGTCGGCCTGCGATGTGGTGGCGGGCAGGTCAACGGTAGGGGCGGCCGTGGCTACTGCCAGGCCCCGCGAGCGGCGGATAACGCGGTTCGTGGCGTCGAGCGACAGTGCATCGGGGCCCGTGCCTTCGTTGATGGCCTCAGCATACATCAGCAGCACGTCGGCGTAGCGTAGTACTATCCAATCGTTTTCGGCATCGGTCGAGGTCGTGGGCGCGTCGATGTACTTGCGGGTGTAGTACGAGGTAGCGCCGGTGGGCTGCACGTAGGAAGTGGCGGCCCGCACGTCGGTGGTGCCGCTGGCCGTAAAGGCATTTACCAGGTCAACATCCACGGTGTTGAACTGCTGGCCGGTGTAGGCCACGCCGAGCAGGGCCGTCGACTGCGCAGTGGTGTAAGCCGGCATAAACCACACCGTGAACGGGCTGCCGACGCCCAGGCCGCCTTTGCTGTAGCGCACCGCAAACAAGATTTCGCTGTTCATCTCGTTGGTGGTCAGGAAGATGTTGCCGTAGGTGGCTTGCAGCGCGTAGTTGTTGGCGTCGATTACCTGCTTTAGCTTGGCGGCCGCGTCGCTGTATTTTTTCTCCGTGAGATACACCTTGCCCAGCAGGCCCTGGGCGGCCCCTTTGGTTGCGCGGCCCAGGTTGGCAGTGGTTTGGGTGGCGGGCAGGTTGGTTTCGGCAAACGTCAGGTCGTCCTCAATCAGCTTGTACACGTCGGCCGCTGGCTTGCGCCCAAAGGTGTAGGCATCGGCGATGTTGGTAATTTCGGTGGTTACCAGCGGAATATCGCCCCAGATACGCACGGCATTGAAGTACGCCAGCGCCCGGATAAACCGTACCTCGCCGTAGAAGCGGTTGCGGGTGGCGGCCGTCAGCTTAATGGCATCGGCCCGGTTGAGGATGATGTTGCAGCGGGCAATAGTCTGGTACATGGCCACCCACTGCGCCTGGAGCTTAGGATTGTCGCTGAGGAGCGTAAAGTTGTCGAACTCGTTGAACCGCTCGCCCGACGAAACGGTGTAGCTGTTGTCGCTGGGAATTTCGCCGAAAACGAACATGCCCCGGGTAGTACCCGACTTGCCGTACATATCCTGCAGGCTGGCGTAGGCGGCCGTTACGCCGGTTACGATGCTCAGCGAGTCGGTGTAGCCCAGGCTGCTGGCCTGGCGGGTGGGGTCGTTGAGGTCGATGAAGTCCTTTTTGCACGAGCTGGTGCCCAGGCCGGCCGTCGCGAGCAGCGCGAGTAAGCCGCCGCTGGTAAGTAGTTTCTGGATAGTCATGGTGGGAAGAATGTCAGAATTAGAAGCCAGCCTGGATGCCTAGGGTAATGGTGCGAGCCATCGGGTACGAGCCCTGGTCTACCCCGTAGGTGGGCGTCGTGGTGTTGCCGTAGTTGTTGGCTTCGGGGTTGTAGCCGAAGTACTTAGTGAAGGTGTACAGGTTCTGGGCCGAGGCGTACACGCCCACGCTTTGCAGGTTGGCCTTGGCGGCCCATTCCGACGGCAGGTTGTAGCGTAGCGTCACGTTGCGCACCCGCAGAAACGACGCATCGTAGACGAAGTACGAGCTGAAGGTTTGCGACAGCTGGTTGGCGTTGCCGGTGGCGCGGGGGGTGCGGCCGTCGCCGGGGTCGGTGGGCGAGTGCCAGCGGCCCAGCATGTTGGTGCGGGCGTTGGCCTGGCCGGGCGAGTTGAAGGTGTAGCGGTCGGCACCGTAGAGGACATCATTGCCTTGCGAGCCTTGCAGCGTCACGCTCAGCGAGAAATTCTTGTAGCCGAACGTGTTGAGCATCCCGTAGGTGAAATTCGGGAAGGGGTTGCCAATCACGCCAATGTCTTTCGTATCAATCACGTTGTCGCCATTGAGGTCCCGGAACTTGATGTCGCCGGGCTGCGCCTTGGTGCCCGACCATTTCGGGCTGCTGTCCACGTCGGCCTGGTCGCGGTAGATGCCCTCCTGGGTGTAGCCGTAAAACACGCCCAGCGACTGGCCCGGCACCACCCGGATGGAGCTGGTGTAGCCAAAAACGGCGTCATACACCAGTTGGTCGTTGGTGCCGGCCAGCGCCATTACCTGGTTGCGATTAAACGTGAGGTTGGCCGAGGTGCTCCAGGTGAAGTTCTTGCCCGATACGTTGGCCGTTTTCAGCTCAAACTCCAGGCCCCGGTTGCGCACCTCGCCCACGTTGGCCAGGGCGCGGGTAGTAAAGCCCAGCACGGCCGGCACGTTGCGGTTGAGCAGCAGGTCGGTGGTGCTGCGCTGGTAGGCGGCCACCGTCAGGTAGATGCGGTCGCGGAACAGGCCCAGGTCGAAGCCGGCATCAAGCTGGGTGTTGGTTTCCCAGCCCAGGTTGCGCACGGCCACCCCGTTGGGGGCAAAGCCGAACACGCGGGTGCCGTTGCCGGAGCCAAACACGTAGTTGGCGGCTGCCTGGTAGCTCTGGTAGTTGTAGTCGCCGATGTTGTTGTTGCCGGTCACGCCGAAGCTGCCGCGCAGCTTCAGCTCCGAAATAGCCGGGAAGCGCTTGATGAACTCTTCCTCGCCGGCCCGCCAGGCCACCGCCACCGAGGGGAAGGCCGCGTAGCGGTTGTCGGGGCCGAAGCGCGACGAGCCGTCCGAGCGCAGCGCCGCCGACAAGATGTAGCGCTCCTTAAACGAGTAGTCGAGGCGGCCATACACCGAAGTAAGGGAGTTAGCCGTGAAGCCTACCTGGCCAAAGAGCTGCCCGGCTGCCGACGAATACTGGATGTTGGTGTTGGTGTAGGTGCCGGTCTGGCCCAGCACGGTGCTGCTCTCGGTTTGGTTGTACTGGGCCGAGTAGCCGGCCAGCAAGGTCAACTGGTGGTTGGTGGCGAAGGTGCGGTGGTAAGTGGCCGTGTTTTCCCACACCCAGTTCAGGTTGGTGCTGCTGGGCTGGCGGGCGTCGATGTTGTTGAGGATGGGGTTGGAGAGGTTGGCGGCCTGGTTGCCGCTGGTGGGCAGCGTAGCCGGCACGTAGATGTTGCGGCGGCTGTCAATCAGCTCGCTGCCGAAGCTGCTGCGCAAATTCAGGCCGTTGATGACTTCCACATCCAGGTAAGAGTAGCCCAGCGCCCGCACGGCATTGGTGCGGTCCTGGTACAAGTCGATGGTAGCCACCGGGTTGAGCAAGTCGGCCGGGGTGGTCAGGCCCGAGTTGGAGTTGCGGATGGCGCCGTAGTCGCCATTGGGCAAAAACACCGGGATGATGGGCGGCGTAATAATAGCCGCCGTCACCACGGCGGTTTCGCCACCGGGGCCGCCGCCCGAAATGTTGCCGCCGTTGTAGCTGCCCGAAATCGGCAGCACGGCGGTGCGGGTGTAGTTGGGGGCCAGGCTCAGGCCCAGCTTGATGCGCTTGGTGAGCTGGGCATCGTAGTTGGCCCGCAGCGAAAAGCGCTCGAAGCCCGAGTTTTTAACGATGCCGTTCTGCTTGAAGTATCCCCCCGAAATGTAGAAGCGCGACTTATCGCTACCCCCCGAAGCCGACAGCGAGTACTGCTGCTGGGTGCCATTAGTGAAGATTTCATCCTGCCAGTCGGTGTCGGGGAAATTGGTGTTGCCGGGCAGCAGCGCATTCGGCACAATCCGGCCGCTGTTGTTGTAGCCTTCGCGCAGGTAGTCGAGGTACTGGTCGCGGTTGAGCAGGTCGAGGCGCTTGGCTACCTGCTGCACCCCCGCGTTGGCCGTGAAGTTGAAGCGCGTTCTGCCGTCGGGGTTGCCGCGCTTGGTAGTCACAATCACGATGCCGTTGCCCCCGCGCGAGCCGTAGATGGCGCAGGCCGCCGCGTCCTTGAGTATCTGAATCGACTGAATATCGGTGGGCGAAATCTGGCTGAAGCTGTCGCCGCTGTTGAGCGGGTAGCCATCCACCACGTAGAGCGGGCTGTTGCCGGCCGAAATCGACCCCAGCCCGCGAATGCGGATAACCGCGCCCGCGCCTGGCTCGCCCGAGGGCTCGGTAATCTGGGCGCCGGCCACCAGGCCCACCAGCGCCTGGGCGGGGCTGGCTACGGGCAGCAGCTCTACCTGCTTGGCCGAAATCGAGGAAATAGAGGTCGCGAGCAGCTTTTTCTCCTGCACGCCATAGCCCACCACAACTACTTCGTCGAGGCCCGACGCATCGGGGGCCAGCGACAGACTCAGCGAGGTTTTGCCGTCCACCGCTACTTCTTTCGACAGGTAGCCGACGAAGGAAAAAACCAGGATGGCGTTGTCGGGGGCCGTGATTTTGTAGCGGCCATTCACGTCGGTCTGGCTCCCGTTGTTGGTGCCCTTCACGATGACGTTGACGCCAGGCAGGCCGGTGCCGTGCTCGTCCAGCACCTGCCCGGTAATGGTAATGTCGGCCAGGGGAGCAGTAGCAGAGCTGGCCACCAGTGGCAGGCTGGCGGTTGGCACCTGGGCCGGGGCGGCGGGCATCGGCGAGATGACGTAGGTATTATCCGTGACCCGCTCAAACTGCAATTGGTTTTGATTCAGCACGTACTGCAGCTCTTCCTGCCAGGAAAGAAAGGTCGGGCGCTTCTTCGGCACGGTAATGCTTTCTACGCGCTGGTCGCTGTACAAAAACGCCACGCCATACGTGGCTTTCAGTTCTTCCAGCACGCTTTTCAGCGACTGAACCGCCGCTTGCGCACCAAAGGTACCAGTTGTTTCCGGCTGGCCGGCCGCCTGCTGCGGAGCCAGGGAAGCGTAGGCCGTTTGGGCTGCTGCCGAGCCAGCATATGTGCTCAGCAACAAGATTAAACTCACGTTCAGAGTAGAGTTTGACATAGGAAAATTGGGGTGGGATTGAAAAGTGTGGGCACGAAAAACAGCCAGCCCGGCTTCAAAAAACGCTACTTATAGAGGCAGTAAATACACCTTGTTGCCGTGCCGCTCCGCCCTTACTCCCAGCGACTTGGCCAGGGCTTGCAGTAGGATGTCGGCGCTTTTACTGGGCATGCTGCCGGTCACGGTCTGGCGCAGCAGGGCGGGGTCTTCTACCACCAGCTCCAGCCCGTAGGTGTCGCGGAAGAGCCGGATGATTTCCGACATCGGCGTGTGGTCAAATTCCAGGGAATTGTTCACCCAGGCCGAGAAACGCGCCGGCTCCACGGAGCGCTTCGCCAGGCTGGGGCCGCTCGGGGCGTATTCTACCAGCTCGCCGGGGGCCATCAGCAGCTCGTCGTGCCCAAACAGGGTGGCGTGCTCTACCAGCACTTTGCCCGAATTCAGCGTGACTTTATTGAACCCGGCCGGCCGGTTGATAACGTTGAACGTGGTGCCGAGCACCGACACGTTCAGCTCGCCGGCGTGGACTACGAATTTGGCATTGCCGGTGGCCTGGGCCACGGGCAGGTTGGGCACGCGGGTCAGGTGGCTCACCCGGAAAAAAGCCTCGCCTTCCAGCCACACTTCGCGCGGGCTTTGGGCCTTCCAGCTAGCCGCAGTAGTCAGGCGCGAGTTGCCGTTCAGCACCACTACCGAGCCATCGGGCAGGCGCACCGTGCGCTGCTCCCCCGCCCGGGTAGTGTACTGTTTTTGCCCCAAACCAGCGGCCGGCCACAGCCAGAACCCGGCTCCTAACGCCAGCAGCACCAGCAACAGGCTGCCCACCAAGCGCCGCAAACGCTGGCGCTGCACGCGCAGCACCGGAGCTGGCTGCGGCTGGTGAATAGCCCGGCGCAGCCGCTGCAAATCCTGCTCCTTGCGTTGGGCCGAGGCCACCGGCGGCTGCGCCCGGCTCAGCAGCAACACCAGGTGCCGGGCCTGCTCGGCGGCCGGTTGCTGGGCGGGGTGAGCGGCCAGCCACTGCTGCCAAAACGCTGCCGCCGGGGCGTCGGAGCCCGTTACGAATGCCTGGAAGGAATCATCCAGAACAAAATCTTCCGTTTGGAAAGTAGTATAATCAGGGTAGTCAGGGGCCATAGCGAGGGTACCAGGGAAGCACTTACTCACCTATCACGACGCCCCAGGTTATTTGTAACCACGCGGCAAAAAAATAATCGAACTATTTTTTTGCCGCCTTCCGCGAAGTGTGCGCTGCCAATTTGTGGACTTGCAAGCCCCGCATCCTACAACAGTCGCCCCAAACAGTAGACTTGTTCCCAAGTACTGTTTTGCTGGTCGTTGCTCCGGTCAGACCGCCCTAGGCGGTCTGACCGGCTGCCGCTTGAACAAGGCACTCCACGACAGCCGGTCAGA
>JBPBPU010000049.1:0-13437 GCA_050954465.1 Janthinobacterium lividum
GGCACATGTATTATGCGGTATTAATCCGCCTTTCGGCGGGCTATCCCCCAATGATGGGTAGGTTAGTTACGTGTTACGCACCCGTGCGCCACTAATGCTATTGCTAACATCCGTTCGACTTGCATGTATTAGGCCTGCCGCTAGCGTTCATCCTGAGCCAGGATCAAACTCTCCATTGTAAAATTTCCTACACCACAGCGAACTGTGGCTGATGTCGAGTGCTAATCCGACTCGTATTAACGAGTTCAATTTAAATGTTACGTTTCTGCTTGCTTACGTAAGCATACTTACCATTTGTCTTTTCCAATCATTCAAAGAACGTTTGTCGCTTCCAATTGAGGCAACATGGTGGGCTATCTTTCAAGCCCTGTTTCGCTGTTCGCAGTACCCTGCTTTTGTTTGGGAGTGCAAAGGTACGAAGATTATTTTACTTTCCAAGTTTTAAGCGAAAAAATTTTAAGTTTTTCGTTTCGACCTTTCCAGTGTTTCCAGCTTCCGGTTGAAGCGGGGTGCAAAGGTACGGTGAGGATTTCTGAATTAGCAAAAGATTTTCAGAAAACTTTCTTTCCGTCTTTTTAGCTGCCCTCGTCCGTTCGATTTGGGAGTGCAAAAGTACTAGGGAAAACTGCTGATGCAAGGGATGGGAAGAAATTTTACGAGTTAAGTAGGTAGGGCAGCAGCAGTAACTGGCGGCGCTTAATTAGCAGTCAGGGAGTTAAGCAATGGGATGAAAGCAATATTTTTTAAGGTTGCGGGTCGGGTTGGAAGAATTGGGTAAGGTCGGGGCGGTGCTGGCGGGGACGGCGGGCTTCGTATTGGTAGAAAAGCTGGCCTAATTGGGTGAGAAAGGGCAGGCCGATGCTGTCGTATTCGTAAGCACCGTCGTTGATGATGCCGTCTTGGTTAACGTAGAGGACGGCGCTGAGCAGGAATTCAGACTGGTGGAGGGAGTCGGCGAAGTAGGCTACGTCGGCTAGGTAGCCGTGCGACATGCCCACGATGTTGAAGATGCGCAGGCCGGGCTGAAGCTGCACGTCGGGGCGGCGGCCGTAATAGAGGTACTTTTTGTAGGCATCGAAGTACCCGGCAGGGACATAGGTGCTGAAATGGCTGGCGTGGGGCGTGAGATGCAGGTACTGAAGCAGGAAGGTCTGGTCGGCAGCCGTGAGATGGGGGCGCTGGGCGGCAGGGACTGACTCCGGGAAGAGAACAGTTTGGAGCAAGGCCGCGATGTCGGGCAGGGGGAGGTTATTGGCGGTGGTGAACTCGTAGGGGCGGTGGATGACGCGGGTGCCGACCTGATAGGCGCGGCCGGCGTAGATGGGGCCGAGCGGCGGCGCGGGGGTACGCGGATTGGTTTGGGCGGGCTGCTTATATAACGTGTCGCCGGTGGCGGTGTGGAAGGCGATGGGGTTGGTGTGGCGGTTGGCGGCGGTGTCGCAGGGGGCGAAACGGCGCACGATGCGGCTGCCGGAGTAGCCGAGTTGCTGCAGGCGGGCGTTGAGGGGCTGCTGGCCGAGGAACTCATAGAGGCGGTTGTAGGCGAGGTTGTCGCTCACCAAGAGCATCCGCTTGATGTAGTTGCCCACAGTGGCCTGCCGGTCGGAGTCGGCGGGGGCGGCGAAGGGGATGGGGGTTTGGCAGCGCCAGTTGGCCCCGGTAGACATAATAGTGCGGCGAGTAACGGGGAGCGTGTGCAGCTTTTCGAGCGATAGCAGCGCGGTGGGGAGCTTCACCAGGCTGGCGGGATTGAAATACTGGCGCGGATTGACGTGGTAGGTGTGCTGGGTGAAGTGCGGGACGTTCTGGGCATCGCGGTCGATGCGGGTGTAGATTATCTGGTATTGGTAGGTGGCGGGTCGGCTCAGGACCTGGGTGAGGGCGGGGTTGGTGCGGAGCAGGCTGTCGAGGAAAGGGGAATCGGGGTATTGGGCGGTGCCGCCGATTTGGGCCAGGGTAGGCGCGGTTTGGCAGTGCGCTAGGGCAGGGAGGAGTAACAGTAGGATAAGTAGCTTTGGCACGGAGTTATAAGGAGGGAAAAGGAGTTTCACGGAGCTTTTGCAAAAGACGCTAATGGATAGGGAAACGGCCTACATACGAAAGGCCGTGATGGGTATCACGGCCTTTGGCATTTTTTACCGCGGAGGACGCGGAGGGTTTCGCGGAGGATGCGGAAGCGCTTATGGCGCTACCTTATATAAGGGCTACGCCGACCTTCCGTTTTACTGCGCGGCTATGGGGGTGCGGCGCTTGGCTAGCAGTAGGTTACTGTCCTTTTGCTGCCAGTTGTAGCCGGTGCCGAAAGGCAGCGGACGGGCGTGGTGCAGACTGTCGTGGTAGATAGTGGTTAGTTCGGGCTGGTACTGCTTGGCGAAAAGTGGGATGGGGCGGCGGTAGGTGCCGTAGTAGGTAAAATCCCACGCGTTTTTGGGGAAATACTTCATGGCGATGCCGCTGTCGTCTTGCAGCAGGTAGCTGCTGCGGTCAAGGACGAGGTTGCGGATTTTGGAGAAGTAGCTCTTGTGCATGAGGTAAGTGGCCGACTTCACGTAGGTGGTGAGCGGGCCGAGGGAGCGCACGTAGCGCAGCAGGGCGGGGTGGGTAGCGAGCTTGTAGTCGCTCACGTCGGCCGAGAAGTAGTAGATGGTTTTTTGGGTGCCGTCGGGGGCCTGAATTTTTATTTCTACGCCGGGGATGTTGGTGAGCACGGCTTTTTGGGTGAGGGGCTGGCCGGGCACGGGCGCGGTGGCGTCGAGGAGCTGGCCCTGGGGGTCGAGCTGCACGGGGCGCACGGCTTCGATGTGGTTGCCAGTGCGGGCGGCGAAGAGCAGGATGAGCGGGAGCGTGCCATCGAGGTTGACAGACTTGAGGTCGACGGCCATGTCGTTGGTGCGGAAGAAGCTGAAATTCAGCACCGACCAGAGCGACTTCTTGACGGCCCGGAGCAGCACCGGGTTTTGAAGGTTGGCGCGGGTGGGCACGCTGCCTACCGGCTCGAGGCCCACCATCACGTAGGTGCTGCTGGTGGGGAAAAATGTGAAAGCGTTGAGAAAATCGGGGCCGCTAAAGGGGTAAAACAGCGTGGTACTGGCCTGGCGCACCGAATCCAACTCGGTGGCGGCCCACTTATTCATGCGACTGGTGTGGGTAGCGGTGTATTTGGCCCAGCTTTTATCCTGGTCTTTAGCGAAGGCTTGCCAGGTGGGCGCAGCGGCCAACGTGGCCAGCGCGGAGCTGGCCTGGGGGGGCAAACCGGCCAGATAATCGGCCACGTTTTGCACGCCCGATGTATCGGGGGCAATGGGCGTAGCGGCGGGCTTAGCAATGCGGGCAGTAGTATCGGGGGCCACAACAGCAGGTTTAGCGGCCGACTTACCAGCAACTTTGGCCGCAGTGTCGGCCATTGTTTCGGTTTTGGTGGCGGTTTGCTGCTCGGTGGTAGTGGTGGAGCAGGCAGCCAGCAGCCCGAGGGTGGGCAGCAGGCAAAGGGCAGAGAGGCGCATGGAAGGTGAAAGTGGCCAGCCAGAGAGGAAAACCTTTCCTGTAAGCAGCCAGAGGTGAAATAAAGTAGCCGTTAATAGTAGGTAGCGGCGAAAGGTGAACCACTAGGCTACTGGCGTGGTCGGTGGCAGGGTAATAGGGCCGATTTTCCTCACCAGAAAGTATACTAGCAAGCCGCTGGCAATAGTCAGCAACCCGTAGGCCGACTCCACGGGCTTGTCTTTGATGATGAACACAAGCGTCCAGGCACTGAGGGCCAGAAAGAGCAGCGGCGTGAGCGGGTAGCCCCAGGCGCGGTACGGGCGCGGTAGCTCCGGCTGGCGCCAGCGCAGCACAAACACACCCAACACCGTGAGGAAAGTGAACAGGTTGAGCACGAACCCGGCATATACCAGCACGGCTTTAAAATCGGGCTTTAATATAAACACCAGCGTAATAACTACCTGTAGCAGCAGTGCCCGCACCGGAATGCCGGCGGCGCTACGCCTAGCCAGCCAGCGTAAGGCGGGCAGGTCTTCCCCCATCGTTTGCACGATGCGGGGGCCGGCAAAAATCATGGCGCTGATAGTGGATACGAGCAGCGCCGCAATAACGCCCCCGGTGAGGCGGCCGATGGCGGGACCAAACAGCGAATTGGCGGCAATAAAGCCGACTTCGACCTGCCCCTTAAGGCCCGCCAGCGGGGTGGAGCGCAGGAAAACGTAATTCAGCCCTACATATAAAAGGAGTACAACAGCGGTGCCGGTAAGCAAAATGCGCGAGAGGTTGCGCTGCGGCTGCTCGATTTCGCCGGTAAGGTACACGGCCGCGTTCCAACCCGAATAGGCGTAGCTGACATACACCAGCGACACCGCGAATGCAGAGCTACCTATTGCCTGCCAGCCACTTGCATCTGGCAGAAAGCTTAGCGGCTGCCCCTCCCCTACCACCAAACCGGCCCCAATGAAGGCCACCAGCACTACTACTTTGAGAGCTGTAATAATGACTTGTAGGTGGCTGCCGGCGCGGGTGCTGCGGCCGTGTACCAGTGCCAGCGCCAGCACCACGCTCACCGAGAGCACCGTGGTGCCCGTGGCCCCGCCCAGCACAGGCTTGGCCAGGCCAGGCCACACGCTTTGGGCGTATTGGCCGAGGGCGAGCGCAGCCAGTGCCGTGGGCGCGGCAAAGCCTACCGTAGCCGATACCCAACCCGACAGAAAGCCTAGGGCCGGGTGATAAATCTCACTCAGGTAGTGGTATTCACCACCCGAGCGGGGCATAGTGGCGGCCAGCTCGCCGTAGCTAACCGCGCCGCAAAGGGCAATGAGGCCGCCCACCACCCACAGCATTAGCAGCGCAAAGCCGCTCTGGATGCCGAGCACCTGGAAGCCGAGGCTGGTGAAAACGCCGGTGCCGACCATGTTGGCAATAACGATGGCCGCGCCGGTGCGGAAATTTATCTGGTAAGGTTGAGTTTGCACGCCGGCAAAGGTCGTGGTTTTAGAGCTTAGAGTGTAGAACTTAGAGTTTAGATGATGTTCTACTATTCTTAGAACATAGTCTAAGCTCTTACTTCTAAGCTCTAAGTTCTCAAATTGTGGCGGCTTTCGGCTTTTTGTAGAGCGGCACGGTGCTGCACGGCTCGCCATACATGATGCTGGCGGCCACGGGCAGCAACCGCTGCATGATGGCCACGTAGGCAAACGTGGGCACGGGCTTGTCGCCACAGCCTTTTATTACGAGCTTAGCATCTTGATAATCAGCGGGATTGATATTGGCAATGGCTTCCTCAAAGAGCGACTGCTCTAGTGCCTCCGGGCTGCCGAACACGTAGCGATGGGTGTGGCCCTGAAGCTTGCCCGCGAGCAGCATGTAGGCCCAGGTGGGCACAATAGCATCAGCCGAGCAGATGATGGCGACGCTTTTGTGGTTGTACTGTGTCCAGTCGTGGGTCCGGACGAACTCGCGGAAGTCTTTTTCGCGCAGCATCAGGCCGTGGAAGAGGTTATCCTTGATGTCATACACGACCCGCTCACCGGGATGGATATAGTCTTCAAGGTTGAGCGTAACCAGCCCGGAATTAGCAACGCGATTGACGAATAGTGGCTCCATATTTACAATGGGCAATTAACAATGAGCGATTAACAATGAGCAATTAATAATGAGCGGTCTACCAAATAATTGCTCATTATTCATTACTAACTGCTCATTGCCTTTGGGGTGGTAGTATAAACTTCTTTCAGGTAAAATGGCTCGTAATAGGCCACATCCTGAAACTCTTGGCGGTGATACGCAGCCAGCGCCAACTCACCAGTATTCACGGCCGAGGGCTGGATATCGACCAGGAAAGCTGCTTGCGGACTAGTGGCAAGCAGCGGCTGCAGCTTCGCTGCTCCCGAACCAAAGAATAACAGAGAATAGTGGGTTAAATGTTCGGCGAAAGCTTGCTCGCCGAGTATAAGGTTGGTGGGGGTTAGCACTGCTTCCCCATCGGCGCGGTAGAGAGCAGTGTACACTTCCTGGCGGCGGGCATCGAGTAGCGGGCAGTAGAGCCAGTGGGTGGCATACGGTGTACGGGAGGCCACTTGGTGGGCCAGCGCGGGCAAGGTGCCCACAGCCAGCAGCGGAATGTCGAGCGCGAAGCACAAGCCTTTAGCTGCTGCTGCCCCAATGCGCAAGCCGGTGTAGGAGCCGGGACCGTCGCTCACGGCTACAGCGGCAAGGTCGGCCAGTACGTGGCCGGTGTTAGCTATCAACTGCTCAATAAGCACCGTGAGGTGGGTAGAATGCGACTTTTCCAGGCGCAGCTCAGACTGGCCGAGCAGGCGGCCGGTGGCCACGTCGTGCAAGGCCACAGAACAAATGGGCGAGGAGGTTTCGAGGGAAAGCAGCAAATGAGGCATAAGAACCGGCAAGTTGCGGCCGGATGGCGGGGTTTTGCAAATGCGGGCGTTTTTCACCGCAGACGGCGCAGAAACCAGCGGCGTTCTTGGTGTAGCATGAAGAGCTAAATTAACAAAAAGCCGTCCCTGCTGCACGAACAAAGGCGGCTTTCTCGAGTCGGTTGCGGCGCAATGCTAGGCTATCAGCTGCTGGCCCGGCAGTACCTCCGGATACATCGGAATCACGGGTGTTTCGGGCTTGGCAGCGGCCGGCTGGGGGGTAGTGTAGTCGGCGTGGCGACGCAGGGCGCGCATCAATAAGTATTTGTACTTTTCGGCGTCAGTCAAGGCTTGCTCCACAGCTTGCACGGCATCGGCGTAGGCTACTACGGGTTGTAGGTCGTGGCGCGGGCGACGGGCTTCAAAAACGTGGGGAGCGAGGTAGTCAGCGGGGCTTTTCATGGCAGATAACTTAACTGGTGAGTAACTGCTGAAATAACAGCGACGAAAACCATAAAATTCATTTTTACTCCATGATAATCAGCTTGATTTACAGCGCGTAGCCACTTATTCAAAAATTAAGTTAACTGGTTGTTTTTGGCAGGGTTTTGGCAATATATTCTTCGTCAACGCTGGTTTTATCAGCTACGCTTTAGCGCAGAGAAAGCCCCCCGGATAAACCTCTGGCGTTGTGTAGTATCTAACAGTCGTTATCCTATAAAATCTTAACCAGGGTGCTTCGGCACCTTTCCATTATGCGTCGCAATTTGTTTTTTTCCTTATTAGCTGTGCTTGGCCTAGTGCTTTCGATGAGTAGCTGTGCGCCAGGCGTGTACGTAGGTGCCAGCGTTGGTGCCCCATATCCTTACTATGGCCCGCGCCCTGGGTACGGCTACGGGTACGGCCCTGGCTACTATGCTCGGCCGGTGATTGTGGCTCCCGCTTACCGGGGTGGTTACCACGGTGAAGGTGGTTTCCACGGGGGCGGAGGCTTCCACGGGGGTGGCTTTCGGCGGGGTCGCTAAGGTGTCCTCGGGTTAGTCATTTCGGGTGCAGTTACGTAAATTAGCTTATCAGGCGGTCCTGTCGAGGCCGGGCCGCTTTTTTCCACTTTTTAGTCGCGTGCTTTGGCACGCATAAGCCATGCGTTTTCGTCCTTTGTTTTTCGTGTTGCTGCTGGGCTTGCTCAGCATCGGTACGGCTTCTGCGCAGGTCGTGATTAATGCCCGCATTGGGGCCCCTTATTATCGACGCCCGTACTATGGGCCGCGCTATTACTATCCGCCCGTAGCGCCGCCTGTGATTATTGCGCCGCCGCCACCCGTATACTATGCCCCGCCGCCCGTGTATTATGCTCCAGCCCCGGTTATTATAGCTCCCCGCCCCTATTATTATGCTCCCCGGCCTCATTATCGCCGGGGCTACTATGGCCGCCGCTGGTAAGCAATTTGCTTAAATAGAAGTAGTTAGCCAACGGGCTTCGGCAGTAATTGCCGGAGCCCGTTGGCTTTTTTGGCCTAAAGCTCCTCGGAGCTATGCACTTGGCTGCCACTGCTATCTTCAGCGGCAGCCCGCAGCATAGCCTGCGCTACCGTAGTAGCCGGCACACCCCGGTACTTGTACCAAGAGCCGCGTAGCAAAGGGCCAACCACTCGCAGTAGGGCGGCTCCCAGGCGCTCACCCAGACGGGGGCGGACCCGCTCGCCCAGCAGCAGCGAAGGCCGAAAAATATGAATGGCCCGGAAAGGAATTTGCCGCACGGCCGCCTCTACCTCACCCTTCACGCGGCTATAGTAAAAGCGCGAGTCGGTAGCGGCACCCAAGGAGGATACTACTAGAAACTGCGCGGCAAAATTGGCGGCTGTAAGTGCCGCCAGCTGCACCACATACAGAAAATCAACCTCGTAAAACGCCGCTTTCGACCCGGCCTGGGCCTGCGTGGTGCCCAGGCAGCAGTACACGTCGTCGGCAATGAGGCGCAGGCGCACGGCCTCCAATTGGCTTAGCTCGGTAATTACCTGTGTGAGCTTAGGATGCTCCAAGGCCACTGAGCGGCGGCCTACCACAATAACTTTGGTGTAGCGGTCGGAAGCCAGCAGCAGGGGTAATAAAGCACTACCAACCAGGCCAGTAGCTCCCGCAAGCAGGGCAGTTTTTCTCATAAGTAACACCAAGCTCCGGCTTGGTGAGTCGTTCGCGCCAATGGCACCGTTTTGGGTTGATTAAGGGTGTTGAGCGGGCGTATCCACTCACCAAGTTGGAGCTTAGCTACGCGGGCCGCTTGAAGCGCGGCTCCTTCAGTTGGTGTTACTTGCCCAGGTCTTCGGCGCGGGTGCGGGCAGCCTGGGCACCCGCTATGAGGCCCTCGCGCACGGTGCCTTGGCCAAAAGCCTGTAGCGCCGCTTCGGTGGTGCCACCTTTGGAAGCCACGCGGGCAATCCAGTCCTGGCAGCTGAGGCCGGCCTGGCTGTACAGTTCTACGGCTCCCCGAAAGGTTTGGCTTACTAGCAGCTCGGCCTCGGCGGGAGTGAAACCCATTTGGGCGGCGGCGGCCATTAGGGCCTCCATGCAGTAGTAGACGTAGGCCGGGCCACTGCCCGAGATGGCCGTGCTAGAGTCGATGGCGCTTTCCTGCTCTACGTACACGGTTTTGCCGGTAGTGGAGAGTAGGTTTTGGACTTGTACCAGTTCGGCGCGGGTTACTTCGTCGGTGCTAGTGAAGGCCGTCATGCCCATGCCTATCTGGGCAGGCAGGTTGGGCATGGCGCGGATAATCTTGGGGGTGCCCAGGGCCTCGCGCAGGGTGGCAATGCGCACGCCAGCCATGATGCTGAGCACTACTTGCTGCGGCTGCACGAGCCCGCGCATCTGCGCAAACAGGGCCGCCGAGTCCTGGGGCTTCACGGCTAGGATGATGACATCGGCCCCCGGCACGCACTCCTGCGGGCTGCCCCACACCGTGCCAATTTCGTGGGCGGCCAGGGCAGGCATGCGCTCGGGGGAGCGAGCCAGCAGGCGCAGGTCGAGCCGCGAGGTGACGTGTGAGCGAAGGAAGCTGCGGGCGTAGGTGAGGCCCATGTTACCGCCGCCAATAATCAGAATTTTCATACGTGTTAACCAACATGCCTTAGCTCAAGGGACGGGCAAGCCCTGCAACTAAGCCAAAATGTGCTGTTTTTCAATTGTTTATAATAATTGCAACAAGGATGCATTATAGTTATAAGCAGAATGCAACATTGTTTCTATCAGTACCAGCCTACACTTTCCATACCCATTTGCGGTGGTAGAGGTAGCTCAGCACGGCCGCCCAGATGAGCAAACATACTACCGCCCCGGCCAGCGACGCACTGCGTTGGTCGGCAAAATACGGCGCGATGCCCCAGCCATAGAGCCACTCCTTAAGGCCCACCGGCGCCCCGGCCGGGCCGGGCAGACGGCACAGCGCGAAGGTGCGCGAGAGAATAGCCGAGAAGAAGAATACAGTAACGGCATTAACTCCAAACGCCAGGGGCAGCCGCGCCCAGCGCCGGGCCCCACGCACATCGCAGAGCCAGTAGAGGCCCGCCAACAGCCCCAGCGCCAGCCCACCCGTCAGCAGCACGTAGGAGCTAGTCCACAAAGCCTTGTTGATGGGCAGCCAGATGCTCCACAGCAGCCCCAGGCACCCAGCTAGCATCCCGGCCGCTAGCAAGCCGCTCAGGCGGGCACGGGTACTGCCAGGGCAGCGCAGCCACTGGGCGGCCAGCACCCCCAGCAGGCCGGTTCCCAGGGCGGGCAGCGTGCCTAGCAGCCCTTCGGGGTCCCAGGTGCGAGAGAATATCCAGAGGTGCGCCTCGCCGAAAAGGCGGCGGTCGAGCCAGGCACCGAGGTTAGCGGCCGGCTCCAGGCTGGCGGGGCCGACGCCGGGCACCGGCACCAGCTGCAGCAGCGCGGCATAGCCCAGCAGCAGCCCCGCCAGCAGCGCCACCTGCGTACGCCAGCCCGTGCGCAGGTACACCATACTGGTTCCCAGATACACCAGCCCAATGCGCTGCAACACGCCCGGAATCCGCACCAGCGTGAAGTCGAACTTTGGGTAGAGCGACATGAGCAGGCCAAGCCCCACCAGCACGCCCGCCCGCCGGGCCACCCGCCCCAGCACCGGCCGGCCGGCGCTTTTGGCCTCGCTCAGTGCGTAGACCACGCTCACGCCCACGATTAAGAGGAAGAACGGGAAAATAAGGTCGGCCGGGGTGCAGCCGTGCCACTCGGCGTGGGCCAGGGGCCAGTAGATGTGGTCCCAGTCGCCGGGGTTGTTGACCAGCAGCATGGCCATCACAGTAAGGCCGCGAAACACGTCGAGGCTGAGCAGGCGGGCAGGTGGCGCGGAAGGAAGCATAAACGCAAAGGTGCCCGGCCGCTTCGGAAAAAGCAACCGGGCACCGGGGAAATAGCCGCTTTCTTTATTGCGCAGCCGTTTAATAGCTTGCTCAACAAAAAACCAAGCCTAACCACTCAGCCGCCTGCTCAGAGACACTACTTAATCTCCCACGCGCTAGCTAATTATCCCTACCGCCGCCCAAACAGCCGCGCAAAGAAGCCGCGTCGCCGGGGTTTCTCCGGCACCGGAGGCTTCGCAGCGGCAGTTTCGGCGGCTCCCGGGATGGCGGGGCGCACGGCCGAGCGTACGGGTGGGCGGGTGCTGGCAGTGGTGGGCGGACGGCGCGTGGGCGCGGCGGCTACCACAGCCGGGGCGGGCGGAGCGGCGGTGAGCAGCTCGGTGGGCAGGCGGCCTTCGGTGAAGATGCGCACCGGGATGCTCTCGTTGTGGAGGCGGTCGAGGGCGGTGAGGTAGTAGGCGTAGGCGGTATTGGGCTGGGCGGTGGTATCGAGGAAGGCAGCGGGCTGGCCCAGGCTGGCGGGGCGCACCACGGCCAGGATGCGGCGCGGGTCATCGGAGCGCATCAGCTGGCCGCGCTCGAAGCGGTAGAGCACGTAGTAGGCGGGCAGGTCGCCGTCGGGGGCGGGCTGGGGGTCGGGCGTCCAGGAGAGGGTGGCGCGACCGTGCAGGCGGTTGAGCACGAGCTGGCGCACGGGGCGCGGGGCGAGCGAGTCGAGCCAGGGCATGGTAGGCACCAGGGCCGGGGCGCGGTAGAGTTCGAGGCGCAGCGAGTCGGTGGTGTGCAGGGGATTGGCGGCCAGCGAGCGGGCCGAGAAAAACACGCTGCCCTGCACGCCAGCGGGGTAGCTGCGGTTGAGGCGCACTTGGCGGGGCAGCTCGCGGGGGTTGCGCCAAGCGGTGTCCGAGCGGGTACTTTCGGCCATGCGGTAGGTGCCGTGCCCGATGTAGAGGTGGCGGCCGAAGCTATTGCGCGTCCACCATTCGAGCAGCGTGGCGTAGGGTACGAGCCGGAATTTAGTGCTCCAGTAAAGCTGCGGCACGATGTAGTCAATCCAGCCTTTTTGCAGCCACAGGCGCGAGTCGGCGTAGAGGTTGGAGTAGCTGGGCTGGCCGGCGCGGGTGTCGGAGCCGAGCGGGTCGGCGCTCTTGTTCATCCACACGCCGAAGGGCGAAATGCCGAACTTCACCCAGCGCTTAGCGTGTTGAATGCTGTCGTGCAGGTCGTGAATGAGGGTATTCACGTTTTGGCGGCGCCAGTCAGCCAGCTTGAGGCTGTCGGGGTTATAGCTCTGGAACGCCAGCTCGTCGTGCAGCACCTGGCCCGGCTCGGGATAAGGGTAGAAGTAGTCGTCGAAATGCACGCCGTCGAGGTCGTAGCGGCGTACCACGTCCATAATGACGCGCTTGATGTGATTGCGCACTACGGGCAGGCCGGGGTTGTAGAGATACTGGCCGCCGTACTTGAAAAACCACTCGGGGTGGTGGCGCAGCGGGTGCAGCGGCGCGAGGCTGCGCGTGAGCGAGTCCAGCGTGGCCCGGTAGGGATTAAACCAGGCGTGAAACTCCATGCCGCGCCGGTGGGCCTCGGCAATGAGGAAAGGCAGCGGGTCGTCGCCCTCGGCGGGAGCCTTGCCCTGGCGGCCGGTGAGGTACTTGCTCCACGGCTCCAGGTCGGATTTATAAAAGGCGTCCGACGCGGGCCGGATTTGCACAAACACGGCGTTGAGGCCCGCCCGTTGGCCGGCGTCGAGCAGGCGGCGGTACTCGCGGCGGTAGTGCTCGGGCGCTTCGCCGCGCTGGCTGGGCCAGTCGATATTGGCTACCGTGGCTACCCAGAACGCCCGCAGCTCGCGCTTGGGCGGGGCGGGGCCGTCGTCCTCGCTCAGGCGCGGAGCCAGCGCCGGCAGGGCGGGGGCCTGCGCCAGGGCCAACGCCGAAAAACTTAGTACTATAGCCGCCAGCAGCAGGCCGCGAATCAAACCGAAATAGTGCATCAAAAACCAGGCAAACAGCCCCAAAACCCTGGCAAGTTACGGCAAGCGGTATAGGGCAGGCGGTATCAAGCCTATTGCGCGTGTTGCACGCCAACCGGCACCTCCAGGAACAGGCGGTTTTCGGCCGGGGGTATCGGGCACGAATACCGGGCACTATAAGCGCAGGAGGGATTGTAGGCGCGGTTGAAATCCAGCACCACCCCTTTGGTGCCCGCCGGCGGCATCCGCAGGTCGAGGTAGCGGCCGCTGTGGTAGCTGCCGTGCCCGTTGGTGAGGTCGGTGAAGGGTACAAACAAGTAGTCGGCAAAGCCCGGCTTTTGCAGTAGCGCCAGGCTTTGGCACACGGTTAGGTGCAGCGGCTGGCCTTGCAGCTCAAAATACAGGTCGCTATACTTGCGGTACTGGTGGGGCGCGCCCAAACTCACTGGCATGGCAAACGGCAAGGCCGTAGAATCGCGCTCTAACCGGGCCGCCACGCAGTAGTCAACCGCCACCGGATAGAACGGCAAGCCCTGGAAAGCCGCTCGCTCAGTTGCCGACAATGGCGACTCGGCTGGGTTGCTAAACTCCTAGTTAGAGTCGATTTCAGGTCAGTGTACACAATGTAGAGACCTGTAGCTTTGTGCGATAGGACAAAACAGTGCTACTGCTTTTGGATAACCACCCCGGCCGGCAACCCTAGGTAGAGACCAGGTACCAA
>JBPBPU010000072.1:0-13164 GCA_050954465.1 Janthinobacterium lividum
ACTCGGATGAGGAATTGGAGTTGCAGCGCAAGCGGGTGTTGGCGCAGCGCGATTTAGAGCTGCTGAATCTAGGGCCAACGCTGGCCCAGGAGCGGGCGATAAGGCAGAAGTTTTTGGGGCAGCAACTTGCCGAGAACGAGGAGAACAGAAAATTAGAACTCGAAAAGCACAACCTGACCGAACAAGAAAAGCAGCACATCGAAAAGACCTACCGCGACAAGGCTGCCGACACACGGCAGGCATTCAGCACGGCGGAGGCCCAGCGGGAGGTAAAAGCACGGCAGGACATTATAGCCAACGCCAAAGCGGCCGAACTCAAGCTCGATATTGACTACATTCGGCAGCTTACGGCTGCCGACTTGCAAGCCGAACTTGACCGCACCCAGGCCAGCCTTGCTCAAAATGCAGAGGCCCAGGCCGACCGAGCCGCTCAAAATGTTGCCGCTACCCAGGAGCAGCTAGAACAAGAATACCAACTACAACGTCGGGCGGTAGAACTGGAGCGCGAGTTGGCCCTGGCCCAGCTCGACACGCGCAAAGACAACGCCGCCACTGAACTGCGTATTCACGCCGAAGCCAACCGCAAACTAGCCGCGCTGGATGCCACCCAGGCCGACACTGACCGCCAGCGTCGGGCGCAGGAACTGAGTGAAGAGGCCCGCCACTACGACCTACTAGCCGAGGGGATGCTGGCGGGCCATAACCAAACCGAACAGCAGCAGTTACAAGCGAGCGAAGCCTACAAAGAGCAGCGCTTGGCGGCAGCGCGGGAAGAGTTGGCGGCCAAGCTGCTGCTGGTGAAAAAAGGTGGACAGGAAGAGGCCAATGCCCGGCTGGAAAGCGAGAACAAAATCAAGCAAATCCAAGCCGACAGCCAGCAGGCCCAGCTTGACTTACAGAAAGCGCAGACGGAAAAAATAGCCTCCGTTATTAGCACCTCGCTCACCTCGCTAGCTACCCTGGCCGATGCCGACAGCCAAGCAAAACTAGCCCGCATCGATGCGCAGATGAACGCGGAGGGAGTGAGCGCGGCCCGCAAAGCGGTGCTGGAAAAGCAGAAGCTACGCATCGAGCAGGAGGCCACCAAACAGCGGCAGAAGATTGCCCGTGCCCAGGCCGTGGTGCAGTTGGGCCAGGCAATTATGGCGATTCTTGCCGCGCCCTCCCTACTGCCCTCTCCCATTGGGGAGATACTAAAGGGGGTGGAAATTGCCGCCGCCACGGTCACAGCCTACGCGCAGTTTAAGGCTATTGATAGCCAGAAGTTTGCCCAGGGCGGGGTACTGCGCGGGCCAAGTCATGCCCAGGGCGGCATTCCGCTATTCAGCCGCCGCACGGGTCGGGCGTTGGGGGCCGAGGCCGAGGGAGACGAGATAATTCTAACGAAGGGCGTGTTTCGTAATCCTGCCCTGCGTGCGTTAGCTTCTACCCTGAATGTAGCGGGCGGGGGTATTCCATTCGCCAAGATGATGGACATACCAACCAGGTACATGGAGGGCGGTGTGGTATCCAGTAGTGCTGAAATACTCCCTCAAATCCTCACCGGCGGCGTGGTGGTGCATACCCCACCCATTGACTACGACCGGCTGGCGGCCGCCCTAGCGGCCCGTCCTACCGACCACGAGGCATTGGCCGACACGTTGGCAGCCAAGCTCGGCCCTGCCTTCATAGCCGGGGCGCGGGCACTACCAGTGCCCGAAACCAACCTGACGGAGTTACGCCAGCGGTTGAAGCAAGCCGAAAAAGACCAAGCCCAAACAGATATATGAGGCTTAAGCAGGAGATTTAGCGCAGCTTGCTCTTTGTCGGCTTTTTGGCCGGGTGGGTTCGGTTATACGCCTCTATTTCGCTACGGCGCTTGGCGCGGGCTGCCCGGCTTGAATCAAGCCAGTGCTGCTGGCGGGCGGCTTCTCGGTCTGATTCGTCCAGATGCTTTAAGCGGCCCTTTGCCTGCCAATCCGGCACGGTCTGGGCGTGGGCACAGGTAGCAGCCAATAACAGGGCGAGGGGCAGCAGCTTATTCATTCCCCAAACCTACACGAAAAAGCCCGCGCCGTGAGGCGCGGGCTAAGAAAGCTAATAGAGCTTTGCTTTCGGAGGTAGGCCACTCAGGGCGCCACCGAGGCTTGTGTAACATTCCCCCTGCCCGCAGAAAGCGGTTTTTGGGGCGTACTTCATTGGCAGCAGGGGGGCAGAAAGGAGCTTTTCCAACTCAGCGAGCTTGGGCTTGTTTCGTGAGGCGTAGGTAGCTAACACCCTTGCCCTATATGGGATTTTCTTTAGTCTTTCATCTACCCGCCTGCTAGTCACCCCAATCTTATAAAAAAGCTCCCCATTGCCAGATAGTTCCACTATATATAGCCTGCCCTTTCTGCCCTTTGTCCTGGCAACCCAATTGGTGTACTTCCCGCATTCGGGGCAGCCGTGCTTTGCGTGGGTGTGGGTGGCTGGACTTTGCCAAAATGAACCGTGCAGGGAGCAAGTAATTTCAACGGGGGTTGTAGCATCTACAAACTTCACGGCCCCGTAATTGTAGCGGCTGCCGTGTGCCTCTTGGGCGCGGGCAAGAAAAACCTGCTCAGTAACTCGTTTCCAATCATTTGTCTTAACCCTGCCGCACTTGGGGCAGCCAGCTTTTTGCCCGCCGCAGTGTGAGTTTGGCACCTGCTGAAATGCGCCGTGCTGCGGGCAGAGGATTGTAACATAGGCCGTTGAGCTAGTGTAAACGGCCTGGGAGTAGTCGTAGCGGCTGCCGTGGGCGGCTGTGGCCCTTGCCAAAAAGTCGGCCTGCGTTAGCTTTTTCATGAGATGTTATATTAAAGTTTTACTATTCTTCAAAAAGAACGCCCCCACCGGCAGCGCCGCCAGCAACTCGGCCACCTCGGCGTAACACTCCGTTTTGCCCGAAAAAGGAGACAGGGGCGTATAGCTCAAGGCCGAAAAAGCGACGTGTAGCCGCTGCTCCAAGTCCCAAACCTTCCCAGCATCCCAACTGCTAAACCGGGCCACCGTGCGCCACTGGTACACCGTTTTGAGGCGGGAAAAGCGAGAGGATAAAGAAAAGGTAATCCCCACCTTGTAAAAGCATTCCCCACCGCCGTACACCCGCACCACATACAGCACGGCCTTGCGGCCGTGCTGCTGGGCAATCCAGGCCCCGCGCCTCATAGCGGCCGGGGTTTGCGGCGCGAGCTGGGCAGCTCGCGCCGTAGTTGCTCGATGCTGCGCCCCGTTTCCAGGGACACCAGCCGCAGGGCCAGTTCAATGAGCGCCCCCACCTCGGCCGATAGACGGTCAAGGCGGTCAGGTTGGCGGGCTGGCCTCATAGCTGGGCGAGCTGGTTTTCCAATTCCTGTACCCGTGCCCGTAGCCGCTGCTCGGCTAGGTCGGCCGCACACTGCAACGCCTGGGCCTGCACCCCTTCTACCCGCACCGGGGCAATACCGGGGGCGTGCAGGGAAATACCCGACAACAGGGGCCGCACGTCCCCCAGGCGGGCCAATTCCTGCCGGGCAGCGAGTAGCTGCCCGTAGACGGCCGTAGCCGCCTGTGCTTGCGCCTCCGTCATTGATTTTCCAGCCGTTCGCCCGCGTCCTCGACCCACACCAGCGCCCGCCCCAAATTCAGGCGTTCCTGCCTCGTTTTGGCATCGGCCAGCAACTCGCGCAGCACGTCGGCCAGGTAGCGGTAATCTGTCCAATCCAGCGGCTGCCCGTTGTTCCACGCTTGCAGCCGTGCGGGCAGCTCGATAGCCAGTCGGTAGAGGGGCGTGTCGCAGCAGTGCAGGCGCAAGCCGCTGGGAAATTCGGGGTGCCAGAGAATATGAAGGCCCTCGTAGTCGGCATAGCCAGGTTCTTGCCGCAGGGTTTCCAGCCCAACGGCCCGCGCCGCCTGGGCCTCGGCCCGCTCGATAGCGGCCCGTTCCTGGGCCTGAAAAACAGCCAGCCCCAAGCCCAGCAGGGAGAGGGCACCGGGCGCGTTGGCCCGGTGCAAGTGGTGTTTGGTTTTCATCTGCTTACGCCGGGTAAGAGGTGGAACCATCATTGCTGACCCCCTGCCCCGTGCGGTGCAGCACCTTGCTCCACAGCTTGCCGATAAGGCGCACCGCGCCAACTTGGGTTAAGGTGAAGAGGGCCGTGAGGGCTTGGGCCTTTTCGCAGGCCAGCAAGGCGGGGTGCTGGGTGAGGGCAAACACCTCATCACATTGCGCCGGGGTAGCGTAGGCGGGGGCCGTAGCCCCCGCCAGTTTCGCTTCGAATTGGGCAATACCCTCAGCCAGCGAGGCAATACCCTGGGCGTACTCCCGTTCGGCCGCTACGCGCCGCACGTTTTTGAGCCAGCGCACCAGCCGGTACGGGCAGGTGCATTCGTGGGTGTGGTGGTTGGTGCGAAGCTGTTCCGCATCCGTGAATAAGGGGTTCCCGACCACTACGGCCAGGATGTTGCGGCGAAAGGTCGCCAGGTGGAGGGTGGGGGCCGTTGATGCAGCTTGCCCGACAATTACATTTTTCATGTAATTTTGTGGTTGGAAAGGGTTTGAACTCCCCCACCTAGTAGCGGCCCCTGCAAGGGCCGTTGCGCGAAGGTCAGCCGTTGGTGCGGCTGGCCTTTTTGCGTTCTAGTCGGTGAGGCTGCTCCGTTTGAGCATTACAAAGATAGGGCTAAAATCTAGATTCGCAATAGACAGGGGCAAGAAAATAAATTATTTTTCTTTACTTAATCTATTGCGAATCTAGAGTTGATTAGTACCTTTGTAACGCCAACTAGATAAAGGCCAAAACCATGAGCAACACTGATACGAAAGCCGATAAGCCCGGCCGTAAACCGCAGCTTAACATCACTGCCGGAGCCGACGAAATATCGCTTATCGAGCGCGTAGCCAAGAAGCGCGGGCTTAGTATATCGGCCCTGCTGCGCTCGCTGGCGCTCGATGAAGCCCGCCGCCTGGGCGTAGAGTAGCACCCCACCCGCCTATATTAGCGGGCATGAAACAGCTACTAATTGCCTCCCTGCTGCTACTGCCCACCCTGGCGCTAGCCCAAAGCACGAAGCCCGACCAATACTGTATTTTGAAGTCTGACCATAAGGCAAAAGACCGAGCCGCATTAAAGCTGCTGGTGGGTGCTGACCCTGCTAAAACTGGACAGGTAGAGGAAATGCAGCAGATAGCCAGCTTAGAGCACGAAGCCGATGCCCTCAATTATTTGAGTAGCCACGGCTGGGAGGTTATCAGTGTTACCCCTATTACTAATGGTGCAGGTGATACAGGTGTACGGTACTGCTTACGCCGCCACCAGCCCTAGCCCCCGTTCCCTCTCCTTCACCGACGACGAATATACCAAGCTGGGCCAGCTCGCCACGGCCGCCAAGCTAGGGCGCAGTGAGTACATTGTAGCTAAGCTGGGGTTGGCTAAGTAGGCTCGATTAACTAGCTATTTATGAGTACTGCACTTACCATACCCAAGAGTAAATTTCGGGTAGAACTAGAATTGCAAATCGCAGAAGGCCGCGCAATACTTGAGGTTGCTTATACTGATATTATCCAGTTTGAAGAAAGGGAGAAGCAGTACCGTTTGTGGAACGCGTATAATAAAGATTTTTTAAAAAATGCATTTACTGTACCGGACAGTGAATATTTCAAAGAATATGAGGTATCTCGCAATCAAGTGAAAAAGCTGACCTTAGTAAGTATTGGCCATGATTCGGACTCTTTCAACTTTAGACAAGGTTTCTTTACCAGTGATTTCTCCGAAAAAATAGAACATTTAGAAAGCTTGCTTTCTCGTATTGAGTTTATTCCGCAGGAAACTCGAAAACAAGAACCAGTATTACCATCTGTATCTATCTCCGACCTCGCCCACCTACACCCCACTGTCCAAACTGCTGCCAGTAAACTCTTCTCTGATACCCACTACCCGCAAGCTATCCAAGCTGCCAGCACCGCGCTCGACAAGGCCGTGCAGGCACAGGCGCAGCTTCCGGCCAGCACCGTGGGCACGTCCCTTATGACTACGGCCTTTTCCCCAAAGGCTCCCCTCATTCAACTCTCCCAGGACAGCAGCGAGCAGACAGGCTTTATGAATCTGTACCAGGGGCAGGTGCAGGCGCTGCGCAACCACTACGCCCACAACCTGACCACTATACCCGCTGCCCGCGCCCTAGAGTGGCTGGGCTTCCTGAGTGCCCTATTCTACAAATTGGAGGAGGCCCAGTCAATGAATGCCCCGCTCATACCTTAAATATATGTGAAATGAATATTTCCCGAGCATCAACAATCTCATTAAAAGTCTTTGTTCATGAGCATGAATCGCTAAGCAAGCTCATTCAACTGACCACAGCAAGCTTATGGTACTTAGAAAAAACATCGACTGATGGCTTCGCTCCTTCTCTTGTAACCTTGTTTGCTGATTACGTCCCATATTGGGGCCGCCCACCAATATCTGAATTGAATGAGGTAAGAAGAAACGAGTTTACTAGCGAACTAGGAAGGTTAGGTATTATTCGGGTAATATCAGCTTTCGACCACTATATCAGTTCTTTATTATCGGAACTGGATTCTATTTCTGTGCTATTCGTTGAAAAAGTGCAAGCTTCCAATAAGGATAGCGACATGGTTGATGATGATAAGCCCCCTAGGCTGATTGCTTTCTGCAAGCGCATTGGACTGGAAATTACCGAAAAGCAAGAGGTTCTGAGCGAATTCATAAACATACTTAGAAACTGCTGCGCACATCGAGCGGGCCGAGCTTCTAAAAAACTAGTGGATATGCTGGGTAATGAGCATGTAGTAGATGCTTTAGATATTAAGTCCAATGCAAATGGTAAAAAGCGATGGACGGCAAATTTTCCTAAGCTTTATCCTGGCGACGTAATACCCATTAGCCCTGTTCATGCAATTTGGGCTTCAATAGTCTGTTTGGAAATTGCAAAAGAAATAAACACTTTTATTGCAAATAAAATAGGCTTACACGGTTTGCTTGGGCTAGCAATTTACAGCTTGCCCAAGTGCTACTATTTGGGTAAGCGTAAACGAGCAAATAAATTCGATACGCCTCAAGCAGCTGTAAATTTTATATTATCATTAATGCTTATAACTGACACAAATGAGGTCGAGACCGTAAGAGTTTTGAAAAAGGAAGGCTTATGGGATAAGGCAGTAACAAGATTTAGTCAGGTAAAATTGGATGCGTAATTTGATGTTATACAGAACAAATTATTGCCACCACCCCAACCCCTGGCCCCATGTCCGACCCCATTACCACCGTCGTTACCGTCATTAGCGAACACCCCCAGGCCGCCGCTGCCGTGGCCTCCATCTACGGGGTAGTCAAGCCCTTTCTGGCGAAGATTCTCGGCCCTGCTGCTGATGAGGTGGGCGAAATAGGGCGCGATTATATCAAAGGCTTCCGGGCTAAGAATATTGAAGACAGGCTAACGGGCGCTGATAAACTTCTTGGCGAAGCAGGTATAGAGCCGCAGCCAGTGCCGCCCAAAGTATTAGTGCCCTTACTAGAGGCTGCTTCTCTTGAGGACAACCCCTTGCTCAGTGAGCAATGGGAATGCTTATTAGCAAATGCTGCAAACCCTTATGCTAGGGCTAAGATAGACGGCAATTTAGTTGACATACTAAAGCAGATTAATTACAATCAAGCTATTATGCTGACTGTAATTAGCGCTATGCTAGGGAAAGGTGACGCTAGTAGGTCATACCAGCAAATGGTTGGTTTTACTCTGAGTGCTGAGCTGGTGCGGGATAACTTACGCATCATTCACGAGGCAAAGCCAGATATTGTGTCTGCCGTAAGTGAAGAGGATTTTTATATAAGTCTAGATAACCTAGCTAGGCTTAGACTTTGTACGCTTACTGGTGTAAGTGAGTCAGAATCCTCTCCACCTGCTTCTGGTTCAGCCAATCTACCGCAGGCGTTGGAGGCTCTTTTCAATCTCCATATGTATCAGATGCCAGGCAGGGCCAATATTTCTATTACCTATCTGGGATTAGCCTTTCTCGATGCGTGCGAGGCTCCTGTGAGGCCCGAACTACCTGAAGTAACACCTGCTGCTGAATAGGCCACTATACCACCGGCCGCCATACGTCAGCCTGCGGGCACTACCGCAACCGGCTGGCGGTGTCGGGCCGCGTGGGCTGGGTGCGGAGCCGTAGGCAAGCTGCGCTGCCCATGTGTGCGGCAGCTAGGTGCCCCGGCCCCGCACCAGAACACCCCTCTAAAAACCCGAAGCTCCTGCGCCGCCTCGCGCTTGCGTCAGGCTTGCCGACTAGGCAGCTAGCGGAATAAGCCGCGAAATAAGCCGCGAAATAAGCCGTATACTAAGCTAGTGAAATAAGCTGCGGAATAACTCGCGAAATAAGCTGGCGGAATAAGCCGTCAGAAAAAATTTAACTTTTTTATTTCGGGTTGCGTTTGAGTACATACCTTTGTGGTATCAAAACAAATAGGGCGGCCCGACCTCCTGTCGAACCGCCCTACCAACCGCCGCCGCAGTCTGGTGGCATCTAGTTTCCTAGTGCAGCAGCCAGCCAACTAACCAAGCCAGCAGGTAAGCACCCAAAGCAAGACCAATAGCCTTGCCGATGCCACCTACTAAACCCAGCCCTCCGGCTAGTAGCAGTTTTTTCGCGTACCTCATTTTCCAAGAGAAGTAAAAGGTTGCCAATAACCCCGCACTTCAGATGTCCCCGACTGTTCCCGCAGTCGGGGCTTCGTTTTTTTAGGCGAACTCGGTAAAAGGGTCGCGGGGCATAACCCCAAACGCGAACAGAACAAAGATACTACGGGTAAATCGTAAGGGATAGGAGTTTTGAGCTTTATCGCTGATAGTCAGGCATAAAAAAATGCGTGCGCAATTTGCGCAGGCTTGCAGGAGCGTTTGAAGGGCCGATTTGCAGGCTGTGCGGGTTGTTGGCTTGCCGGGACTCTGGTGCCGGTTCTGGTTTCGTGCGCCCCCGCCGGCCCCAGGGCCGGGGGCTTTTTCGGGGGCTACACCGCTGCCGCCCCCTGCCGCAGCAAATACCGCAACCCCACCGTACTCACCCCCATTTCCCGCGCCACGGTGGCCCGTACCCGCGACTGGGGCCAGGTGGGGTGCGCCTCTCGTACTTCCCCGCAGCGGCGGGTGGCGCGGGTGATGTCGGCGGCGGTGTAGGTGGCGGGGGTGGTCGTGGGCATGGTTGTGCAATTCATAAAACCCGGCCGGCGAGTGGCTGGGCGCTGCCGTCGAGGTAGCGAAGTAGGTAAGCCATTAGTGTGTCAGCGCGTTTCTGCTAGGAAGCTTGATGTCCACCTCCAGCGTAAACCGGGTGCCATCGGTGCTGCGGGTGGTGGTGGCGTTGTCGGCCACAAGCACGGGCTCCCGACTGCCATCGGGGTACTGCCGGTAGACTTGCGGCGAGTCGAGCAAGGTGGTCAGGGCCTGGTGCTGGGCTGCGGTCAGGTCGTCGGCACGCACGGTGAGCGTGTCGACGCCCGCCCGGCGCACCGCCACTGCATAGCGGGCGTCGGCTGTTGCAATGTCGGTGGCCTCGGCGACGCTTGTTTTGTCATCGGCGACCCCGGCAAAGCTCCAGCCCTCCCAGGTGCCCAGGGGACTGAGCCAGCGCAGGTACACGGTGTTGGCGCAGGCCGGGCGCAGCTGGAGCGTGAGTGGGTTGGCGAGGTAGGTGGACATAGATTAGCGGCGTAATTTGCGCAGGGCCAAGGCAACGAGCAGCAGCAGCGTGCCACCAACGAGCCAGGGCGTGCAGGGTGGTAGTTGAAAGGCCAGCACTACAGGAAGCGGGAAGGGGCCACATCGGCCAGGGCGATGTACTTCTCCACCAGTTCCCAGATAGTTACCGGCTCGTGGGCGCAGCTAATGCCAAAGGCGCGATTCTGCAGCAGCAGCCGCTCCGGCTTGGCGTTGAGGTAGGCGGGCCAGTCCTGTCCTGGGCCGAACGTCTCCACCTGGCCCGTGGCGCAATTCAGGGCCGTGCCGGGCGCTTCGGGGTGGCGGGCGCTAGCGGGGCGCGTCTCGGTGATGAGTCGGTAGCAGGGCATGCCCTCCAGGTCCACGGCGCAGGTGGCGTTGGCAATCAGCAGTACGTCAGCCGGGGTGGCGTAGCCCGTGCCTGCCGCCTCGGCGAGGCTCCCATCGGGGTTGAGTTCGTAGCGCTGGCGCTTAAGCACGAGCTGCACGTCACAGCAGCCATCGTCACCGAAGTCAATGACGAGCTGCTTCGGGCTCGCTACCTGGCCGAGCTGATGCGTGAGGCTCAGCGGCAGGTCGGTGACGCGCACGCGGATAGGGGCAAGAGATGGGGCAAGGAGCATCGCTAAAGGCCGTTTTTAGTTTGTAAGTAGGTGTGCAACTGACTGACTTCTTGCGCACTCGCTAAGCCCGCTTGCAGAAAAAAGTCGGAGGAGTCCCCCCGGAAATTATAGCTGGGGGTGGAAGGCACTGAGGCAAAGTAGAACGTGCCGGCCGCCCCATGCTGCCGTGGATTGTTCGGCGGAATGGCACGCTGTTGCCCGTTGACGTAGACGTGCGCATCCTTTATATCTTTATCGGGCACTGCGACTGTGACCACCACCGGCCTGGTCTGCGAATCGAGCTGAATTCCGTAACAGTCGCCGTTGAAGGTGTTCAGGCCCAATTGGTTGCCGCCGGCTCGCCACAAGTCCAACTCGCCGGTACCATCCGTCATGTACCACCACATGCTATCCTGTGGGCTTGGTGTGGACTGCGCCACGAACGTAGCCGTAAACCCGGCCACGCCGGCAGGAATGGTGATGCCGGGCAGGCGCAGGTCGCCGCTGGCCAGGGTGACGGTCGGCTTGTTATTGAAATTGGGGTTGGCTGCCGTGTAGGCACCTCCAAGCGGCAAGACCTGATTGGTTACCGTATCGAGCCAGCCGGTTGTTGCCGAACCGGTGTGTTGGACATTTTCGCTCAGCAAGCACGCTAGTAAATTGCTGAGTGTAGCCGGGTTGAAGCCAGCTGAGCGGCGGCGGGCGTAGTAGAAGCTGCTCACGGGGTAATGTCGGTAACGAGGTATTCCACGTGCTGCCCGTCATAGCCCACCCGAAAGATGTACTCCCACTTCTTGCCAGCGGTCGGGGCGGCGCTGGTGGTGTGGAAGATGGCCGGGTCGAGGGTGGCGGGCGTCGTCACGCCGCCCGTGGTGGTGTCGGCTGTCGTGGGCAGCGTGGCCCCGGAGCCGAGCACAATGGATTCTTCCGCTCCTGCCATCATGGCGCTCGTATCCACGGTGAAGGAGCCAGTCGCAACTTCTCCGTGCAGGGTCAGGATATTATCAAAGTGTAAGACCGTGCCGGGGTCCAAGACGACACTTGATGCGCTGCTCACTACTACTTGACTCCACACAATGGGTACCGTATCGCCGACTGCCGCGCCGATATAGCGCGGCACCAGCACTGCTCCAGCTGTGCCCACTGCTACGGTGGTCGCCACGTAGGTTTTGGGCAGCGCGATGGCAGTGGTCGGCGTGGGCGAGGGGTTATCCACGTAGGCCGTCGTGCCCGGCACGATAGTCTCGGGTATCAACCGGTCAAGCGTCAGGTCGCCGGCCGCCACCCCCGCCAGGCGCGAGTCCAGAAACTGCACCAGCTTGGGCCCGCCTACTACGGCGTTGCTGTCCACCGTACCATCGCCGGGTAGTAACTCCGTTTGGTAGGTGCCATCGGTGGCCGGGTCATACACCGGAATGGAAAGCGTAGCCCGAGCCGTGCCAACGGGTAAGGCTGGCAGGCCGGGGATGCGCTCATCGGCGGCAGCAGTGCCGCGGGCTGTAGTAGCAGGGTTAGTAGCAGGCATAGCGGATTAAAGCTGGAGACGGCCGTGGTCGGTGAGCAGGTAGCCACCCGGCAGCGGCGGGTTGGTCATCGTGTGGCGGTCGGTGTCGATGATGCTCACCTGCACGGTGGCTGCGTGGGGCAACGGGTTATCGGGCATGGGCAGGCGCAACATCCCTGCCGGCACGCTGGCCGGCAAGGCGTAGGAGCGGATTTCTACCTGTTGCCCGTACGCGTCGAGGTAGCGCCATTCGGCGTAGCGTGCCACTGTCGCCGGTGGCAGCAGCACGCTCACTTCGAGCGGGCAGCCTACGAACTGCACCACTTCGCCATCGGGGAAGATGCTGGCTACCCGGCCCGTCGTGTCGGCCACGTAGGGGGCCATCGTGTCAGCGGCCATCGGCAGGGCCGCGAGCACGGCGTAGCGCTCGCCGGCCCGCGGCTGCCAGTAATCCGGCCCGTTGCTGTCCACCACCCGAAAGCGATACGAGTAGCGCAAGGCCGCGTCGGCATCGAGAAGCGGCGTAAGCTGGGTGGCTGGGTAACGCTGCGCGGCCACGAGCTGGGCCCGCAGGTAGGGCGCAGCATCCACGAACTGCACGGCTTCGCGCACCGTGGCGCGGAAGGTGGCGAAAGCTGCCAGGGCGGCCGGACGCCACAGCTCCACCTCGACGTGCAGGCCGGGGCGCGGTACGCCGGCCGCATCGGTGAGCTTCGCCTCGACCTGGAGCAGCACCGGGTTAGGCAGCACGCCCCCCACAGGCTCCCAGCGGGCCGGGTCGTTCACACTCGGGTCGGGTGGCGGCAGGTCTGGGGCCGGGTTGATGGTGAACTCGCCCGTGAGCGGGGGCAGGTGCGTGGGGCCCGCATCGTAGACGGTGTAGGGGTAGGTGCCCGGCGCAATGCCACTGGTGGCATAGGCGTAGGCCGGCAGGGTGGCCGGCGCGTGCATGGCATCTATGCCAGGCGTGATGCCGGGAATCTCGATGGTAAGCGGCCCGTAGCTGCTGCCGGCGTCGACGCTCAGGTATACGCTGCCCGTAGGCACCTGGGCCGTGGGCTGGGTAATGTGCAGCGTAAGTAGGGTGAGACCCATTGGTTACAGGGAGCGAGCGGTAAGAGAAAGCAGGTCGGAACGCAGGCCGGAGCGGGCGGCGTCGGTCAGCTCCTGCCGGAAGCGGGGCAGGGCCAGCCTGATGGCGGCGGAAAACGTGTCAGTAGGCTTGCGAAAGCGGGCATCTTCGCCGCGCCAGAGCTGGGTGCCCTTCTGGGCGATGCTGTTGGCCACGGCATAGGGGTTCAGTGTCAGACGCTTGGCTGCTAACCACTCCTTGATGGCTACGATGGGCGGGCG
>JBPBPU010000128.1:0-12754 GCA_050954465.1 Janthinobacterium lividum
CGCCACTCAGCGCTCGCCTATCAAACCCCGCAAACCTTTTACCTTCAATATCTTAAAGATACACCCCTAAACTGTCCGGCCTAATCGGACCACCTCATATCTCTCTCACATACAATACCATCCTGGCTATCCCGAATTGGTGAAACCATCGTAATGGCATACTGCTTCCTGAACTCTCGGCTCTTCAAACCTTGAGCTGATACAGGAATCATCAATATTTTTGACAACTCCTCCAGCGATGTGACATCCGGCGATATTAAGCGGTCAGCTAATCCAGGAAACTTTTGACGCAGCCACACACGGACGTTGATTTCGTTCTCTTCCATAAGTGTCTTAATGCTTACTTAGATACGAGCACAAGATACGACAACTACTCCAGAAACCGGGTGGTTTCTGGACTACTATCCGACCCACGCAAACAGCCCCGAAAACCTGCGTTTTCGGGGCTGTTTTTTGCTACCCTTCGCTGAATGGCCTACCATGTGCGGCGGGGGACAAAAGAACAGGCGGCTGGGTGATGACAGGTAACACTTCAGCGGCTTATTCAAACTTGGGGTAGGCGGTGAGCGGGACAGCTTTCTCGACACCCACCTGGTTCCTCTCCTCCCAAATTCCGTTTTCAATAGGCGTAGATTGTAGCTGGCAGGTCGAAATGGGCTTTCACGGCCTCCAAATCCATGGGCTTGTCGAATAAGAATACTCCCCGACCGTCCCGGTCGATAGTTAAACCCGTTTTCTACCGCTACTGCGTAACTCAACCCGAGCGAAGAGGGGGTACCATGCGCCTGGAGAAAAGCAATAAGGGGTAGCAGATGCGCCGTGCGGGAGCCGGGCAGCTTCGCTTCAATTACTGTTTTTTGGGGTTGTTGGGACGGTTGCCTAGTTAGCTTGGATTTACTCCTGACCAAGTGTCGTACGTGATTTGAGCAAAATTGTCCTTATCGAAAATGCCTTTCGGATACGGTATTATGGCCGGCGGAAACTCGAAATGCGCCTCAAGGGCGGCGATATCCAGTGGGCGGGCGAAGGCGTAGGTTTTCAGACCGTCGCGGTCGTGCGCCCAGGCATCCACACCGGCGGGCTGGTTGCCCCGGGCCTTGAGGAAGTCGATTACCGGCTGTAAATGAGCGGTGCGGGAATCGGGTGACGTCGCTGCAATCACTACTTTTTGGGGTTGCTGGGCCTGCTGCCTGGTTCAAACGATTTCTGAGGTGGTAGGGTGGCAGAAGCCGCTTGCTGGGTTAGGCTTGCTCGATGGCTTCGAATGCCTGCTGGCGGTAATCCGGGCTGTAGCGAATGTCTTGTGCCGTCTGCGTGGCTCCGGCCACATCGTTTAGGCGCAAATGGCACTGCACTATAGGCAGCAGATAATAGTCGCGGGGGTAGCCGTTTTTGCTATCTCCTTCATAGAAGCCCTGCGCCCGCTTCCGCGCCTTGAGCAGCGTGTGTTGGGCAGCCTCGGCCTGGCCGGCCTGCTGCTGGGCCTCGGCCAGGGAGCACAGCAGGTTTACATAACTGTAGCCTTTGACGGTGGCCGTGAGTAGCTGCGCCCCAGACAGGTCGTCTTGTTGCAGCAGCACCCGGATTACTTCGGCCACTAGCTGCTCCCTGGTGTCGCGGTAGTCGAACCGCTGGGCCGTTTCCAGCGCACCGAGCAGGGTGCCGGCCCGGGCCTGGGCCATTGCTACTGCCTGTACTGCCCGGTCCAGGTAACAGGGGTTGGGCATCTGCTGGATGGTAAGCAGTGCCTGCGTAATAGCCCCGACCTGCAGCTGGGCCTGCACCTGCTCGTAGTAAACAAGTGCTTCCTGGCAGGCAGCTTCCTCGGCCCGCCGCTGGGCGCGCTCCTTGGCCGGGGCGTATTTGGGGGAAAGTGGCATCTGGTTTCGGGTTGGGGCAAGAAATGCTACTGGCTTGGTTAGGGGAAGTACTTTCGGTACTGCTGGCGGCTGGCCAGGCTGGCGCGGGCCTCGTGCTCGCTCTGCTGGTGGCGGGCGGCGCGCTGGGGGTCGGCGGCCCGCGACAGGGCGCGTTGAAGTCGGGGGGCGCGGTGGTCGGGCTGGCCGGGGTGTAGCAGGCAGGACTCGTCGGTGGGCGGGCCGCCTCGCTGGGCCAGGGCCTCGCGGACGGTCAGCAGGTAGAAAATCCGATTGCTTTTGTAGGGCCAGTGTTCCAGCAGCGCGTCCAACTCGTTGAGCAACGCCTGGTAGGCTACCGGGTCGCGGAGCAGCTGGCCGACGGTATAGCGGGGGCGAGCGGCGGGGCGGTTGGTGGGGCGGGGCCTGGCGGGGGCAAATACCAGGGCTTTGGGCTGGCGCACCGGGGCACGGCGCGGGGCGCGGCCGGTTGGGGGGCCTTGCTTGCAGCGCTGGCTTTCGGCCAGGGCGGCCTTGGCCAGCACAAGGTTTTCTTCGTGGCGAGTGTCGGCGGCAGAGTCGTAGCACCGGGCTCGCTGGCGCTCGTGGAGCATGAGCGCGTGGACGTTGGTTTGATTTTCTTCCTCGACCTGCCCGACGGCCCAATGGGTAGCGCCGTTGTCGCTGAAGGCCTGCTGCGCGGCTAGCAGGGCTACGGTGCGTTGCTGGTTGTGGGGCCACTGGTCGAGTAACTCGTCCAGCTCGTTTAGGACGGCCAGATAGGTAGGATATTGCCACAAGCTGTAGAGCGTGTAAGCGGGCCGGGTGGGGTCACCGCGGAAGGTTTTTACGGGCTGCAGGTGTGGGCGGAAGCGCCGTAGAGCCTGTTTTAGCTGGCTTGCTGTCATGCTACAAGATACCACTGGAAGCTTGCTTTAGCGCGACAAAACCCCCTGGTTCAGGGCAACAAAAAAGCCGCTGGTCAGGCGGCTTTTTGGGAGAGTGGCGGCTGCTTTTCTAGCTCGTGGGGCCGGTGTCGGTGCGGGCCTCAATGGTTTGCTGCACGGTGCTGGGAACAGCGGAAAGCAAGTCGAGGCCGGTGGCGGCTTCGATGGCGTCGACGCTGGTGCGGTAGGTGCCCCACGAAGAGGTAACGCTGTTGTTGTTGGGGGTGTCGATGGCAATGACGCGGGTGCTGGTGGTGACGCGGGTGGCATCGTTGGAACCGACGGGGAGTACGACTACCACTTTCCAGCAATGGGCGGGGACAGTAACGCGGCCCTGGTCGAAGGTAGTAGCGTAGCCGTTGTCGCCGGTGCCGCCTGTACCGTAGCTGCCGCAGATGATGTAGCACTCGTAGCCCTGGCCTACCAGGGTGCGGCAGTAGTCTTCGAGCTTGGCCCACGTTTGCTGGTTGTTGTTGGGGGCCTGAGGCATCATGTTGGACAGCAGGAAGGTGGCCGAGTTATCGGCTACGGTGGCGCTGCGGTCGGCGCTGGGGCAGTTGTGGCCGCGGTCGAAACCGGAGTTGGTGTAGCTGCCGGGCGTGACCTGGTACCAGCTGGCGGGCAGGGTGGCATCGGCGGCGAAGTTGTTTTGGCGGGCGGCGCTGCCGAGCCAGGAGGTATCGAGGTGCCAGCTTACCCAATTGGGTTTGCCCTGGTCGCGGTTGTAGGAGACGTAGTATTGGGACTTGGCCAGCAGGTAGTTAGTGGGCTGGTTGAGGTCGGTGGCCGCGCCGCTGGGGTTGCCGAGGGTGATGTGCTCGGGGAGCGGGGCGCTGGACTGGACGGGAGTGACGGCTTCCTTCTGGCAGGCAGTGGCGAGTAGTAGCAGGGCCAGGACGGAGAGGCGGCGTAAGGGGAAACGGTAGCGCAAAGTATTTTGGTGAGGTATGGGAAGGAGTGAGACTGCTCATGGGCCTGGCGGCCCGTGAGAAGCGCCCGGGTTAGCAAGAACTGCACCAGACGAGGCAAGCTAGTTTAGAAGCGAACTGCGTAGCGGGCATCGGCCACGTCAGCGATAAAGCCGGCAGCGTGGTGGGCCAGCTCGGCGGGGAAGCTGGGAGAGTTTTTGAGGCCGGCGAAACGTAGGGCAGCATCGGCGCGGATGGACTGGTTTAGCGCGGGCGAGGTGGTGTAGGTGGTGTAGGCGGCGGCGAAGTAGGGCACGGCGCTGGCCAGGCGCTGGGACGAGGGCACGCGGTCGCGCTTGGTGCGCTGGTTGAACTCGCGGTCGACGGGGAGCAGGTTCCAGAGTTCGTTGATGGGGTAGAGAGCCAGCGGCAGCAGGTGGTCGAGGTCGTAGTGCTGGGGCTGGGTGAGGAGCTTCTGCGTCCAGGGGCAGGTGAAGGAGACTTGCTCGTGCAGGAGAATGTCGACCTGGTTGCGCTCCCAGGTGAGGGGGCGGCGGTTGTTGGGGCGGGCGGTGAGCAGGGTGTAGATATGACCGCGGCTGGTGGGGGTGCCGGCGGCCTGGGCCACGGTTTCGGTGAAGAGGCTCCACTCGTGGATGCAGAGGGCTTCAATGTAGAGCGAAAGCTGGTGGAAAGCCTGCCACAAAGACGCGGTGAGCAGCACGCACATGTCGGCGGAGTCGGTGCCGGGGAGCGGCAGGGCATGGTGCGGCAACTGGCTGAGGCGGGCAGGCTTGGGGAAGATGCTCCACTGCTCGGGGCCGGCGTACTGGATGGGCATCTTGATGGCTGTGACCAGGGCAGCCAGGGCCTGGGTGTAGGCGGTGAGCAGGGCGGGCGGGTAGGTGGCGCGCCGGCGGGGCGTGCGCATCTCGGTGAGCAGGAAGAAGCCGTCGGCAGGCTCGGCGGTGGTGAGCAGCAGCTGGTGCCACTCGGTGCGGAGCTGGGTGAGGGCGGGCCGGAAGCTGACGTCGTTGCGCTGGATGCCGTCGCGCTGGGCGCGGGCACCCTGGTAGATGGGCTGCTGCTCGTCCATGAAGGGCCAGTAGTAGGCGGCCCACAGCTCGGCGATGCGCACCAGGGGCACGGCTACGGGCTGCTCGTGCTGGGCCAGGCCGGGGTACGACAGCACGAGGTCGTTGAGGGCGCGCAGCAGGGCTATTTTGTAGCTGGTGGTTTTGTTGTCGTGCTTGAGGATGGTGGCGATGGAGTGGTCAACGGCCGGCATGACAGAAAAAATGGAGTCAGCAAAGTTGGGATACAACGCGTTATCATAGGAGTTGCCCGGCCGGGCGTAGGTGGCCAGCTCTGCGGCTGCTTCGATACGCTGGCCGCACGTGTGGCTGGGGTACTAGCTGAGCTACTGTTCCTTTCACCCACTTGAAGCCGACCTACTCCAGCCCTTACCTTAGCTCCCTGTCCGCTGCAGCTAGACCACCCCAGCCCACCTCGCTGACTGGCAGGGCCAAAAAAAGCGTCGGCCTGTCGGCCGACGCTTTTCGAGATGTGGGTAAGGACCAGACCGACGGACAGGGCCCGCCACAGCTGGTCAACCGCTGTCTAGGGCTCCAGCACCAGCTTGGTGGTCCAGGTCTGCCCGGCGGCCGTCAGGCTCACGCTGTACACGCCCGAAGCCAACTCTGCCGGCAGGCGCAAGGGCGCGTCCGCCTGGTAGCCAAGGGGAATCACCTGCTGTTGGCTTACCACCCGGCCCAGCACATCGGTGACGCGCACCTGCACCAGCTGCTGGTCCAGCCCGCGCAGGGCCAGGCGCGTCACGGCCCGGCCCGCGCTCGGGTTGGGGTACACGTGCACCTCGGTTGCCTCGCGGGCAGCAGGGGTAAGCGTGACCACCTGGCTGTAGGCGCTCGTGCCATCGGTATCGACCTGGCGCAGACGGTAATACGTCAGTCCCACTAGCGCCTGCGGGTCAGGCAGCTCGTAGGTGTGCGCCTGCAGGCTGGTGCCAGCACCAGTCCGGCGGCCAATTTCGGCGAAGGTGCGCCCGTCGAGGCTACGCTCCACGGCGAAGTAGGCGCTTTGCGCTTCTGAGGCTGTCGCCCAGCGCAGCACGGCTTCCACTTCGTTGTGCAGCACGGCCTGGAAACGCACCAGCTGCACCGGTAGCGGGCCCGCCGCCAGCGCGTCGTTGCGCGTGTACCAGATGGGGGCCGTCCACATCTTGTCCCCATCTGCCTGGGTAATGACAGCGTAGTAATAGTAAGTGGCTTGGTCGGCAATCGGGTCGGTGTAGCTCAGCGTCGCCGCGCCCGAATTGCTGGTCAGCTGCGTGGCCGCCGTCCCCGAGCCGGGGATGCCGGAGTAGAGCACAATCGAGGCCACGGCATCGTTGGCGTCGGTGTCGGTGACACTGATGCTCAGCGTGGGCGCGCCCGCCTGGGTGGTAACGCTGCCCATTACCTGGTTGCTGGCCGTCAGCGTCACCTCCGTGTTGAGGTCGTCGGAGGCGTAGAAGCGCCGCTGTTGCAGCGCGTCCAGCAAGGCGGGCCGGGTGAGCGTAGGGGCCAGCAGCACCAGACGCCCCGGCGTCGAGCGGCCGAATACCGAATAGTGGCTGTCATGGTCAAGCGTGGGCGCTACGTGGTAGCCCAGCCGCAGCGCATCCTTGAAGCGCGCTTCGTAGGTGCCGGTCGACGGGTTGGTGTAGGTGGTATTCGTGGAAAAAGCCGGACCCGAGCGCATGGCCGCACCCACCAATACATCCGCCGTCACCGGGTTGAGCGCGTTGCTAAATAACCCGTTGTAGTCGGTGGCCTGCGGGTGGGCCAGGTAGGCCACGGCCCCCGGCTGCTGGGCCACCGTGGCAAACAAGCCGTTCGGGCCCGAGTAGTCGCCCTTGGCCACAAACACGTCGTAGTTGCCCGGCTCCCAGCCAATGAGCTGCGGGTAGCCATAGACTACCACGTGGCCCCCGCCGGAGATGGTGCCCCACTCCATGCCGTAGAGGGCAATGAAGGTGCCATCCAGGGTGGAAGCGTCCGCCTGCTGCAAGCCCTTGGCGTAAGAGGGCAGCGACATGCCGGCCTGGTTGTGGTTGTGCTCCGAAATACCCAGGAAGTCAAACTGCTGGGCGAGCTGGGCGAGCGCGTAGTCGTCGCTTGGGGTCGAGGCCCCGGAAGTAGAGGCATCCTTGTTGCCGTCCGAGTAGCTGCTGTGCGCGTGCAGGTTGCCGCGGTAGAAATGGTAGCTGCTGGCCGTGGCGGGTGGTGGAGTCAGCGTGGTGGCCTGGGCCGTAGCCGGGGTGCTGGTCAGGTAAGCGGCCGAGCAGTCGCTGCCGTTGAACTCGTACACGGCCGTGTAGTAAGTCGTCGTGGGCGAGAGGCCCGTGACCGTGACGGCGCTGCCCATTCCACTGTAGACCACGTAACCCCCACCCAGGGCACTACCGGCCCCGAAACGGGCGGAAGCCCGGTAGGCGCTGGCATCCGCTGGCGCAGCCGTGGGTGCCTGCCCGGCCTGCACCACTACCAGGCGCTGCGCCCCGTTGCCACTAGTCCAACTCACAGCCAGGCTATACGTGGCGGCGGTGGCCTGGCCGTTGCTGGCGGCCCCGGTGGGCGTCGCGGCGGCCAGGCAGGGCGGGGTGGTGAAGGTGCCGGTGGCGGGGCTCGCCTGCAGGTAGTTGAGCGAGCAGCCCGCCCCGCTGGCCTCGTAGACCTGGTAGGCATAGGCCGTGTTGGGCGCGAGCCCCGTCACGGTGACGCTCGTGCCCGTCCCGCTGTAGACGGCGTAGCTGCTGGTGCCCACCAGCGCCCCCCGGCCGTACTGGCTCGTGGCGGCGTAAGCCGTGGCGTCGGCTGGGGCATCGGCAGCGGCCGAGGCAGGGCGCACCAGCACCAGGCGCGAGGTGCCCGTGCCGACCGTCCAACTCAGGTCAGCGCTGCTGCTGGTCAGGTTGCCGGCGGTCGGGCTGCCCGGGCCCGTTGTGGGCTCGGTTTCCAGCACGCAGGGCGCCGTCACGTAGACGTTATCAAAGAGGGCGTAGTCGGTGGCCGAGGTGGCGTGGTTCCAGAGGCAACCCGTGTAGGGCAGCGAGGTGGCCGTGTAGGTGCCGTCCACGGCCGAGCCCAGGGTGGCGTAAGTGGCCGTCGTGGGGTCCTGGAACGCGGTCGTGGTCGTGGCCGCCTCCAGGGTCCAGGTATCCTCGTCGGGCAGGTAGGTGACGCGGATGGTCTGGAACTTGTTGGCCGCATCCAGCTGGTCGCCCGTCACGATGGTGGTCAGGGTCGAGGCCAGGCCGTTGGCGTAGCGCACCAGCCGCACCGGGTCGGGCGTACCGCTGTTGCCCACTACCACGGCGTAGCCGGTGCCGGTCAGCAGGTTGTCACTACTGGCCGCCAGCACGTAGGCCACGGCGTAGGCACTAGCGTCGAAGGTGCTGGGGTTAGGGCGCGTCTGCTGCATGTTCCAGGCCCAGGTCAGCACCCGGCTGTTGTTGGTCAGCACCGGGTCGTAGCGCGCGGCCAGGCTGCGCGAGATGAACTCGCGCCCGCTGGTGCTGCTGCCGAGCTTGAGCTGGTTGCTGCTTACGCTGGCCCCGGCCGCGACCGTTTCCGTCTCGGTCCACCCGTTACCCACCGTGGTGTTATCGGTCCGGTTGAAGTCGTCGAGCAGGTCGAGCGTACGGGTAGTGGCCGTGAAGCTGCTGGTGCTCGTGGCGGTGCCACCGGCCGTGGTTACACTCAGGGTACCGGTAGTAACGCCGGTGGGCGCGACGGCGCGCAGGGTGGTCGCCGACACCAGGGTGACCTGCGGGGAGGCCGTGCCGTTAAAGCTCACCGTGGCCCCGCTGATAAAGCCCGTGCCGGTGATGGTAACGCTGGTGCCGGCCGGGCCGGCGGCGGGCGTGAAGCTGCTGATAGTCGGCAGTTGGGCTACGGTTACGTTCACCTGGACCTCGTTGCTCAGCTGCGGGCCACAGGCAAAGGTGGAACGGGCCACCACGTAGTAGGTGCCGGCAGTGGTAAAGAACGGGGTGTAGCTGGTGCCGGTCTGGCCGCTCAGGTCGGTGTAGGGGCCGCCGCTGGTAGTGGCGTAGGCCCACTGGCGGCTGGTAGGGGTGCCTACCTCGCTCACCATTAAAGTCGTGCCGCTCGTAGTGGTGTAGCTGTTTTGGGTCGCCGTGGGCGCGATGCGCACGGTGTTGACCGGGAAGGCTGCCGAGGCATTGCTGGTGATGGCCGGATTACTGGCGGTTACCCGCACCTTATAGCCGGTGCCACCTGCCGTCGCAGTGGGGATGGTGGCCGTGACCGTCTGGCTGGCCGTGCTGGTGCTGGTTACGGAGCCCACCACGGTGGGCGTAGTCGGGAAGGTGCCCGTGGCCGTGGACAACTCCACCGAAAAGACGTTGCCCGCCGCGAAGGTGCCAGTACCGGAAAAGCTCACCCCAACCGTGCCCCCGGCGCAAACGGCGCTGGTGCTGAGCGTGGGGGTGCTGATGCTGGCTGTGGTGACGGTGAAGCTGCCGGGCGCGGTATAGGAGGTTGTGCCATCGGAGAGCACGACGGGGGCCGCGCCCAGCGGCGTGCCGGGGGCAACGGTGGCCGTGACCGTGCTGGCGGAGGCCGAAACGTTGGTAGCGGCAATGCCGGCGAAGGTGACGCTGGTAATGCCGCTGAGCAGGCCGCCGCTCAAGGTCACGACCGTGCCGGCCTGCCCGTTGGTAGGGGTAAAGCCGGTGACGGCGGTAACGCAAAAGGCGGCTGAAGTGGCGTCGTTGCGCGGATTCGGAGCGCCGGCGGTGAAGTCCGCCCCGTTTTGGTCGGTGTCCGTGCAGCCGCTCGCCTTGCGCGACACGCTGGTCGTGTTGCTGGGGGCCGGTGTCGGACCCGTGCCTTCGTAGCAGAAGTTGGCGGTACCGGCGGTGCCCCCGAAACCTACGAAGTCGATGATGCTACCGCCCGTAGGACAGGCTGTTGTCAGGGCCGTGGTGCTGGACACCAGGGCAACCTTGCCGGGCGAGGCCGCCAGGTTGATGCTGCCCGTGGCGTTGGGAGTGGGCAGGGCCGTGGTGCCGCCCGCCCCGGCCGCCTCCTGAATCAGGTAGTACCCGCCCGGAGCAATTGTGCCGGACAAAGGCGTAACGCTCCAGCTCGTACCGGTACTGCTGGCATACTGAACCGAGTAACCCGTGAGCGAGATACTGGCACCGGAGACGTTGTGCAGCTCGATGAAATCGTTGGTATAGGTCGCGCCGCTGTTGCCCCCGCCCCCGTATACCTGGCTAATGACGAGCGTGGGGCTGCCGGCTGCGCTCGCTGCCAGGGGTAAACTGAGTAGGAAACCCAGCAGAGGAAATAAGGCCGCCCAGGAGGGCAACGCCCCGGCGCGACGGGTGGCAAAGACGGGTAGCGATAACATGCACTAAAGGAAGGAATTAGGAGGGAACTGCGTAAAGCCGGCAAGTTACGGTTGAGTTCCCGGCAGGAGCTGTGCGCGGCCGGTTAGCCAGTGCCCCCTTGGTTGCCGACTGGCTCCCGGTGGCGTGGTGGTAGCTTCGCGGCATGAAACAACTGCTCTGGGGGGTGCTGCTGCTGGCGACGCCTGCGGCCGCCCAGCGCCCCACCGCCGAGGCGGCCCGGCCGGCGGGGGCCTTCTGGCCAACGAATGCCCGCACGGGCGTAGTGGCTTTCACGGGACCGCTCCGCCAGCCCACTGCACCAGCCTTGGCGCAGGCCGAGCACCTGCGGGCCTGGCTCACCAGCACCTGCACGACGTGGAGCGAGGTGCAAACCAGCGCTGACTCGGCTCAACTCTACCGGGGACAGCTGGCAGGTGTGCATGAGGGCGTGGGACTGCGATTTCTGGTGCGGCTGAGCCGGCGGGCATCTGGGTGGCGGTACCAATTGCTGCTATTCGACGTGCGTTCTCCTACGGGGCAGCCCGGCTTGGTGCACTGGCTGCCGCTACATCGGCTACTTAATGACCCTGATTTTCGACCGGATGTAGCTGACTTTCAGCGGCAACTCCAGCAGGCATTGCCGGGGCTGTAGATAAGGGAGGGCCAGCGCGTAGCTTGGTAGCACGGAAAACCACGCCAACGTCCCCGTCCGCAAGACACAGGTGAGCTTTGCTCTCGACCCAAAAGACAAGGATTTTATAAAGCAGGTAGTCAAGGCCCGTGAGCTAAGCATGACCGCCCTACTCCGCACCCTGGCCTACGACGAGTGCCGCCGCCTCGGCATCGAACCTCCTAAAAAATAGCATTTATGCCAACCGAACACTATGGCGGCCAGGGTACCCCGCGCTACAACAGCGGCACCTTCGTATTAGACTACCGCTACATTAACCGCAACGGGCGCTGGGCTGACAAACGGCTAACATTCAGTGAGTACGACAAAGCTTTTGCTAAATACGAAAGTATTGATAACACAGCCTCTATTTGGGATACTACCAGAGGGCCAGAGCTATGTATGGCAAAATCGCGTGTGGCTTATTATTCAGCCCACATACGGGGCCGTAAACAGAAGGAGTTCGTACAGATGGTTGCGATAAAGGCAGGGGAGCCAGAATACGCGGCAGAACTGGCTAATGGTAAGCTTAAAAAAACCGCCTGGGTGCTATTACCTGAAACGATAACTGAAATTCAGGAAACCGACTTTCAGCAGTTACAGGCAAACAATCCCTGGGCCTAGTTTTCGTAGTCCCATCCCACCGCCTCGGCCTTGTGAAGTAGCCCAGCCTTGGCGTAGCTTGGCAGCACAATTAGCGTAAGTCACAATGCAACCCTATACCCCACCTTCCTACAAGAGCAGAGCATTTAACTGCCCTTTCTGTAACGCTTTCGCAAAACAAGATTGGGGTATGCTGGCAACCAGCTATGGTGGTCATGCGGAGACTGTTCCTCAAGCGGAAGCCTGTTACTGCAATCATTGCAGCAAGCACTCGCTTTGGATAAGCCAAAAAATAGTTATCCCCTCTTCGGTTCCGCCCCACTGCCAAACGCGAATATGCCCGAAGATGTAAAGCAGGATTACGAAGAGGCCCGCAGTATCGTCGCCACTTTGCCGTGTGGAGCTGCTGCCCTACTGCGCTTGGCTGTTCAAAAGCTGTGCAAGCATCTGGGGGAGCCTGGCAAGCACATTGATACTGACATCAAAAACCTGGTTGCAAAGAGGCTGCCTGAAGCAGTTCAGCAGGCACTCGATAGCGTACGGGTAGTGGGCAATAATGCCGTGCATCCTGGTCAAATTGATTTCACAGACAACGCGGGGGTAGCTAACGGGCTATTTGCCATGCTCAACTTCATCTGTGAGAATCGTATCAGCCAGCCTAAGATGATTAGCCAGTTCTATCAAACCACGGTGCCGACTGATACCCAGGGGCACATTAACCGACGGGATGGCAAACCCTAGCTCCCGCACCCACTCCTTCACCGACGAATACACCAAGCTGGGCCAGCTTGTCACCGCAGCCAAGCTCGGCCGCTCGGAGTACATAGTTCACAAGCTGGGCCTCGACAAATGACTGTTATAAACCAGCTATTCCATAGAATTAGGGCAGCTTTTTTCAGTCGTCGCTCCCCCTCTTTACAAGAAGAAGGGGGAGAGCAGATAGGTGTTGCTCAGGACATTCAGCTTCAGTTATTAGACAGCCAGCTTGACGATAGCGCTGAAGCGTATGAGCGTATCAAACACATAGAGAGGCAGATAGCTAATTTGTCTATTGAGGTCGGCGTTGTTTTCGACCGGAAAGGACAAATCCTTTTTATAAAAAAAGGCACGGCTAAGGAGGTTTATTTTTCTCCTGACGAAGAGAAAAAGACAGAAAACTGTATTGTAACACATAATCACCCTGGGCGAACCTATTTTAGTGAAATAGATATATTCTACGCCCATCGAAGCAAGGTGCTGGAGCTAAGGGTTGTGGCTGGTAGTACTCTACCCTACAATTTTAGTTGTCTGTAAAAGAGCAAGTTGCCTGCAAAGGCATCGAACAAGTATGTCTACTCGCGGTAGCA
>JBPBPU010000017.1:0-12449 GCA_050954465.1 Janthinobacterium lividum
CCCCCGGCATAGGCGTCAACTCATACTCTGCTGGCGGCTCGGTGCCGGCCAGGTAGCGCACGAAATAGTCCCAGCGGCGGCGGGTCATGTAGGGCGAGTAGGTGCCGTAGCCGTGGGCGGCATTGGGCAGCACCACCAGGTCGAAGGTTTTATTGGCTTTGATGAGGGCCTCTACTACCAGCAGGGTGTTAGAGGGCGGCACGTTGTTGTCCAGCAAGCCGTGGGCCAGCAAGAGCTTGCCCTTGAGGTTTTTGGCCAGAGCGGCGTTGGCCTGCGAGTCGTAGTTGGAGGACGTGCCAGTCGCTGATGTAAGCAGGCCCACGTAGCGCTCGCCCCAGTCGTCCTCGTAGTTGCGGCTCTCGTGGTTGCCCGATTCAGCAATGCCGACCTTGAAAAAATCGGGGTAGCGAAACATAGCCGCCGCCGTGGCAAAGCCGCCGCCCGAGTGCCCCCAGATGCCGGCCCGGTCGAGGTCCATATACGGGTAGCGCTGGGCCAGCTGCCGCAGGCCGGCCACCTGGTCGGCGAGGGTATTGGCGGCCATGTTGCCGTAGCAGGCATCGTGGAAGCTCTTGGAGCGGTTCGGGTTGCAGCTGCCCTCGATGGCTACCACCACGAAGCCCAGCTCGGCCAGCGCCTGCAAGTCGTTGCGGGCCGACTGAAACGACCACCCGCCGGCCGCCCACACGCTGCCGCCCTGCGGGCCGGGGTAGATGTAGTCTACCACCGGGTATTTGCGGGCCGGGTCCAGCGTAGAAGGCGTAAATACCAGCCCGTACAAGTCCCATTGGCCATCCTGGCTTTTCACCGTAATCGGAGTGGGCGGACGCCAGCCGGTAGCCGTGAGGCGCGAAATGTCGGTTTTCTCCAGCGGCACCAGCAGCTGCCCGTCCAGGTTGCGCAGCACACTCACGGGTGGCACGTTGGCTTGCGAGTAGTTGTCGATAAAGTAGCGGCCCGTGGGCGAGAAAGAAACCTGGTGGTCGCCGGCCTCGGGCGTGAGCAGCGTAAGGTGCCGGCCATCGAGCCCGATGCGGTAGAGGTAGCTGAAATAGGGGTTGCCCGGCTCGCGCCCGCTGGCCAGGAAATAGAGCTGGCGGCGCTGCTCGTCTACTTGCAGCAGCTGCGTCACCACGAAATTGCCCTTGGTAATTTGCTGCTTGAGCTGGCCGCTGCCGGCGTCGTAGAGGTAGAGGTGCCCCCAGTTGTCGCGCTCCGAATACCAGATGACTTCGTTGGTTTTAGGCAAAAAGCGCCAGTTGATGGTGCCCTGGCCCGACTCGTACTGCGTGGCCACGGTTTCGGAAAACACCTCCCGCACGGCCCCGGTAGCAGCGTCGGCCACCCGGAATTTCTCCTGTTTGTGGTCACGCGAGGTCGATACGAACGCCAGCTGCGTGCCATCGGGGCTCCAGTCCACGTCGTCGAAGCCAGTGCCGCCGCAGTTTATCTCGTCGCAGAGCGTGCCCCGGCGCGGGTCGGGCAACACTTGCAGGCGCACTACTTTGGGGCCGTTTACCTCCACAATCACCCGCTCGATGGTGATAATGTCTTTGTCGCCGGGCAGCGGATATTTCCACGATTTGAGCGTCGGCCGGCCCACGTTAGTGGTTACCAGGTACATATCGCCCACCCGACGCTGGTCTTGCCGGAAGGTGGCAATTTTGCGCGAGTCCGGCGACCACAGCAGCACGGGCCGCTCGCTGGTGGTCCAGCCCGCGTTGTCGGTGGCGTAGCCGAAGTTCTTCGTGCCGTCGGTCGTGAGCGGGGTTTGCCGGTCGGTTTGGGTGTCGCGCACCCACAGGTTATCGTCGTGGATGTAAGCCGCCAGCCGCCCGTCGGGCGACGTGATTTCGTTGTCGGCATTGGCCGCCGGGGCGGGCGCAGGCGGGGTAGTGGGGCTCACCTGCCCAGTTGCCACCGCGTATTGCCACTGTTTGCCCGCCGCCACGAAGTACATCACCTGGGCATCGAGCGAAAATGTGAAGGAGCGAAACGGCAGCCGGCCCGCTTCGTAGCGCCGGCCACTGGCCGCCGAGAGTGCCGCCGCCAGCCGGGCCTGGTCGAAGGCGGCCGTGCGGGTTTTGCGCACTGGGTCCACCAGCCTAAACTCGCTGCCCTGCGCCGTCGAAACCTGGTACCAGAACCGGTCATTAGGCAGCCAGTTGGGCTGCCCCAGGCGGTGGTCTACCAGCGGCTGGGTATTATAAATCATCGCACGCTCTGCCCGGGCATAGTCCTGGGCCGTGCGGGCTGGTTGCTGGGCCAGGGCCGTGGTGGCGGCCGCGAGGCAGGCGGCGGTGAGGAGGAAGTAGTTGAGCATAGAGCGTGAGGGAAATTTGGTAGACCTCCGCGTTGCAGGCGACACCTCACCCCCTAACCCCCTCTCCAAAAAAGAGGGGGAACTAGTTTCTAGTTTTAGAGTCTAGCTTTTTAGAGCTAGTTCCCCCTCTTTTTTGGAGAGGGAGCTAGGGGGTGAGGTGTCGCCTGCAACACGGAGGGCGACCCTATCAAAACAACTACCGCCGCCCCTTCCCGGCCGGCGCATCCGGCGCGGGCCGGGGCGCCTCGCTCTTATCCAGCACGTTATCCAGCAAATCAGGGGTAATGTTGAGGGTGCCGATTTTACTGGCGTTTTCGGCCAGCTCGCGGAAGGCGAGGCTGATGTTGAAGCGGGGGTCGGGGTTGTTGTTGAGGGCTACCAGCGTGTGCCAGTCGATGTCGCGGAAGGGCCGTAGCGTGGTTTCCGTCACGTAGCCCTGGGTGTCGGCGGCCTGGCGCTGGTTGGCGGTTTGCTGCTTGAGCAGCTCGGCGCGGCTGGCTTCTACGGCGATGTCGGCCTGCACTTGCAGCTCGCGCAGCTTGCGCTCGTTGGTGGCGCGCTGCACCTGGGCTTCGGCGCGCTTTTCGTCAATTTGCTTGCGCTTTTCCTCTACCGCAATGTCGGTGTTCAACTCGCTTTCCTTGATGCGGCGCTCCTGCTCCACGGCAAAGTTGCGGCGCTCGTAAATGGCCTGGTCGGCTTCCTGTTGCAGTTGCTCGCGGGTTTGGGCTTCGAGGGCGCGCTCCATCTCGGGCGTCGCCTTCACGGCCAGGATGTTCACGCCCAGCACCTCGATGCCGAGCTGGGCCACGGCTGGCGCGCTTTGTAGCCCGGCCTGAATGCGCTCCTCAATGAGCTTGTTGGAGCGGATGGCATCCTTGAGGGTGAGGCTGTGCAGGTAGGCCGAGGTGGCGGCCTGGGCCTCGTTTACGAGGCGCTGGTTGAGCTTTTCGAGGTCGTTCTTTTTATAAACGCCGAAGCTGTTAACCGTAAAATCGAGCAGCTCGGCCAGTTGGCGCGGGTCACGCACCCGGTAGCTCACCTGGCCCTGAATGGTGACGTACTGGTAGTCGGTAGTGGTTTCGTTGAAGATGAACGGCAGGTCGTTGGCCGCCAGCGGTACGGCGGCGATGGAGCTGTTGAGGGTACCGTAGAAAAACGAGAGGCCGCGCCCCTCGCGCACCACCTGCCCGTTCTTGTACTGGATAACGTAAGTTATCGAATCGAATTTGGCGTAGCTGAAACCGAACATGGCAAGGCCGAAAGGTAAACGGCCAAACTTACGCGCCGATTCTCATTGTTGCTTGCTTGCCACTCATTTTCGGGCCGCAAAAAGCCCGGGCTGTAGTAGCTGGGCAGGTAGTTTCCTGGCAGCTTTCTACAGTCCGGGCTGGTGCCGGGCGGGCGGTTACACTTAGTTTATTTGCAGCCGCCGCACGGCCAAGCCTTCCGGCAAACTCACTTGCAGCAGGTAGAGGCCGGTGGCCAGGCCGCTCAGCTCATAGGCGGCATCGCCGGGCTGGTGGGCAGTGATAGTAACGGGCACTGCCCGGCCCAACATATCCACCACGTGCAGTTGGCTGGCTGCTACGGGCTGCGCCAGGCACACCGTCACACGGGCCAGGCTGCCGGCAGGGTTAGGAAACACCTGCACCTGAACAACGGCTGCCTGGGCATCAAGGGTGGCCAGCACCTGTGCCGATAAGGACTGTACTTCGGCGTCCGTTAGCACGCGGTTGTAGAACCGGGCCTCGTCGAGCCAGCCGTTGTAGCTCAGGCCAAAGCGGTTATAAACGCCGTTGACGTTGGCGGCACTTAAGCTATAGCCCGGCGTCAGGTCTACAAAGGAAGTGGCGACGACATCCAGGGTAAAGGTGGTGCCCGACACGGTACCATAGTCTGGGCGGGGCGACACATACGTGAGCGCCTGTGCGGTGCCATCCACAAAAATCCGAATCTGGCGGTTGCTGCGGTTAATCACTATAGTAGCCGTGTGCCACAAGCCGTCGTTGAAGCTGGCCTGAGTCGCCAGTGCGAACGCACTGTTGCTGGAGATGCTGCTCACTAGGTTCAGGTACACTTTACCCACGTTGGAGTTGTTGAAGCCCAGGCTCCAGCCCCGCGAGCTGTTGGTAACCGTGGCGCTATAGGTGCCCTGGTTGCTAAAAAACGCCTGCGTGCCCGACGACAGGGTGCGAAATCCCACGCTGAACGTGAAGCTGCCCGTCGTGCCAAAATCCAGCAAGCCGCTCGGCTGCACCGACACTTCCCCAGTGCCGGTCAGGCGTAGGGCAGTGTTGGCCTGGCTGTGGGCGTCGGGCCCATAGGCCACGCCCACATCGCTCACGTTGGTGATATTGCCCGTGGCATCCGTCAGGCTGTTATCAAAGGGAAAACGGCCCAGCAGGCCCGTATTCAAGGAGCCCTGGGCATGGCTGCTGAAGCGGGCGGCTACTAGTAGTAGGAGTAAGTATTTTTTCATACAGCGTCTGCTATGTAGTTGAAGTAGTATGGTAGCAATACAAAGTTACTTGAAAACGCCTCTTCCCGACTTGCCTGTCTACTACTATTCTTGTTAGGAGCACCGCTTCTTCTCACGCCTGTGCAATGGGCCGGCCCCTTACTTTTCGTGCCAGGCAGGTGGCCGGCCTATTACTCCCGAAGCCCTAATATGCGGCTACTGCGCGGGCTGCCTTTCCGCCCGACCTTTGCGCCCGCACTCCTCCCCTGCCTCATGAACCTCGGCGACTTCAACGACCTCGAAATAGCCCGCGAGGTCAGCATCGGCCTCTACCTCACCAGCGACGACGGCGACCTGCTGCTACCCGAAAAGTACCGCCCCGTGGGCGCGCACGTCGGCGATATTATCTGCGTATTCGTGTACCGTGACTCCGAGGACCGGCTCATTGCTACCACCCTGGAGCCGCTGGCTGTCGTGGACAGCTTTGCCGCCCTCAACGTGCGCGACGTGGGCCCGCCCGGCGCGTTCTTGGATTGGGGCCTCGAAAAAGACTTGCTGCTGCCCCACGCCAACCAGCGCCAGGCCGTGCGCGTGGGCGAGCGGGTGCTGGTCTACGTGTACCTCGACCAAGCCACCGACCGCCTGGTAGCTTCCGCCAAGTGGCAGCAGTACCTGAGCCCCGAGCCCTTCATGGGCGCGGTGGGCGAAGCCGTGCAGCTGCTCATAGCCGAAGAAACCCCGCTCGGCTACTCGGTAGTGGTGAACGGCACTCACGCCGGTTTGCTGTATGGCAACGAGGTATTCCGGCCCCTGCGGCTGGGCGAGCTGCTGCCCGGCCACCTGCGCCAGGTGCGCCCCGACGGCAAGCTCGACGTGCGCCTCGGCCAGGCCGGCTACGACGAGGTAGCCAGCGCCGCCGCCCTAGTGCTCACCGCCCTACGCGAGCGCCCTGACCACCGCCTGCCCCTGGGCGACAAAAGCCTGGCCGACGACGTGTACCGCCGCCTGGGCATGAGTAAAAAGACCTTTAAAAAGGCGCTGGGCTCACTTTATAAGCAAGGGCTGGTGGTATTGGGGCCCGAAGAAACGCGGCTGGAGGTGGGCGAGTAGGACTTACCTTTCCATAGATTTGATTTCCTTAGATAATTTTTATGCTCACGTACAGCCAATTAGATTTTCAGGATTTGCGGGAGCAGTTTGGCGTAGAGGTACAAAGCAAGCCTTTTCTGCCGGTGCCACTTCAGCCACTGTTGCCGCCAAGCTGGCTACGGGAGTTTCTGGCTGATAACCCTTTGACGCCAGCCATCACCAAATCGGAGAAGGCCGTTTCGGAAGCGGTTATCTACCCTATTCTGTCAGCAATCAGGAAGCAGTATAGCACGTCGATTGGCTTGTTTTCCGGAGAGCCCTTGGCCGGGGCGGGGATGGTTGGCATCTGCGATTTTATTTTGAGTGCCAACCCCAATTCGTTTGAAGCCCGCCCGCCTATATTGGTACTGGTAGAAGCTAAGCGGCAGGATTTACTAAAAGCAGTGCCCCAGTGCGTGGGCGAAATGATAGCGGCCCAACGCCTCAACCAAGACGCGGACCTGAACTTTCCGGCCGTGTATGGCTGCGTCACCACGGGCAGCCAGTGGCAGTTTCTGCGGCTCTCGGAGCAGGAAGCTTTGCTTGACCCGCGCATCTTCTATTACCCTGAAACAGAAGCCATTCTAGGCGCTCTTAGTTGGATAGTGAGCCGGTTTCAGTGAAAGACTACTTACTCACTTGAAACTCGAAAAGCCCTCCCGGCCAAGTGGATGTCTTGTCCTTATCCACTTCTCAAAGCCTTCCCGGTTATTGCGGCCAGGAGGGCTTTTTTCAGGGGGCTGAATGGTCGTCTTAGGTCATGAAAGCAGCCAGGAAGCAGGAGCAAACTGGCCCTAGTACAGCCACTAGTAAACCGACCAAAAATTTGGGTAAGAACCAGGCCGGGTGGGCGGGGCGCTTGGGTGGGCGAGGCTGCCTTATTCCCGGCTAAGCGGAAAGGCTCCGTATTCATGCCGGAGGAGAAGGTGGTTGCGGTCGGGCGAAAACTCTACCAGGTTGCCCTCTCCGGTGCGAAACACGCCGGGGTTCACGGGCTCTAGCGTTACGTTGCCTTCCCGCGCTGATTCCAGCCGGAGGGTAGGCCCGTCGCGCACAACGGTGTAGCGTAGAGGAAGCATGCTGAAAGTACCCAGGCAGCGACTCAGGTCGAGTGGGTCGGGCGTGAAGGGCGGCGCGAATTTGGGCAGGGAATACGGCTTGCCCAGCCCGGCCCGCAATACGTTGCCAAGCAATTGGTTGGAGTTGGTGTACTGGCCGTTTAGGCAAAGCGAGACGGCTAGCTGTTGCGCGGGAAAGTAGTAGCACGTCGCCCGAGGCTCAGCCAAATTGGCGATGCAGCTATAGTAGGGCTGCCCGTCCAGTTCACCCTTGTACAGCACGTGGGGTAAGCCATCGGGGCCCTGTTGCATGGCAGCACGGTGTGCGGCCGAGAGGAGCTTTCCACCGTAGAGGGCCGTGAGAAAGCGGTTGAGGTCGGTGGGGGTCGAGACGAGCGTGCCGGTGCCGTCGATGTTGCGAAGCGACCGCTCCAGCAGCTGCCAGCCAGTGCCGCGCCGCTCGTAGAGCAGGGCTTCCTGCTGCTGCGGCCGAAGCGCGGTGGTGAAGTAGGTGTGCTCCAGGCTGGCCCTGGTAAGGATGTGCTGCTGAACTGCCTGCGCGTAAGATTGCCCGGCGAGCTTCTCCACGATGAATTGCAGCACGAGGTAACCTGAAGAGGTAACATACTCAGTTGGGTATACCTCACGTCCTCCTTCGTGGTTGAGCAGCCGGTCCAGCACCTGGCGCTGGGTGAGCGGCCGCGTGGGGTCGTACACAAGGGAGCCCGTTAAGCCCGAGCGCGCCGTGCGCAGGTAATCTATGGTGGTTTCCTTGGCGTTGGGCAGTTGGGGGAAAAACGTGGCCAGCGGAGTATCCAGCGTCAATTTGTTTTCCTCGATGAGTTGGAATAGCAGCACTTCCGTAAAAACCTGGTAGAGGTAGTCGGCGCGGTAGCGCGTGGCCGGCGTGGCCGGCACCAGCGGCCTGACTTGCGCCGCGCCAAAGGCCCGGCTGTACACAACCTGCCCGCCCCGCGTAATGGCCAAGCTGCCCATTGCCTGCTCGTGCCTGGTAAGCAACGTGAGCAGGCTGTCTAGCTTTTGCGGATTGAGTTGCTGGGAGTGTCCCCGCAGCGCCGTCAGGCCAAGCAGTAGTAGCAAAAAGGTGCTGATAAGTTGACGCATGGGCAGCAATGGCTAGCGGGCTGGCGAAGGTGCCGCAGCCAGGCAAAGTACGTGCCGCCGCGCGTGTTGCCCCATAAAAAAGCCCTTCCGGCCAAGTGGCCGGGAGGGCTTTTTTGAGCTTTAGGCGATGAGGTCGTGCTCAGGCCAGGCAGCTATTAACTGCCCGGCCTGAAAACCTCTGCTTAGCGGTGGTCGTTTTTGTGCTGCGCTTCCCAGGCCGTGCGCTCCTCGGGCGTTACCTGGTGGCTTTTGTCGTAGCCGTAGTTGGTGTCGCGGCCGTTGTTGCCCCGGTTGTTGTCGTTGCGGCCATTGCCCCGGCCGTTGCCGTTGTTGCCCCGGTCGTTCTTGTCGTGGTCTTTCTTATCGTCGCGGCGGTCGTCCTTGTCGTGGTCCTTCTTATCGTCGTGGCCTTTTTTGTCGTCGTGGCGGTCGTTTTTGTCGTGGTCTTTTTTGTCATCGCGGCGGTCGTTCCGGTCGTCGCGGCGGTCATTTTTGTGCTGGGCTTCCCACTTGGCACGCTCTTCGGGCGTTACCTGGTGGTTTTTGTCGTACCCGTAGTTGGAGTTGTTGCCGTTGCGGGGGCCGTCCTGGCCGCCGATGCTGGCAGCCGAAGCAGCCGTGGCGGTAAGCAGCGCAAAAGCGGCGGCGAGCGAAAGAATGGTATTCTTCATGGTAAGCAGGGTGCGATAAGTAACGGGCGCCTAACAGCAGACGCTTGCCCAAACAAGGCAAACGGGATGCCATCCTGTAGTTTCCGAACCCAGCGGGCCTGTTCTGCAGCCCAGCCGCTGCATTGCATCGGCGAACCTGCTGATTGTATCGCTTGGCAGGCGGTAGTGGGGCCGAGAGGCTTTTATCTAGGGCTTACGCCGTGGGTGTTTCTGGCACGGGGCAGAGCCCCGCGCCAGATTTGCTACCAGTACCAGCCCGCTATGCCGCCCGGCTTAAGCGGGCTTTTTTTATGCCCGTGCTGCAACCAGTAACCACTCAGCAGCCTCCTATAACTGATAAATACGTTTAATAACTAACGGAACAGTTCTTAAACTGATATACCCGTTATATCTTTGCCGCATGGAAGAGCTGACCAGAACCGAAGAGCCTATCATGCAGGCGCTGTGGAAGTTGAAGCAGGCGTTTGTGAAGGATATCATCGAGCACCTGCCCGACAACCCCAAGCCGCCTTACAACACCGTGTCGTCGGTGGTGCGCATTCTGGCGGGCAAGGGCTACGTGGGGTTTAAAGCCTACGGCAAAACCTACGAGTACTTCCCGCTCATCAGCAAGGCGCAATATCGGGCCAATACTTTGAAACGCCTGCTGGCCCGCTACTTCGACAACTCCCCCGCCGCCCTCGTCTCGTATATGGTAGAGGAAACCCTAAGCCCCAAGGAGTTGCAGCAGCTGCGCAAGCTCCTCGACGACGACGCGGCCAAAAACACTGCCGGCCATGACTAGCGGCTGGCTGCTTTACTTGGTGGCCGCCACCTGCGCCAAGCTTATCCAGTCGCAGCGCAACCTGGCCAGCAGCGGCCTTTTCGACCCTACCAAAATCGGCGTCACCCCGCAACCCGAGCCTACTATGGGACTCGTGAACGTGGAATACGCAGTGGTGGAAAAATAAGGCTTCGGGAATGTTTTGGGAATTTTCTTGCTCTAAAATTCGCTTCCTCCGTACAAGGCGTCGTTCCTTTGCCCTCCCCAACCACTTACAACCCGTGTCCTTCTTCGCAACCGTTTCGCAAAGCTGGTGGCCTTCAACCTTCCCCAAGGCTGAGCATTAGGCGCATACGTAATTGATTGAACCACTTTGAGTTCTTTTCAAGCCCGCTGCTCACCGCAGCGGGCTTTTTTATTGATTTTACCTGGCCGCCCGCTCTCCTTGCGAGCCTGCAAACTGCTAGGCGACCAAGCCAGGCAAAGACAACCGCCTTTCAGTTCCATGACTACCGAAACCCTGCCCGCTACCATTTCTATCATCCACAGTTGCTACCGCCGCCTGCTGGCTGATACGCTCACGCCGGTGAGCCTGTACCTGCGGCTGCGCGACCAGTTTGTGGGCACGCTGCTGCTCGAAAGCTCCGACTACCACGGCCACGACAACAGCTTTTCGTACCTGTGCTTCAGCCCCATAGCGCGGTTTGAGCTGCACCACGACCAGCTCACCACCCAGCACCCCGGCCAGGCCGCCCGCACCACCACGCTGCCCGAGCCGCGCCAGGCGCTGGGGCACTTGCGCGAGTTTCGCGAGAGCTTCCGGCCCGCCGCGCCGTCGGGGCTGCCCTTCGTTACCAACGGGCTCTTTGGGCACATGGCCTACGAGGCGGTGCAGTATTTTGAGGATGTAGCCCTGCGCGACAAGCCCGCCGAAAGCACCGTGCCGGCCATCGTGTACCAGGCGTTTCGCTACGTCATCGCCATCAACCACTTCAAGGACGAGCTGTATCTGTTTGAGCACCAGTACCTGCCGGAAGGTGAGGAGCCGGCTGCCGACACGCTCGATGCCATCGAGACGCTGCTGCAGAGCCGCAACTTCGCCACCCACCCGTTTCGGCTGGCTGGGCCCGAAACCTCCAATGCCACCGATGCGCAGTTTCTGGAGCTGGTGCGGCTGGGGCAGCACCATTGCCAGCGCGGCGACGTGTTTCAGCTGGTGCTTTCGCGGCGGTTTCAGCAAAGCTTCCAGGGCGACGAGTTCAACGTGTACCGCGCCCTGCGCTCGCTCAATCCCTCGCCCTATTTGTTTTTTTTCGACTACGGCAGCTACAAGCTCTTCGGCTCGTCGCCCGAGTCACAAATTGTCATCAGCCAGGGCCAGGCAGTGCTCTACCCCATTGCGGGTACCTTCCGCCGCACCGGCGACGATGCGGCCGACGCCCACCTGGCCCAGCAGCTACTCGACGACCCCAAAGAAACCGCTGAGCATGTCATGCTCGTGGATTTGGCCCGCAACGACCTCAGCCGCCGCTGCGACGTGGTAGCGGTGGAGCGGTTCAAGGAAATCCAGTACTACTCGCACGTTATCCACCTGGTTTCCAAGGTGACGGGGCAGCTGGGCGCGGGCACCGAGCCGCTCGACGTAGTGGCCGAAACCTTCCCGGCGGGTACGCTCTCTGGAGCCCCTAAATACCGCGCCGTGCAGCTCATTGATGAATATGAGAGCACGAAACGCGGCTTCTACGGCGGGTGCCTGGGGGTGCTGGGCTTCGACGGCGACTTCAACCACGCCATCATGATTCGCACGTTTCTCAGCCAAGACAACACGCTCTACTACCAGGCCGGCGCGGGCGTAGTAGCCAAGTCGGTGCCGGAGAGCGAGCTACAGGAAGTACACAACAAGCTCGGCGCGCTGCGGGCCGCGCTGCAACAAGCCGAGCAGGTGTAGGAGCGTTTTGGCGCGGGCCTCTGGCCCGTGCCGACCACCCGCAGGCCTCTGGACTGCAACGCCAGAACGACACCCAAACGACACCCGAACAATATCCGAACAACACCCAACCAATTTCGCCCTCCCCGTGCCGGCCAGCGGCCGGCGGGTAGTCGGCACGAGCCAGGAGGCCCGCGCCAAAAATTCATCTTCTCATGAAAATCCTGGTTCTCGATAATTACGACTCCTTCACCTACAACCTCGTGTATCTGCTGCGCGAGCTGGGCCAGGAAGTCGACGTATTTCGCAACGACAAAATCGGCCTCGACGCCGTGGCGGGGTACTCGCACATCCTGCTTTCGCCCGGCCCCGGCGTACCCAGCGAGGCCGGCATCATGCCCGCCCTGCTGCAGCGCTATGCCTCTACCAAGCATATTCTGGGCGTGTGCCTCGGCCACCAGGCCATTGCCGAAGCCTTCGGCGGCCAGCTTACCAACCTCACCGAAGTTCACCACGGCGTAGCCCACACGCTGCACCAAACCCCCGCGGCGGCGGGCAACCGCCTGTTTCGCGACGTGCCCGATGCCGTGCGCGTAGGCCGCTACCACTCCTGGACCGTCGCGCCTGAAGCCCTGCCCGCCGAACTACGCGTGACGGCCCTGGACGAAAACGGCCAGGTGCTGGCTCTGGCTCACCGCGACTACGACGTGCTGGGCGTGCAGTTCCACCCCGAATCGGTGCTTACCGAGCACGGCAAAACCATGCTGGCAAATTGGGTTTCAGGTGCTGAAGTGAGGGAGTAATGAGGTAATGAAGAAAGGTGCTACTCTACCCTACTAAAAATTCGCAGCCTTCTTTATCATTGAAAAACACTTGTAAACCAAGACGTTGTTCCGGTCTGACCGCCCTAGGCGGTCTGACCGGCAGCAGCTACCAAACGCCCCCGGCAGCCGGACAAACCGCCAAGGGAGGTGAGACACGAACAAATACACA
>JBPBPU010000038.1:0-12432 GCA_050954465.1 Janthinobacterium lividum
CTATCTGAGCCTCTTCGGCCCCGTCCCACTGGCCGGCGCGGAAGTCATCGGCCTTGTGGCCCCCGCCGCCGTTGCCGGTGAGCATGATTTTGGCGTTGGAGAAGCTCAGGCGCGGGTGGCGCTGCATGAAGTCGGCTAGGGCCACGTAGGCGGGCTTGCCCTTCACGGCGTGGTACTTGAGCCAGTAGCCCCCCGTCCAGTTCTTGCCGGCCATGTTCAGCGTGGAAATGTCGGCATCGCTGAGCTGCTGGCCTACCTTGTAGAAGATGGGCAGGCCCAACTCGCGGGCGGCTTCAAGGCGGTGCTGCCCGTCAATTACGCCCAGGTCGGGCGTTACGTCCAGGGGCTTGAGGTGCAGCAGGTTGTGCTTCTGAATCATGTCCACCAGCTTGCGCACGTGCTTGGGGTCTACTTTCCGGTTTTCCGGCAGCAGGTGAAAGCGGGCGTAGTCGGTGGTTTCGTACACCGTCCCGTCGTGGGCCACGGGGGCGGCGGGGATAACCGCAGCTGGCGCGGCGGCCTCATTCAGCGCCTCGGTCAGTGGGGTGAACATCAGGCCAGGGTAGGCGCAGGCGGGGCCATCAACTTCGGGGCCGGGGTCTGCAAGGGGAAGGGGGGGCAGGGGCGGGGTGGCGTAGTAGTCGGGGAAATGGGCCGCCAGCCACACCAGCGCCCCGGCCTCGTCCACTTCCTCCATGAACATGACGAAGTCCACCACGTCGCCCGTTTTGCCGCTCGTGAAGCACTTAAAAATGTTCTGGCCGATGTTGACCGCAAAGGAGTGCGTGTCGCCGCTCAGCAGCGGGCTAGTGCCCCAGTGCGTCCATTCGGTTTGCGTATCTGGGTCTTCGGTGAGGGTAGTGTAACGGCTCACCACGTCGAGCAGGTCGGCGGCGTTGCGCGGGGCAGAAGCCACCACGGCGAAGGTGGCCAGGTTGTCGGGGTGGGTGGTGTCGTGGTGGATGCGCTCGGGGGTGTTGAGCGTGTGCAGCGCGGGCGAGGGGGCGGGGTGAACGTAGGTAGCAGGCATGGGGGTTGGTGGCTGAAGGGTTGAGGAAGGTGGGCAGTGCTCACTTTTGAGCACTGCCGGGGTAGTCGTGGGCTTTTGGGTAGCCCGGCCCACGGTGTAGGGCTGGGGGCTGGTGTCGTCGGCGTAGTCGGTGCGAATCAGGCCCGCCGCTTCGTCACAGGCCGCGTCCACGGCCAGGCGCTGGGCGTAGGGCAGGGCCGCGTACTCGCGCACGGTGTAGGGGCTGGTGCGGTAGGGCTTGCTGGGTTTCTCGCCCACGTTGGGCAGCAGCAGGGCGGTGTCGAGGCCGTCGTTCATGGCCTAGCTGGCAGGCGTGATGTCCACGTCGCGCACCATTTTGAGCCCCGCCAGCAGGTTGCGGTAGGGTCTCGCTTCCCAGACACTTAGCGTCAGGTATTGCTTGCGCAGCAGGTAGCAGATGTCAAGGATGGTATCGAAGCGCCGTACCAGGGCTTCGTTGCGGATATCCTCGTTCATTTCCTGCTCAATCTGGTCAGCTAGCCGGATGGGCACCCGCGTCCCGTCCTCGTTCACCTGCACGAGCGTCGCGCCCCACGCCCCCTCCGCCATCTTGCGAAAAGAGAACTCGCTTTGCTGGGCTACCATCGCGGTGGTCGGGTAGAAGTCCACGGCCTGGCTGGTGCCGATGTACTCGCCCCGGCCGGAACTCTCCCCACCAAACCAGCGGCCCAGCTCGTCGTGCAGGGTGTAGAGGCTCAACGCCTCGCGGCTGGTTTTGCCCACAATCTTCCAGGGTTCGGTTTCATCCTCCTCGTTGTCGCGGTACCAGTCGGTTTCGTCGTCGCTGCCGTACTCCTCAATGGAGCGTTGGCGGTTGTCAATGGCGTAGGCCCGCAGGTCTTCCCCGTAGGTGGTGAAGAAGTCTTCCAGGGTGCCGATAGCTGCCAGGACGTGGGCGTGAATCTGCTCCAGCGACGAGCGTAGGATGGTCATCTCGTAGTAGCGGTTGGCGCAGTGGCGATGATTGCGGGCGTATTTGGTTTTCGGGGCCGTAACCGTGTACTCGCGCACCTCGGCCATTGTGGAATAGGTTGGCTCCGAGACGATGATGAGGGTACTCAGCCCCTTGAGGTATTGGTTGAAAAGTTGGGCGAGGGCATCTTCGCCGGGGAGGGATTGCAACAGGTCGTGGCGCATGGTAAAGGGCTGTAAATGGTGGGCAATACCCACGGTTTAGGATTGTAAGTAATTGACTTCTAAGTTTTCCGCAGCTTTGCGGAGTAGTCCTGAAAACTCAGGGAAACCGCACGGGGAAGGCGGGTAGCACCTGGGTGGTCTGAGGAGCGCAGGCAATCCAGCCCTGACCGGGTAGCCGCATGGGTGGGGGCTTGGGCGGGGCGGGTGCCGGCGCGGGGCCAGGTAACTCGTCCAGGGCTTGGCGTAGCTGGCGCAGCAGGCCGGGGCCGTTTTCGCTGCCGCACCGCAGCACACAGTTGCCAAACTCGCTCTTGTCGTTGCGGTACACGCTCACCCCAAGCCACTTGGTGGGCAAGCCGTGGTATTTGCGCAGCGGCGGGTAGTCGGCGTAGTTCCAGTGAAAAATGCAGTAGTAAGCCGGGTCGTAGTCGAAGGCGGCCTGGGTGCAGGCGGCCATCGTGTCGGGGGAGAGGTGGGGGCAGCTCATGGCAGGGTAATGGGGCGGCCGTGGGGGTGCCAGGCGTCGGCAAACTCCGACTCGGTGGCGGTGCGTAGCGGCATGGTACCCTGGGTGGGCGGAGCCGGGTTGTTGGTGCCGTGCAGGCGGTAGTTCTGGATGGCCTTCACGTCGAGCGGGGCGTGGCCAAGCTTGGGGTCGAGGTAGCGGGAAGTGCCGCGCTCGTAGCTCAGGCGTACTCCCTCTTTGGGGGTTTTCATGCCTACCAGCCCTTCCTGCTTGATTTTGCGGGCGTAGAAGTCCACAGCCGTGTTGGCCGGGTCGTCGTCGGCGTAGGGGCGATGCACCACCAGGAAGTTATCGACCTTGTTGGCCCACATGCGGCCCCCGCTTACGCTGTATTGGTCGGGTACTTTCAGGTTCATGTCCTTGTCCTTGGTGCGGGCGTCGCCCGAGGGGTGGGCGCACACTGCCACGCACTGGTGATGGTCTTCGGCGAAGTCGAGCAGGTCGTTGAGCTGACCTTTCAGCATCTCGTCTTCCCGGCCGCCGTAGTCCTTGAGGTTGGTAGCGAGCGCGTTCCAGGGGTCGATGAGGCAGCCGTTGACCTGGTGGGCCTCGGTGGCGTGGCGCAGCACGGGCAACAGTTCGGCCAGGGAGCCCGCCCGGCGCGGGTTGATGAGGTAGAAGTGTTGCAGTACCCAATGGGCGGCGTCCTCGTACTGGGCGAAGCTCATGCGGCCGTGGTACTTGGGGTTGGTCGTTTGGCCCACGTAGCTCTGCACGAGCTTGTTGAGGGCGCGGCGGGCGGGCATGTTTTCCGGCACGTAAAGCGCCCACTTCCACTGGTCGTACACGCTCTTGGTGAGCATGAGCTGAAGCATCAGCTCGCTCTTGCCGTGGCCGGGCCAGCCCGTGACAAGCGTCACCTCGTCGGGCAACCACGACCAATGCGGGGCGATGGTGGGAAAGTGCGTGGGCAGGCCATTAGGGTCTTCGTTGAACCAGGAATGACGCATCTCGTCCCAGGCCGTGGTAGCGGTCAGCAGCGCCTCGGCGGGGTTTGGGGGTGGGGTGTAGCCGGGCGCGGCCCGGTGAGCGGCCCCGGTGGTAAAGCGGTTGAAATCAGGCGGCATGAGCAAGAGGCGCGAGCGGTGGGGTGCGGCGGTCTAGCTCGGCCAGATGGCGCTTGATGCGCACGACCAATGGGGACGCGGGCAGGCCGGTGGGGTGCAAGCGTTCGAGCAAGCTCAGGGCAATGCTCTCCCAATCGACCTGCATGGCCTTTTCCAGGCTTTGGGGCTTGGGAGAATAGGCGTAGTGCAACTGGCGGTTGAGGCCGGTCACGTTGGCGCAGGTGGCGGTGTGGCGCTGCTCGACCTGGGTGGAGTAGGCCGCCACGGCATCGAGGGCGGCGCGAATGGTGGCGACATGCCGGAATTGATAGTCCGTCAGGTCGTCACGGCCCTGGACCCGCTCGCAGTAGAGGAAAAGCGGCAGCAGGGCTTGTTCGAGGGTGTGGCCGGCGGCCTCAGTAGCCGCCTCCACGGGGGAGAGGTCTACGGCCGGTAGCAGCAACGGCAGGGCAGGGGATGGCATGAGGCAGGAAGACAAAGGGTTAGGCGGCCAGCAGGTCGGCTTCAACGGGCTGGGGCGCGTCAGGTAGGGCAGCCAGTTGGGCGGCTTGTTCGGCCAGGTAGCGTTGGTACTCGGGGCTGTTGCGGGCCTGGGCCAGGCCCTCGGCGGCGGTTTGGGTGTAGCCAAACAGGGCGTCGGGGTCGAGGGGGGCAGGGGTCAAAGTGCTGGCCGGTGGGGCAACTGGCTGGCTGGGCTGGCGGCGCTTGCACCAATCGCGAGCCGTGAGGTTGGCCGAAGTGTACTTTTTGGTCAGGCCGCTGTGGTTTTGCATGGCGAGCAGGACTTCCTGCACCAGCGGTTCGCCGAAGTCGGCTGTCAGGGCAGTCCACTGCTCGGCGGTCAGCGGGGTTTTGAGGCGCAGCACCTCGGGGGCGTTGGCCGTGAGCCAGACTTGCCAGTCGGGCAAGGGAGTTGGAGAACTGGAAGAAGAAGCTTCCGACGCACTGCCGGCGGCAGCCGGTGGTGTTTTAGTTTTCCTTTTAGTTTTCTCCTTTATAATACAGCCCTCACTTCTACCCCCACTTTTACCCCCACTTTTACCCTCACTTGTACTAGCGCTGTGCAAGGATATTTCTGCATCAGGGTCTAGTAGCCGGTACACCGTGGGGCTGCGCTTATGGCCTGACGTGAATTCTAATAAGCCTGCCTGCTTGAGTCTGTTGCGCGCACGAACCAGCGTGGACTCGGCCATATTGCTGAGGGTCGCACAGAGAAGATGGTTTGGGTATTGGAACTCGGTAGGCCAGCTCCGTTCGTTGCACAGGGCCACCAGCTCATAGAACAGGTCGGCCTCAACAGGCGAGAACGTGAAGCTGGCGCGCAGCTTGCGGAAGTGGTTGGCGAGGGTGTAGCCGTTCATGGCAAAGGAAAAAGCAGTGGGCGGCCTGGGGGCAAGGGTGTAGCCAGTCGCTACACCCTTGCAGAAATGGGCAGCTAGGCGGCGTAGGCTAGTTCCCGGCGCGGCCGGCGCTTGCGGGGCTGCACCCGGGCGGGTTGGGTTTCGGCCTGCATGGTGGGCACCGGGGCCGCGCTACGGGTGGTGTAGTGCGTCACGCGGTAGATGGTGATGTTCTCGTTCTCCCAGGCCGCCCAGCAATGGGAAGCGAGCTTGCCGGTATCGTCCGAGCGCAGGGGCAGGTAGCCGCGCTCTTTGGCGCTCCTATCCAGGCGGCCCAGCACGGTGCCGCATACCTCCCCGTTTACCAGCCACTGCCAGAGGTACACGGCACCGTCTACTAATTCCCGTGCGCGTTTTACCGGCTTCAGGACGATGCCCGTGCCAACCGGGAAGGCGGCGCTCATGCCATCCATATTCTCGTAAACGGCATATTCGCGCAGGCCGAGTTGCTTCCGCTGCTCATACGTCAGGCCCGTATCGCCCAGAAACGGAACGCCTGGCTCATTGACGCGGGCGGCCGTGGTCAGGGCTTTCTCGGCTCCCAGCCAAACACCCCGGCGCAGCTTGGCGAGTTCGTCGGCAGCGGCTTGGGCTACTTGCTGCTGGTGATAGGCTTCAAGCTGGGCCATCAGCTTCTTCACGTACTTCTCGCGCTTGCGCTGGTAGGCCCGAATACCGCGCTCCAGGGTGGCGAAGTCAGCCACGCCCGCAATGCGGTGGTCGTAGGTAGCATTTATATCGGCCCCGTTCTCGCGGGGCGGGTAAGCCGCTAGCGTAGCCATGCACCGCTCGGCTACATCGAAGCGCTCACTGGTAAGCAGCAGTTGCTGCGTGGCCCACTCGTACACCCGCTTGGGGCAGTAGGTTTCTGCCCGCGAGTACGTGCGCTCCCCGAAGAAATTCAGGCGGCGCGGGCCGGAGTAGGAAGCCCCGTCGCTGATGCTCAGATTATAACGCCAGCCTTTGGGCTGCTCAGGGAGCAAGGGTAGCTGGTCGTCGTAGTAAGCAAGCTGGTGCATCATGTGCAACTGGTCGGCTTGGCGCTCGGGGGTGGCGCTCAGGTAGTAGGGGTAAAAACCTGCTTTGTAGAGGGCGGCAATCTTGGCGGTATTCATAAAAATGGAGGGGGAAAAGCTCCAGGCGTATCTTTGCGCCTGAAGACGGTTAGAGGTTTTCAATCTGTGTAAGGAGCCGGCCGGGGTTACGACCCCCAGCCGGTTTTTTCATTTCCGGTAGGCGTGGCGCGTCAGGTACTTGTCTACCTCCGACTGCCGTACCCTGGCCCCTTTGGCAAAGCCGGTGTCGCCCTTCGGGATTTTGGGCGTCACGGCCTCCCGCTCGGGCTTACCGGCCCCGGCGGCCCGGTAGGGGCGGCCCAGCACCAGCAGGCGCATGTGGCCCTCGGTGAGCCTGGCGTAAGCCGCCGCTTCGGGGATGGTCAACCAGGGGTCGGGCTCGGGCAGGGTTTGCAGGTAGTCGGCTACCCCTTGCTGCACCAGGGGCGCGACCAGCTCGGCAATGAAGTGTTTGGGCAGGGTGATGGGGAAGCCGTCCATGAGGCAAGGGAGAAAAGGAATTAAGCGGCCAGGCGGCCCTGCTGCCGCTCGGGGTACATCGCCACCACAATGGCCTCGCGGCGGCGCTCCAAGGCCAGTTCGTGGGCGTGGTCGGTCATGTCGAGCTCGGTGAAGTACATCTGCACCCCACCGAGCCAGCGCTCCTGCTGGCCGGGTTCGGGAAAGCGGGCGGCTTCGCGGCCCGAGTAGGTGGTGGCCCCCTCGGGGCAAAGCGGCACGTAGGCCCGCAAGGCGTAGGGCTGGCCCTGGGCATCGACGCAGAGGCAGTAGCCGAGTACCGGCAGCACCGTGCCTTTCGGGCGGCCGGCCACGTCGGCTTTGAGGTGCAGCAAATCGCCGGGCAGAAAGCCGGGGGCGAGGTGGATGGGTTTCTCGCCTTTGAGGGCCGAGGCGAGCGGCGGCAGCAGGGGTTTGTCCATGAGGGTGAAAGCGTGTTAGAAGGTGTTGGGGGAGAGAGTGAGGAGGGACTAGGCGGCCTGCGCCACGGCGGGCAGCTTGTCGGGGTTGGCACTGGCCCAGGTGGCAAAGCCGGTGGGGTCAGTTTCTTGCGCTACAGCCAGGATGGCGGGCCAGTATTTGGAGTTGAAGAACTGGTTGCGCACGATTTGGGCGAGGTTCGAGTAGCTCATGCAGCCAGTGCGCTCGACCAGTAGCGCCAGATAGCCTTCCGGCATCAGGTCGCGGATTTTGAGGGGCGGGGGTTTGGGGATTTTTTCCATGGCGGAGTAAGAAAAAGTGGTGTACCTTTCGGCTGTTAGTGTTAGTGTTGGCAAAACTACACGCAAATACGATTAAACGCCAAGTATCGGCGTGTAAAAATTACCCGCAAAGACGTGGAAGAATCGGAAAGCCCTGTGTATCAACGACTAATTTTTATAGTCGAAAAGCTAGAAAGCGGTAACCAGGCTGAGTTTGCCCGTCGTATCGGCGTGCGTTCCGGAGTAGTTGGAGATATGTTTGGCAAGCGTAGGAATAAGCCTAGCTTCGATGTGCTAGGAAAAATGGCTGTTGCCTACCCGCAATTACGTGTTGACTGGCTCCTGACTGGAGAAGGCCACATGCTCAAATCCGCCACTGAGGACATAAACCCCCAAAAAGTTTCTGCGCATATTGCGCCCAACGATGCCCACGCGGTCGGCCTCTTTACTGATATGCCTGCTGTGGAGCTGCCTCACGCCACCTTTAAGACTTGGGCTTCTTTCGTTGAGCTAGGTGGGGCCGATGTGGGCAACGGTGGCACTGGCGACCTGCCTACTCTCATGCACCGCCTACCGCCCGGCCGCACGGCCGAGGATTATAAGGATGCCATCGTGTTCGACATTGAGGGCGATAGTATGGAGCCTACCATGCAATCCGGCCACCAAGTCATTGCCTGGTTCATCCCTGAGGGGAAATGGGAGCATCTGCACAACACGGCCTGCGTGGTGGCTTACGATGACACCGTGACTGTCAAGGCCATTCTGGATAACGACCTCTTCATTAACAACCGGCTCACGCTACGCGCCACGCGGCAGGGCGGCGGCTCCTTCACTGTAGGGCGCTCGTCCATCAACTCCATTTGGGAGGTGCGGGAGTTCTACGGACGGGTACCGTACCGGCTGTTTCAGTAGTTACAACGCAGGCGTAATCTAGTATTCAATTAATGTTGTCAACAAATTAGCCCAAAGAAAATATGCAGCTTACTGATAAAATGGAAGAATTATCCGTGGGGTTTATTGAGGCAGTTGCTAATTCGCAAGGGTACTTTTCTATGGTCGGTCGTGATTATGGAACTGATATGCACATCAGAAAAGCTTTATCTAGACCTCGTATTGGTAAGTCAGGTTGCAGATACTTAACATGCCAACAGCAGTTAGATGTGCAGGTCAAGTCTACTTGCGAAAGAGGGGTAGATTATAGAGAAAACTTCATAACATACCCACTGAAGGTAGATAACTATAATGATTTGGTTGTAAGAGCTAATGATGCCCCCTTGTTGATTCCTCTTATATTGATATTATTTATTTTTCCTGATAATGAGACTGATTGGCTTTACTTAGACCACAGTGAATTAAAGGTTAGAAAACATGCTTACTGGTACACAGTGCCTCCTGGAGCAGTACAGTCAGCAAACGATAGTACACAAACTATCCATGTGCCAAAAGCGAACTTAGTAGACAGTAACTTCTTCAATAGCATTTTTAACACCTATTGGACGTGAGTATAGTATTGCCCCAAAATCTAGCAAATTATTTCATTGGAAGAGAGTGGTATTTGAAGAGTGAGAATGATACGTTCTTAAAATTCGCACCGCCTGCTAGTGCAAATCTGCCTAGTGAGTTTGAGCTAATGATACCTAAGTCAGTTGAATCTTCGCAATACGAACGGTTTATTCGCAATACTATAGAAATACTTTGTCAGGTGGGAAATGCGGATTATCTAAATGAAAGCGATTTACAGAGAATCCTTCAAGGAGACGCTGCATTATTAGCACTACGTGTTTGTGACCCTGATACTAGAGATGGTTCTATCAACTTTCTTAATTACGGAAAGCAATTAGAGAAAATTAAGGAATTAATAAAGGAAGCTGTAGGATTTAGCTTAACGAATCAACAGTATTTTGTTAATACACCTAAAGTAGTTGCTGAAAACTATTTGGGAAATTGTCGGGGTTTGCAAACTGCTGTTGGCAGCTTTGTAACCAAGGTAAAAATGCCCTATGGAGACGTTATGGAGTTTGCAATTGATAGACTCGACACTACTGACGTAGTAAACAGGATAGGAAATACGTATGATTTTGTTCTAAAGGACGTTGTAAATACGCCAGTAGACAGAATTGATGCTTCTTATATGAATCAGCATCAGAGCGTTTTTAGTATACAAGTAGTTGATAAAATTCAGCAACTTTACTCTCAAAGTAACATCAACAACGCTGATTTATCTTTGTCTACTATTTATTCGGACAATACGTACTCGGTGAGAAATTTTTTGAAGACAGTTAAGCACCTCCGAGCTTTTACTCAAAAAGCTAGAAAGGTACTTATGTCTTCCACGCCATTAGATGCACGGGGCAAAGTGGTGAGACTAATTTCAAAAAACCCAGAGGCGGCGAATGGACATAAAATACTAGTCCGTTCGGAAATAAACAATAGCGCAGTTTCAGTTGATGTTACTCTCACCCGAGACCATTATAGACAGGCAATTCAGGCGCATGAATTCAATCGCACAGTCCATATAACTGGGTTTGCAAGAGAAACAAATTATGGTTTTCAAGTTGAAAACGTTGAGACCTTTGTTTTAGAGTAATTTGCGCATCAAATATTTAAATGCAATAACCGTCAACACAAGGTAATTGTGCTGGCCCGGCAGTTGCGGAAGGTTGGCACAAAGAAGCCCCATCATGCGGAATTGTTTACTTTTTCCTAGGTGGTTGCGAGACAACTCACTTATTAAAAAATTATGGAAAACGAACGCCGCCTATATTATAAGTTAGTTAAACGTCTTCACAATCGGCGCATAACCTTATTTCGGTATGAGGATGACGGTGACTATGCCCTAGAATTAGTAAATTGTTTTTCTAAGCAAGATGCCGCAGAGCATACTGAGGAAAGAAAAGCCGCTGACCTGCCTGATAATTTAGTGCGTGGTCGTCTACTAGTTACAAAAATGTCATTATCAGCCGAAGCTGTGCGAGCAATAAGCGAACTTTATCAAGCGCATGAGAAGTTTGCGGAAGACCGGCAACAACTGAGAAGGAAACGGCAGCAAATCGCTGTAATGCGTGCAACAGCCGATAAGAATACCACATAGGACGATGACGCAATTCCGTAACAAAAAAGCCCCGACAAGCGGGGCTTTTTTGTTATTACTCTTCAGTAGATTCTCTAGTACGCTTGGCCTGCGATTTTCGAGTGCTATTAGGCTTTTTTTGCTTGACTTCTTGCAAAAGATGGCCTTTATGAGTTGGTTCTCTGTGGATGCGTGTATTATCTGCTGCGTATTCCAGCAGTTCACGCGCATCCATGAGTGGCAGAGCATAACCTTCGAGTGCAGTACCTGCCACTTTACCGAGTATCATTCCTCGTGAAGTAGAGTAAGCAATACTGAGCAGACTTAGTGTTAGCATATAATCAGGAATAATCTCACCCTCCACATCAGAGGGTACTAGTAAGTCTTCCAGATTATCTACTACGAATCCAAAATGAACGTGAAACTGACCACTTAAGGACATGGCTTGTTCTTCCGAATCAACAGGTTGTACACGTAAAGTAAGCCTGATGCTCAGATAACCGTTCGCACGGGTAAACATAAACTGAGTTTCAACCGCTAAGTCAATACTTGCAGAACGATTTATAGCTACAAAATCGGGTCCAGACTGTACAATAGTGCATTCCAAAAATGAAACTTCGGTTAACGCGATGCGGGATAAATCGAGCGCAGTATTAGCCATGCACTTAGGAAAGTAAAATTTTGTCGGTATTCGGTACTTGTGCAGGCAGACGTATTGCCTGCGTGTGTGAGCAACCGCCATCAGTGCTAGACCGAGATACTATGTTGCGTATTTGCTCATTGAATACCGTTTTAGTTTCGACTTGACGTTCTTTAGCGAGCCAGTGAATATTGCTGGCTAACTGACGGTTGAGATACTGTTGCAGTCGCTCTTTTGCTCGTTGCGAAAGGCTGGGCTTTGCTCCCTCAATAAGCACAGGTAGAGCTCTGTCATCCACCGCTACTTGTAAAAGGCGCACCTTAGACTCCGAAGGAAATTCGCCTTTTTCGTATAGTCTATACTGGTTAGTCCCAAGACCTAACAAAGCAGCCATTTCGTTACCGCTTAAACCAAGAGCTTTACGGCGAGTAGTGAGTTGAGCAGGTGAGGGAACACAATTATGCTCACGCCACTGCCGACGCAGTTCCTGTACAAAAGCTTCGTCCTGGGCAGTGTCGGTGAACTGCTCACCTGTATCTACACACTCGTAGCAATGGCTGGTAGTCGTGAACTCCTGCCCCCGAAACGTGGTCGTGTCGGTTACGTTGATGATACGGGCTTTCCCTCCCGTAAAAGGGCTACGTACGGTCGTCATGTACAGGGAATAGTTTAAGTAAATAAATAATTAAGTTTGTGCATAGCCAGGTGAAAGGAGATGCAGACGGGAGCATCAGTGTGCTGTTCACCAAACTGAATTTTGACGTAGACCTCCGTTTTCTTCACTTTTACACCAAAGACCCAAAGGTGCCGGCCTGCTGCCGCTTCTTTTGGTTTGTCAGACTCTAAAAGCTGACAAAAGTTTTTGGGCTCCAGCCCACGAATCTTCGCCAAGCGAGTATTGGCTGAGATATCCAGAGTCGCCAACGCTTGCCGGTTTTCCAAACGTGGGGAAATAAGGACGCCACCAAACACGCCACCCGCGTTGGTATCCATCTTAACATGAAGATTTGCCAGAAATAACCGGACTTCATCTGTGGTCGGTGGTGGGAGTTGATGTGCCAAAGATAGTTACTTGTTTACATAAAACACAACGGTTTCGTTGCGTTTTACCGAAAATAATCTTTCGTTTGTTTTTGCCGGCTAGAAGAAGCTAAGTTGTTTGCTAAGGTAGCTAGTGCTTAGTCAGGGGAATTAGTTACCCTAATTTTCTGGTAATGGCGGGCGAGTTTAGTACGGGCTTTTTCGACCGAAAACTGCCAGTTGACC
>JBPBPU010000081.1:0-12299 GCA_050954465.1 Janthinobacterium lividum
CGCCACTCCAGCATTGGCTATTTAATGCCTTATCAATTTCACCAACAACAACTTACAGCTGTTGCCTAGTTCTCTCCTACTTAACTAGACCACCCCACGTTTCGTCAGGGTCTGATTCGTCGCCGAGAAAAACCTCTACCTTTTTGTCGCCATAAAAGGGGGGCGAGAAATAAATGTCGGAAGAAAAACCGTTCCAGTCTGGCTGTACTTCGCCCCAGAATTCGTGCGTTGCCATAAAAGAAATTTTAGGAAATTAAGCCGCTAGTATCCCCAAGCTCTGCCCGTTGCTTGAGCAGTTGGTTACGCTCCTGCAAAAAGCGCGTCAGGTACCCCTGCAAGTATAGGCGGTCGAACCAGCGGCCCACGATGCCGCCGGGCTACTCGAACGCGAATACGTCGCGCATGAGCGTGGCGCTTCCTTGCTGCCGGGGCTCGAAATAATGGTCGTGGCGCAGGCGCTTAAACGCTCCCCGCCGCATCTCATCCCGAAAATGAGCTGGCGGCTCGGCGGACGTGATTTGCACCGTCAGCCGCTGGCGTAGCCCCAGGTGCCGGGCTTCCCAGGTAATGGTTTCGCCCAGTTCCAGTTGGCCACTGGTACGCCCGGCCACCACGCGCTCCTGCGTGCGCCGGGTGGAGGCCATGTGGAGCTGCACGTTCAGCGCCAGCGCGTAGCATAGTGCAGGCGGCACTTGGATGAAGGTTTCCAACTCAATAACGGCCACTACGCTATGTTTTGGCGGCCAGTTCGCGCAACACGTCCTTCGTTTTGCTGACGTGGTCGGTAGCCCCGCTCATCGAGTTAAAAATGTACGCAATACGGCCAGCGGCATCGAGTACGAACGTGACGCGGCCGGGTAGCAAACCCAGCAGGGCACGGGGCACCTCGTACTTTTTGCGCAACTGCCCGCCGGCATCGGCCAGCAATGGGAAGGGCAGCCGGTGCTTCTGGCTGAACTTCTGGTGCGAGGCCTCACTGTCGGAGCTAACGCCCACTACAACGGCGCCCAGGTCCTGGAAATCGGCGTACTGGTCGCGGAAGGCACAGGCTTCGGCCGTGCAGCCGGGGGTGTCGTCTTTTGGGTAGAAATACAGTACCACGGGCTGGCCGCGTTGCGCTGCCAGGTGAAATGTGGCGCCCTTATCGGTGGGCAGCGTAAAATCGGGGGCTTGGTCGCCAAGTTGGAGCATTTTCTTGGTAATAAGGTGATGGGGTAATGAAGTAATGGGGTGATGGAATAATGAGGTGATGAAGTAGAAAAGAACGTCATGCTGAGCGAAGCGGAGCGCAGTCGAAGCATCTCGCTCGCAGAGTAATTCAATCACTGAACCAAAGCGGCGCTACCGCTTAAATTACTCTGCGAACGAGATGCTTCGGCAAGCGGACGCCGGATGAGCATGACGCTCTTTTTTACCTCATCACCCCATCACCTCATCCCTTCACCAGCCAGCCGTTTACGTCCAGCCACTCGCGCAGGCGCTCGGTCCACTGGTCTTTGGTAGTGGCATTGTTCAGGCCAAAGCCGTGGCCGCCCTGAGGGTAGAGGTGCATCTCGGCGGGTACGCTGTGGCGGCGCAACGCCTGGTAAAACACGATACTGTTCTGGACGGGCACACTTTTATCGTCCTCGGCGTGTACCAGGAAGGTGGGCGGCGTTTGGGCGCTCACCTGCAATTCGTTGGAGTAGAGCCGGATTTGCTCGGCGCTGGGGGTTTTGCCCAGCAAATTATCCCGCGAACCAGCGTGTTTAATGCTGTCGGCGAAGGAGATAACCGGGTAGAGCAGCACCAGAAACGCCGGGCGCACCGACTCGGCGCCGGGGTTGTCGCCCACGGGCCGGGCGAAGTGGGTGCCAGCCGTAGCGGCCAGGTGGCCGCCCGCCGAGAAGCCCATCAGGCCAATGCGCTCGGGGTTGAGGCTGTATTTGGGGGCCAGTTGGCGCACCAGGCGCAGGGCCTGCTGAGCATCGAGCAGCGGCGCGATGCTTTTGTCGGGCTGGCTCTGGTCGTTGGGCAGGCGGTATTTGAGCACGAAGGCCGCCACGCCCATCTCGTTGAGGCGCTGGGCCACGTCGTAGCCCTCGTGGTCGATGGCCAGCCGGGCGTAGCCGCCGCCGGGGCAGATGATAACCGACGTGCCGTTGGCCTTTTCCCTTGTGGGCATATACACCGTGAGCGTGGGCTGCACCACGTTAGAGATGCGCACCCCAGCCGCCTCAGTTACGCTGGTTTCCTGCACCTGGCTGGGCTGGGAGTCGGGGATGGAGCCGCTGTAGAGTGGCAGCACGGGGCGCGGGGCAGAAGCAGAGGGCAGCAAATTTGGGTCGAATGGGGCGGGGGTGGCGGGGGCTATCGGGGCCGGGCGGGAGGCGGGTGCGGCGGGTTTTGCCGGCCGCGTGGTTTGGGCCAGTAGCGGGGCCGTCGCCCCGAAACTCAGGGCCAGTAGCAGAGTGGTTTTTTTCATAAAATAAAGCGCATCGGCCCGATGGGAGCCAGCAAATAACTTTACGCGCTGGGGCCGCCGCCGTTGCCTGCCGCGCACGCCGCCGGTTCCCTTTGCCGAACAACTACCCTCACTCCCACCCTTCTATGACCCTGAAACCTACGCACCTGCTAGCCCTGGGGCTGCTGGCCGCCGCTACGCCCGCCGCTAGCCAGGCCCAAACCAAGCCCCACGCCAAGCAGCCGGCTTCCCACTCGAACGACAACGTGCAGGTTGATTTAAAAGACGCGGCCACCCAGTATCTGACGCGCTACAACGCCGAATACGTGCGCCTCTACACCGCCGCCAGCGAGGCCGAGTGGCAGAGCAATACCCACATTGTACCCGGCGACACCACCAACGCCGGCCGCACCGCCCGCGCCAACGGGCGTATGGCCGCCTTCGCGGGCAGCACCGCCAATATCAAGGACTTACGTGCGCTGCTAGCTGCCAAAGGCAAGCTCACCCCACTGCAAGTCAAGCAGCTCGAAACGGCCCTTTACAACGCCGCCAACTCGCCCCAAACCGTGGCCGCGCTCGTGCAGCGACGCATCAAGGCCGAGGCGGCGCAAACGGAAAAGCTTTACGGCTTCGACTATAAGTACGCGGGCAAAAGCGTGAGCACCAACGACCTCGACGAGCTGCTGCGCACCGAAACCGACCCGCAAAAACGCCAGCAAGTTTGGGAAGCCAGCAAGGAAATCGGCCCCACGCTGAAAGCGGGTTTGCTGAATTTGCGCGACCTGCGCAACCAAACCGTGCAGGCGCTGGGCTACCCCGATTTTTTCACCTACCAAGCCAGCGACTACGGCCTCACAAGGCAGGAAATGATGGCCCTGGTGCGCCAGCTTAACACCGAACTGCGCCCGCTCTACCGCGAGCTGCACACGTATGCCCGCTACGAGCTAGCCAAAAAATACGGCGTAAAAGAAGTGCCCGACTACCTGCCCGCCTCCTGGCTGCCCAACCGCTGGGGCCAGGACTGGGGCAGCATGGTGACGGTAGCGGGCCTGAACCTGGACGCCGTGCTCGCCAAAAAAGGCGCCGAGTGGCCCGTGAAGCAGGCCGAGCGGTTTTACGTGAGCCTGGGCTTCCCGGCGCTGCCGGCCAGCTTCTACGAGAAAAGCAGCCTCTACCCGCTGCCCGTCGGCACGGCCTATAAGAAAAACAACCACGCCTCGGCCTGGCACATGAACCTGGAGCGCGATGTGCGCAGCCTGATGAGCGTGGAGCCCAACACGGAGTGGTACGAAACCACCCACCACGAGCTGGGCCACATCTACTACTACCTCACCTACACCAACCCGCAGGTGCCGCCGCTGCTGCGCCAGGGTGCCAACCGCGCCTACCACGAAGCCTTGGGCAGCCTTATGGGACTGGCCGCCCAGCAAAAACCCTTCCTGGTGGGCCTTGGCCTGGTTGATGCGAAAACCCAAACCGACCAGACCCAGCAGCTGCTCAAAGAAGCGCTGCAATACGTGCCATTCATCCCGTTTGCTTCGGGGGTGATGAGCGAGTGGGAAAACGCCTTTTATGCCGAAAACCTGCCCGCCGACCAGCTCAACGCCAAGTGGTGGGCCCTTTGCCAGCAGTACCAAGGCATGGTGCCGCCCACCGAACGCGGTGAAAATTACCTCGACCCCGCCACCAAAACCCACATCAACGACGACCCCGCGCAGTACTACGACTACGCCCTGAGCTACCTTATTTTGTTTCAGCTCCACGACCATATTGCGCGCAAAATTCTGCACCAGGACCCGCACGCTACCAACTACTACGGCAACAAGGAAGTAGGCAAGTTTCTGCAGGATATTATGCGCCCCGGCAGCAGCCGCGACTGGCGCACGGTGCTCAAGGAAAAAACTGGCGAAGACCTATCGGCGCGGGCCATGGTGGCGTATTTCCAGCCGCTGATGGTGTATTTGCAGCAGCAGAATAAGGGGCGCAAGTACACGCTGTAGGGTAAGCTTGAGCTGGCCGGGCAGCCGCTCGGCTAGCTCAAGCTTACCCTACTTTAGAGTAAAACGCCCTTGCCAAACGACTTCCTGGTAGTTGACGCCTTCTACCCCCTTCGTGACTCCCTCCCAGCCTACCAGTATCCTCCAGACTGTCAAGCAGTATAGCCGGCAGCTATTCGCGTTTGTGCGCGGCCGGGTGGCTTCGGACGAGGATGCGGAGGATATTTTGCAGGACGTGTGGATGGAATACGGTTTGCGCTCCGAGCAAAACGCGGTGGAGCAGGTGAGCGGCTGGCTTTACCGGGTAGCGAAAAATAAAATCGTGGATAAGTCGCGCAAGAAGCGCGAGGAACGCCTCGATGACTACGGCTACGAAGACGAAGACGGCGGCCTGAGTTTCCGCGATATTCTCTACGCCGAAGCCCCCACGCCCGAAGCCGAAGACCTGAAACAGTTTTTCTGGGACCAGCTTTTCCTGGCCCTCGACGAGTTGCCGGAAGTCCAGCGCTACGTATTCGTGCAAAACGAATTAGAAGAGCGCACTTTACAGGAAATTGCCGACGAAACCAGCACCCCACTCAAAACCATTATCTCGCGCAAGGGCTATGCCACCAAGCACTTGCGCAAGCGCCTGGAAAACCTGTATCAAGAGTTTATAAATTATTAAAATTGTTTTTCGCTGGCAGAAACTGACTAGCGGAAAACGAAGACACTTAACAAAAAACAAACAACGAAAAACCCATGCCTTTTCCTGGTTCTCCGCGTGGCCCCCGAGGCCGCTTCGCCTTCTTTGCCCTGGCTGCGGCCGGGCTGGCTCTGCTATTGGGCGGCGTGGTGATGCTGCTCTGGAATGCCGTGCTGCCCGCCGCCACCCACGCCGGCCCGCTCACTTATTGGCAGGGCGTAGCGCTGCTGGTGCTGTGCCGGTTGCTATTTGGCTCGTTTGGGGGTGGGCGGCGCGGTGGCGGCCTAGGCGGCCCGGCCGCCTGGGCCGCCCAGCGCGAAAAATGGCAGCAAATGACGCCCGAGGAGCGGCAGCAGTTCCGGCAGCGGTGGCAGGCGCGCCGTGGGCGCTGGGGCGGCCCGCCCGCGCCCGACGAGGCCCGTTAATAGTCTGTATTTTCTTGGAGAAGCCCGGCCGATGCCGGGCTTTTTTATTGGGCAAAAGTCTGGCAGCGAGCAGGGTGCTACCCCGACTTATACTATCAGCAAAAGCTTCAACGGCGCATAAAGTAAACACTGGTCTCCGTTCGATTTCCTCTTTATAACGGGTGTAAAACTCAGTTTTCAGAAACAATAAAAATTATTTTTTTAATAACTCAAAAACGCTAAAGTAATTCGATTGCTTCGTTCGATTACCCACTAGAAATGTTGCTCGTGAAAGCGTTAAAAAAACTTCAACTAAGTTAAAGTAAACGTTGCGCTTCGTTCGATTTTCCAAATAACCACCTTTTTTAAACCTGCTTTTTAATTTCTCATGAAAAATATCCTCAAAGCCATTGGGGGCGGTTTGCTCTTCGGCATCATGCTGTTTGCGTTTCCTTTCCTGGGCCGCCTCTTGCTTTTTGTCGTGCTGCTGCGCGGGGTGCTGCGCCTGCTAGGCCGGGGCCGCCGGGGGTTTGGGCGGCGCGGCTTCGGGCCCGGCCGCCGGATGAGGGGGCCGGGCAGCTTTGGACCCAGCGGCCACGGCGGGCCAATGCCCATCGATAGCCACTGGTACCGCCCCAGTGTGACAGGCAACGGCCCCAGTCGCACGATTTCAATAAGCTAGTTTTCTCTCCTTTTTCCTATTCACTTTCAACTTCAAGCTCATGCGTGCTCCTCATTTCATCTTGGCGACCCTGGTAGCTCTCGCAACATCTATTGCTTTGCGGGCTGCTGCCTGGCACCACCGCTACTGGCAATATGGCCCGGCAGGCTACTACAACAGTCGCTTCGAGCCGGGCGCTCCCAGCGATGCCGGTTCATTTGGCCCCGGCCCTTTCGGTGGCGGCCCCAGACGCTGGGGCGGCGGGCCGGGTAGCTGGGGCCACGGTCCGGAAGCACCTGTAGCGCCTCCCGTGCCGTCGGCTGCGCCTGCTGTGGCACCAATAGCGCCCGTCACTCCTGTGCAACCGGGCCCAGCCGACACCGTGCGCTAAGCGCCAGACTACCGGTATCCATTTTTTCTTTTTTCCTTTCCTTTTTTCTCAACTTCTTATTTTTCAACAACCATGTTTAATCAAGCAAATAATTCGCCTGCCGACCTGACTTCTCCTCAACACTCATTTGGCGGTGGCTGCGGCCCCCGTGGTTTTGACGGCCCGCGTGGCGGCTGCGGCGGCCGCCGGGGTTTCTTCGGAGGCGGCCCGCGTGGGCACCACGGATTTGGTGGCCCGCGTGCTTTTTTCGCTGCCATGATGCAGCAAGGCGGCCCCTTCGGCGGGGGCAGCAGCAGGCTCCGGTCAATATCGAGAACACCGAGGCTAGCTTTATCATCACGCTTTACGCTGCCGGGCTCGTCAAAGACAGGCTCCAGCTTACCGTGCAAGACGACATGCTGACCATTGCCTACCAAGGCACCGAGCCCACCGCTGCTAAGAGTCCCGCCGACATCGCCAGTGAGCGCCGCTATACCCGGCGCGAGTATGCCAACGGGTCATTTGAGCGCACCTTCCAACTCAACAACAAAGTGCTCACGAGCGATATAACCTCGCGCTACGCCGACGGTATCTTGACTGTGACGCTGCCTAAAAACCCCGCCACCAACCAGCCCAGCCAGTCCATTAGTATAAGCTAACACCTTGGCCGTAAGGCAAAAATCAGGCCCTGTCAGTATCCACTGGCAGGGCCTTTTTGGTGTTATAGCAGGTGGGTCACTTTCTTCATCGTAGCACAGTCAGCACGAAAATCTACTCTTGCAACCGCCGGTCCAGCCGCCGCGCTACGTGGTCCAGGCGCCGGCTGATGGGCTCAGCTATTTCGCTGTCGCCGAGGTCGATGCGCTGGTTGCGGGAGGTAAGGTAGCGAGCCAGAGCGGAGTTATCGTCCAGGATTTTAGTTAGCTCGTGCTGCGCATCCTCCCACTTATCGGGGTGGCCGTCGGCTAAATAATAGTGGCGCAATTCAATGGTTTGGCTGGCCAGGCCGGCCAACCGGGCCAGCACGGCCGCTTCGGCATCGGTAAATACGCGGGTTTCCTTGCCAATGATGGCCAGCATGCCGAGGCGGGCACCGTTGGTGGCAACCAGGGGCGAGCCAGCGTAGAAGTTGAGGCCAATGGCTTGGGCTACGTCGGGCTTGATGAGATTGCAGCTTTCAGGCTTATAGTCGGATATTACCACATGGTCGCCGGTGAGGATAGCCGCCGAGCACATGCTTTCGTTGCGCACCAAGCCCGGCACCTGGGCCCCGGCAATGGCCTTAAACCACACGTATTCGGCATCGACCAGCGAGATGAGAGCGATGGGCACATTAAAAAGCTGCGCGGCCCACGCCACGTAGTCGTCAAAAATCCGCTCGGGAGTGGTATTTACTATCTGAAACTGATGCAGCGTGCGCAGCCGGGCCGCATCGTCGGCCGGAATCAGCGAATCAGGATATTTGGTGGACATTAATTAAGTATTCAAAACTAAGTAGCAAGTAAAAAGAGAGCAAACGACTGAGAAACCCTAAGATATCTTCAGTCTTACTACTAATTACTCTTGTCTTGCTACTCAGTAGTTTGCTTCACTACCCGGCAGGTCAATCAGGATAAACTGGGCGTCCTTGCCGGCTTCTATTTCCAGCACGTCTTCGCTATCGATGCGAGCCTGGTCGTTGGTGCCAAGCTCGGTTCCATTTACGAAAATGCTACCTTGCTTCACGTAGATAAAGGTCAGGCGGATAGGAAATGTTTTAAACGTCAGCTTTTTACCGCTATCCAGGTTGCTCCAGTAAATGGTGCTGTTCGAGTTCATGTACACCACGTCTTCGAGCACACGCTGGCCGGTAACGAGCGGTACCAGCTCGTTCTTCTTGCCACTCACGAAGCCCAGGTCTTTCTGCTCGTAGCTGGGGGCCAGCCCTTTCTGACTCGGAATAAACCAGAGCTGGTAGAGATGCAGCGGCTTATCCTGTCGGTTCATCTCACTGTGAGCCAGGCCAGTACCAGCCGTCATGCGCTGCACCTCGCCGGCCGGAATGGCCGTGCGGTTGCCCATCGTGTCTTCGTGGCTTACTTCGCCTTCGAGCACCAGCGTCACAATTTCCATCTCGGAGTGCGGATGCTGCGGAAACCCGTTTTTGGGCGCTACCGTGTCGTCGTTGAACACGCGCAACGGGCCGAAATGCATGTTGCCCCGGTCGTGATAATCGGCAAACGAAAACAGGAAATATGAATTGAGCCAGGAAGTAGGGGCGGCGTGGTGGCGCTGCGCGGCGGGGATATAGGCAACCATAGAAAAAGTGAGGCGAAAGGGTGTAAGCTTCAAACTACAAATTGCCTTCCCAGGTTACCCAGGCCCATTGCGCTGCCCGCCGAAAACTCCACCAGGCGCACAACCCACCAAACCAGTGCGACTTTTGCGCCAGCAACCCCGCTTTCTTCTCACCCTCTCCTACCCCCATGCCTACTCCCACCCGCCTCGAACACGATTTCCTGGGCGAACTGCCCATTCCCGGCGATGCCTACTACGGCATCCAGACCTTGCGGGCACTCGAAAATTTCCACATCACGGGTATCCCGGTCAAGGTCGAGCCGCTGTTTGTGCAGGCGCTGGCCTTCGTGAAAAAAGGGGCCGCGCTCACCAACAAAGCGCTGGGCGTGCTCGACCCCGCTATTGCCGACGCCATCACCCAGGCCTGCGACCGCGTGGCCAGCGGCGAGTTCGACAACCAGTTTTTGACCGACATGATTCAGGGCGGCGCGGGAACCTCGGTGAATATGAACGCCAACGAGGTGATTGCCAACGTGGCCCTGGAAATTCTGGGCCACCCGAAGGGCGAGTACCAGTACTGCCACCCCAACAATCACGTTAATTGCTCGCAAAGCACCAACGACGCCTACCCTACAGCCTTCCGCATTGCGCTCAACAACAAATTGGCCGGTTACCGCGACACCCTGGCCGAGCTGGCCGACGCCTTTTTTGCCAAAGGCGAAGAGTTTCGGAACGTGCTCAAAATGGGCCGCACCCAGCTCCAGGACGCCGTGCCCATGAGCATGGGCGACGAGTTCAACGCCTTCGCCACCAACCTGCGTGAGGAATTGCTGCGCATTGACGACTCGCGCCGGCTTATCTCCGAAATCAACATGGGGGCCACCGCCATCGGCACCCGCATCAACGCGCCCACTGGCTACGCCGAGCTGGTGACGGAAAACCTGCGCCAGATAACGGGCCTCGACCTGAGCCTGGCCGGCGACCTCATCGAGGCTACCTACGACACCGGCGCGTATGTGCAGCTCTCGGGCGTGCTCAAGCGCACGGCCGTGAAGCTGAGCAAGATATGCAACGACCTGCGCCTGCTCAGCAGCGGCCCGCGCTGCGGCATCAACGAAATAAACCTGCCCGCCCTGCAGCCCGGCTCCAGCATCATGCCCGGCAAGGTGAACCCCGTTATTCCCGAAGTAGTAAATCAAACGGCCTTTTACGTCATCGGTGCCGACCTCACCGTGACCATGGCCGCCGAGGCCGGCCAGTTGCAGCTCAACGTGATGGAGCCCGTTATCTCGTTTGCGCTCTTCACCAGCATCTCATACATAACCAATGCCTGCCGCACCCTGCGCGAAAAGTGCGTAGTAGGCATCACCGCCAACGCCGAGCACGCCGCCAACATGGTACACAACAGCATCGGTATCGTCACGCAGCTCAACCCCGTGCTAGGCTACGAAACCAGCGCCAGCATCGCCAAGGAAGCCCTGGCCACCGGCAAGTCCGTCCACGACATCGCCGTAACGGAGCGCGGCCTGTTGACCCAGGAAAAATGGGACGAGATTTTTACGTTTGAGAATCTGATAAGGCCGGTGTTTATGAAGTAGCGGTCAGTAAGCCGCCGGCAGCTGGAAGCGGCCTATCCTTATCGGATGGGCCGCTTTTTAGTGGCGGCATCTACCGGAACGTATCAGCATAGGCACCAGTTCTTAATTTGCAGCCCTGCTACTGCTCAATAACTTACTGCTGTTATGCAGGCGGGGGAAGTAGCGCGAAGTTTTCGCTTCGCGCATCGCCGCGTAGCGGTTGTAAGCTTCCCCAATAAGTAGGCTAGTCAAAAGTAAAGAGAAGTAGTAACTTTCCACTTTCTCTATTTTCACCTGCTTTATGAAAAAAAGTCGTTTTAGCGAGGCCCAGATTCTGGGCGTATTGCGCCAACAAGACCAGGGCCAGACCGTGGCCAGATTTGCCGGGAGCACAGTATCAGTGAACCCACCTTTTACAGCTGGAAAAGCAAGTTTGGCGGTATGAGTGTAAGTGAGTTACAGCGCCTTAAACACCTGGAAGACGAAAACCGTCGTCTCAAACAGCTCCATGCCGAGCTAAGTCTGGAAAATCAGGTCATCAAGGAGGTGTTGCGAAAAAAGTAACGACCCCCACGGCCTGGCGCGACGTGGCCCACTACGCCTGCGAGCGCGGGTTGAGTCAGCGCCAAGCGTGTTTGCTCGTGGGCCTGGCCCGCGCCAGCTGCGCCCCGCCAGCCAGCGGGGGCCGTGGGGGAATCCAGCCCCATGATGCCGACCTAGTGTCTCGCCTGCAGGGCTTGGTCAAGCGGCACGGTGGGTGGGGCTTTTGGAAATACTACTATCGCCTGCGCAAGCAGCAAGTAGTGGTTAACCACAAGCGATTATGGCGTCTCTATCAGGCCCTGAGCCAACTAGGCAAACGCCGCCACAAGAAACGCCTGCCTGAACGCGTCAAGCAGCCCTTGGAAGTGCCTGGGCGGCCCCATGTCTGCTGGTCGTTGGACTTTAGGAGCGATGCGCTAAGCGATGGGCGGCGCTTCCGCACTTTGAATGTAGTCGAGGACTGGAACCGGGAAGTGCTGGGTATTGAAGTCGACTTTTCGCTGCCTGCCACCCGCGTGGTGGCCTTGCTCACGACCTTGGTAAGCCGTCATGGAGTACCGGCCCGAATTCGGGTGGACAATGGCCCCGAACTTATCAGCCAGGTGCTGCAGACCTGGTGTGCGGACCAGCAGATTGAGCTGCACTGGATTCAGCCCGCGAGTCCGACCCAAAACGCCACTATTGAACGCTTTAACGGCTCGTTTCGCCGCGAATTGCTCAACGCTACGCTCTTCACTAGCCTGCGCCAAGTGCGCGAACACTGCCAGCTCTGGCAATACGATTACAACCACCTGCGGCCCCACCAATCTCTTAACTTTCTAACCCCCATCAAGTTTCGTCAAGCTGCCTGACCGCTATTTTTGACTGGCCTACTTTGAGGGGGAGCTTACAGGTGGTTACCTAAAGTTAAGCCTGCCCATCCGGCGGGTTTCTTTTTTGCGCCAAACCCTGGCCCTACTCTTGGGACGGTCTAGTGAAAGCGGACAGTGAGCTAAGGTAGGGGTTTCAGGAGGTCAGCTTCAAATTGGTGGGGCGAGCGGTAGCCTAGGGCGGAGTGGCGGCGGTCGAGGTTGAAGTAGGTGTCGAGGTAATAGGCCACTTCCAGCCTGGCTTCTTCCAAGCTGGCAAACGCGCCGCCACCGGGTAGCAACTCGGTTTTGAGGGTGCTCCACCCCGCCTCGGCCTGGGCGTTGTCGGTGGGCGTACCCGGCCGGGCATAACTGGCCAGCGCCCCCGCCTGCGCGATGCGCTGGCGGCACACCTGGCTGGTGTACTGGCTGCCTCGGTCGGCGTGGATGATGAGGCCCAGCGCAGGCTGGCGTAGCGTCAGGGCTTGCTCTAG
>JBPBPU010000034.1:0-11767 GCA_050954465.1 Janthinobacterium lividum
CAAGCTCGTCCACCTCATTTTTGCCTGCGTCCAGCAAGACCGAAATTATGACAAAAATTATGCGCCTGCCCTTGTTTGAATCATAGAAATCGGAGTAGCGCAGGACTAAAAAAAGTCTGTTCGACACGAACAGGCTAGGTTTGGAGTATTTCGCCCCTTCAATTCCTGCCATCCATGCGCGAACAGACCGTTGCAATGTACTGCTTTCTCGATGATTTACTCCCTTTAACCCGTCTCGCATGGGCCCGCCCGGCGGACCACACCGTCAGCTGACCGATGCCTAGAGCAGTCGAGCAGATGTTACACGTTTCGTATTCGACGACGAGACGCACATCAACCTGACCTATTGTTGGCGCTATGGGCGTGCCTGCGACGGGTAGTGCTTATCCCAAACCATGCCCTTGCACAATGGGCCGAACGTGACGGTTATCGCCGCGCTCACGCCCGAAGGCTTGAGCACGTTATTCAGCGTCAACGGGGCCTGGAAGCCGCTCTAAAGTGCCTAGGCCGCGCCTGGCCGACAGCCCACCACGGCCCTGGGACGTTGCTAGTTCAACTTGATTGAACAAGCAACGTTCCCAGGCCGTTTGCGAAGGAGCTGGGCCCATTGAGCCCTATTTATTCTTTCCTGCTATTTTACTTCTCTATTATATGACGATTGCTAAGGCTCCTCAGCTTGATCAGGTTGCGTTTGAAAACCCATTTGTAGACGAGCTGCGCGGCGATGTATCCGGCAATAAAGGCTCGCGGCAGGTGCCGGGCTACTGCTACTCGCGAGTAGCCCCCACGCCCGTAGCCGACCCGCATCTGCTGGCGTGGTCATCGGAGCTGGGCAACTTTCTCGGGCTAGCCCAGCCCGCCGAGCGCGGCCCCGCCGTGGATGCCCTGGCCGGTAATCTGGTCACCAGCAGCATGAAGCCCTTCGCGGCGCGCTATGGCGGGCACCAGTTTGGCAACTGGGCGGGGCAGCTCGGCGATGGCCGGGCTATCTCGTTAGGCCAGGTAGCGGCTGTAGATGGCTCGCGCTGGGAGATTCAGCTCAAGGGCGCGGGCCCTACCCCCTACTCGCGGCGCGGCGACGGCCGGGCGGTGCTGCGCTCGTCGCTGCGCGAGTTTCTGTGCAGCGAGGCCATGCACTACCTCGGGGTGCCTACCACTCGGGCTCTCAGTCTGGTCGAAACCGGCGACGCGGTGGTGCGCGACATGTTCTACGATGGCAATGCTGCGCCCGAGCCGGGAGCCATTGTGGCGCGGGTGGCGCCCACGTTTGTGCGGTTCGGTAATTTTCAACTCTTGGCAGCTAGCGGCGAAATAGACAATCTGCGTGCCCTGGCCGACTACGTGCTGCACCACCACTACCCCGAACTGGGCCCGCCCTCGCCCGAGGCCTATGTGCAGTGGTTCAGGGAAGTAGCCCGGCGCACAGCCGTCATGGTAGCGCATTGGATGACAGTGGGCTTTGTACACGGCGTGCTCAATACCGATAATATGTCCATCCTGGGGCTCACCATCGACTACGGCCCCTACGGCTGGCTAGAACCTTACGACCCCGGCTGGACGCCCAATACCACCGATTTTGGCTCGCGGCGCTACGCCTTTGGCCAGCAGCCCCGGGTAGGCATGTGGAACCTGATGGCCCTGGCCCAGGCGCTCGGTCCTTTGGTGGCCGATGCTCAAGCCCTGCGCGCCGGCCTCGACGACTACGCAACTACCCTAGCCACCACCCAGCACGCACTCTGGCTGCGCAAACTCGGCCTTACGCCCCTAGCCGCCGCCGAAGACCAAGCCCTCACCGAAGCCCTACCCCCCGCGCTAGCCGAAGCGGGCGTCGATATGACGGTTTTCTGCCGGCAACTCTCGCACGTAGTGCCCGCGCTGCTAGCCGATGGTAGCAACGCCGACGAGCTGTACAGCGAATTGCTCGACCAAGCCGGCTACCCCGAAGTTGGCAACGAAAACCAAGCCTTGCTGGCGTGGCTGCTCCGCTACGCCCAACGATTGCGGCAGGAAACGGCCGCTCCCGATGCTATTCGGGACGGCATGCTGGCGGCCAATCCCAAGTACGTGCTACGCAATTACCTCGCGCAGCGAGCTATCGAAGCAGCTGAGGCGGGAAATTTGGCACCGCTCGAAACGCTATTCGAAGTGCTGAAAACGCCCTTTGCCGAGCACCCGGCGCACGAGGAGCTAGCCGCCAAGCGGCCCGACTGGGCCCGCGACAAGCCCGGCAGCGCTACGTTGTCGTGCAGTTCGTAGCCAATAAGTAGTTGACTATCAACTATACTGCGTAGACAAAGCAAAAAACGAAGCGGGAGCAGCCTAAGCTGCTCTCGCTTCGTTTTTCATGACTTATAGCTAACAGAAACGCCGTCGCTTACGGCTGGCCACCGCCACCGGCAGCGCCATACACTTGGCCGGTAGCGTAGCTGGCCCCGCTATCAGCTAGCTGCACGTAGATGCTGCCCAGCTCGGCGGGCTGGCCGGGGCGGCCCAGGGGCGTTTTGCCGCCAAATTCCTTCAGCTTCTCCTGCGTGGCGCCGCCGCTTACTTGCAGGGGCGTCCAGATGGGGCCGGGGGCTACCCCATTCACCCGGATGCCTTTGGGCCCGAGCTGCTTGGCCAGCGATTTCACGAAGTTCATCGTGGCCGCCTTGGTCTGAGCGTAGTCGTAGAGGTCGGCCGACGGGTCGTAGGCTTGCTCGGAGGTAGTGGCAATAATGGCCGAGCCGGGCGCCAGGTGAGGCAGTGCGGCCTTGATAATCCAGAACGGCGCGTAGATGTTCGTCTTCATCGTCCAATCGAACTGCTCGGTGGAGATGTCCAGAATCGAGGCGTGCGCCTGCTGTCGGCCGGCATTACTGACCACGATATCGAGCCCACCGAGCTGGCGCACGGTTTCGGCCACCAGCTTCTGGCAAAAAGACTCGTCGCGCAAGTCGCCCGGAATGGCCACTGCCTTGCGGCCCGCCGCCTTGATGAGCGCAATCACTTCTTTGGCATCGGGCTCCTCGGCTGGCAGGTAATTGATGGCCACGTCGGCCCCTTCGCGGGCGTAGGCGATAGCCGCGGCCCGACCCATGCCCGAGTCGCCGCCCGTAATCAGGGCTTTGCGCCCGGCCAGGCGGCCCGAGCCTTTGTAGCTGGTTTCGCCGTGGTCGGGGCGCGGGTCCATCTGGCTGGCCAGGCCCGGCCACGGCTGCGACTGGCCCTTAAATGGTGGCTTAGGGTACTTGCTGGTAGGGTCCTGCAAGGGCACTGCTGGCACCACGGCGGGGCCCGCTGCCTCCGAAGCCGCTAGTACGGGCGATACGGCCGCAGCCGCCAAGCCAGCACCTAGGCCGCCCAGGAGTTTGCGGCGGCTAAATTTATTTTCTTCTTCCATGACTACGTAGGGTTTCGTTTGAATGATTTGTTAGCAAATGGAAGCTTTTCCAAGGTCAGAGGCAAGCGCCCAGCCGGACTGCTGAAAAGCTCAACTTAACGCTGGGTTCAATGCCTGAGATTCTGAGTTTACCCGGTTTCACCGCTGTGCGGCAACAGGGTAGGCGACCAATACACTGGCTGCTTCCGGCTGATTATTACTACTTTATACGCGGGTACTCGGCCAGTGGTTAGCGATTGAAAGCAGCATCTAGCAGCTGACGCACGGCCCGGCGCGTATCGGTGGGCCGCTCGATAAAGCCTAGGTGGCCCACGCCCGCCAGCCACAGCACCGTGCAGTAATCGGGCAGCAGGCTTTCTTCGTGCGTCTTCTCGGGCAGCACGGCGCGGTCGTCTTTGCCCGCAATAAACAAGACCGGGTAGGTAGCTCGTTCGAGCACGGCGCGCCGGTCGGGGCGGTGCGCCATCGCGTCGAGGTTGCCCAGGGCTACGGCCAGCGGCACGGCCACCGCCAGCTGTTGGAGCTGTGCCACCGAGTCGTTCAGCGATTCGCGGTGGATGGGCGAGAGTTGCGGCTGCAAAAACTCGTTGGCAAAAGCCGCAACGCCGTGCTCTTCCAAAAAGGTGCGGTTACGGGCCCTCCGCTTAGCATCTTCTTCCGTGTCGGGCAGGGCGGAGGAGTGAAACAAGCCCAGGCCCGCTACCAGGCCAGGGTATTTTTCGGCAAATGCGAGGGCTACGTAGCCGCCCATGCTGTGGCCCACCAGCACGGCGCGCCCCACGCCCGCTGCCGCTAGCTCGGCGCGCACGGCGTCGGCGGCCGCTTCGAGGCTGTAGTCGGTAGCGGCGCTAGCGGCTCCGTAGCCGGGCAGGGCGGGCAGCAGCACTTGGCAGTCGGCAAAGGCATCGCCGATAAAACCGGGCCAGATGGCGGGGCTTTCGAGGTAGCCGTGCAGGAAAACGACGGCCGGTAAAGGAGTAGGCATTAGCCAGGTAGCAGGTAAGGTAGGGCCCTCATTTGGGCAGGCCCTTCGGGTTGAGGCACTAGTTATTAGCTTCCGCTACTGGCTGGAGGTCCTGGCCTTTGGTTACGTCATCGTCGGCCTTCGGGGCCTTGCCCACCGGGCCGAATAGCGCGCGCAGGTGCGCGGGGGTGAGGTCGGTGAAGTCCTTAATAGCTAGCAAAGGCGCTTGAAAGTCAGCGGTGGCTAGGGTAGTCGTGACGGCCACGCAGTGCATCCCCGCCTTATACGCCGCGTGCTCGCCCAAGATGGCATCTTCAAACACTAGGCAGTTGGCGGGGGCTACCCCCAGCTTTTCGGCCACTACGGCGTAGGTTTCGGGGTGAGGCTTACCGCTTTCCACGTCGTCGGCGCCCACCACCACATCGAAGAAGCGGCGCAGGTCGAGGTAGTCGAGGATGTAGCTCAGCGTATCGCCGGCCGAGCCGCTACCTAGGCCAATCTTTAGGCCAGCGGCGCGGGCCGCTTCCAAGAACTCGACCAACCCTGGCGCTGCCTGGCGCTCATCCCAATACAGGTAGCGGTAAAGAAACTCGCGCTGGTCGGCGTATTTCTTCAAATCTTCTTTCGGCACGGGGTGGTCAAACACCTGTTCCAGAATATCGGTGGCGGGCATGCCGTTGAAGCGGCGCAGCAAATCCGTGGCATCAGCCTGGAGGTCGAGGTCGCGAAACAGCAGCTGAAAAGCGCGGGCCTGGATGGGCGTGTTATCAATGATAACGCCGTCCATATCAAAAATGAGGGCTTGTAAATCAGCCATTAGAAGAGAAAAAGAATTGAAAGAGGAAACCGGGTGGACAGGTGGTTTGGCAGGAGTTAAAATTGAGACGGGCTTTTCGCACTCCGGGCCTTAGCAATCCTGGGGTTTCCAGTTGATGGCTTTAACGAGGTTTAGGGCGGTCTAGGCTGAGTGAACAGCGATACCCCGCATAGTGCGGTTCATCTGGGGTCGGTGGGTAGCTACCTCACCCGGGTGCGTGGTGCGGACTGTGGTGCTCCCGCTTTTGGGAGGGCGCAACGGCATGTGGGTAGTGAGCCCTACCTTGTTAAAAAAGGAGGCCAGTGGCTAGATTCGTTTATCGGCCAGTAGTAAAAATCTAATTTTGGAGAAGAGAAACATCATCGTGATTGGTGCCTCCGCGGGAGGTTTTGAGGCCATTAAGCAACTGATTGGTGCATTGCCGCCCACGCTTGACGCCGCTATTTTTATCGTGTGGCACATGTCGCCCGATGTAACGGGCATATTACCCCAGGTACTAAACCGGCAAAAAACCCTACTAGCTACCAATGCTGTTGATAATGAGCCTATTAATAGCAACCGGGTTTATGTAGCCCCGCCCGACAAGCACCTGCTGCTGGAGCAGGGCATCGTGCGGGTCACCAGAGGACCTAAGGAAAACCGGTTTCGACCCGCGGTCGATACCTTATTTCGTTCCGCCGCTTACATCTACGGTTCCCGGGTTATCGGCATCATCTTATCCGGCGCTCTGGATGATGGTACGGCCGGCTTATGGACAATAAAAAACCGGGGCGGCATTGCCATCGTGCAGGAACCGGCCGAGGCAGAATTTTCTTCTATGCCGGAGAGTGCCTTGGCCGCCGTGGAAGTAGATTACCGGTTGTCAATTGCCGAAATGGCTCCCTTACTGGTGAAGCTAACGGCCGAAACTGTGGTAGCAGGTAATGACATCGCAATGGAAGAGCAAAAAAAGACCATCCTTGAACTGCGGGTAGCTGCACAGCAGCCAGTACTTACGCACAATATGCCGGCTTTTAGCCAGCTAACGCCCTATGCTTGCCCCGAATGTCACGGGGTCTTATCGGCCATTCAGGATGGCGACATCATCCGCTACCGCTGCCATACCGGGCATGCGTACTCGGCTGACAGCCTGCTCACTAGCATTACTGAAAGAATTGAGGACACGTTGTGGAGTGCCATTCGGGGAGTGGAAGAAAGCATTATGCTGCTCAACAACCTGGGCGACCACTACGCCGAAAAGAACCAACCGAAGCTAGCTGCCCTGTATTTCAAAAAAGCGCAGGAAGCGGAAAGCCGGGCCAAAATTGTCCGCCAGACTGTTTTTAACCATGAGCAGTTAACGGCTACGAGCATCAGCACCCAAGCGAACGAGGAGGAGGGAGTATACTAGAGCTGCTAGGCTTTATAGAGCAAGTAGTTATTGCTAGTGATTATCAGCCCGTTTAGGGATTAGGACTATAGAAAAAGGGTGATGGAAACAAGTAAATTTGCCGACTTTCTGACTGAAAAGCCACGAGGTTTTCTCATCGTGGGCCTAGGCGCGTCGGCCGGTGGTATTCGAGCACTACGAGAATTTTTTGAGCACGTGCCCGAAGATTCTGATATGGCTTACGTGGTTATTCTGCATCTTTCACCCGACCACGACAGCCAGTTAGCGCAGGTACTTCAGGCGGTTACCCGCATTCCCGTGACGCAGGTGACGGAAAAGGTGGAGATAGTGCCCAATCACATCTACGTGGTGCCGCCCAATCAGCATTTGATGATGGAAGAGGGCTCCATTGTGCCTTCCGTCAACCTGTACGTGGAAGAAAGGCGGGCGCCCGTGGATATCTTTTTCCGGACCCTGGCCGATTCACACGGGCCCCGGGCGGTGTGCGTGGTGCTGTCCGGAACGGGTGCCAACGGCTCGATGGGCTTAAAACGGATAAAGGAACGAGGCGGCGCCACGTACGTGCAAAACCCCCGGGAGGCAGAATTCAACGAAATGCCCCGCCATGCGATAGCTACTGAGCTGATAGATGAAGTGCTGCCGGTGGCGGAGATTCCGGGCCGCATACTGGCTTATCGCAATGGCCTGGGCACGATTGATATTGCGGTGGAGGCAGTGAACCAGCCAGCGCAGCAGCAACAGGCCCTGCGCGAAATATTTGCCCAGTTGCGCATTCGCACCGGGCACGATTTCTCCAATTACAAACGCCCTACCCTGCTGCGCCGCATTGAGCGCCGCATCAACGTGCGCAACCTGCCCGACCTGCCGAGCTATGCGGCCCTGCTGCACGAGAACCCGGAGGAGAGCCAGGCGCTGCTGAAAGACCTGTTGATTTCGGTGACCAATTTCTTTCGGGATAAAAAGCCTTTTGCCGCCTTGGAACAGGACGTTTTGCCGACCATCTTTAACAATAAGAAATCGGATAGCGAGGTAAGAATATGGGTTGCCGGCTGCGCCACCGGGGAAGAGGCTTATTCGCTGGCCATGCTGCTGGCCGAACGAACCCAGGGCGTACTAGACGCGCCCAAAGTACAAATATTCGCCACCGACATCGACGAAGCCGCCATCATGACCGCCCGCGAAGGGTTGTACACGCTCAACGATGCCGCCGATGTGTCGCCCAAGCGGCTGCTGCGCTTCTTTACGAAAGAAGGCGATAGCTACCGCGTACAAAGCGAGATACGGAAAATGGTCTTGTTCGCAAATCACAACTTCCTAAAAGACCCGCCTTTTTCGCGCCTCGACCTGGTGACCTGTCGCAACGTGTTAATCTACCTCAACACCACGGCGCAGGAGCGGGTGATGGAGACGTTTCACTTCGCGCTGAAACCGGGCAGCTTTTTGTTTCTGGGTTCTTCTGAATCGGTGGATGGGGCCAGCGACCTCTATGCCACGGTGAGCCGGGAAAACCGCATCTACCGGGCCCGGGAAGCCACGCCACGCAAGTACCCGGCACCCGACGACGCCCCTAGCTTACTACCCCAGCAGCAGGCGTTTCTGAAGCTTAATGATGGGGGCAGCCCACCACCAAGCCGCACGTCTTTTGGGGCGCTGCACCAGACCCTGCTAGAGCAATATGCGCCGCCCTCGCTGGTGGTCAATGAGGACTATGACATTCTGCATATGTCGGAGAAAGTGGGTAGCTTTCTGGAGTTTTCGGGCGGCGAGCTGACCAAAAACCTGCTAAAGTTGATTAAGCCCGAGCTGCGGCTCGAACTCCGGTCGGCCCTCTACCAGGCCGGGCAGCGGCAAACTGCCATTGAGGCCCGCAACATCCGCTGGACGAGGAACGGGGAACAGTACGCGCTCACCATCCACGTGAAACCGGTAACCAAGGCGGGCGATATGGCCAGAGGGCTCATCCTGGTAATTTTTGACCTGCAAGAGCAGGCGCAGCCCGACGAAAAGGTAGTGCTGACGGCTGATGAGCCGATTGCCCGGCATTTGGAAGAGGAGCTTATCCAGGTGAAAGCCCGGCTACGGTACTCGGCGGAGCAGCACGAATACCAAGCCGAAGAGCTAAAGGCGTCGAACGAGGAATTTCAGGCCGTGAATGAGGAGCTGCGGTCGTCGGCCGAAGAACTGGAAACCAGCAAGGAAGAACTGCAATCGATAAACGAGGAGCTGCGCACGGTAAACCAGGAGCTGAAAGTAAAAATTGAGGAGATAAGCCTGACCAGCAACAACTTCCAAAACCTGATTAATTCGGCCGATATAGCGACCATTTTTCTCGACCGCGCTTTCTGCACCCGGTTGTACACGCCCGCGGCGCAGCAAATTTTCAACCTCATCCCGTCCGACGTCGGCCGCCCCATCTCGGATATTACCCATCGGCTGGTCTATGACGATTTGCTGCACGATGCCGAAACCGTCCTTAAAAAACTAACCGTCATTGAGCGGGAGGTAAAAACGACCGACCACCGGGCCTTTATGATGCGGGTGCTACCCTATCGCACGGCCGAAGACCGGATTAGTGGCGTAGTAATCACCCTGTTTGACATTACCGAACGCCAGCAAGCCGAAGAAACCTTGCAGGCCAGCGAACAACGCTTGCAGCGCATGGTCAACGTGCCCAGCGTGGGAGTGCTCACGTTCGACCACGGCGGCACGATGCTGCACGCCAACGATGCCTTTCTGGAGATGATTGGGTACGACCGCGAGGAGTTCGAAGGCCGCAAGTTTACGTGGTCCGACTTCACCCCGGCCGAACACACGGTAGCCAGCTTGCAGGCCCTGGCGCAAATGCAGCAGACGGGGCGCTGCGGCCCGTACGAGAAGGAGTACTTCCGCAAAGACGGCTCCCGGATATGGTTGACGTTCGTGGCCGCCGATTTGGGCGACGGCACCATCGCCGAGTACGCCATCGACATCAGTGCGCGCAAAATAGCCGAAGAAGCAGTGGCTACTGACCTGGCGGGCATGCAGCGCCTCTACGAGCTGCACGCGAAGCTGGCCACCGAAACCAACCTGAAAGTGGCGCTGGAAGAAATGGTAGCCCTGGCCTGCGACTTTACCCACACCGACCGCGGCTGCGTGCAGCTGGTCAGTGAAGATGGCCAGCGGCTGGAAATGTACGCCTACCAAGGCTATCAGGAAAGTGACCGCTTCATTCAGCAATTCCTGCACGAAGGCTCGCAGGCAGCCTGCGATGTGACCCGCCGCGACCGTACCCGATTGCTGATTGAAGACGTTGAAACCTACGCGCCCTTACTAGGTACCCAAGACCGCGAAGTAGCCTTGGCGGCCGGCATTCGGGCCACCCAGTCTACCCCCCTGGTTACCCGCGTTAGTGGCGTGGTGGGGGTGTTGAGCAACCAGTTTCGCCAGCCGCACCGCCCCACCGAGCACCAGCTGAAGCTGCTCGATTTGCTGGCCTGGACGGCCGCCGACTTTGTGGAGCGCCACCGGGCCATTCAGGCGCTGGAGCAACTATCCGCCGGCTTGGAACAGCAGGTGCAGGAAAGAACGGCCCAGTTAAACCAGAGCACCGAAACCTTGCAACGCAACTTGGCCATTTTGCAGCGAGCAGAAGAAGTAGCCCAGATGGGCAGCTGGGAGTACGACATCGCGAGCGGCGAAATAGTCTGGAGCACCGGCATGTACCGGTTATTCGGTTTGCCAGCCGGCAGCCCGATAAACCCGAAAATTTACTTGGATTATGTCGTGGAAGCCGATAAGCCCGCGGCGGAAAACCTGGTGAAGCAATTTCGGGAAGGGCATGAATCGCTGGACGAAACGCTGCGCCTGCGCATAAATAACCAGGTGCATACCTTTCGCATCAAATCGGTGGTGCTGCGCAACGACCACGGAGAGCCCCTAAAGATGCTGGGCCTCGATTTGGATGTTTCCGAAGTAAAGCGCCTAGAAGAAGAAAACCTGCAAATGCGCTTGAACCAGCAGAAAGCCCTGTTGCTAGGTATTCTGGATGCCCAGGAGGAAGAGCGCCGACGCATCGCCGAGTCGTTGCACAACGGGGTAGGGCAGCTATTATTCGCCACTAAACTTAACCTGGACCAAGTGGCTACGCTGGTGCCACCAGAAGCCATCAAGGGGGCCAACCTGTTGCTAGCGGAAGCTATTCAGGAAACCCGCAGGGTATCGCACGAGTTGGTGCCGCTTACGCTAAATAATTATGGCTTGGCCAAATCCATTCAGGATTTATGCCAGAAATATAGCCAGACGCGTATTCGGATAAATTGCGAAGTAGTGGGGCTAGAAGGCCGGTTAGAGTCTTATCTGGAAGTTGCCGTTTACCGCATTTGCCAAGAATTGCTCACGAACGTGACAAAACATGCGGAGGCTACCAATGCCGATATTCTGCTAGTGCAGGAAGATGGCGAAATAACCTTGAAAGTGCGTGATAATGGCCAGGGAATCAGCTCAGAACCAGGCAAATCGACTGGCATTGGCCTGCGTACGATTAAGGACCGGGTAAACCTGCTGAACGGCACCTTTTCCCTCCATACGCCTGATACTGGTATAGGCACCCAGGTCACTATTCAGATTCCACTTACCAATATAAGTTAGCGCGTAGGTTTTGGGTTGGCTACTAAACGGTGGGCTAGCTACGCTTTCCGGCTCAGCGGCCACCTCACTTAGCCGCCTTTCTCCTAGGTAGGTAGGTGGGTAGCTCCACCTAGCCCACTAGCCTAGGGCTGACAGCGATGCAGCCGGTGTTGGGCTGCGGATAAGTCATGCAAAGGGTTGCAGTTCGAGCAAGCCGTTCAGGTGGTCGGCATGCCATTCGTAAGCGCGAAAATATAAGCTCCCTTATCGGCCTGCACAACGTGGGCAATATAGCGCAGGCCCAACTGCGACGCCTAGGGTAGCCACGCGTGTTCGAGCCATTCCACGGAGTTAAACCAGCTTCCGTGCAAAGCCAGATTATTCCTATGAGGCCGCCTACTAGTACTAGGCTGTTTATTCTAGGCATAGGAAGATAACTAGGCCTACGGGCACAATGTCGAGCAGTATCGCTACGGACTCCCTGGACTAACTCATCAAACTCTCTACTAGCCTTACTAAAGTTTGATAGTCAATACTTTGCTAGCTTTGATTTGAAATTAGCTAGTCCAATACAGATGGCTACGGCGTCATCCAATTTATTTTTCTGCC
>JBPBPU010000120.1:0-11173 GCA_050954465.1 Janthinobacterium lividum
CTGGTGGCCACCACGCCCACCTTCACCAGCACCACCCTGGCCGATGGCGACCAGGTGCAGGTGGAAGTGAGCCCCACCACCGGCTTCTGCGCCACGGGTCCGGCCACGGCGGTCGTGACCGTACACCTGATTCCCGTGCCCCTGCCCACCGTGACGATGAGTAGCAAAACGGTAATGCCCGTTTGTGAGGGCACGCCCCTGGTCTTCAGCCTCGACAACACTACCAACCCCGGCGCAACACCCGCTTACCAGTGGCAGGTGGATGGCAAGGATGTGGCTGGCGCAACTTCGCCCGTTTTCTCTACGACTACCCTGCACGAAGGGCAGGTCGTAACCCTGAACCTGATTGCCTCCACCATCTGTGGACCTAAAACGGTAGCTTCGGCCGGCGTGGTGGCGCACGTAGACCCCACCGTGGATGTGGACGCCGGGCCCGACCAGGAGGTAATGGAGGGCGACGCCATAACCTTGCAGGGCACCGCCAACGGCACGTACCCCGTTTCCTGGACGCCTGCTCTGGGCCTGAGCAGTGTCACCGTGTTGCAGCCCCGCGCCTTACCGCCCGTGGGTACCACCGTTTATACGCTGGCTGCCACTCGGGGCCAATGCAGCGACACCAGCCAAGTTAAGGTGCTGGTGCATCCGCACCTGCGCATCCCGAACGTCTTCAGCCCCAACGGCGATGGGGACGACGACACCTGGCAGATTGAGCACATTGAGGAGTATACCAACAACCACGTCACCATCTTCAACCGCTGGGGCAGCAAGCTTTTTGAAACCACCAACTATGGCCCCGGCAACGAATGGGCTGGCACCATGGCCGGGCAGCCCGCTCCCGTCGGCACCTACTACTATATCGTGCAAGTGAAAGGCCACGCTTACACTGGGCCGCTGACCATTATTTACTAGGCAACTGACCAAGTAGCGCTCAGCTTTAGCTTGGCGCATCGCCACCACGCGGCGAATCCGGCACCGAGCCGCTTAGAGCAGTAACCCACGACACAAACGCCAGCTACGCGGCAAAGCTCGCGTCTGCGTGGTACTAATTTTCTGCGCCATGCGGTGTGGTGCCGAATTCGCCGCGTGGCGGCGATGCGCCAAGCTAAAGCTGAGCGCTACTTCCCGCACGGCGTAACAGCAGTTACTAACTGCTGTTACGCAGGCGTTTGAAACGTAAACGGATACCTCGCTTACTGCCGAAGCAAGGTGTCCGTGCGGGTGGCACTTCGCGCCGAAACGGAGTGCCACTCCGTTTTACATTCCGCTCACTACGTGCGCGGCCAGCCCGGCCACATCCAAGCCGTCAAACGTGCCGGAGGTCATCAGCAGCAGGTTGGCATTAGCCCAAGGCTGCTCGTGCAGGAAGGCGGCCAGCGCGGCGCTGTCGGTGAATACGCGCAGGTCGGGACGCTGGAAGGCGGCGGCCACTGCTTCGGGAGGCAGCGGGGGCAGGCGCTTGTGTTCGAGTACGTGGGGGTTGAAGTACACCACCGCCACATCGGGCGCATCGAAGCAGTGGGCATACTGCGGCAAAAAGGCGGGGTTGAGCGAGCTGAAGGTGTGCAGTTCGAGGCAAGCCACCAGCCGCCGCTCGGGAAACTGTTGTTTCAGGGCCTGGGCCGTGGCGCGCAGCTTGCTGGGCGCGTGGGCAAAGTCCTTGTACACCACCGACGTAGCACTGGCTTGCACCAGTTCCAGGCGCCGGGCGGCACCTTGAAACGTGGCAACGGCTTTGTAGAAGTCCTTGCCCTTGATACCCAGCTGCTTGCACACCTCCTTGGCCGCTGAGATGTTGCGCAGGTTGTGCTCGCCAAATACCTGGATGGGCACTTCCTCGTCCTTCTTGGTGAGCAAAAACGTTTGGCCATCGCGCACTACGTGCTCGTGCGGGCCGTAGCCCACGTAGGTGACATCGGCCGAGGTAGGCACGGCTACGAGCTGGGTTTGGTCATCGTCGCGGTCGTAGATGAGCACGCCGGCCTTGGGGGTTTGGCGCGCAAAAATCTCGAACTGCTGGCGGTAGATTTCCTCCGTGGGAAACACATTGATGTGGTCCCAGCTGATGCCTGAAATAACCCCGATGTGGTGCTGGTAGAGGTGAAACTTCGGCCGCCGGTCCACGGGCGACGACAGGTACTCGTCGCCCTCGATGATGATAACCGGGGCATCGTCGCTGAGCTGCACCATCAAATCGAACCCCGCCAGCTGCGCCCCCACGGCGTAGTCGAACTGCCGCCCGTGGTGCCGCAGCACATGCAAAATAAGCGCCGTAATGCTGGTTTTGCCGTGCGAGCCGCCAATAACGACGCGCTGCTTGTCGCGGCTGGCTTCGTAGATATATTCGGGGAAAGAGTACACTTTCAGCCCCAACTCCTGGGCGCGGGCCAGCTCGGGGTTGTCGGGCCGGGCGTGCATGCCCACAATCACGGCTGCGAGCCCGGCGTGGATTTTCTCTGGGAACCAGCCCTCCTGCGCGGGCAGCAAGCCAGCGGCGGCCAGGCGGGTACGGGCGGGCTCAAAAATCTCGTCGTCGGAGCCTGTGACGTGGGTTCCGCGCCGGTGCAGGGCCAGCGCCAGGTTGTGCATGATGCTGCCGCCCACGGCAATGAGGTGAATGTTTTCCAAGGGTACGGGAGGAGCTATTTCAGGAGGCGAAAGTACGGCAGGGAGTTGCTGGCGCGGGCCTCTGGCCCGTGCCGACTACCCGCAGGCCGCTGGCCTGCAATGGCAGAACAAGTCGTTCGGGTATCGTTCTAACGTTGCAGGCCAGCGGCCTGCGGGTAGTCGGCACGGGCCAGAGGCCCGCGCCAGCAATTTCTAGTCCTTCATACGCCGAAAAAACCAGAAACCTACCCTTTCTTTTCCCTTGCTTCGAGGTTAGCTTTGTTAGTTCGGGCCGGTGCCGGCCCGGCGGTATTGCTTGTGCAACGCCGCGTGCTCCTTTACCCGCCCGCCCCCCCTTATGAACGACCGAATGGACGACCGCCTCAAGCAATCTGCTGCCCGCGCTGCCGCCGCTTTTCAGAGCGGGCGCGGGGGCCGGGCGGTGGTGCCCAACTCGCCTACCGGCAAGCTGCCGCCCCAGCGCCTCGAAATGGAAGCCGCTGTGCTCGGGGCCCTTATGCTGGAAAAAGACGCGCTTACTACAGTTGTCGACATCCTCAAGCCGCAAAGCTTTTATAAGGAAGGCCACCAACGCATCTACAAGTCTATCAGTAACTTGTTTGATAAGTCGGAGCCCATCGACCAGCTTACGGTGGTGCAGGAACTGCGCGAGATGGGCGAGCTCGAAGCGGCTGGCGGCGCGGGCTACGTGGCGGGCCTAACGATGCACATCAACTCGGCCGCCAACATCGAATCGCACGCCCGCATCATTCTCGAAGCCGCCATCAAGCGCGAGCTGATTCGGATGGCCACGGAGGTGCTGCGCGATGCCTACGAGGAAACGACCGACGTATTTGAGCTGCTCGATAACACCGAGAAAAACATCTTCCAGGTATCGGAAGACAACATGCGCAAGGGCGTGGATTCCATGTCCGATTTGATGGTGAAAGCCATCAAGGAGTTGGAAGAAAAGAAGCACCAGAAAGACGGCCTCACGGGCGTGCCCACCGGCTTCTCGGCCCTCGACCGCGTCACGAGCGGCTGGCAACCGTCTGATTTAGTGATAATTGCGGCTAGACCAGGGATGGGAAAAACTGCGTTCGTAGTATCTGCTATGCGTAATGCTGCCGTAGACTTCAAGAAGCCAGTCGCCATTTTCTCGCTGGAAATGTCGTCGCTGCAGCTCGTCAATCGTCTGATTTCGGCCGAGGCAGAGCTGGATTCCGAGAAAATTAAGAAGGGCAACCTGGCCGACTACGAGTGGTCGCAGCTCAACCACAAGATTGCGGCGCTTTCGACGGCCCCGATTTTTATCGACGACACCCCCGCCCTCAGCATTCGGGAGCTGCGGGCCAAGTGCCGCCGCCTCAAGTCGCAGCACGACATTCAGCTCATTATCATCGACTACCTGCAGCTGATGAGTGGCAACGAAGGCGGCAAGAATGGCAACCGTGAGCAGGAAATTGCCAGTATCTCGCGGGCCCTCAAAGGCCTGGCCAAAGAGCTGAATATCCCCGTTATTGCCCTTTCGCAGCTGTCGCGCTCGGTAGAGACGCGGGGTGGCGACAAGAAGCCGCAGCTCAGCGACCTGCGCGAATCGGGCTCCATCGAGCAGGATGCCGACATGGTTATCTTCCTCTACCGCCCTGAGTATTATAAGATTACGGAGGACGAGATGGGCAACCCCACCCAGGGCATGGGTGAGGTCATCATTGCCAAGCACCGCAACGGCTCGCTCGAAACGGTGCAGCTCAAGTTCATCGGCCGCTTCACCAAATTTGCCGACCTCGACGGCTTCGACGGTGGCGCGGGTGGCTTCGGCGACAGCTCCTACACTCCCAACGCGCTGCCCGCCAGCAGCTTCGACGCTGAGAGCGGCGCAGGTGGCGCGGCTCCAAACACCATCCGCCTGGGCAGCCGCATGAACGACGCGCCCTCGGCCGTGCCGTTTCCGAAGAGCAACAGCTTTGGGGAGGAGCCGCCGTTTTAAGAAGGTTCTAGCTGGGAATTAAGAAAATAAAAGAACGTCATTCCTCGGCAAGCTCGGAATGACGTTCTTTTTGCTCGTTTCAAAATATACTAGCTATGACCACCATCCTGCTACTCTGCCTGGCCGCGTTCGGCGCGGGCCTCATCGACGGCATGGTGGGCGGCGGGGGCCTCATTCAGCTACCTGCGCTGCTGCTGTTGCTACCCGATGTGCCGGTGCCTACGGTGCTGGGCACGGGCAAGGTAGCGAGCCTGGCGGGCACTTCGGCTTCGGCGTATCGCTACCTGCGGGGGCTGACGGACGTGCCCATTCGCTGGCGCACGGTGGCCGTAGCGGCGGCGGTAGCCGGCTGCTTTGCGCTGCTGGGGGCGCGGGCCGTGAGCGGGCTAGACAAGAACCTGGTGAAGCCGCTGGTGCTGGCCCTGCTGGTGCTGATGGCCGCCTACACGTTCTGGCGCAAGGACTTCGGCAGCCTGCACGCGCCGCGCCTGCACGGGCGCACCGAGCTGCTGACGGGTGTGGCGCTGGGCGCGGGTCTGGGGTTTTACGACGGTTTTTTTGGGCCGGGCACGGGCAGTTTGCTGCTGTTCGCTTTCGTGGGGCTGTTTGGCTACGACTTCCTGGCAGCCTCGGCCTCGGCCAAGGTGGTGAATATTGCCACCAACGTGGCCGGGCTGGCGTACTTCATTTCGACGGGGCAGGTGCTCTACCACATTGCCTTGCCCATGGCGGTGTGTAACGTGCTGGGCTCGCTGCTGGGGGCGCGGCTGGCGCTGCGGCGCGGCGTGGGTTTCGTGCGGGGGTTGTTTTTGGTGGTGGTGAGCGGGTTTATTCTGAAGCTGGGCTGGGAGCTGTGGCGGGCAGCAGGGTAGCGCGCACGCTACGGCTGGGCTACGTTGACGAGTTTTTGGGCTGCTACTTGCGCGAGGCTGCCTCTGCTGGTAGTCGGCTGCCCAGGCAGGTTAAGGGTTTTGCCATTGGCAGTTACTTCGATGCCCACGCGTGGCGAACCGGTACCGGCCGGCTTCTCATAGAGGCGATACACGGCACTGGAATTCTGAAATATCAGGGTGGCAGCCGGGCCGCTTCGGCTGAGTGTAAAAGGCGTATCGGGGGTTTCGGCGGCAGGGTCGGGGTAGTAAAATTCTACTTCGCCGGCTGCGTTCAGCAAGGCGTAGCTTAGCTGCTCGCCGTCGCTGAGTAGCAGCACCTGCTTGCCAGTACCCGCCAGCCGAAACGACAAGACGGGCTTCTGGTGGGCGTCGGCCAGGTCGAGGGTAATGGTCTTGCGGCGCACCATTTTCTTGCCGTTCCAACGCTGGGTAGTGGTTTCTACAAGGGGCGGAGCCTGAATGGACTCCTCCACAATTTTTACCACTTGCGGTTGGTTATTGCGCACCACATATTGGCTGAACTGGTGCCAGCAGCAGCCGCTTTTCGTCATAGTGGAAAGCCTTTTATGCACCCTGTCCACTACAAACATACCGCAGTATTCCTGGGCCAACCGGGTAAAGGCCGCGCTGAAAACGAAGCCGTTGTTTTTTGCCAGATAAATGCGAAACGACGGCCCGTGGTAGCAGCTGTTTTGCCCGTCTTCCAAGGCAAAATCCTTTATTCCGTCGAAGTTAAAATCTTCGTACAGCAGTACGCTCTGCTCGCCGTAAGGCAGGTTGTGGACGTTGGACTTTACCTGGCCGCCCGCCACTCCGGCAGCCAGCTCATCCGACGTTACCTTGAGCAGCAGTTTGCCCAATGCCCGCTCGTACACGGCCACCCAACCAGGGCTGAATACTTCGTTCGGCTCGGCTAGCCACACCTTACCGTAGTACTTGGGCGAAAACTGCTGAATACGGTAGAGCCGCTGGCCCAGCGCCGGGCAGCAGGTAAGTAGCAGAAGCAGGAAACCGAAGTAACGCATGAAGGGGAAAGGCGAAAATACCAGCCCCAAGGTAGCCCATTTTACGCCATTGCCAGCCGGGTTTCGGCCGCTTTCGGCAGCGCAAACGCCTCGGCCAGTAGCTCATATGAGCGCAGGCGGTCGGCAAAATCGGCGGTGATGCAGGTGGCTACTATCTCCTCTACTTCATACGCGGCGGCTAGCTCGGTTAGCTGCTCGCGCACTTGCTCGGGGGTGCCCGCTACCACGCGGCCCTGCTGGTAGCGCAGGCGGTCGCGCTCCAGGGGCGAGAAGGTGTAGGCGGCGGTTTCGGCCAGGGTGGGATACGGGCCGAAGCGGCCCTGCTCGAAGCGCAGCAGCTGGATGAACAGCGCCTTTTGCAGCTCGGCGGCCTTGGCTTCGGTGTCGGCGCAGAGCACGAACAGGGCCACGTTGGCGGCCGGGGCGGGCAGCTCGGCCGAGGGGTGGAACTGCTGGCGGTAGGCCCGCACGGCGGCCGGCCCGCCGCCGGGGTTGATGAACTGCGCAAACGAGAAGCCCATGCCCAGTTGCGCCGCAAACAGCCCGCTTTGCCCGCTGGAGCTGAGCAGCCACAGCTCCGGCTGCGTGTCAATCTGCGGAATGGCCTGCACCCGCTCGTGGATGGTATCGGGCACTTTTTCGTCGCGCAAGTACGCTTGCAAGTCCAGCAGCTGCTCCACGAAGTCCTTCTCGTTGAACTGGTTGCTGGGGTTGAGGGCGTAAGCGGTGAGGCGGTCGGCCCCCGGGGCCCGGCCCATGCCCAGGTCGATGCGGCCGGGGTGCAAGGCTTCGAGCAGCTTAAAATTCTCGGCCACTTTCAGGGCCGAATAGTGCGGTAGCATCACCCCGCCCGAGCCCAGCCGGATGTGCTCGGTGTGCGCCCCAAGGTGCGCCAGCAGCACCTCCGGGGCGGGGCCGGCCAACGAGGTGGTATTGTGGTGCTCGCTCACCCAGAAGCGGGTGTAGCCGAGGCGGTCGGCGAGTTGGGCCAGCTCGGTGGTTTCGCGCAGGGCCTGGCGGGCGGTAGCGCCGGGCCGTACCGGCGACTGGTCGAGCACGCTTAGGCGGAGGGAGGTAGTAGGCATATGGTCAGGGTTGAAAGCCTAAATAAGTTGTCATTGCGAGCAGCGCGAAGCAATCGCATCATAACTAAACCTAAACGACTTATTCTGGTGCGATTGCTTCGCGCTGCTCGCAATGACAACTGTTTTTCTCTGCCCTGAAAACAGCCGACCCTGGCCGCTTGTTCCGACCTCAACATTCCTAACTTTCTTTATGAGCACCCCTAACCAACTCGTACTACCCGTCGCCGACGGCACCCAGATGCACGCCTACACCGCCCAGCCTGCTGCCAGTGGCCCGGCACCCGGCATTATTCTTTTTCAGGAAGCCTTTGGCGTCAATGGCCATATCCGCAGCGTGGCTGACCGGCTGGCGCAGGCCGGCTACGTGGTAGTGGCTCCCGAGCTGTTTCACCGCACCGCTGAGCCGGGCCTGGAGGTACCGTACGACAATTTTCAGAGCGCCATGCCGCACTTCCAGGGCATCACGGTAGAGGGTCTTATTCAGGATGCGCAAGCGGCCTACGACTGGCTGCAAGCCCAGCCCAACGTGCAACACAATAAAATCGGGGCCATTGGCTTCTGCCTGGGCGGGCGCGTCACCTTCCTGGCCAATACCGCGCTGCCGCTGGCGGCGGGCGTATCGTACTACGGCGGCGGCACCCAGCTACTAGCCGACCGGGCGAAGGACCTGCACGCGCCACACCTGTTTTTCTGGGGCGGCCTCGACCAGCACATCAAAAAAGAGGACATCGACCAAGTAATTGCCGCCATCGAAGCCGCCGGCAAGCCTTATATCAACACCGTCATCTCCTACGCCGACCACGGCTTCAACTGCAACGAGCGGCCCAGCTACAACAAGGACGCTGCTGCCGAGGCGTGGGCGCTCACGCTGGCATTCTTTAAGGAGAAGCTAGGGGCGTAGCTAGTAGTGCTTGCCAGAGAAGCCAGGTACCAGTTGGGCTGAAAGCCAGGCTGGTACCTGGCTTTTTGCGTTGGGGCCTATATTCGCCTTATGCGTACTTTCCTACTGGCTCTTTTGCTGCTCGGGGCCTGGCCACTGCAAGCCCAGCGTGTTATTGTTGACTCAGCCCCCAGCGGTGGGCGCAATATCCGTGCTGTTGAGGGTGGTGGAATGCAGGTACCCATTGATACCGTAACGGCGCTGGAAACGCTAATTAGCCGGCTCAATGCGAATTGGCAGTTCGTGGAGACGGGCAAAATGTACTGGATTGGCTACACCGACGATATGTATTCGATTGCGCAGCGGCGGGAAGCGGCTATTGAGCCATTGCTGGCATTCGTGCGCACTTCGGCTAATGACCAAGGCAAGTGGGGGCAGCTTATTGCCTGCATCTTATCGGCATCAATAGCCGAATTGTGGGGCGGTTTTCGGAGGAGTTTACCAGCAAGCCAGCCCGGGTGGCGCTACGCTCGCTACTGGCTTACCCCGCGCTCACCTCAACCGTAACGCGCCTGCTACTGCGCGACCCCTGGCAGTCCGATGTGCCCTACCTGGTGGCAGCCCTACGGCAGCCCTCGGACAAGGCGTATGCATTGGTCAATGCGCTAAAAGCACACAATCTGCCTGGCCCACCGGTACGGCAGCAGCAGCAATTTTTCAGCAGAAATGCTACCCAATCCAGGTTGCCAGTGGCTATCGGGGAAGTATCAGTTAACTACCCTCGGGTGGCTCGCACCAAACCGGGAGAAGACTGGGCAGCCGGCTACAATGCCCAGGTATTAGGGATTTTGCAAGCCATCCAGGCATTGCAACAGCCCAACATTCAGGTTGAAGGCGCGCTGCTGCAAAGTCAGTTGTTCTGGGGAACGAGCATGACGGAGTTCGGCTGCAAGAATTGCATAGGAGTGGGCGGAAAGGAGTTGCAAATCAGCACATTTCTGGCAACCCTGGATGACTGTGAAAGCCGCGTACAACACTACTTCGACCGAGAAACACTCACCATCTGCACCAGCGAAACAGCCCGGCAGCGCATTATGCAGTGGTGGGACGCGCAGCCCGCAGCTTACCAAGGGCAGTTTGTTCAGGATAAGAAGTCGAAGGAAGCTCGGACTTTTATGCGGTCCGGCTTTTAGCCTGAACAGCCTGCCACGCAGCTTCCAGTCCCCCCGCGCAACCTTTCTGCCCCTAACTCCATACAGGGGGTATGAAGCATTCCCCCCGACGTTCCTCTTCCTGGCTTTGGGCCGCCGGCCTCGGCGCGGCGGCCCTGGCTACCACCGTTTGGCGCAACCGGCGCGGCTCGTACGAGCTGGCGGGGCGCACCGTGCTCATTACCGGCGGCTCGCGCGGGCTGGGGCTGGTGCTGGCCCGCCGCGCCGTGCTCGAAGGCGCTCGCGTGGCCATCTGCGCCCGCGACGAGCAGGAGCTAGCCCGCGCCCGCCAGGACTTGCTTACCTACGGCGGCTCCGAAACCACCGTGCTGGCCCTGGCCCGCGACCTCACCGACGCGGCCGAAGTGCACTCGCTGGTGGCCGAAGTCGAGGGTCAGCTCGGCCCCATCGACGTGCTCATCAACAACGCGGGCATCATCATTGCCGGGCCGCTGGAAAATATGGATGTGCGCGACTTTGAGGATTCGATGAACACGCACTTCTGGGCTCCCTACCACGCCATGCAGGCGGTGCTGCCGGGCATGAAGCAGCGCGGCGAGGGGCGCATTATCAATATTTCGTCGCTGGGCGGCAAGGTGGCTATTCCGCACTTAGCGGCGTACAGCGCCAGCAAGTTTGCGCTGGTGGGCTTGTCGGAGGGCTTCCGGGCCGAGCTGAATCAGTTTGGCATTTACGTAACCACCGTGTGCCCCGGCCTGCTACGCACTGGCAGCGCCCAAAACGCCGATACCAAGGGCCAGCACGAAAAAGAATATGCCTGGTTTAGCATTGCCGACGCCTTGCCCGGCTTCACGATGAGCGCCGAGCAGGCCGCCCGCCGCATCTGGAATGCTGCCCGCCGGGGTGATGCCGAGCTGATTCTGTCCTTGCCGGCCAAGCTGCTGGCGGCCTTCCACGGCCTGATGCCCGGCACCACGTCCGACGTGTTGGCCTGGGTAAACCACGCCCTGCCCGCCACCGGCGAAAGCGCGGCTGCCAACGAGCGCCGTAAAGGCTACGAAAGCGAAACGCCCCTTACCCGCTCGTTCCTCACCAAGCTCAACCGCGACGAGGCCGCCCGCAACAACGAAGACTAAGTAGTCGCGCATAAGTAAGCGTATCGCCCTCCGTGGGCGCCTCACCCCCCGGCCCCAGAGTTGATAAGTTCTAGCGTTGTCGCCCTCCGCGACACCTCACCCCCTAACCCCCTCTCCAAAAAAGAGGGGGAACTAGCCGTAGTTTTAGAATTAGAAGCTAGTTTTTAGAGCTAGTTCCCCCTCTTTTTTGGAGAGGGGGCTAGGGGGTGAGGTGTCGCGGAGGGCGATAATGTTAGAACTTATCGACTCTGCCCCCCGGCCCCCTCTCCGAAAAGGAGAGGGGGAGCCAGTCGTCAGCAAATCGTCCGGCTCCCCCTCCCCTTTTCGGGGAGGGGGCCGGGGGGGGAGGCGCCGGGTTGCGCCGGGTGCGCGTACGTATGCACGACTG
>JBPBPU010000139.1:0-10092 GCA_050954465.1 Janthinobacterium lividum
ACAAGGGCGCTACTGCTACCGCGAGTAGACATACTTGTTCGATGCCTTTGCAGGCAACTTGCTCTTTTACAGACAACTAAAATTGTAGGGTAGAGTAGGGTAGGTGTAAACGCCTTTGCAGCCGGTAGTGACATAGGGTTATGCTACTACCGGCTGTCACAGCCGAGCCGCTTATACGCTTGGACAGTGACTAATCCCTCTCATCCCAACTGGGAGGGTAACCCGGGTGCTCGTGCAGCAGGACGTCGGCTACGTCAAGTCCTGCCTGCCGCCCAATTGGCGTGACAACTTTTTCCAGCAGGTCCGATACCTCTACCTGGTAGCCCATTCGGCGCAGGCCCGCCGCTTTCTGGCTCCACTTCTCGAACGCGCCTGCGTCAGGGTAAAGCCGAATCTTGCGTCCTTTCAGCGGGCGCAGGCGCTCTTCCGTCAGGTAGCTCAAGCCCATCGTCGCTAACCAGATGAAATTCGGTAGGTAGTATGAGGCTATCATGGCAGTCTTGGCGCTCTCGACTAGCGCCACGGGCTGGCCGGCTGGGGCAGCAGCTAGCTGCGGAAGGCCAAATAGGCAAGGGCTTTTTGGGCTGTTGGCGTTATAGTCCACCAGCCAAGCAGGTACGGACAGCCCCAGGCGTTGGTAATGCGTGGTTAAGGCCGTATGCACCCAACGGGTATGGCGGTAGCCGGTTTTTACCGTATGGCCCGTTTCGTCGTAAAGCACCACCTGTCCACCTCGAATGTGCCCTTGCTCATCAATCAGCCAAAAAATACAGGCTCCTGGCCAATAGGCAGATGTGCCGAGCTGAAAGCGCCGCAGCAATTTGTCGGCCTCCCCCAAGCCGAAGAGGCTCTGTAGCCAGGTGGCCAGCGCATTCCGTCGGTAGTGGTCGAGCTGCACTGACGCGTCCAGCACGGTGGCGGGAATCGTACAACCTGTAGGTGGGGTGCGCCAGGTCGGCGGGGATGCCTCAGTGGGTTGGCGGGTGGTGGCTGGCCAAGTGGTAGAAGGGGATACCCACCCTGTGGGCGGTTTGTCCCGGCGAGGGCTGCGGTGATAGCCACAACTAATCTCGTGGTCGCACCAACCGTAGGTGGCATCCAGCAGTTCGCCAGTGGCCGTGTCGAGGTAGCGCGTGAAGCAGTGAGGCTTCTGGCAGTCAGGGCAGGTGTAACGGGTGTTACGACCCCGGTAGGGTTGAAGCTGGTAACGGTAGGTGGCGGTTCGTGGCATAAAAAAGTTTGTTAAAGGTGTCACCTTCGACACTTCAGCACCCCGGCCAATGGGGAGGGGTGCTGAAGTGCTGAAGGTGTTGGGGAAAAAACAACTTATTTTCCGGCCAGGAAGTCCTTGCGGAGCGCCAGCAACTGGCCCTGCTTGTTGCGCTTCTGCTCAATGCCGGCCTGGCTTAGGCGGGTGGTAAACTTCTGCCGGCCTACGGGCCGGTAGCCATCTTCCTGGCAGAAGAACTTGTACTCCCCGTACACCTCCTGGCCCTTGACCCAGCTCTCCGGGTCGGCGATGTAGCTGGCGTCCTCTAGGAAGAGTCGCACGGTGTCGGCCTGCTTCTTATAGGCTTCCAACTGCGCCTCAATGGCGGTGCTGTGGGTGAACCCGCGCTTTTCCAACAGCCGGTGCAGGCCCGCGAGTATCCAGTTGAAGACGCCAGCCAGCTCTTCTTGGACGATGGTGGCGGCCAGGGTTTTGTCCTGCTCGGCCTCGGGGATAGTCACCGAGAAGGGGACGATGAGGAAGCGCCGGAAAAAGGCGTTGGTATGCTCTACCTCGGTAGGCAGCTCATTGCAGTTGAAGATGAGCTTGGCGTAGTGGCTCATAATGAAAGGCTGGCCGTAGGGCAGGCGTGCCTCTACCGGCTCCCCAGAGGCCAGTTGCTTGAACGTATCGGCCTCCAACTTGCCGTTCAACTCGCTGGCGTAGTTCACCAGCTTGGTGGCTAGGTGAGCGCGGGAATAGGCCGGTTCCTTGGTCAAGGAGCTAAGCGAATAGTTGCTCACGTTCTCAGGCCCGAGCAGGGCGGTTAGTACCTCGAAGAAGACAGACTTACCGTTGGCTCCGGTGCCATAGAGCAGCAGCACTTTCTCCAGCTTGAGTTGAGCAGCCGGAATAAAGACGTAGGCCAGATATTCGGCCAGCACATGCTGGAGAGCTTCGTCGGGCACTACCCGGTCAAGAAATTGCTTCCAGCGCGGGGCGGTAGCGGCCGGGTCGTAGGCAAAGGGCAACTCATGAGTAAGGAAATCGGCGGCAACAGCGGCGCGGAGGCCCTGGCGGTGGAGGCCGATGTCGTAGGTGCCATTTTGCAGGTTAACGCTGACAAACTTGCGAGCGGTGGGGGCGGGGGCTGGCAGGGAAGCCGTTGCTAGGAACTGCTTGTAGAGGTTCTCCACGAAGCCGTGGTAGTCAGCCTTGATGTCTGGCACACCCAGGCGATTGGCGGCCTGGCGCAGAAAATAGCGGAGCGCCACCTCGTCCAGGTGCTTCCAGTATGAGCCGTTGTACGAGTGCAGGAAGCCCTGGCAGTAGGTCAGGTTCCAGTCGTTGCGCTCGGCCAGGGCCTGCACTTCGCGGATGGTGATGACGGTGTAGTGCATGGTCGTGAGCTTATCTCGGTCGTCTCGCAAACCGGCTCGCTCGCGGAAATCGACGGGCTCCACCTGCTCCAGCAGGCAGGCAAGTACCTGCTCATGCGGCAGGGGTGGTACAGGGGCCGCCACTTGGGCGGCCTCCTGCTGAAAAAGCTGCGTAATCGACTGACCAGGCCGGTCGTAGAAGAGTTCGAGCGCGGGAGTTGGCGAAGCCGCCGTAGTAGCCTTATGGCTGTGTAATGGAGTCATAGAAGAAGGAGTTGGGGTTGAAAAAGAAAGGGTTAGGGGGAGAAAAGAAGTCTGGGAGGAGCGATGGTTTAGGCATGTGTTGCCCTATGCCAGTAAATGCTGGCTGATGAAGAGTCCCTAGGTGAGAGAGTGCCCGTAAAAAAGGGGCTGAGTAGAGCCATGAACTCTAAATCGGCTCCGGCATGGTGACCCAGATAGAACTGGATGAGGCGCGACTAGCTGATGGCAGGATGCATTAAATCGTGTAGTCGGGAGCATCGCCACCCGATTAACCGAACTCCGTTGAGGCGTTTTAGAGGTCGCAGGGTTTGGCCAGGCAATGGGCTTCTACTTCCGTCCTAGAGAAGAGGTACGGTGTGTTGGAGAAGTCGAAGAAGAGGTCGTAGCCCCATTTTGACCAGGCGTAAATCCAGCCCCTAGCTACCCAGCGTTGGAGGGTGCGCCGACTAATGCCCAGCTTTTTGGCGGCAACGGTGGCAGTCAGGGCCTGCGACGGAGATAGGTCGTTCGCTCGGTCTGCGTGGGCCTTGCGTAGCAGCCGTTCGACCTGCCACCCTGCTTGTACAGGGTATTTAACAGCCATAAGGGCCCCTGTGGTGCAGTTCGGGAATACGTACAGTCCCGTATCCTGAAGCTGAGGTTTGGTGCGCAAGTGCGGCATCGGTTGGAATGATTCCAGCATCTGGACGTACTTAAGCATACGCCACCTCCTTTCCGCGAGGGTTATCGCTCGGAGCAAAGCTAGACTTAGGCTTGGCTGCCCCGTTGATTCGCCGGGCGTACTTGCGGCGCCCATCTGGTTGGGTTTGAGCCTGCAAAGTGGCAAGGACCTGCCCGCGTTTGAGGCGAATCGCGCTACGGCCGATAACAAATGATGTCAGCTTGCCCGCCTTAATCCACTCGTAAACGGTCTGCGGGCGGACACCCAAAAGCTCAGCGGTTTGCTGAACATTGAGTACTTGGTCATCCTCATCAGCCTTCGCCGCTACAGCCGCCATTTCGGCTAGCAGCAGTGTGTGCTCTTCCCGAGCAATGCGACGAAAGTGGCGGTCAACCTCCAGTAGCAGGGGGGTAAGCAGTTCCGCCCAGTTCGGTAGCGAAACATTCTTGGGAGCACCACCATCGTAAAATGATAATGATGAGGGCCGAGCGGCCGGGTGCGAAGGCTGTCGTTGAGACAGTATCATAATAGGAGGTGCATCCGCTTCTTCGTTGAACCTTGGGCGACATTACCCTCGGTCTGCGTTTGCTCAAGCAAAGGTTTTAATGCCCCTCCATACTTATGCTAAACTGGTATTTACCGGTAAATGGCCGGTAAATCTTTGCCGCGTACCCATAGTGGATATTGCGTTGACACAAAGTCGAATACAAGTTTGACTGCCCTTTTAAACACGGCAGACTTAGGGTTTTCTAAACTGTATTTAGCAATGCCCTCAGAGATAGAAACCCCGTAGCGGGTTTCTAATGTCCGGCGCCAGTCACGAGCCTTGACGTCATTCTTGCTGTCAACTTTATCGAGCATTACCGCTAGCTTATAAATAGCTACGCATATAGCCGGGTAATGGGCTTCTGTTTTGGCTATGCTCTTAGCATATTCCCAAATAGCATCAATCTTTTGAGCGACTTCTGCCTGTCGCTTGCCATCTGCTCCTTTGCAAATACTCTCTAAAGACGGAGCAGGCTCATCCGACTTCGCCTGGACGGGAGATTCTTTAGGAGAATTTGGATAGGCAGGCTCCTTCAATACTGTATCATGGTCTGTTGCCGAGAAGGCCAATGACATAGGTATCGGCCCAATAGGCGGAGATTGAAGAGCATGCTTTGCCTCCGCTATAACAGTGGCAATATAATCCTTTTCTGCTTGCTCAAGCATTAAAAGCTGATTATATCTATCCCATTGAAAAAACGGGCCTGCGCCTTCGTGAGCAAGAATGAATCTACAATGCCTAAGCTCCTGGCGCATCATATCTGTGAAGTTTTCCCGTGCTGAATTGTTTGGGGTTTCCATCAGTTTGCTGCCTATTAGGGTAAAGTGCGGGCACGTTGCAGTCATAACGCTGTTTCCCAGCGTTAGTAGAGTCAAAGGGCAGTCAACGAAATGAAAAAAACTTTGCTGTACCCTATAATGTACCCCAAATACGAAAAAACCCGCTCAGCGAGGAGCTGAGCGGGTTTTTAGTAGTCCGTAGGGGAATCGAACCCCTGTTGGTAGAATGAAAATCTACTGTCCTAACCCCTAGACGAACGGACCATTTTTCGTTTTGGTGGTGCAAAGATACGGCGAACCGCTGGCGAACCAAATAAGGATAGGTAAAAAAGTGGCTTCTCCGCGAAAGCAGCCTGATTTTCAGTTGGAAAAAATGCGCTGGTAGCTGCAACTTTAGTAAGTGAGACTGGTTGAAGCAGGTAATAAGCCGGGGCAGTATACTACCTGCTAAAGGCTCACCTGACCTTACCTTCGCGGCACGTTTCACTTGGGCTGCCCAGGTAGCCTCTCACTCTTTCACTTTTCCTTTATCATGGCAAAAATTAAAGTCGCTATTAATGGCTTTGGCCGTATTGGCCGCCTCACCTTTAAGTCGCTGCTCGGGCGCGACAACGTGGAGGTGGTAGCTATCAACGACCTGACGGATAATAAAACGCTGGCCCACCTGCTCAAGTACGATTCCATTCATGGCCGCTTTGATGGCACCGTGAGCTACGACGAGCACAGCCTGACCGTGAACGGCCAGAAAATAGCTGCCCTCGCCGAGCGCGACCCTAAGTTGCTGCCCTGGAAAGCCATGGGCGTAGATGTGGTGCTCGAAAGCACCGGCCGCTTCGTGGATGAGGCCGGCGCAGGCCAGCACATCACGGCTGGTGCCAAAAAAGTGGTTATTTCGGCACCCGCTACGGGCAACATCCCCACCGTAGTGCTCGGGGTGAACGAGGATACTCTGACCGGTGACGAAACCATTATCTCCAACGCCAGCTGCACTACCAACTGCCTGGCCCCCATGGCAAAAGTTCTCGACGACGCCTTCGGTATTGAGAAGGGGTATATTACCACGGTTCACGCGTATACCTCGGACCAGAACCTGCAGGACGCTCCCCACAAAGACCTGCGCCGCGCCCGCGCCGCCGCCTACAGCATCATCCCCACCAGCACCGGGGCCGCTAAGGCTGTGGGCCTGGTGCTGCCCCAACTCAAGGGCAAGCTCGACGGTATTGCTATGCGCGTGCCCGTGCCGGATGGCTCGCTAACCGACCTGACCGTAATTCTGAAAAAAGAGGTTACCAAGCAGCAAATTAACGACGCCATTAAAGCCGCTGCGGAAGGTGCGATGAAAGGTATCCTGGAGTATACCACCGACCCGATTGTGAGCATTGACATCGTGGGCAACCCGCACTCCTGCATCTTCGACTCGGAGTTGACTTCGACCAACGGCACGCTGGCGAAAGTGGTGGGCTGGTACGACAACGAAACCGGCTACTCGACCCGCACCGCCGACCTCATCCAGAAACTGGGCGAGAAAATGAATGGCTAAACCACAAGGATTTTGGCTGCTAAATGAACGGGCCTGCCTTATGGGCGGGCCTTTTCTTTGTGTTACTTGTTGATTGGCACGTATGCCGCACACTTGCTTTATTTTTAATCCCAAGGCGGGCACCGGCCGGGCCGCCGATTTTCCGGCGCTGCTGGCGCGGCACTTCGGCCCGGCTACCGGGGGCAACTACGTACTGCGCCCCACCGAAGGCCCCGGCCACGCCACCGAACTGGCCCGGGCAGCCGCCCAGGATGGCTGCCGGGTGGTAGTAGCCGTGGGCGGCGATGGTACCGTGAACGAGGTAGGGCAGGGGCTGCTGCACCAGCCCGGCACCGCGCTGGGCATCGTGCCCCGTGGCTCGGGCAACGGGCTGGCCCGCCACCTGAAGGTGCCCCTGAACCTGGGCGCTGCCCTGCGCCGCCTGCGCCAGCCTACGTTTAGCCGCATTGATGTGGGCACGCTCAATGGGCGGCCGTTTTTTTGCACGGCAGGGCTGGGGTTTGATGCGCGGGTGAGCCAGCAGTTTGCCCAAGCGGGCTCGCGGGGGCTGAGTACTTACCTGCGCGTAACTTTTCAGGAGTACCAAACCTTCGAGCCAGTGCCCATGGTGGTGGAAATGGAGGGCCAGACCCTGCAAACGAACTGCTACGTACTGGCCTTTGCTAATGCCTCGCAGTACGGCAACAACGCCTACATCGCCCCCGATGCCAACCTCCAGGATGGCCTGCTCGATATGTGCCTTATGGACGCGCTGCCGCCCTGGCGGGCCGTTCAGGTGATGCTGGGCATGGCCCTGGGCACGCTGCCCCGCACCGGCGGGGCTGCCTACCGCCACGTGCGCCAGGCCACTGTACACGCCGCCGCCCCGCTCGGTTGCCATGCCGACGGCGACTACCTCGGCCACGCCACCGAGTTTGAGATAGGGCTGCTGCCCCTGGCCCTGGAAGTAGCCGTGTAGGTACTCCTGAACTAATGCCCCCTACGCTACCTCCAGCTCGTAGCTGCCGTGCTCCTGACCAAGCCCCCAAGTACAACTAATGAACCCAGATTTTACCCAAGAACTGCAAGCCCGGCTCCGGCCCGTGCGCGAGCAACTGGTGGCGCATTCCGTGTACCAGCGCATCCAGTCGCTGCCCGATTTGCGCACCTTTATGGAACACCACGTTTTTGCCGTGTGGGATTTTATGTCGTTGCTCAAAGCTTTGCAGCGGGCGCTAACCTGCACTACGGTGCCGTGGGTGCCGGTGGGTAGCCCCGCTACCCGCCGCCTCATCAATGAGATAGTGCTCGAAGAAGAAACCGACGTGGACCCCGAGGGCCGCGCCACCAGTCACTTCGAGCTGTATTTGCGGGCCATGCGCGAATGCGGGGCCAATACCGCACCCGTGGAGCGCCTGCTGGCCGCCCTGGCGGCCGGGGCCAGCGTACCCGATGCCCTGGCCGCTGCCCAGGCGCCAGCCGCCGTGCGGGTTTTTGTGGGGCATACGTTTGAAGTCATTGCCAGCGGGCAGCCGCACTTGGTTGCGGCGGCCTTTACGTTTGGGCGCGAGGATGTGATTCCTGATATATTTCGGGGACTGGTGGCCGACCTGGACCGGCGCTTTCTCGGCCAACTGGCCACGTTCAGCTACTACCTCAACCGCCATATCGAGCTGGATGAAGACCACCACGCGCCCCTGGCCCAGCAGATGGTGGCCGACCTCTGCGGCACCGACCCGGCCCGCTGGCAGGCGGCGACTGAGGTGTCGGCCCAGGGAATGGCTGCCCGCGTGGCATTCTGGGATGGTATTGAGGCCGCAATTGCCCAAAAACCGGCCGCCACGCAGAACTTTGGGCTATGAAAAACTCTGATTCGCGCCGCCAGGGAGTGGTGTACTCCACCAACCCCGATTTCAGCTACCAGTCCGATGCCGCCGCCGAGGCCACCACGCTGCCGCCCCAGCAACAGCAGCTGCGGGTGCAGCTCGACAAAAAGCAGCGCGGCGGCAAGCAGGTGACGCTTATTACTGGCTTCGTGGGCCGTGATGAAGACCTGCAAACCTTGGGCAAGCTGCTCAAAACCAAGTGCGGTGTGGGCGGCAGTGCTAAAGACGGCGAGATAGTGGTGCAAGGCGACTTCCGCACCAAGGTGCTGGAAGTGCTGCTCAAGGAAGGCTATAAGGCCAAGCAGGCCGGCGGGTAGCGTTGGTAAAATGCCACCAGCGCAGTAGGTTTGCTGCATGAAGAAACTGCTATGCTTATTGACTTTTGGGCTGGTAGCCACCGGGTCGGTGCGGGCGCAGGTATTCCGGCCGGGCTGGGTGCTGCCTGCGCAGGGCGACACGCTGCGCGGCGAGGTAGAAGACGCTGGTTGGGAAGAGGCCCCCACGCAGGTACGGTTCCGGCTAGCAGCCGGAGCCGACATCCGGACGTTCGCGGCGGCCGGAGTGCGGGCGTTTCGGCTGGCGGGGGGGCGGTACTTCCGCTACGAAACTCTGCCGCTGGACCGGAAGGCACAAACGGAACAGGCGGCGCAAGCCATACGCTCCTTTGGCCTGCAACGCAATCAGCAGCCCGAAGCTTTTTTAGTTGAAGTACTGGTTGACGGCCCAGCCGGCCTGTTGCGCACAACCGTGAACGATGTGCCGCATTACTTCGTGCGACGTGCAAACCAGCCGGTGCTGGAACTGGCCCAGCGCAGCTACCTGCGCCAACTGCAGAATGGCGCTACAGTCATCGCTGACGGTAACAATTACCGCTCGGAGCTGACCCTGTATTTTGGCGACTGTCCGGCAGCGGTGCAGGCCATTGGGGCCTTCCAGGTGGCCGCGCTGGTGAAAGTAGTGCAAGCCTATAACCGGCAATGCGCTACGCCGCCCCAGGCCGGTACCGAGTACCGGCCGGCCACTCGCCAGCGGGTAGGGAGCTACGCGCTGGGCCTAGTGGCGGGGGGGCGGTATAATGCGTGCCTGCTACAGGCTGAGCCGGCTAATGCAGGCCTGTTGCTGGATGGCTACGACCTCGACGCTGCTGTGCATCCCCTCGGGGGCGTGTTTGCGGATGTCTCGACGCCTGGCCGCCACTTTGGGTTGCACCTGGGGGTGCTTCTTACCAGTATTGGCCACCGCGACCAACTGGTGACGCAGAGCGGGGGGCTGAGCACCCGGCTGAACAACGCGGCCACAGTACTTGAAGTCAGGCTCGGGGGGCGGTATCTCTGGGCCAATAACCGCCGGGAACAGCATTTCTTCGTTGGTACTGGCGTTACCATACCGCACGCCTTGGGCTACACCACCCCTACCTTGACTTATTACGACGCCAGCCAGCAGCTCCAAAGCCACAGCGACCTGCTCGATGCCTACCCCTTTGGCCCGCTGCCTTACCTAGAAGTAGGGGTGCAGCAAGGCCGCTTTACGCTGGCCTTCGATGGGCGCGTACAGCAGCAGATGAAGGCCGGCCGGCTGGCCAGTTACTTGCGCCAGCCATCAGGTGTTTATGCGTTTACAAACGACGATTATACCGCCCGCTGCTGGTACGTTGGGGCTACCGTTGGCGTAGCGCTGCTGTGGAAGCCATAAGCAATGAGTAATTACTAATGAGTAAGTAACTGACGTTACGCAGTCGCCTGGGGCCGTTACCCGGTCTGACCGCCGTAGGCGGTCTGACCGGCTGTTGTAAGCCCAGTATCCTACTTGGACGGCCCCAGTCGGCAGCCGGTTAGACCGGGTAACGG
>JBPBPU010000165.1:0-10070 GCA_050954465.1 Janthinobacterium lividum
CATACTTGGTTCGTGGCCGTTTACCGGCTGGTTTTGCTGCTTCCATGACAGGGGAAAGTTACTTTCTCCGTGTCCATTTCTACCCGACCACCTCAGGGTCATCTGTGAGGCGGGCCGTCAGCTTCTCGGCCGTGAGCAGCGCGGTGGCTTCTGGGCGCGTGAACGTGGCTGGGGCCAACCGGTAGCCGTCGGCCAGCGAGTAGCCGACCCCCGCCGCGACCTGAATAGGCACGCCCGCGGCTTCGAGCGTACGCAGGTCCCGGTAGATAGTGCGCAGACTTACCTCAAATCGCTCGGCGAGGGCGGTGCCCAGCACGGCGCGCTTGGCGTGGAGCTGCACTAAAATAGCTGTTACGCGGTCGAAACGATTCACCCCTCAAACATAACGGCTGAAGAGGTGCGCTAGCTACTCCAGCTAGCGTTAGCCTAGAACTAAAGTAGCCTTTCAACCCGATAACTAACAATTATGATACCTAAACTTGGCCTTGCCACTACCAGCGCAGAGCGCTTCGTTGGGAGCTATATAATACAAGGAGTAACCCGCCGGTGCTTTCGCAAACCAACCGGTAGCCGTCAGTAGCCATGTCCTTTGCTTATCGCCCCCTATTCGAACTCGCTTCGGGGCTTACGAATCGGTCTCTTTTACGCGTTGACCTGGTCGCTGCCGCTGGCTCAACCGCTATCCGGTTGGGGTCTTTGTCTGCGGCTGGCGCCGACGTTGCACGTGCTAGGCCTCCACGCCACTTTCCAGGAGGCTAAACGTGCGGGCAGCACCGTCAATTTGGGCCAGCACACCGTACGGCAGCGTGAATACCGGACTGGTGTGGCCGAAGTCCATTTCCGTAATCACGGGTAGGTCAGTCAGGCCTTCCTCCCCTAGCACTTTGCGTAACTCCGCATTATACTCCTGGACATAGGCGTTGTTATCCGGTCGGCCCAACAGGATGCCTTTCGCCGCGTGCAAGATGCCTTGCTGCGCATAGTTGCGGAGCCACCAGCGAAAATAGTCGGGTTCGGGCCGGACCTCGGACGTCTCAAAGAAGAGAATCGCGTCCGTCCACTGGGCTGGCGAGGGCCAAAAGGCGGTGCCTTTCAGCGACTCCAACGCTTCCAGACACCCTCCTATCAAGCGGCCTTGTACAAGGTGATCACCTTGCAGAAAATTCCAGCCCGCGCTCGGCACCAGCTTTCGGTTGGTGTGTTGCAACGAGCTATCCGACCAGTCCAGTAGTTCCGAGGTCCAACCCGCTTCATTCGGTGGTACTGCGCCCACGGCGTTGGCCGAGAACAGGGTGCGCTGGATATCGGCGATTTGGTAGGGAAACATGCCCCCATTCTCCGCAAAGCCTACTAGTAAGGAAGTGCCGTAAAAGGAGGTGAACCCAGCTTTTAAGCACAGCAGATGCGTGATGGTACTGTCAGAAAAGCCCAGGAATATTTTAGGGTTTTGCCGGATGATTTCCAGGTCAATATAGCGTAAGATGCGGCAGCTATCATCGCCCCCGATGGTGGAGATAATCGCTTTGATGGTGGGGTCGGCGAAGGCCTCCATCAAATCCTGGGCGCGGGCGCGGGGGTTGTCCGAGAGCCACTGAGCGGATTTCAACGCGTGGGTGGTTTCCACTACCTCCAGCCCGAACGTAGCTTGCAGCTGCTTTTTGCCTTGTTCGTAGCGGGCGGGGAGCTCGCCCGCCCCGCCCCAGGAAAGCGAAATAACCGCGACTTTATCGCCGGGCTGCAAGGCTTTTGGCTTGACTAAGGGCATGGCCGCTACACTTTACTAGGGAACGAAACGAGTTGATTCTAGCCGCAAGTATACCAGCTAGTTCCCCCTGCGCAACGTACGCCAGGCATATACTGAGCCAAGTCGGGGCTTTGAGCAAACGTATAGGCTGGCTCTCACAGTATTGCCGAGCTTATAACCTTTATTAGTCGTGGGTTCAACTAACGTTATAAGCCCGGCACTACTGTCTAACATAATGGGCGTTATATCCCACTCTTGGAATCCGTGCTGGTTTTGGCTTGCATGGAGAGGTGACGCATTTTAGTACTTAACCAGTAGATAGGCTACCAATTACCTTTCGTTGGCAACCGCTGGGCCACCTTTTCCTTTCCTAGCTAGACAACGCTTGTTGCCCGCCCCGCATCTACCGGCTACTTTCCCACTCCTGTTGAGCAAGACAGGTACGTTTTTTTCGTCGCCCCATGCGCAGAAGCCCTGCCCCAAACGAACACCTAACTATCTCAGCCAGCCGGCTAGTCCAAAGCTGGATGCTTTTGCTTTTTTTGCTGCCTTTCAGTCAGCTACGTGCCCAAGCACCGGCCGATATTGCCCGCCTCAACCAGCAGCTTACTCCGATTACCGCGGTGCGGGCCGGCAGCGGGTTTGCCGACCTGGCCCCGCTGGCAGCTGTGGTGGCGCCCGCGCGGGTGGTGGGCCTGGGCGAATGCACGCACGGCACGCACGAAGTATTTCAGCTCAAGCACCGGCTGCTGGAATACTTGGTCACGCAGCAGGGCTTCACCACGTTCGCCCTCGAAGTTGATTACGGGTACGCCGAAATTTTGAACGAGTACATTCAGACGGGGGTGGGTGACTCGCTCACGGTGCACAAGGCCGTGGGTTTTGGCATCTGGGACACCACCGAATTCTGGGACATGGTAGAGTGGATGCGGGCTTACAACCAGCAGCACGCCGCCAAAATCCGCTACGTGGGCATTGACATGCAAAACCCTGAGCCCAACCTACTACGCCTCGCGCACTTCGCCACCCAGCGAGCCGATACCCTGCTTCAGCGGCAACTTCAACGGCTGCGCACTTCCTATTCCGCGCCCGACCCGGGTTCAGCCGACGCCAAGCAGCGCCTCGTGCGCCTGTCGGACGAGCTGGTGCAGCACCTGCAAGCGGTGGCGGCCCCGGCGGCGATGCAGCAGCATGGGCAGGTTCTGCGGCAGCGCGCCGAGCTGAGCATAGAAACGCGCGACCAGGATATGGCCACCAATGTAGCCTGGCTGCTCAAGCAAGAGCCGGCAGCCAAAATCGTGTTGTGGGCGCACAATACCCACATTCGGCGCGATGAGGACCATCCGCAGCTGGGGCGGTTCTTGTCCAAGCAGCTTGGGCCGGCCTACGTAGCCGTGGGCTTCGCCACCGGCCACGGCACGGCCCGCGTCTTCAACCCGGACGGGTCGGCCCGTGCCTTCGTGCTGGTGCCCCCCGCTCCGAACGCCTTCGAGGCGTGGCTCGACCAGGCAACCCCCCCCAACTACTTTCTTAACCTACGCAGCGCAGCCGCTACCAGCCAGTGGCTGACCAAGCGCCAGAAGTTTCGGTTTATTGGGGCAACGGGACCGCCTGGCGGCGCGAATAGCCAGTTTTGGTGGCACGCACCCCTATCCAAAGCGTTCGATGCCCTTTTTTACCTGCACGAGACATCCGCATCGCAGCCCTACCAGGCAGCGCACCCGACCCGGTAGCCTAGAGTACTAATGTCATTTTACATTCTAGCAACGACCCTACTAGAATGTAAAATAGCAGGCAAAAGCAGCTTGTCACATTTCTTAAACCAACCTCTTAAGATGTGACAAGCGGACAAATTTGATAAGGTCACGCCAACCAGCACGAAAGGTTAGCCCGCTAGGTGTGCGCTTTGGTAGCTCCCGTCTTTAGCCACCGAGATATCGATGGTGTGCCCGAGGAACAGGTCCCCATCGTTGCAGTAAATAGCCGCCGAGCCATCCGCATAAAAAGCCAGACCGCTGGGGCTCACGCGCTGTTGAAACTCCTCCTGACTGAGTTCAGCCTCCTCTTCGTCCAGCCACGCGTCGTTTTTCAGTACTAGTAGCTCCTCGACCATGGCCGCCAACATCGGCTCCCAGAAGCGGGCCTGTAGCTGCTGTTCCACCCAGGCCAGCTGGGGCGCTAGTGCGGGCGGGGCTACGTAGGCCAGGGTAAGGGCTACGGGCTGGTCGTTGACGGTAAAACTGCTTTCATACCACTCGTAGCGGGGATTATAAGTGAGCTTGCCCACGCTAGGCAGCTCTAGCACCGCCTCACTCGGAGCCAGAACGGCGGGCTGGCGGGGCGCGTACTCTTCGTTGCAAAGGCGGCCGAAAGCCGCCCGGAGGTCGTCTTCGGCAAAAGTGCCCCAGCAGTCGAGCTTGCGCTTTAGTTCGGTGAGGTTGGTCGTGAGCGGCGGCGCGTCAACTCGAAGCAGGTCCACTTCCTGCCTGCGCAGACGCAGGCCGGTGTAGGTAAAATCGGTGGGCAGGTAGGCATTGCATTGGGCCCCACCGGTGCCAGAGTAAGTGGCGATGGTGATGCCCGGCTGGAAATCGAGCCCACTGGGCCGGCAGTTGAGCACCCGGCGCTGGTCCTGGCTGGGTGCAGCGTCGAAGCGGCGCAGCACTAGTAGGGCACTGTGGTCGGCATTGGTGGCCGCCAGCGGGGCAAAGCGGCGCAGGAAATCGGTGAGCGGAGCCAGTTGGCCCGCCTGAGCCTGCCGAAGCAGGCTCAGTAGCTCGTAGTTCCAAGTGTCGTCCATGGGGGTATAACGGATTGGCTTATGCGGCTAGTTACTGAAGTCAACGCTGAACAAGCTGCCCTTAGTAGGCGGGGGTTAACCGGTCGCTAGCGCGTGGCGGTAACGCTTAACGCTGGCGCGGCTGATGCCGGTCAGCGTCACAACCTCCGCGACCGATAAGCCTTTCTGCAGCGCCTTGGCTACGTTGGCTACTTCCTCGGCGTCGCGCCCCGCGGGCCGGCCTAAATGCTTGCCCTGCTGCTTGGCCAGGGCAATGCCCGCCAAGCTCTTCTGGCGGTTATTCTCGCGCTCGTACTGGTTGAAAGAAGAGAAGACGCCAATAATCATCTTGCCCGCCGGCGTGCGCGAGTCGATGCCTACGTCCAGGGCGCGGAAGTGCACGCCGCCGCGGTTGAACTCCTCCACCAACTGAATCGTGTGCACCGTGTTGCGCCCCAACCGCGCCAGCCGGTTCACCACCACCACATCCCCCTCGCGCACGGCCGCTAGCAGTTCGTCGAGCGCTTGGCTGCGGGTGCGGGTACCCAAAACTTTTCCTGAAAAATGCGGGTGCACCCGGCCCGCGTGAGGTCTTCTAACTGGGTGTCAAGATTCTGATCGGTGGCGGAAACCCGGGCGTACCCATAGGTGTGTTGCATGGCTCAACAAGTATAGCTCACAAATATACTTTTCAGAACCCACTTTTTGACCCGCGAAAACGGGCTAAATTGACCCTTTTAGCGGTGCAGCAGAAAGGTGCACCTTTCGGGGCCTACCCTCACTTCCTGATTTTCGGTTATTCTTGCCGCTCTTACTGGCGGCTCACCTAATTACCGCCCTCGGATGAGGTGATAGAGGGTTTCACGGTACGTGTCACTCACGGGAATCAGCGTATCCTGGATATAGAGCGCATTGCCGTCTACCAGGCGCACGTGGTCGAGCGACACGAGGTAGGACTTGTGCACCCGCAAAAAAGGAGGCTGGGGGAGCAAATCGGCCAGGTCTTTAAGGGTCTGGTAAGTAGTTAGCCGCTGCTGCCGCAGGTGCAGCACCACGTAGTTGTTGAGGCCTTCCACAAACAGGATATCGGCGTGGGGCACGCGCTGGTATTTGTTTTTCGTTTCCCCTTTCACAAACAGATAGGCCGGGGCCGGTGGGCCAGCCGGCGGCGCGGGCGCGGGGGGGGGCGCGAGCTGCGTCCGGGCTTTATGCACGGCTTTGAGAAAGCGCTCGAAGGAAATCGACTTGAGCAGATAATCGATGATGTCGTGCTCATATCCCTCCAGGGCGTACTCCGGATAGGCCGTCGTAAGAATGACCTTGCAGCGCGAGCCGGCCAGGCGCAGGAATTGTAGGCCCGTGAGCCGGGGCATCTGCACGTCCAAAAAGACGAGGTCGGCCAGGCCTTGCTGCACCCAGGTCAGGCCTTCGAGCGGGTCAGTGGTGGTGGCCACCAGCGTCAGAAACGGCACCTGCCGGATGTAGTCCGCCAGGATAGCCACGGCGGGCGGCTCATCGTCAATGACCAGGCAGCGAATCATACGACTAGATAAAAAGGATTCGCGCTGCCTCCCGGCGGCTACCAGGAGCGCCGGCCGCCGATGTGGAAGAGGCCACCGTCACGGCCGCCACTGGGACCACCAGCCGCAGGTAGGCCCGAAACTGGGACTCCACCCGGACAGCCCGCACCTCGTATTGCCCGGCATAGAGCAGCTCCAAGCGCCGACGCAAGTTAGCCAGCCCCAGGCCGGGCGTGTGGTCGGCCTGGTAGGGATGGCAGGTATTCTCGGCGGTAAACTCCACGAGCCCCGGCGTCAGGCGCAGGTGCAGGCGCACGGGCAGCGCGGGGTCGTCGAACACGCCGTGCTTGCAGGCATTCTCCACGAACGGAATCAGCAGCAGCGGGGCCAGCCGGTAGCCGGCCGGGTCGCCGCTCACCATCAACTCGACGTGAAACAGGCCGGAGTAGCGCAGGCGGTAGAGGGCGAGAAAGTTTTGGATGTAGTTCAGTTCGGCGGGCAGCTGCACCAAGCCATCGGACGTCTCACGCAGCATGTAGTGCATCAGCTCCGAAAGCTGCAACTGGGCCTGAGCCAGTACCTTATCCACCCCGTAGGCCAGGCCGTAGAGCATGTTGAGGGTGTTGTGCAGAAAATGCGGGTTGAGTTGCATTTTCAGAAAAGCTGCCTCGGCCACCCGCTTCTCGCCCAGTAGCACCTGTTGCAGGCGCTCGCGCCGCAGTGCCTCTTCCCCTGCCCACAGCGCCGCGCTCCACACCAGCGCCGGCAGGGCAAAGTAGGCGTTATTGGACAGGTAATGCCCCACGCTGGTATCGGGCGTGTAATTGTGAAACCCGAGCAGCACGGGGTACAGGCCCTCTTCCAAACCCGCCCGCACGCCGGCAAACAGCAGCGCCAAGCCCGCCAGGCCCAGCAGCAGCAGCGGCAGGCGGCCTACCCGCAGCAGGCGCGGGTACACCAGCAGGTAGCCCGCGTAGAACGTCACCATGTTCGCTACCGCGAACGAGCCGGTGTGCCACACGGCCTGGCGCAAGGCCTCGCCCTGCCGCCCTCCAAAGTCACCCAGCAGCGAGTAGGCCGAGTAAACGAGCCACGCCAGCAGGTGCCAGCGAAAAACGTTGCGCAAGGTCAGCGTGGGCATCAGGTTGAATGGAAGAAGCGGCACTGGATAGCCAGGCAAAACTACCGGTAAACGGGGCGGTTCGGTCGCTTTATTACGTCACTGGGCTAGTTCAGCGGGTCAAGGGGGCCGAATGGCGGGGCAGTGCTCGCAACCCGCTTTTTGGGCACTGCCCCGCCATTCGGGGGCAGTGGAATAATCTTTTTTGAGTCCGCTTGCGGGGCCGTCAACCTTTGGGCCAGCGCTTATTCGCTCCCCTGTTTGTCATGAAAAAGATTGTGCGCTTTCGCCCGTATTACCTGGTTTTGTTCGGGCTGTTTACCCTGTTCCAGCGCAGTTGGGCGCAGGCCCCCGTTCGGGGATTGGTACAGGAAAAGGCCGGCCAGCCGCTACCTTTCGCCACGGTCGTGCTGCGTCACCTGCCCGACTCCACGCTGAGCGCTTCGCTAACCACGAACGAACAGGGAGTCTTTATATTCGAGGCGGTGCGCACGGGGGAATATTGCCTTCGCGTGCTGGCCCTGGGGTACATGCCCACCCAAACGACGTTGCGCGTGGCCCAGCAACCCGTCACGGTCCCGCCGCTGCGCTTGCGGCCGGCGGCGACCGCCTTACAGGAAGTGGTCGTGCAGGGTCGCCCCCCCATCCTGGAACAGCACGCGGACCGCACCGTAGTGAACGTGGACCGCCTCAACTCGGCCGGGGACAACGCCCTGGAAGTACTCAAGAAAGCTCCGGGCATCACGCTGGATAAGGATGACCAGGTCGTGTACCGGGGCAGTGGCAGCGTACTGGTGCTGCTCGACGGCAAGCAAACCTACCTCAGCGGCGAGGCGCTGAGTACCTACCTCAAGAGCCTGCCCGCGTCGGCCATCAGCCAGATTGAGCTGCTCCCCAACCCGCCCGCCTCGCTGGATGCCGGCGGCACGGCGGGCGTCATCAACATCCGCACCAAGCGCGGCACCCGGCCGGGCCTGACGGGCACGGCCACGCTGGGTGCCGGCTACGGGCGCTACGAAAAAGCATCGGGTAGCACCAACCTGGCCTATAACCGGGGCCCCATGCGCGCCTTCGGCCGCCTGAGCGTCGGGCGCAACAGCCGCTTCAACAATACGATTATCACCCGGCTGATTCGCGACACCACCTTTACCCAACAGCGCTACTGGCAGCCGCGCAGTCAGGTCGTCAACTATGCGGCCGGGGCCGACTTTGCGCTGACGCCCCACCAGACGCTGGGCTTCCAGGGGCGCGGGGCCCTGGGCCAAAGCACCGCCGCCGCCACCAGTCAGTCCACGGCGACCGCTCCCACGGGCCAGCCGGCCGGCAGCGTGGCCCTCGACAACCCGCAGACCGGGCGCTTTACGGACGCGGCGCTGAACCTAAACTACCGCCTGGCCCTCGACACGCTGGGCCGCGTGTTCACGGCCGATGCCGACTGGCTGCACTACACCAGCGCCGACCACCAGGACTTTCTGCCCCTGGGCACGACCCTGGCCACCGCGCCCGGGGCCCTCACCGGGCCGCAGCGCAGCGACCAGGGCGCCGACGTGGTCATCCGGGCCCTCAAAGCCGACTACGTGCACCCGCTGCCTGGCCACTGGCAGGCCGAGGCCGGGGCCAAGGCCAGCTGGGTGACCACCCGTAGCGCCATCGAGTTCGACCGCCTCACTGGTCCCGACAGTTGGCAGGTTGACCCGTCGCGCAGCAACCAGTTTCAGTACGACGAGGCGATTACGGCGGGCTACGCCACCCTGAGCACGACGCTGGACCGGCTCGAACTCAAGGCCGGCCTGCGCGGCGAGCACACGCACTCCGTAGGCGAGTCGGTGACCACCGGCCAGCGGGTGGCCCGCAACTACTTCCAGCTCTTCCCCACCGTGTTTGCCAGCTACCGGCTCGGCGAGCGTGACCTGCTGAATTTCTCCGCCGGCCGGCGTATCAGCCGGCCCTCCTATCAGAGCCTGAACCCGTTCGTGACGTACACCGACACCTACACGGCCTTGCAGGGCAACCCCTTTCTGGCCCCCTCGCTGGCCCGTTCGCTGGTGCTGACCTTCGTGCACCGCGACTTTCAGGTGCTGGGCCTGAGCTACCTGCTCGAAACTGATGTGGTGAACAGCTTGGCTTACCAGGATGACCAGACAAAAGTGACCACGACGCGCCCCCAGAACCTAGACCAGGCCCTGACGCTGACCCTAACTTCGGGCGGGCATACCGACCTGAACAAAAGCTGGGGTATGGATAACCAGTTGGTGGGCAGTTACCGGCAGGTAGACACGCAGGTGGGCGACCAACTGGTGCAGCTACACCGGGTAGCGTGGTCGCTCACCTCCGACCACACCCTGCGCCTGCCCCGGCAGTACCAGCTGCTGGTGGGCGGACGCTACGAGTCGCCCAGCGTACTGGGACTTTACTATACCAAGGCCACCGGGGCCCTGAGCCTGGGTGCGCGCAAGCAACTGTGGGACGGTAAAGCGACGCTGAGTCTGCAAGTGAGCGACGTACTGAACACGGACCGCTTTCGGGCCACGATGGACTACCAAAACGTGCACCTGACGTGGTACAACCAGTGGGAAAGCCGCCGGGCCCTGCTCACCTTTACTTGCAAGCTGGGCAGCGGCAAGACCCACGTGACGGCCCCGCGCAGCAGCACGGAAGAAGAAACCCGGGCCGGACACTAATCAGCCCCCACTACCAAACGCACGCTGCTACACCAGTGGGCCTTAAAATAGCATAAAAGGCAGAAACGCCACTAGCAAAAGCTGGCTGACGATTCTGCCTTTCATTCAATTACATAATCTATGATATTGGACAATTCCCGGAATAGTGGTGGGTTTTGGCCTCCTACGGCGCCTTATTACGCGTAGCATTTTTCCTTGATAGCATCCATTTTCGAGCGCGGTTTAA
>JBPBPU010000057.1:0-9996 GCA_050954465.1 Janthinobacterium lividum
TTGAGCAGGGCGTTGCCCATCTTCTCGATTTCCAACGCGGCCTCCCCCTGCTTTTGCCGCTGCTTCACCTGCTCGGCCTCGATGTCCACGGCCAGCTTATCCAGGATGAGCCGGCGCTGCTCCGCGATTTGCTCAGCCGTGCCCTTGGCCTGGGCTTTCTCCTTGTCGGCCGCCGCGAGGAGCTGCTGGATGCGCTTCTCGGTTTCGTCCGTGAGCAGGGCCGCCTTGAGGTTGGCAATTTTCTGGGCTACCTCGGCCTGCTCAGCGGCCGTTTTCTTGGCCTGCTCGGTTTGCTTTTTCTGGTAGTCCTCGTCGAGCTTGCGCAGGGCCGTTGTGGCGTCGGCCTGGATGATTTTACGCTCTGCTGCTGTCTTCTTCGCATCGGCCAGTTCAATGTCGCGCTTGGCGGCTACTTCCAGCTTTTTAAGGCGCAGCTCCTCGGCTGAGCCGGTAGCGACCAGAGCCAGGGCGGCGCGAATGTTAGCCTCCCGGTCTTTGAGCGCCTCCAGGCTCAGCTTTTTAACCGCATCAGCCGCCGCTTTTTGCTTGGCCGCCCCCCCTACCCGCTCCGCTGCCTTGTCGTAAGAATCGGCAGCCGCTTTCGCGTCCGCGTCCGACACGCCCAGCAGCGCCACCTTATCGGTGCTGGCGGCGCGTACCAGCCCGTTTTTGAAGTTTTCCCCGACCTCTGAGCCCGTTTTCTTCACTGCCGCTACCAGGGCCTGCGCTCCGTCTGCATACCCCTCCTTAATCAAATCAAAGTCCAGGGTAAATACCCCCTTCACCACCTTCCCCGCTGCCACTAGGTCAGCTATCAGGAAGCCGAGCGTGTTCTTGATGATGGAGTACGCATTCTGAAACCTCACTACAATGCTCTGCACACCCACGCGCACCAGCAACGAGTTGTTGTAGAGGTCGATGAAGTAGTTGATGAACGCGCTGAGAGGCCCTTTCGCGTTTTTTAAGAAATCCAGAAACTGCCCGGCCGCTGTGAGCAGCAACACGAAGGCCGGCCGCAGCCCTTTTCCAATCTGCACCTCCAGCTGGTCTACCGTATCGCCCAGGTTGGAGGTCTGCCCCTCGAGCGTGGCCGAGATAGCAGCCGTGGACTTCATCACTCCTTCCATCTCGCCAAACTCTACCAGAGCTGCCGTGATAGCGGTGGAGGTATTTTCTACCGCTTTAGTCTGCCCCTTGAACGACAAACTTACCTGGTCGCCGGACTTGCTGGCCTGGATGCCGAATTCCTTCAGGCGCTCAAACTCCCCGGTGCCGGCATCGAGCACGGCCTCCGTGAGCTGGTCGAAGCTCTTGCCCTGGCTGGCGGCCACGTCGGCCAGCTTCTGCATTTCAGCCGTGCTGGGCACGATGCCCCGGTTGACGAACTTGACGTAGCTCGCCGTTAGCTCATCCACCGAGAACGGCGTTTTGGCCGCTAGGTCGGCAATCTGACTCATGGCGTACTGCGCGGCCGACTTGTCGCCCAGGGCCGTGGTGAGCACCGCCTCGAAGGTTTCGAACTTGGCTGTCGTGTTGAAAATCTCCTTCCCAATGTCCTTCACCGTGCCCACGACGGCCTCGACCCCCAGCTGAATCCCGGCAAAGCCGGCTGCCTTTTTCACAAACTCCCCCACCCCGCCGCCGGCGCTGCCCATCTCGTCTTTCACGCCCTTCGCCTCGCTACGCACCTGCGCGAGCCGGGCTTCGACGTTGACTATACTCGTCACGAAGTAGTCTGTGCGTCGAGAATATGAAATTTTCGGGTTAGTAGGGACGCGAGTTCCTGCTCAAACTCGGCAAGCCGGTCGAAAAAGCCGAGTACGGCCCGCCGAAATTCTCCTTTCGTGCGAAAGAAGTTGGGGTTGATAATCTTCTGGCGCAGAAACTTCCAGAAGCGCTCAATCAGGTTCAGATTGGGCGAATAAGGCGGCAGAAACACCTGCACAAGTGGCCACTCCTGCAGGGCCCGGTTTTTATAGTAGCGGGCGTTGTCGCAGACCACGTAGATGCGGTCCTGGTCGGGGTGGGCGGCCAGCAGTGCCCAAATGCTTGAAGCGCATTTTCGTATAAACGCTGGGTACTCTGCGCATTGATGCAGTCGGTTTCGTCCAGCAACACCTGCGTGGGCGCGTAGGCGTTGAGCGCCGCGTTCAGATTCACCCGCTCGCGCCCGCTGACCGTGAGCGGGGGCCGTTCTTGGCCTGCTTGGCACCACACGCGGGTGGCGCGGGTGTTGTGGGTAGGATGGGCTGCATCGACGTAATAGAGCACCGCCTGGCCGGCTTCGACCTGCGCTTCGAGCTCCGCCAACTCGGCTAAAAAAGCGTGTTGCTTAGCGGCATCCGCCTCGCAGGGTAGCGAGGTGGTGAGTTTATAGGTAAAGCCCAGCCGATGCAAGAGGTCCGGCAGGCACGAGCGAGTATAGACGACCCGACAGTTATCGAGCACCCAAGTCTGGATGGCTTTGGTGCCGAAGTAGAGGCGGGCGTTGAGTTCGTGGTAAAGGCGGGCGAGTTGCGCACTCGTCAAGCGGCCCCAGTAGCCGGGGCGCTCCAGGTCCAGATACTTGGCCACGCCCAGTTCGGCAAAGGCGCAGGAATAGCGGCTAACCGTCGTTTCAGGCAGGCCCAGGTCGTCGGCGATGCTGGCCGGCGAGTGGCCCTTGTCCAGTAGCAGGATGACCGTGACTTTGACGTAGCCCTCGTCATCGCGCCGTTGCTTTTGCAACTGCCGCAAGTGCGTACGCTCTGAGTCGGTCAACACCACTTTCATGCTACAAGTTTAGTACTTTACCGCCCATTCAGTCGCAACTCACTTCTCGACGAGTATAATAGCCGATGCCAAAAAGTGACCCGGCGCAGGGTCAGGCGTTGCGCATGGCTATGCCTTACGAGGCGTTGGCAGCGGTGGCGATGTTGCCCTCGCACCCGATGAATCGGTTGGCACATCTGCACAGCACTAAAGCTGGGAGCTAACCGGAACCGGTATCGGAATCGAATCACCTTTATACAATCTATTGCTTTAGTAAACAGCAATTTGTGTTACGGAATTGGATTCGGAATTCCACACTTATTTTTGTGCATGAAAGCGCCTAAATCTCTGTACACTGACCCGGCAGTCATCGCGCCGTTGAAGTTGGCAGAACTACCAGTGGAGCTGCGGGAGCTGGCTCTGGAAATAGTGGCGGCAGCAGCGCGGCTGGGCGGGTCGCTTCACCCGGTGACGGCGCGGGCCATTGCCGATTTTCTGCGGCCCGCCAGTAGTTATTACTCGAATTTGATTGAGGGGCACGACACGCACCCGCTAGCCATTGCCCAAGCACTACGTGAGGAGTATGCGCCCGACAGCCGCAACCACTCGCTACAGGTGGAAGCGCTGGCGCATATCGCGGTGCATAAGCAGCTACCGGCTCTGTTGGCAGCGGCGGCCGGCAACCCCTACACAGAGGGTTTCTGGCGGGCGGTACACCGGGCGTTTTATGCCCAACTACCGGAAGAGTTTCGCTGGGTAGATAGCCAGGAGGGCAGCCGGCTGGAAGTGCTACCCGGCGAGCTGCGCACGAGCGAAGTGCAGGTGGAGCGGCACATGGCCCCGGCGGCAGCGGCGCTACCGGCCTTCGTGGAGCGGGTAGAATGGAGCTACCGGCCCCACGCGGAGGCCAACCGGTTGGCGCGCATCGTGAACATCGCGGCGGCGCATCACCGGCTAGCCTGGCTACACCCCTTTCTAGACGGCAACGGGCGGGTGATGCGACTGTTCAGCGACGCGGCCTTTCAGGCGGAAGGGCTGGATGCGAGTGGGCTATGGTCGATGTCGCGGGGGCTAGCCCGCAACGAGCAGGCGTACAAGCAAGCCCTGGCAGCGGCCGACTCGCTGCGGCTGAACGACTACGACGGGCGCGGCAACTTGTCGGAAAAGCAGTTGGTCGCGTTCTGCCGCTTTTTTCTACAAGTAGCGCTTGACCAGATTCGCTATATGACGCAGGTACTGGCTATTGATGGGATGCTGGACCGGCTGCGCAGCCTGACTGAGTTGCTGGTACTGAAACGCAAGTGGCGGCCGGAAGCCTATTATGTGCTAGAGGCGGTTTTCTTAAAGGGCAGCATAGCGAGGGGCGAGGTAATGCGGCTCACTAGCTTGTCAGACAAAACGGCAAAGGATTTAGCCAACGCCCTGCTGGATGCTGGGCTGCTGGCCACGGAGCCAGTCAACCGGTTTGCGCCCTATCAGGCGGCTTATCCGATTGCCTTTGCCCCCGTGTTATTCCCGGGGCTATATCCGGCGGGCAAGGAGGCGGATATATTGCGGGCAGAGTAGAGAAGCTTCGCCTGGCACTGCTTTGCAAGGGCTACTTAAGCTTGACTTTAGCCTTTGGGGCCAAGGTTTGGCGCCAAAAAGAAACCCGCCGGATGGGCAGGCTTAACTTTGGGTAACCACACCGTAAAGCTATGCCGACCTTCCCCAGCGAGTTTCAGGCTGTAATATACCCCTACGCCCGCCTATTTTGCCGCCGCGTCTTCGCTCACGTCCAGCTCTTGCTGCTCGGCGCTATCCTGGCCCCCGGTAAACGCACGGTGACGTCCGTGCTGCGCATCATAAGCTTGGGCCAGCAGCCGGCCTGGCACAAGTACCACCGGGTGCTGAGTCGGGCCAGGTGGAGCGCCCGCGCCGCCAGCCGCGTGTTGCTGGCCCAACTCGTGGCCGCTTTTTTGCCCGCTGGCCCGCTCATCTTCGGCCTGGACGAAACCCTCGAGCGCCGCTGGGGGCCGCGCATCGCCGCCCGCGGCATTTACCGCGATGCCGTGCGCAATAGTAAGGCGCAGTTGGTCAAGGGCAGCGGCTTGCGCTGGCTCAGCGTCTTCCTACTCACGCCCCTACCTTGGGCCGCCCGCATCTGGGCCTTGCCCGCATTCGGGCCTTGCCCGTGCTCACGGTGCTGGCCCCCTCGGCCAATTGGGCCACGGGGCAGGGCCGCCGCCACAAAAAAGTCACGGATTGGGCCCGGCAAATCGTCAAGCAACTCGCTCGGTGGCTACCAGGACGCCCCTTTATCTGCCTGGGTGACAGCGGCTACGCGGTGCTGAGCCTGTTGGCCGCGAGCCGGGCGCAGACCACCTGGCTCACGCGCCTGCGCCTGGACGCGGCCCTCTTCGAGCCGGCCCCGGCCCGCGTAGCGGGCCAGCGGGGCCGGCCCCGCGTGAAAGGGCCGCGCCTGCCCGCGCTGGCGCAGGTCGCGGCGGCGACTACCACCCGCTGGCAGTCCCTGACGCTACCGGCCGATGCGCGGGGGCAGGCGCGGCCCGTGGAGGTAGCCACGAGCCACGAGCACGGCCCTATGGTATTCGGCTGGCAGTGGGGTGCCCATCCGCTGGGTGCTGGTGCGGGCGGTGGGCATCCCAGCGGCCCCACTGAGTGCCTTTTTAAGCACGGACCTAACCTTGGATGCCACCTTTATCAGGACGACCTATGCCCAGCGCTGGGCCCTGGAAGTGACCTTCGCCCAGGTGCAGGCGCACCTGGGGGTGGAAAGCCAGCGCCAGTGGACGGACCTGGCCATCGCACGCACCACGCCCGGGCTATTGAGCCTGTTTTCGCTCGTCCCCCTACTGGCTGCTCGCCTGCATACGCGGGGCTTGTTGCGCGCAGACATGCGCCTGGTACCAGAAGGCGGCCCCCACCTTTAGGGACGCGCTGGCCGCCGTACGCCACTATTTGTGGACCGAAACTACTTTTGACAACTCGTCCAGCGATACCGTCCTGCTTAAAATCCCGTGCCACTAACTCCATATCTGGCAGGAGGCATTAGCGTGGGCGGCTTAGGGCTAAAGTCAAGCTAAGATGGTAGCTGATAGTTTTTAGCTATAAAATAGCAGTTTGACAATGGCAGCTAACAGAAATGCTCCTTGCAAGCAGACAGCAATGCTAAGCGAAAAGGTGAGCACCTTCTCTCCGTAAACTTTTTTCTTATAAGGCACGCTAGCAATGAATGCTCCCGCTATAAAACTAAAAAGCTGTAAGCCAAACAGAAAAATAGAAAAGATTGCTCTCCTCATTTCCGGACTATGAGCCCTTATGCCCTGCCCATTCAGGTCCTGGCCATCTCCGGCTACCAAATTAGCGACCAAAATATTGAGCCCAGCCAGGATTGCGATAGTGACGAGCTGCTTTTTATTTACCTCCTGCACATAAAAGCTAACCAGAGCTTGCTCAACAAGTTTACTAGGAAATACCTGTTGTTATTTGGCCCTTTACCTCTCCATTCGTCGCCCTAACTCAGCCAGCCAACTCCAGGCATTGGCTGTAGCGCCTGGACCGGCCCCACCGCTTTGGGAGCTGGGTCGAGCACTTGGTGCTCCAAGCCGAATACAGCCTGGGCCTGCTCAACCACGAACCAAGTTACAGCAACACGCTTGTGGCTACTCCCACGGCTTACAACGGGGCGTTCCAGACAGCGGTCAGCTACTTGTTCGACCTCAGGCATTGACACTTCCCTGCTACCCCACTCTACCTACACTGCCTACCCAGCAAGCTCCATAAAGTTTCCGCCAGGCTTGCGCTCGTCTCTGCACGCGGCCGTTGCGCAATGCGTCCTACCTACAGTGCCCCTCGCCCCGCCTATTATCTCCCTGCTACCAAGCCCAGCAACAATTTGTAAACGCGACGCTAAAAAAACGGAACTAAAAAAATACTTGTGATAACCTAGTCTATTTAAGGCAATATGGCACAGTTATTTAGCAGAAGCTACTGCATCCGCCCCTGGGTGCGCTTTAGCCCCTGGTTTTGCCCATGTGCCCTCCTCTCTCCTGCTGCCACGGCCGTAGCACGAGTCCGCTGAGCGTTCCGCTTTACCACCTGCTGCGGCTGCAGCTGGCCAGTGCCACCCAGCGGGAACTGCCTGCCGTAGAGCCACCCCGGCTGCGGGCGCGCCAGCACGCGCTCTGGCAAGCACTGCACCAAGCCATCGAAACCCACCACTGCACCGGCCCAGCCCGGGCCCGCGAAATGGTGGAGCAGCTACTAATGAGCCTGCTGCTCGAAGAGTGCTGCCGGCATTCGCTGCGGCAGGCCGTGTCGCTGGCCGAAGCTATGGGGGCGGTAGTCGGGCGGAGTGATTTCTTGGATGCCAGCGGGCAGTTCGGGCGCTAACAGCATTTCTTGGTAGGTGTGGCCTTAGTGAGCCAGGAGCCGACCATAAGCGGGCTGCCACGCGCACCCGCTTGCTGGTGGCAACATCAGTGAGCGAAAAAGCCTTCGTGCTGCTACAATTGCTGCGCGGTGGCTTCTATCAGCTATGACACGCCGCTGAGGATAGTGCGCTAGGGATGGCACCATACCTGCTTCTGCTGGGCCTGCGGGAGCGTAGGGATTGGGAGATTTATTGGCTTATGCAGGCTTGTTTGATATAGCACACTATATTAGCTGCGTTTTCATTCGGTGGCTTCGCAGCAGCAGATACTTGGCTGCTGAGGGGCGGGGGTAAGCGGCCAAATTAATTATGAAACGTCTGCTGCTTCTCGTAGCTCTACTGGCTCCAGCCGCTGTTCAAGCGCAGCAGCGTGATTCCTTACACCTTCTCAATATGCATGGGTTTGTGCTAGCCCACAACGCCCTACTCTACCAAAGTTTAAGCGACACGCTCGCTGGGCACCATACCCTACGACTACGCCCCGGCGATGATGTAGTTGTGTGGCGAGACCACCCGCGCTGGCTCCAGGTGGTTCGAGGTAATGGTAAGGCCACTGGTTCTTCTACCGACGCGACTATCTACTACCTATCGGTGGAAGCGCTGAAGAATGCCCAGATGTTCATTTTGATTTAATACTACCTAAACCCCAAGCAGCCGCCAGATGCGCCCGTTGCGGCGGGGTTGGGCGGGCTAACTAATACCTTATTACCCCATGAAGCCACTTTTGCTCCTCGGTGCCGCCCTGCTTGGTAGTTGTTCGCTCCTGCACCCGGCTGAACTGCCGCAGCCTGCCCAGACGCTGGCAATACGCGCACGCGACATAGAAGAAATAGAGTTTATTGTGCCCATCTCCTCCAGCGACACCCTGTCGTATCGGACGTACTGCACCTTTGGGCAAGTACCCTAAGCAGCCCAGTATGCGCCCGTTGCGGCGAGGGTGGAGCTGGGCGAATACTATTGCCACGAAGAATGATTCTACTTGATGAAAGCAAACGAAATTTTCACTCCTAGCTCTCAGCCCAGCGTTACGTACTATGCGCGCACTGAGCTAGAGAAGGAGCTACGGGATGTGCTTGACACGCAAGGCTCCATCTGCTCCATTGCGGGCCCCTCTAAGTCGGGTAAAACGGTGCTTTGCGAAACGGTGATACCGAACATGCTACTGGTGACCGGCGCTGATTTGAAAACCGTTGCCAAGTTTTGGGAAAAGGTGCGGCAAAAACTAGTAGTCCCCAAGTCATCCACGGCGCTGAGCAGTACAACGGATGGGGGCGAATATTCGGCAACCGGCGAAGTAAGCGCGGGCTTCACTAGCTTGTTTACAGCCAAGGTGAGCATCGGCAGCAAGAGCACCAGCGCCCAGCAGCAGAGCACGACGCAGAGCTTCGATGAACTCAGTTCTCAAGCCCTGTTTGACGTGCTGCGCGAGCGGGCGATAACGCTAGTTGTAGACGATTTTCACTACGCCGCGCCAGACGTACAAGAAGCGCTGGCCCAAGAGTTTAAGGAGGCTGCCCGCAACGGCCTACGCATCGTCGTCATCTCCGTACCGCACCGCGCCGACTAGCCCATTCGCAAAAATCTCGACTTGCGCGGCCGCCTTACCACCCTTGATATCCCTGCCTGGACCGACAGCGAGCTTATCGAGATACCCCATCTAGGATTTCAGCAGCTTAATGTCACGGTGGACGACACCACCCTGCGCCGCCTAGTACTGGAAAGCCTTGGCTCTCCGCAGCTTGTCCAAACGCTTTGTCTGCGCCTTTGCCAGCTCCACGGCCTCCAGAACCCATCCCCCGTGCCTGTTCAATTCCAGCTAACCGCCGCGGAGATAGCCTGAGGTGGTCTAGCCGGAACGGACAGGGAGCAGTCTTAACTTTCCCTGTCCATGACCGAAAAGAAACCAGTTGATGGCCAGCCCGTCCCCCGCAAGAAATATACGCCCGCTTTTAAGGCCGAGTGCGTGCGCCAAGTAGCCGCCGGGGCGCGGCAAACCGATGTGGCCCGTGCCCAAGGCATCTCGCCCACCCTGCTAGGTCGTTGGCAACGGGCGGCGTTAGAGCAGGCCGTGCCCAGCAGCGCCGAGCGCGAAGAAATTAAACGCCTACGTGCCGAACTCAAGCGTGTGGAAATCGAGCGCGACAGTTTAAAAAAAGCGGCAACCATCTTTTCACAGCCGCAGTCGTGAGCAAGTACTTGTTTATCAGCGCCCAGGCAGGTACCTGGACGGTGAGCGACCTCTGCCAGGTGCTGAACGTGAGCCGCAGCGGCTAGTACCAGTGGCGGGCGGCCCCACCGCTCGCAGCACCCAGCTGGCAGCCCGCCGCCGAGCAAGCCTTTACGCGCCATGCCCGCCGCTACGGTACCCGCCGCCTGCGGGCCGACCTGCGGGCCGAGGGCCACCAGGTAGGGCGCTACGCGCTGCGCAGCTGGCTCAGGGCCAGTGGCCAACGCGCCCTGAGCACCCGCTCCCAACGCCCGCGCACCACCCAGGCCGACCCAGCGGCCGTGGTAGCGGAGAACCGGCTGCTGGGCCAGCCCGCGCCCACGCGCCTCAACCAAGTCTGGGTGGGGGACATTACCTATCTGCCCTTGGTCGGCGGGCGTTGGTGCTACCTGGCCACCTGGCGCGCTGCCTGCTCGCGGCGGGTGGTGGGCTGGCATCTGGCCGCCCAGATGCCGACTGAACGGGTGCTCACGGCCCTGGAGCAGGCCCTGACGCTACGCCAACCCGCGCCGGGTCTGGTTATCCACGCCGACCGTGGCAGCCAGTACACCAGCCACGCCTGCCGCCAGCGCATCGAAGCAGC
>JBPBPU010000052.1:0-9939 GCA_050954465.1 Janthinobacterium lividum
CCGCAAGTCTACCGGCAGTACCCCGATGGCAGTCGGGAGCCCGTGCTTGTGGCCGACAACGCCACCACCACCCGCAGCACCGATGGCACCCGGTTTACTTTAGAAATCGAGGTACGGATTCCATCACGCAACGCACTCACGCACTAAACGATGGCCTACTTACTCCGCTATGCCGATGGCTCGGCGCAAGTGCTCAACGGTCGCGTAGCTATCACGCTGCAAGACAACGATTTAACGAAAGTCGATTCCATTCAAGCCAGCTGGAGTACGGGGTTTTCGCTTCCAAATGACGTGGCTACACACGCACGTCTGGGCCTTGCACAGCTCGGCACCAGCCTGAGCGCTGCGCCCTATCAGGGCCTGGCCGCCTGCCTCGAAGCCGGTGGGGTGGAAGTGCTGCCAGGGGCCCGGCTCACGCTCGACGACTACACCCCGCGCACGGGCTACACCGGTAAGCTGCTCGCCGGCAACAAAAGCTTCTACGACCTGCTCGGCGAGAAGAAGCTGCGCGAACTGGACCTCTCCGACTTCGACCACGACTGGACGCTGGGGGGCGTGGCGGCCGGCGCAGCGCACACCGGTTGGCAGCAGGGTTACGTCTACGACCTCTACGACCGGGGCCTGGGCACACCCCCGCTACCTACTGCCGGCAGCAGTCGGCTCTACGAGGCGGGCTACTGGCCCACGGCCTACGCCCGCGCCGTGTGGGAAGCCATCTTCGCCGGCGTCGGGGTGAAGTGGAGCGGCGACTTGCCCGCCATCTTCGATACGGCCCTGTTGCCGGCTACGGCCCCGTTTGGGTATTCGGAGAAGACGCGGGCCGCCGTGGAGTTGGTAGCCGGCTACGCCGTAACGGATACGCAAATCGTCAGCCACCAGGAGCGGGACGAGGTAATTCCCTATCACCAGGTTACGCCCACCAAAGACGACATGTCCCTGCACCAGGGCAGCCAGGCCGCCTTCAACGCCCAGGCGCACACCTACACCGTCACGGTGCCGGGGTACTACGATTTGAAGGCCGAGCAGACGGTGTTTGCCTACTGCACGGGCTTTCCGCTGCCCGGCGAAGTGAGTGTGGCGGTGGAAATCCAGGTGAATGGGCAGCGCTTGGACGTCGATTCCATTCGTGGTAGTGACAGCCTTTACGCCGACCTCACGGCTCTGGCTGAGCGTCAGTTGCTGCAGGTAGGCGACGTGGTAGTGGCCCGCTACAAGTTCGACAAGTGGAAGGGTACCGGTGGCGGCCCCTTCAACGAAGAGTGGAAGCTGCGGGCCAAAGGCCGTCTTACGGTGGAACTACTGGCCGACTTCCCGCCTCGGGGCCGCGTGCATCTCTCGGACTGGCTGCCGGATATGACCTGCAAGGACTACGTAAAGACTGTTGTGCAACTCTATGGGCTGACGCAGACCACCGACCCCTACACCGGGGCGGTGCAGTTTCGGCGCACGGCCACGGTGCTCGACAACCCCCGCGCCACGGGCGTCGACTGGACGGAGTTGCGCGACGGTTCGCAGCCGGCCAAGCGCAGCTGGCGCTTGGGGGACTTCGCCCAGCGGAACTGGTTTCGCTGGAAAGAGGACGAGAGCAACCCTGAGTACGCCCATGCGCAGTGGGCGCGCACGCACACCGGGCTCGGGTGGGACGACGACGCGGCCAAAGCAGCCGCCAACGCCTACGGGGCGGGCTACCTCGATAACGGGGCCGGCGATACGAGCCTGGCCGCCACCAAGGACGTGCTGACGTTGCCCTTTGCAGCTTCCCCGGTGGGAGCGGAGAGTCTGCTGCTCGTACCCTACTGGAAGCCGAAGCAGGGCACCGACTACGCAGCCGACCTGCAGGTGATTGCCGATGCGCTGGCCAATGGCAACTACAATGCAGCTGAGGCAGAGGCTGCCCGCGTCAAAGCGTTGGGTGATGACTTCGACACCCAGGCCCCAGCCCCGCGCTTGTGTTATCAGTTGAGTAGCACCCGCGACGTGAAGCTCGAAGACGACCACGGCAACACACTCACGGTGCCGATGCGCTTGAGCTACTTCGTGCTGCGTAGTCAAGACGAGGACTTGGACTGGCAGCGCTCGCTACTACAGCGCTACTACCCGCACTTGGCGGCGGCGTTAGTGTGGCCGCTGGTGCTGCGGCCTTACGTGCGGCTCACAGCCGTGCAGGTGGTGGACTTTGACCAGCTCGTGCCCGTGTGGATTGGGGGGGAGGAGTCGGCGTTCTTCTTTTGCAATAAGGTGGATTCGTGGGAGGAGGGGCAGCCTAGCACGGCAGTGGAATTGATTCGGCTGTGACAGGTTTAGGCAAAAAAAGCCCCCGGCCCTGGGGAGGGCGGGGGCTTGGGGCTATTTAGCTTTTACCACTCTAACAAGTTCAGTAAGCTTCCCAAAAAGGTCTAGCTCCTGAGATGCGAGTTTTTGCACTTCAAGCACTTGAGTAGTTTCCTCTTTACCTAGCTTATGAGATGAAGCTTCTGAGAGCACGGTAGAGAAAAGATTTACTAGTTCAGGGTTGCCCTTATTTGCTTCTATGGCATTTAGTAAAACAAGATTGTCTTGCCGCCTTCTTTTAATAGCTTCGTAATACCTGTATTCCTCTAGCATAATCCTATACTGCCTTAGAAAGAAAAAAGCAATAAATTCAATGAAGAATAACGCTCCAAAGCGAGGCAGGTAACTTAATAACTTTTGCTCAAAAGCAACTGTTTGGTCGTTAGCCAACAGGCTATCAGCTACCACCTTTTTAGCGGCTGCGGCCTTGATAGTTCGCACTAATGCGTTACTAGCGGAGTCCTTGGGGGCGTTAAATCTAGCTAACTCTATTGTATTCTTGATAGCCAAGATACTGTCGCTTTCGGCGCGTTCTCTTGTAAACCAAGAAGAGCTAAATACTGCAAGTCCAACGAAGGCAATGGAGCAGCCCAACATCAAGTAAGCACCGGCCCTGTTGTATATTTTCTCAGATATTGCTCTACTTTGCTCAATAAAGTCGAGTTGGTAATTTATAGGTTCGGTAGGCTCCTTTCTATTTTCCTCCCCAGAATCTTGCACTGTCTTCGCTGGCTGTGTCGGCTCCTTGTGGTCATACTCGACTGTTGTAAATACACTTCTTTGCTCCTGCACTAAAGCTTTAATGAATCCTATAGGATACGTCCCAAAAATTTGCTTGAAGAGCAGCGGCAATAAAACAAAAATAAAACTTGTAAATATATTATCTGTAATTATATTTAACACATCTTCGCCATTTATGCGTTTATTATATATAAAAATAGGCAAAAACGCTTTTGCATATATCGACAGGATAAAAAACGTAGCTATGTACATCCAAAGCGTGCGTTCGTGAAGCCTAGGCTTATACTGCATCTTAGCCTCACTATTGCTTTCCTCCTGTGGATTTGATGTATTTTCCATTAGTAGCAGAGGCGATTTATTGCCAAGGCAGCAAGCTACGAAAAAGCCCCGACGTTTCGCGCCAGGGCAGTGCTAGCGGCGCGCCTAGCTGCCTAGTCGGCAAGCCGAGCGCAAGCGCGGGAGCTTCGGGTTTTTAGAAGGTTGTTCTGGTGCGGGGGCAGCCCACCGGGCCGGGCATATTCGTGTAGGTACATGGGTTGGGTGGTGGATTCCCGTATCCACTACCCCCACGAAAAAGCCCACACAGCGCGAGGCCGTGGGGGCTGGTTCTTTTGGGTAGTCGCCTATTCGTCAGGCGTTCGAGCTTTCACTTCCCCGCTTTTAATGCGGGCTACTACGCTATCAACTGAGGCATCGTATTCGGCCTGGCTTGAGAAAATTTCTTTCGGGTAGAAATGGGTATCACGGCGCTTGGGAGCAGCAGTAGGCTTCGCAACGCTTCGCGCGGCCTTTGCCGATATCAGTTGCACATACCCAGCCCTTGCGCCCATGCCTGACCCCTGCGAAGGGTGATAAATGCTGGTGCCACCGTTGCGTGCATCGCGCCTGTCATCATCGCGGCTGGATGCATCAGAGAAGCGTGCATCATCGCGGCTGGATGCATCGAAAAAGCGCCCGGATTCTTTATCGCGCCGGATAGCTTTGCCACTCTTTGGCGGCGAAAATAAGCGTTTTGCGGTAGCCATAACTATTTGATAAATAAATCTCTATACTTTTGCTTGTTGCTCACGTAGCAGGTCTTTATTACGCAACGCGGGGGCTTACCGTCTAGTTCGGGTACAAGGTACGCATACGCCTCATATACCTTGCCCTGCATCTTCGCCAGAAAAACGTGTAAATATGGTTCTGGCTTTACCGTTTCGGGTAGGATAAATAGTGCCTTCCGCACGATTTGCGCTACTAGTTTGTGGTCGAGGCCATTGTGAACTCCCCCGCTCCGGTCTGCGATATAGTTTTCCATAATGTGCGCCGCGTACTGCGTAGACCAGAAGATTTCGTAGCGGGTGCCTTCGTGCGTGACGTAGGTATTGGAGAGAAAAGAAGGCATAGGGCGGGGTGGGCTATTTGTCGAGGCCCAGCTTCTCAATAATGTACTCCGAACGCCCCAGCCGCGCCGCTGCTGCAAGCTGGCCCAGGCGCTCGTACTCGGCATCGGTGAAGGAGAGGGTGCGGCTACGCTTGTGGCGTTCAGCGTCTTTTGTGGGGCGGCCCATCTTGGGCTTGTCAAGTGCTTCCATAGTGGGGCAAAGGTAAGAGATTGTCACCACTTTTTTCACTTGAAAAAATATTTTAGAAAAGTGCTGAGAATACTTTTTTAACGTTAAAAAAGTACCTATCTTTGTAAGGCTCAAACGGAGCAGCCCACTACCGACTAGAACGCAAAAAGGCCAGACGCTCTAACGCCTGGCCTTCGCGCAACGGCTGCTCTAACAGCCGCTACTAGGTGAGGCATACGACAACCCAACCCCCACAAAATTACATGAAAAATGTAATTGCCGGGGCCGTTAGCTGCTCTAACAGCAACGCCCCCACCCTCCACCTGGCGACGTTTCGCCGCAACATCCTGGCCGTAGTCCTGGATAATCCCTTATTCACGGATGCGGAGCAGCTTCGCAGCAACCACAACGCCCACGAATGCACCTGCCCGTACCGGCTCGTGCGGTGGCTCAAAAACGTGCGGCGCGTAGCGGCCGAGCGTGAGCACGCCCAGGGCATTGCCTCGCTGGCCGAGGGCATCGAGCTGTTTGAGCAGCGCCTAGCGGCGGGGGCTTCGGCCCCCGCCGCCACGGCCCCGGCCGAGCAGCCCGAACTCGCCACGGGCAGCCAACTCAATCGGCTGAAGATGGCCGCTTGGGAGTTGCCGCTTACGGACATGGGGCGCGATATGCTTTTTGAGCGTATCCTGGCCCCCGACCTTACCCGCACCGCTGCTGCCGACCTGCTGGCGGCATTGGAAGCGGCCAACGCCGTGCCCACCCCGAAGCAGTGGGCCACCCCGGCGCAGTGCGACGAGATACACCAACTCACAACGCACCCGGTAATGCTGGCCTGCGAAAAGGCCCAGGTACGCACCGCCCTGCCCACCTTAACCCAAGTGGGGGCGGTGCGCCTTATCGGCAAGCTGTGGGGCAAGGTGCTGCACCGCACCGGGCAGGTAGCTAGTTCGGATGGTTCCACTTCTTACCGGGCCTAAGAACGTGGAGCCTACTAACCAAACCCAACCCGCCCCCCAGGGGGGCGGCGTTGGCCCCGCTGCCGTGGGGCAACTGGAACCGGGCCTGCCCTGGGTAACGCCGGAGATGGAGCACGACCGGCCGCTGGGCCGCCACGGGATGCGCCTGATTTGGTGCATCTGTGAGTTCGGCACCGACGGCATGGCCCCGCGCTTTCCGAAGGGCTGCCGGGTGAATATCGCACGGGTGCAGGCCAAAAAAGACCTAGTTATCGGGGCCGTGTACGTGTACGTGTTTACCGACCCCGAAACGGGGGAGGAAGTGAGCGAGGCGGGCCGATTGGAAAAGATTGGCGACAACTACCTGCAAGCGCGGGCCGACAACAACCCCGTCCCCTCTTTCTGGCTGCTGCGTGAGGGCGTGAGCGAGGCCGAAAGCCTGCGCGATGTGTGGGAGGTAACGCACTACACCCGCTACCCTGTCCAATGACACGGGCCGCGTGGATTGCCCAGCAGCACGGCCGCAAGGCCGTGCTGTATGTGGTGCGGGTGTACGGGGGCGGGGAGTCGTTTTACAAGGTGGGGATAACGTTCAACTTGCCCTCCCGCTTTTCCCGCCTCAAAACGGTGTATCAGTGGCGCACGGTGGCTAGGTATTCGAGCTACAATGCGGGCAAGGTGTACGACTTAGAGCAGGCGCTACACGCTGCCTTTTCGGCCCTGTCTTATACCCCCCTGTCCCCTTTTTCGGGCAAAACGGAGTGCTACTCTGAGGTGGGGGAACTGCTTTCCGCCTTGCCGGTGGGCACGTTCTTTTTGAAAGATTCAACAACCTTAATTTAGTATCCGGTCATGACACCCACTCGCACTACTGAGCAATTCATTGAGCAAGCTCGCGCCCAGCACGGTGAAAAATATAATTACTCACAGACAGAATATATTCGCAGCACTCATAAAGTAATTATTGTGTGCCCTATGCACGGCGAATTTGAGCAGGTAGCTCAGTCTCACCTAAGAGGCAGGGGCTGCTCTCGTTGTGGGCAGGGCATACCGATAGCTATGCATGAAGTGAAGAGGCAGGAAGCTGCTAAAAGCTTTATTACTCGTGCTCGCGCCGTGCATGGCGACAAGTACGATTACTCAAAGGTTGATTATGTAGACAGCGTTACGAAAATCGTTATTGGCTGCCCCCAACACGGGGACTTTGAGCAACAGGCTGGCAGCCATATGTTTAGGGGTTGCAGGTCTTGCGGCCGCGACGGGCTTAGGACAAAGCTTGAGGACTTTATTAAGGCTGCTCGCCAAATACACGGTGACAAGTACGATTATACGTCCACCACCTATTTAAGTGCAAGAAAGCAGGTTCTTATTACCTGTCCTAAGCACGGGACATTCAGTCAGCAGCCCGCACTGCACCTTAGGGGCGCTAATTGCCGTAGGTGCCATCTTGAAAAATTATTTGCACCACGCCTCAAACAATTTATTACTCGTGCTCGCGCCGTGCATGGCGACAAGTACGATTACTCAAAGGTTGATTATGTAGACAGCGTTACGAAAATCGTTATTGGCTGCCCCCAACACGGGGACTTTGAGCAAAAACCTACTGGACATCTGAATACAACAGGCTGCCCTGCTTGTGGGAAAGAGCAACAGAATGCCGCCGCTCGGCTTGATTGGGCAGAGCGAGCGGGGGCTCGCGTGGCAACCCTCTACTTCTTAAAAGTCTTCTCTAAAAAGGAAAGCTTTTATAAGGTAGGAATTACATTTCTAACTATTGCCAAACGCTATCGTGCGGCAAAATTGTTAGGTGGATACCAGTACGAGGTATTAGCACAGTATAAGTCTATCAATGCTATAGCTGTCTATGACTGGGAGCAAAGTATCATTGAGACATTTTCTCATTTGGCCTACACGCCAAAATGTCGATTTGGCGGTGATTCTGAGTGCTTTATTAGTGCTGACGAAATATTAAATATCTTTCCCCTATAAAAAAAAGCCCCGCTAGTAGGGGCTTTTTGTTGGCCCCCGCACCAGAACAACCCTCTAAAAACCCGAAGCTACCGCGCTTGCGGCAGGCTTGCCGACTAGGCAGCTACCGTGCGCCGTGCGTAGTTTTCGGGCATGAAAAAACTATTACCTGTTGCCCTGCTACTCATAGCCTATCCGCTACTGGTTAAATCCCAGACACCCGGCACGCTGCCCACCGCCGAAACCCTAAAATACCAGAGGCAGCATGATTCTATGCAGGTGCTTATAGCTAATCGCCGCAGGGAAATAGAGGCATACAACCGCACCCACCCAATAAAGAGGCCATTTGCTAAGCCGGTCAAGAAATAGCCTCCATTTCTTGACCCATGCTTCGCAGTGCTCTGTATACCGTTCTTTTTGACACGCGACAATGCATAGCAGTAGCGGCGACTACCTTGCTGGGCTGGTCAATAAATTGCGGTGTAGCTAACAGAGCGCAAAACGTGTTATACACTTCCCGCTGGGCATAAACTGCCAGCGTCACGGCCCCGGCCTGGTAGAGTTGGCTCAGGGCACCCTCCGCCTCCAACTTATTCAGCAGGTCAATTAAGCGCATAGCTAAATATCCGTTTGAGCCTGGCGCTTATCCAAGTCAGCATTCCGTTCGCGCAGCTCGGTTAGGTTCACATTCTGCGGGGGCAAGGCCCGCGCCCCGGCTATGAAGGCAGGAGCAAGGCGGGCAGCCAACGTGTCGGCTAATGCCTCGTGGTCGGCAGGGCGGGCCGCCAGGGCAGCCGCCAGGGCGTTGTAATCAATGGGCAGGGTATGCACCACCACGCCGCCGGTGAGGGTTTGGGGCAAGTATTCGGGCAGGTTGCGCGGCACCATGCCGCCCTCAGCGTAGTGGGCTGGTATAGCCAGGGCCTGCGAAAGTTGCCCAAACGCTTTGCCACCACCCAGCACGTTGAGATGGCTGAGCAGCCCTCCAAACTTCTTGACGGCCCCCACGGACATGATGGCTTCGCCCCCCTCCATTTCCCCAACGTGGGCCCCGCTCCGGTGCCAGAGCTGCACACCGCCCCGGCTGTGGCTCGGCCCTTGTACAAGGCCACCCTGGGCGAACTTGGCGCTGTCAATGGCCTTGAACTGCGCGTAGGCTGTGACCGTGGCGGCGGCAATTTCCACCCCCTTTAGTATCTCCCCAATGGGAGAGGGCAGCAGCGAGGGCGCGGCGAGGATGGCCATAATACTTTGCCCCAACTGTACCGCCGCCTGCGCCCTTGCTATTTTGCGGCGCTGCTCGGTGGCCTCTTTCTCTACCCGTAGCTTCTGCTTTTCCAGCACCGCTTTGCGGGCCGCGCTCACTCCCTCCGCATTCATCTGCGCGTCGATGCGGGCTAATTTTGCCTGGCTGTCGGCATCGGCCAGGGTAGCTAGCGAGGTGAGCGAGGTGCTAATGACGGAGACTATTTTTTCCGTCTGCGCTTTCTGTAAATCAAGCTGGGCCTGCTGGCTGTCAGCTTGGATTTGCTTGATTTTGTTCTCGCTTTCCAGCCGCGCATTGGCCTCTTCCTGCCCGCCTTTCTTCACCAGCACGAGCTTCGCGGCCAACTCTTCCCGCGCTGCCGCCAACCGCTTTTCTCGATACGCCTCGCTGGCCTGTAGCTGTTGCTGTTCGGCCTGGTTGTGGCCTGCCAGCATGGCGTCGGCCAATAGGTCGTAGTGGCGGGCTTCCTCACTCAATTCCTGCGCCCGGCGCTGGCGGGCAGCTTCAGGCTGAGCCGCGTCCAACTCAGCTAGTTTGCGGTTGGCCTCGGCCCGAATGCGTAGCTCGGCCGCCGCGTTGTCTTTGCGGGTGTCAAGCTGGGCCAGGGCCAACTCGCGCTCCAGTTCCACCGCCCGGCGCTGTAGCTGGTACTGCTCGGCAAGTTGTGCCTGGGTGGCGGCAATGTTTTGGGCGGCTAGGTCGGCCTGGGCTTTGGCGTTCAGGGCAAGGCTAGCCTGGGTGCGGTCAAGTTCGGCTTGCAGAGTGAGGGCCGACTGCTGGCGTAGGTGGTCGGTGGTGAGCTTGGCGTCGGCGGCGGTGGCAGTGGCTATGATAGTTTGCCGGGCCTTTACTTCATCCTGGGCTTGCTTTGTGGAAAAGGCTTGGCGCGTATCGGCTGCTTTGTTGGCGTACTCAGTTTCAATGTGCTGTTTCTGCTGGGCGGTGAGGTTATGCTGGGCAAGGTCGAGTTTTTTAAGGCGCTGCTGGTCGGCAAGTTGCTGCCCCAAAAACTTCTGCCTTACCGCCCGCTCCTGGGCCAGCGTTGGCCCTAGATTCAGCAGCTCTAAATCGCGCTGCGCCAACACCCGCTTGCGCTGCAACTCCAATTCCTCATCCGAGT
>JBPBPU010000067.1:0-9589 GCA_050954465.1 Janthinobacterium lividum
GCGTTGTCGTGGCGCAGCCGTGTGGTATTTTTCCCATAAGTTTGCTTGGAAAGCAGCCCCCAAAGTTACCCCATTATCCTCCGGGACCATACACCTAGACTAATCACATTCTTAACCGTGCATTCGGGGCAGTCTCTATAACGCCTGCATCGCTGGTTAAGTAAGAGCCTCTGGCAGGGATAGGCTTTACGGAAGAGATTGCAGGCCAATATATAGTCTGCAACTTCTTATATAACTAGTTAATTATCAGATAATTATAGAACTACTTGTGGATTTACATCCATTCCCTTTTAATTTAATAGTAACTATGTGCACTGTGCTAAGCATATTTGATATGGTAGATATTACCAAAGTGGTAAGTATGTAAAGTGTGGTAAAAGTACTTGGTGTTTTTTTATACTAAACGACTATGGACTGGAAGTCCATAGGTTTGCTTTGCGAATGAAATTCGCTAGTTTCGGCTAAAGCCGACTGAAAGACACCCACTACAAGTGGGCTATTCCAGAATAAAATTCTCATCCCCATTGGGTTGGTCTTTGTGATGGTTCAAATACGCTTCTAATAACTCGTCCGTGATGTTACCCACGCGCCAGGCGCCGTAGCCAATGCCCCAAAAATGACCGCCCCAGTACCGACGCTTCAACTCTGGAAACTCTTGCAATAACAACTTGGCACTGCGCCCTTTCAGCCGCCGCATCAACTCGCTCAGCGCCAACGCAGGCGGATACGACACATGCAAATGAATATGGTCTTTGCTCACTACTCCTTTCAAAATCCGCACATCCAACGCATTACACGTCTGCCGCAACAAGTCCCGGCAGCGCAGTTGTACATCGCCCGTCAGCACGTGGTAGCGGTATTTGGTGCTCCACACTAGGTGCACTTCCAGCTTGTGAACCGAATGACTGCCCGTTCGCTGCTTCATCCCACAAAGCTACCCTGCGCCTAGAAGTGAGTAGCAACTAAAGTCTTGCCCTAAAGGGCATAGCTTTAACTAGCGTGCTTGAAAAGTAAACACACTGTATATTTTGAGTATTATAGAAATAGCAACTGTGTTAAGAATGGTTAAAATACCCATCATACCTTTCATAGTAAACACATAAAGTATGCTCTACACATTATACTTGTTTCTGAATTAGAAAAAATACAAAAACGGGTCATGCTGAACGCAGTGAAGCATCTCTACCGCCTCACCCAAGCTGTCCAACGAAGCGGTAGAGATGCTTCACTACGTTCAGCACGACGCTCTTTTACAATACTTTTAGTTCAGGAACAAGTCTAGCACTTGGGGCTACGAGCTAGCCCACCTGTTTGCCTGCGATGGCATCAACTTGGTGCTCGTGGCGCTAGGACCTATAACGAGCGCAGATTCTGGCAAGCAACGCCCCATCTTTAGGGCAGGTCAATGAAGACGGTGGTGCCGGCGTGTTCGCGGTTTTCGAGCCAGATGGTACCACTGTGGCGCTGCACGATTTGCTTGGTGATGTACAGGCCCAGGCCCGTGGTAGACTCGCCGTAGAGGCCGGCGCGCTGGGCCGTACTGAACTTGTCGAACACGTGGGCCTGCAATTCGGCCGGGATGCCCACGCCGGTGTCCTGCACCGACAAACGGACCCTGCCTGCGTGGGCCTGCGCCCCCACGGTGACCCGGCCATCGGGCGGGGTAAACTTCAGGGCATTGGTGAGCAGGTTGGCCACCACCCGTCCGAACTTGTCGGGGTTAACCGCCGCGGGCAGCCCCGCGGGCGGCACTTCTAGCGTCAGGGTAATACCTTTTTCCTGCGCCGCCACGCGGTGTACAACCAGATGGGCATCTAGAAAAGCGTTGACGTCGAGCCGGTACTTTTCCAGCGGGGTAGCTTCCAGCTGCCCGAGGTAGAGCACGTCTTGGAGCAGGTCGTTGGCTTGGTCGCACGCCTGCTTAATCAGGGTCAGAAACCGGGCCGTTCCTGGGGCAGCGCTCGTCGGCGCGGGGCTAGCCCCAAAGGCATCGCGCTCCAGTAGGTCCACCAGCAGTTGGATGTTGGCAATGGGATTTTTTAAATTGTGGGCCACTAGGTGCAAGACGGTTTCCTGGGCCTTGTACAAGCGCTGGTGGGCGACTTCCAGCGCTTTACGCGCATCAATGTCTTCCAGCGAGGTGTACCCCAGCTCGCCCGCCTCGTCCTCGAACAGCACGGACGTTACCTAGTACCAGAACGAGGTGCCATCGGGGCGCAGCAGGCAGGTTTCGAGGACGAAGTACGGGGTCTTGTGCGCCCACAGCTCTTGTTGCAAGCGGTGCCAGTCGGCGCGGAAGTCGGGGTGCGCGAAGTCGAGGATTTTGCGGCCCACCAGCTCGTCGAAACTCGTAAGCCCGAGCATGGCCACTGGACATAGCGAACCAAGACGAAGAAAGAAGCACCTACGGCCAAACGAGTAGGTTGATTGAAAACAGGGCCGCTAGCCTAAGCAAGAGAGTTGCCCCCAGCAGGACGCACGAAACAGCTCACGCGGGCGAGCGGAGAAAGGTGGTCTTGGTAACCGGTTGGTTCACCCGTTGCCGGGAGCCGCCGGGCCTGGGCCCAACCAGCCAGCGCCGCCTCCACCTAGCCCGGCGGGGCAACTTGCTGCGCGGGCGACTGGTTGGCGAAGGCTTCGAGAAATTCCACGCCGTTCATGCGGGGCATTTTCAGGTCGAGCAGAATCAGGGCCGGGCAGGTCGGGAACGTGGGCGGCGGGCAGTGCGTGTGCAGTAGGTCCAGGGCCTGCTGGCCGTTGAGCGCCACCAGCACCGTGTCGGTAGCGCCCATCCGCTTCAGCAGCGCCTAGTTGAGAAAGTTGGTCGTCTCGTCGTCGTCAATGAGCAGCACACAGGGAATCGGAGCCATGCAGCCAAGGAGTTAGGATGCTACGGGGCCCGCTAGGGGCGGGGGCCATGCGGGAGGTAGACGAAAAACGTGGTGCCGGCACCGAGCTGGCTGTGCACCTCTAGGCGGCCCCCGGCGTTTTCCACGATGCGCTTAACCATGTAGAGGCCGATGCCCGTGCCTTCGACGTGGTCGTGAAAGCGCTGAAACAGACCGAAGAGCCTCGGCAAGTGGGCCTTGTCAATGCCCAGGCCGTTGTCGTGCACCTCCAGCACGGTATGGACCGGCCGCACGTGGGCCCGCACATCGACGTGGAGCGTGCGGTCGGGGGAGCGGTACTTGAGGGCGTTGCTGAGCAGGTTGTACACCACCGAGCGCAGGTTCTTTTCCGAGAACTGCACCGGGGGAAAGCTAGTGACCTCAACCCACAGGCGAGCGCCGCTTTCTTCGATGAGCGGGGCTAGGTCCTGGCGCACCTCTTCCAACACGGTGGCCAGGTTCACGGCGGTGGCAGCCGGCGCAAATTCTTTCTGAAGCTTAATGATATCAGTCAGGTGGTCAATCGTGCGCTTGAAGCGCTCCACGGCCTCCAGCATGCGCGTTAGGGTCGGCCCCACATACTCGCCCTGCACCACCTCGGCGGGCAGCTCCTCGCGCAGCAAGTACAGCAGGCCCTCGATGTTGCTGATGGGCGCTTTCAGGTCGTGCGAGGCGGTGTAGATGAAGTTGTCCAGGTCCACGTTGGTGCGGGTCAGCTGCGCGTTGGAATCGGCCAGCTCCTGATTAGTCGCCTGCAATTGCTCGTTGATGGCGGCCAGGGTTCCGTTGAGGTGCTCTACCTGCTCGCGGGCCCGCACCTGCTCGGTGATGTCGGTGACGAGTGTAAAGCAGCCCGCCACGTGCCCGTCCTGGAAATCGGGCACGTACGTGGTCCGAATGACCTTGGTGAAATCGGGCCGAAACGGCATTTCGGTTTCAAAGTCTACCCGCTCGCCGGCCAGGGCCCGCTCGATATACGGCCGGATGTTGGAGTAAGCCGCCGGGCCGGCTACCTCCTGCACGGGCCGGCCGAGCAAGTTGGCGGGGTCCTGGTGAAACCACGCTTGGTAGGCCTGGTTGGCAAAACGGTACTTCTGCTCCTGGTCCAGGTAGCCAATGAGCACCGGCAGGGCATCGGTCACCAGGCGCAGCTGCCGCGCGCTGGCTTCGATGGTTTGGCGGGCCCGCACCTGTTCGGTTACCTCGGTGGCCACGGCGGCCACCCGGGTGATGGTGCCGTCGGGCTCGCGCAGGGGTTGGTAGACAAAGTTGAGGTAAACGGTTTCCAACTGGCCGCGGCGCAGTAAGGGGGTCGACACCTCCTGGGCCGCATAGGTTTCCCCCGTCCGGACGACCTGGTCGAGGAGTTCGCGAAAGCCTTGGTCGCGGATTTCCGGTAAGGCCTCAAACAGCGGATAGCCGACGACCTGTGCGGGAGTGCGCCCCCACAGCGCCGCAACCAGCGGGTTAGCGACTTCTACCACGTAGTCAGCTCCCTCAAAAACGGCAATCGCCACGGGCGCTTGCTCGAACACTTCGCGTAGCTGCACTTGCTGGGCAACGCGCTGCTGGCGGGCTAGCACCTGCTCAGTCACGTCGTACGCGTAGGTGACAAAACCGTCCACGCGGCCGGCTTCGTCGAAGCGGGCTTGGTAGGTTAAATCAAAGTAAATATCCTCAATGGGGCCGTCGTCGGTGCGGGCCAGCGGCACGAGCACCTCCTTGCCCTCGAACGGCACGCCGGTCTCGTACACGGCGTGCAGAATGTCCAGCAGGGGCTGGCCCGCTACCTCGGGTAGGGCTTCGAGCAGCGGCCTCCCCAGCAGCTGGCGGCCGGGGAACATGCGCTGGTAGCCGGGGTTGACAAATTCGTACACCCAGTCGGGCCCGTCGAAGATGCAGATGGCGGCCGGCGCTTGCCAGAAGATGCGCTCAAAGCGCTGCTTTTGCCGCTCAGCCGCGACGCGGGCTGCTCGCTCACGGGCCTGGCTTTTGCGCAGGGTGGCTTCCACGGCCGTACGCGGCTCTTCGGCCAAGTCGGTGAAGCTCACCAGCAGCCCGTTTTCTAAGCAGCGGGCCGTGGCCCGGAGGTACTTCGCGTAGCCATCGGCCTGGTAATACTGTTCGAACACGGCCGGAGTCTCGCTCCGAAATGCGTCGCGGTGAAAGGCGAAGGCCTCACTGGCTAGCCCGTCCGGAAACTGCTGCAAAAAGCTGACGGCGGGCTGCGCGGGCAGCCCCAGCAACCGCTGCGCCGCTGGGTTGAGGTAGGCAAAGCGAAAATCGAGGACATTTCCGGTGGCGTCCAGCACGGGCGTATAATAGACGACGCCGGTCGGCAGCAAATCCAGCAGGGCCGGCAGCAAGGAAGTGGCGGCGGGCAGTCCGGCGGGAAGCGGCGCGTAAAAGGCAGGCATCAGCAGGTAGGGAAACGGAGGCAGTGGGTAGCGCACCGCGTATACGCAGACTATGCGCGGGCAGTCCATCGGCGTTTAAGCACGGCCCTAGGCAACCGAACTTAAACGCCGGCCCCGTGCCCAGCGCCTTGGGGCCAGGGCCGCTGGCTGTGAAAGGTGGTGCCCTAGCCTTTGTGGCTTTCGAACCAGCTGTGGCCGGGGGCAGCGCCCCGCTGATTGAAATAAGCGCACCATCAGCAACACCAACACTGTGTCACCCTCGCGCAGCAAACCCAGCAGCTCGTCCAATGCCAGCTGTTGCAGGCTCATGCCCGTGATTTTATCCCGGAAGGTGTAGTCGCACCCAGCCTTGGTCACGATGTCGAGTTGGGTGTCCAGGTTCTGGTCGCGGGTGGAGACGCGGGCGTAGCCAGATGTTTTGTTCATGTTGGGTCAAAAAGCTGCGTCTTCATGGTCCCAGCCGCGAACTGTTGAGGGTAATTTATTCGCGTTGGCTTCGAATAATCCTACGCGGTAGTGACTATTCTGCTGAACAGAAGCATTATGCCACGAAAGAAAACCTGGGCTTTGACTATACTTGTAACTGATAAACACCCTTGTTAATGTGTGCGTTACCCAATTCTGTTTTGCTTTACATAATTCCTGCCCATAATTATAATGCATTTAAATATCTGCCTCGAAATGCTTGCAGACTTTTTATGTTGTCCAAAATTATTGTCTCGCCATTAGCTTGCTCGCGCCAGCTAGCTTGGCCAACGCTGTTATTTCTCTTGGTGCTGGCAAGCCCACTACTCGGCTGGGGACAGAGTACCTCGCTGGTTACGCTAACTGCTACGTACAATCAGCTGCCGGCGAATACAGCTATAGTCTTCGAAGAAATGAAGTTCGGCAAAACTGCCGGCTTCATTTTCACGAAAGATGATGGAGTGCCAACGGATGTTACCGTAGTGATGCCCGTGCTGAATGGTGGCACGGCTGCCAACGGAGTCACGTATCCAGGGGCGTATTACACGGATGGCGCCGGACTGCCCGTAAAGTTCAAATACAACTTCGCGCTCAATACTTCCACTATTACTGGTAGTTGGCAACAGTATGTAGCTGCGCTGGCCAAGGGTGATAACATTACCAACCATTCCCACCTGCACACCAAAGCTTACAACGCGTGGCGGGCTATCAAAGACACTGAAAAAGCTGCGTACGATAAACTAGGGATTAGAACGCGCACCCTGGTTATTCCCGCCGACTATGCCGGGTACGTTGCTAATTCCATCCACCTCGGATACAAATTCATTGGGTCTGCATTTGCTGCCACTACTACTGATGGCTACGATGCCGAAATCCAATGGGGTGATGCCCTGAACGTAGCTAACATCAACCCTAGCAGAATACTAGCGAGTCGAGCTAATTTCGATGGGAAGTGGCTGGAAAGCGGCCAACCAACCATCAAGGCATTCATCGACAAGTTTCTGGCCGAGAGTACCAACGGCGTTAAAGTATTTGGTCACGCCTTTTCTCATGGCCCCGGTGAGACGGAGATAGATGGCTTTAAAAGCTTTGTAGACTATCTACTGAATCACCCCGATAACAACGACCGGGTGTGGATTGCCGGGCAGCAGGAGTTGGCCGAGTATTATGAAGTCCGAAACTACTTCCTTACTCACCCCGGTAGCTTAACGAAAACAATTACTGGTAATTCAGTAGTTTACACCTTCGATGTAGCCGGACTGCCTGCCGAAGGACTGCTGCGGGACTTCTGCCTCCGGCTACCTACTGCAAACCTGACGGGGGTAGCCGTAAGTGGCGCGGACACTACTTCGTACAACCTAACGAGCGGGCTGGTAAACGTTTACTTAAAGAATAAGCAGGTAAAAAGCCCTTACACCGATATCGTGCCGCCGCAGATACTAACGGCGCAGGTTTCGCCAGTTAATACCAAGGCTATTGACTTGGTGTACAACAAAAACGTAAGGCAAACGGCAGCGGGATTTTCGGTAGCGGCCAATACCATTACCAGCCTGACGGGTAGCGGCAAAAACTGGCAACTACGGCTACTCAATGACTGGCAGCCAACCCAATCGGTGACGTATCAGCTCCAGACCGGCGATGCTGTGGAAGTTGAGGATACTACGAACCAAGTGTGCAGCCACATGGAATTTCTAGTTTCCAGAGAAGTAGTAGATACGATTTCTACTGATAATAGCAGGCCCCTGAATTTCAGAAACTACCTCTGGCAGAATGTGGACGGCACTTATACCAACATGGGGAGCGGAGATTTTCAGCAAACCGTCGCGACAGAAAGTGTGCAAGCGGGCCAGGAAGTCAGAATATCTTGGAAAGCAGAAGTTACCAATGGGGTAGTCTTAGCCATTTCTACTACCGATGCCTATAACGAGGCACTGGGCGTAGCAGGCATAAACGCGGGTTTGATGATTGCCAGTGGCAATCTTCGGTTAATCAATGATGGAAACGACACGTATGCTGGGGAGGCTAATGCAGCTTATTATGGGCTCCTGAGAAAAGCAAACGGCGCCATTATTGCGCAAAAAAGCTCGGATGGAATAACCTGGGTAGACGCTACCCCTCTCTCGTTAGTTACTACCGACAAGCTCTACATTGTAGCTGCTCTGAGAGGCGGCTCAACTCCCCCTGTGTTAACGCAGCCAAAAATTGAGCTATTAGGTGCAATTACTCCACTGAATGGTGCGCCACTGCCTGTCACGCTAACCAGCTTCACGGCCGCGCGTGTTGCGGAAGGTGTACGGTTAAGCTGGAATACAGCTATGGAGAAGGACCTCGCTTACTTCGAGACGCAACGTTCGACCGATGGCCGCACCTTCAGCACGGTAGCTAGGGTAGCAGGGCAAGGGCAGAGCACACACCCAAGCCACTATACCTCACTCGACCCGCAGTTGGTGCCCGGCCTGAGCTACTACCGCCTTCGGCAGGTGGACTACGATGGCACGTCAACTTTCTCACCGGTAGTAGCAGTAACGTCTAGCCAGGAACTGGTGCTGTTTCCAAATCCAACGCGCACCTACCTGAACCTAGTGGCACTGGGTACTGACGTTCACTACCGGGTGCTGAATATGTTAGGCAGCGTAGTACTGAAAGGCACCGTCCCTACTGGTGCCGCTGTAATAAATGTTGCCTCCCTACCTGCTAGCCTTTACCAACTGGAAGTAACCTACACCGAAGGCCAGGTAACGCGTAAGTTCGTTAAGGAAAATTAATACGGGTCAGCGTGTAAGCTCCTCTGCAAATCAGCCAGTCAAAAGGAGCAGCCAGGCAGCTTGCCGAAACCCGATAGGAGCTAAGAATTTAAGGGTCTCATGGGGGCGCCCTGCTCGGGCTGTTTGCTGCCTTCAGCCAACTCCTTAAAGAGTTGCACACAGCGGCCCGTCGGGTTAGCGACTCGTTTCCGGACCAAGTAGGAAAATACCTGCTCCGCAACTCGGGTGAGGTAGTAGTGCCGCGAGCAGGTTGAAGCCTTAGCTCTACTAAAAACTAGCTCACTGGGCAAGTGGCGCACACTCGTTTATCCTTACCAATTGGCGCGGCGCAGCCCTTCGGGCTGGAGCACCCGGATGATGTTGGTAGCCAGCTCAATCAGCCCATCCTGGCGGAACTCGCTGAGCGTGCGGCTCAGCGACTCGGGGGCCGTGCCGACCACGGCGGCCAGGTCCTCCCGCGAGAGCTGAATGGGCGTTTCGCCCGGCTGATGCAGGCGCAGCAGGGCATCGGCCACGCGGCGGCGCAGCGAGTGGTAGGCCATTTCGACCAGCTGCTGCTCGCGCTCGCGCTCGCGGCCCGCTAGCAGCCGGATGAATTGCTGGCTGACCTCGGCGTTGCGCAGCAGCAGGTCCGTGAATTCCTCGGCCGGGATGTAGCGGAGCGTGGTTTCCTCCACGGCCACGGCCGAGTCGTGGTACGGCGTGTGTTCGAGCAAGGCCTGGTAGCCGAAAAACGCGCCGGCCTGGTAAAAACCCGTAATCAGCTCCTTGCCGGCCGCCGTGGTTTTGCTGGTTTTCACGCGGCCGGCCTGCACGAAATAGAGGCGGGTAGGCTCGTCGCCTTCCGAGTAGATGAACTGGCGGCGCGGCACCAGGTGGGGCTTACGGTCGGTGGTGAGGCTGGTGAGGTTGCCCACGCGCTGGGCATCGGCCAAGAACTCAGGCAGGCCGCCGTAGGCCAGGTCGTAGTCGGGCCGCAGGTGCTGAAAGCGGCTGAGGCGCCCGGCCACGGCGCTCAGCAGCTCGCTGCTGTCGAAGGGTTTGGTGAGGTAGT
>JBPBPU010000107.1:0-9412 GCA_050954465.1 Janthinobacterium lividum
GCCCAGCTAAAGCTGGCGTTTATCCTGCTCTCGTCGGGCATGTTCACCGAAACCTTTGCCACCCTGGCCCAGCTTTCGCCCCGCCAGCTCAGCCCCGCCGACCGGCCCGAGTACTACTTCCTGCTGGCCCGCGCCTACAGCGACCTGGGTACCTTTGACCAGGACGACTACTACCGCCCGGCGGCCTACGCCAAGTCGCTGGCCTACGCCGACACGGCCGCCCGGCTTTGCCCCGCCGGCTCCTACCAGTGCCTGATGGTGCAAGGCTTTATTGCCCAAAAGCACCAGGACCTAGCGGCGGGCATCCGCTGCTACCGGGCGGTGCGGCGGCTGCCGGGCCTCTCGCTGCCCCAGCTGGCGGTGAGCGCCAGCACCCTGGCCAGTCTCTACGAGCAGCACGGCCACCCGCAGGCCGCCTTCGAGCTGCTGCTCGAAGCGGCCATTGCCGATGTGCAGTCGGCCACCAAGGAAACCCTCGCTATTTTCCGGACCTCCGATTACTGCTACCGCCGGGGCGACTTGGCCAATGCCTATACCTTCATCCGGGAGGCCCGCGAGGAAGCGGCTTTCTACAAAGCCCGGCAGCGGCAGGTCGAGCTGAGCCACGTTTCCTTCGTGATTGAGGGGCAGAAAATCAGCATCATCGAGCAGCAGCGGCGGGTGCTGCGGCGCAGTGCCTGGGGGCTGGCGGGCCTGGCGGCATTCGGGGCAGTGGCCGCCCTGGTTATCTTGGTGCAGCTGCGCCGGCTCCAGCGGGCCGACAGGCAAGTGCTGGCGGCCAACCACGAGCTGCGCACGGCAATCGGGCAGCTGCACCGGCTTAACCTCGGCCTGCACGAGGCTAATCGCATTAAGGACGAATACATTGGCTATTACCTCAGCTCCAATTCGCAGTACATCGACAAGCTGGAAGAGCTGAAGCGCACCTTGCTGGCGCTGCTGGCCAGCAAGCAATATACTGGCTTGCAGAAAGCGCTGGACAGCCTGAATATCAAGCAGGAGCGTAATGTATTATTCAAAAGTTTCGACCAGATATTTTTGCAGCTCTTTCCTCGTTTCGTGGTCGCGTTCAACACGTTGTTTCGGGAAGAAGACCAAGTGACGCCGGCCGGCGACCAGCTGCTGACGGCCGAGCTGCGCATTTTCGCGCTCGTGCGGCTGGGTATCGACGATAGCGAGCGCATCAGCCGGCTGCTGGGCTACTCCATCAACACCATTTACACGTACAAAACGCGGGTAAAAAACCGCTCCTTCGTGCCCAACGAGGAGTTCGAAGCCCGCGTGCGCGCGCTGGACGCGGCCTAGCCGCTACGTGCTTCGGCCAGATATTCTGCCCGGCCAGGCGAGGCTGTTGTCCGGCAATTGCTGCTTGGTGGCGGGGTGCCTACGCCTGGGCTAGCCAGGCCCCCGATTGCGTGGTAGTGGGCAGGCAAGGGGCGCTAAAAGTGCGCCAACTACTGGCCACAACGCTCATATCGGGTTGATACTTTGCCTAGCTTTTCAGGGGCGCTTATTACTGCTCATCAAGCAGATAAGTAGCGTTGACACCTATATTTTCCATACTCAGCCTTGATTAATTTCTGCAGCTACCCACAGTTTCTTTCTTTACCAGATAATTGGTTAGCGCGGCTGCCCCGCGTTGGCTTTCCTTTTCCCACCCATCCTCTTTTTTTATGTTGACCACCCTACGCGGTACCGCGCGGGCTGCCCTTGCCCTCACGCTAGGGCTTGCCGCTTGCGCCAAAGAAACGACAGTGCCAGCGAGCCCCGAGCTAGCCAGCCAGCGCACCAGCCCCGATGCCGCCGCACTCAACGGGGTAATGCTGCAAGGCTTTTACTGGGATGTGCCCATCAGCAACACGCAGGGTACCTGGTGGCAGGTGCTGGGCAGCCAAGCGAGCGACTTTGCCGCGGCGGGCTTCACGGCCGTTTGGCTGCCGCCGGCTTACAAGGGCTGGAACCCTAACCAGAACCCGGCGGCCATGGACGAGGGCTACGGCGTGTACGACCGCTACGACCTGGGCGAGTTCAACCAGAAAGGGAGCGTGGCTACCCGCTACGGCACCCTGAGCCAGCTGCAAAGCTGCATCTCGGCGCTGCACGGCCAAAACCTGCAAGTGTACGAGGACATGGTGATGAACCACCTGAACGGAGCCGACTCGCCGGAAACCATTACCATGCAGGATGGCTCCACGGCTAGCCTCTACACCAAGTTCACGTATCCGGGCCGGGGCACCACCTACAGCAACTACAACTGGCAGTGGTACAACTTCAACGGGCAGGGCAAAGCCAACGGCTTCTATCAGTGGCACGCCTGGGACTTCGATACGTATGACAACAACGAGGCCTACGACGCGCTGCTGGGCGACGAAATTCGCTACTCGGATGTGAACCAGGTCAACGAAACCATTACCTGGGGCAAGTGGCTGACTACCAAATTAAATCTAGACGGCTACCGCATCGACGCGGCTCCGCACATGCTGACCAGCTTCCTCAACACGTGGTTTGACCAGGTGAACAGCACCAAGAAATTTGCCGTGAGCGAGGCGTGGTTTGACCAGGTGAGCTACCTCACTGACTACGTGTCGCGCACGGGCGGGCGCACCAGCCTCTTCGACTTCCCGCTGCACAACCTATTCGTGGCCATGAGCCAGGGCAATGGCGCCTGGGATATGCAGGGCCTCAAAAACGCGGGCTTCACGGACGTTGACGGGGCGCATTCGGTGTCGTTTGTGGACAACCACGACACCGACAACAACGGGCAGTCGCCGGTAGTAAATATGAAGATGCTAGCCTATGCCTACATTTTGCTGCGGGAGAAAGGCTACCCCTGCGTGTTTTACAAGGACTACTATACCTACAACCTGGGCTCGCAGATTAAGACCCTGATGGGCATTCGCAAAACCAGCGCCCTGGGCGCCGGCGCCGAATACGCCAGCGCCGACACCCCCGACTACTACGCCTACTCGCGGGCCGGCGACGGCACCACCACCACGGGCCACAAGGGCCTGATGCTGGTGCTGAACGATAGCGGGGCCGACATCACCAACAAGCAATTGACCACGCCCTTCAAAAGTGCGACCCTTACCGACAAAACCGGCAACTACGCCGGCACCATCACCACCAACAGCAGCGGCGTAGGCACCTTCCCGGTGAAGGCCCGCAGCTGGTCGGTGTGGGTGGTAAACTAAGGCTAGCCCCACCCTGGGCCGGGCGAGTGCCCGCGCCCAGGGCGGGGCTAGCCACCATTTTTATACCTGCCTACCATGCGTCGTTTCTCTTTAAGCACCGGGTTATCGGTGCTGGCCTTCGGGCTACTAGCCCACCCTAGCCAGGCCCAGCAGGCCGATTTCACGCCCACCTGGAGCAAAGGCGTGGTGTGGTACCAGATTTTTCCGGAGCGCTTTCGCAACGGCGACCCGAGCAACGACCCCAAGGCCAGCGACCAGCGGGGCGCCTATCCTTTCAACGACTCGTCGGCGTTTCAGATTCACCCCTGGGGCAGCGACTGGTACGAGCTGCAGCCCTACGAGCGGCAGAACGGCCAGAACATCGGCTACAACCTGCAGCGCCGCCGCTATGGCGGCGACTTGCAGGGCATTCTCGACAAGCTGGATTACCTGCAAACGCTCGGCGTGAACGCGCTGTACCTGACCCCGATTTTCTGGTCGCCCTCCTCGCACAAGTACGATGCGCTGTGCTACCACCACGTCGACCCCACCTTTGGCCCCGACCCGGAGGGCGATAAAAAGCTGATAGCCACCGAAAACCCGCTAAAAGCCGAAACCTGGGTCTGGACCAAGGCCGACCTGCTAGCCCTCAAGCTCATCGACGAGGTGCACAAGCGCAAGATGCACCTCATCTTCGACGGGGTGTTCAACCACATGGGCGCGCGCAGCTTCGCCTTTCAGGATGTGGAAAAGAACCAGCAGGCCTCGCCCTACGCCGACTGGTTTATGATAAAAAGCTGGCGCGACGCGCAGAAAGGAACCAAGTTTGACTACAGCGGCTGGTTTGGGGTGAAGACGCTGCCCGAGTTTAAGGAAGACAGCACGGGCCTCGTGGCCGGCCCCAAACAATACATTTTCAACGCCACTCAGCGCTGGATGAACCCCATGGGCAAGGGCGCGGCCCACGGCATCGACGGCTGGCGCCTCGATGTGGCCTACGACGTAGGCCACCCCTTCTGGAAAAAATGGCGCAAATGGGTGCGCACCCTCAACCCGCAGGCCTATATGACAGCCGAGCTGGTGGACCCGATTGCCAAAACCCGGCCCTACCTACGCGGCGACGAGTTTGACGCCACCATGAACTATAACTTCGCGTTTGCCGTGCACGATTTTTTTGTGCAGGAAAAAACGGCGAGTACCGTCACGCAGTTCGATACGCAACTGCGCGAGCTGCGCGAAGCTTTCGGCCCCGGCGTGGCCCTGAACATGCAAAACCTGGTAGACAGCCACGATGCCACCCGCATCGCCAGCGCGGTAGCCAACCCCGATGGCAAGAAAATGGCCGACTGGGGCAACTACTTCAACTGGAGCCAGAAGGGCAACAACCCCAGCTACAATGCCCGCAAACCCACGGCCGAGCAGCGCCAGAAGCAGCGGCAAATTGCGGCTTTCCAGGTGCTGTACCTGGGCTCGCCCATGTTTTTTTACGGCGACGAGGCGGGCCTGTGGGGCTCCAACGACCCCGATTGCCGCAAACCCATGCTGTGGGCCGGCCAGCCCTACACCCCCGAAACCCACAACCCCGACCAGAGCCTGCACCCGGCCGACCCGGTAGCCTTCGACCCGGCCCTGTTTGCCTGGTACCAGAAGTTTATTGGCCTGCGCCAACGCTCGGCGGCCATCCGGCTGGGCAGCTTCACCACCGTGGCCACCGACGATGCCCGGCAGCTGTACGCCTTCCGCCGCAGCCTGGGCAAAGAGGATGTCCTGGTGGTATTTAACCGGAGCAGTCAGCCCGCCACGTTCGCCCACGCCGTGCTGGCCAGCCGCAAGTATCAGGATGCGTTCACGCAGGCCCCGGCCGCCCGGCAGCTACCCGTGCCAGCGCACGGCGTGCTGGTGCTGCGGGCGCAGTAGGCGCCCCGCGTCGCTAACCCGGCCCAGATGCAGGTAGACTTGCCCGAACCCTTCCTGGTCTTGCCCATTGGCAGGCCCAGGAAGGGTTCGGGCAGTTTCAGGGTAGCCTGGGTACCAGTAAATACAAGTAGATTTGTTGAGCGCAAGGCTAGCTATTATCAATCCAAGATTATGAAAGTAGGCAAGCAGTTTAACACACTCACTTATGGCGAATACCTGCACCTGATTGAGCACCACCAAAGATTTAGCGACTTCAACACACTTGGGCTATTTCGCTCCATCGTAGAAACTACGAAGCTGAGTCTCGAGCAGAAACTGGAACTGCGTAAAATTGCAATAACGGCTTTTCCGAAGACATTCGATTTTCTACAGTTGAAAGACCCAACGACCTATTTCAAGGTGAATACAATGGGCAATAATTTGACGGAGGCGGATAAAGCTCAGGCTTGGAAGGATATTAGAAATAACCAACAACTTATTATCAAAAATAAGAAGCTGAATCATCGGAACTTTGGCACTTACTCGAAGCATGAGTGCGGCTATGATAGCTGTCACCTCAATGGGCTCATGATTAGACGCGGCTCCGTTTTGGCTTATGGAGATTTATGCTTTAATACTGATAGAAATCATTACGCTGCGCAGCTGAAATCTCAGCTATACAAACAGAACCGAAAAGCTCAAAGGCAAATTACCAACCAATTGCTGAATGAGGAATAATGTAGTGATATCTAACGCCTACCTTACTTCTTTCGCCGACCATCTCACCGCCCAATACGGTGAGCCCGGCACTACTAGTCGCGAGGCATTTGAGGCGGGTTTTAAGAAGTTTAAAATCAATGTCAGTAAAACTAAAAAATGCAGAAACTAATTCTTATTGACCCGCAGGAGCAGCTATGCGAAGCTTGGCAAAGTGCTTTCCAAGGCGCTAATGAAGTGGAAATCGTCAATGGTAAATTTGAGCAAGTGGCTGATTTTGATTGCATGGTAAGTGCGGCCAATTCTTTTGGATTAATGGACGGTGGCGTTGATTTAGCAATCACTAATTTTTTCGGCACAGCTCTTCAGACAAAAGTGCAGCAGCGTATCCTCCGAGATTACAATGGAGAACAGCCGGTCGGCACCAGCTTTATTATCGAGACTGATAGTAAAGCGCATCCCTTCCTGGCGCATACGCCGACCATGCGGGTGCCCATGCCCATTACAAATACCGACAACGTTTACCTAGCCATGAAGGCTATGCTGCAATGCGTTAAGGATTTCAATAATAGCAGCGAGCGCATCAAAACCGTTGTTTGCCCAGGGCTAGGCACGGCTACCGGTCGCGTGCCTTATGAAGAAGCCGCTCGACAGATGGCCCTGGCCTATCAGTATTATAAACGTCCACCTCAGACAATAACCTGGAACTCAGCTGCGGCTCGCCACCGCAGTATCATTAGCGGCATTTAATACCCCACTACTGCACTTTAATCCGTAATACCCGCCGCGAGTGCGCGCTGAAATACCCTAGCGCGCCGCCCGAAAAATTCGATTTGGGGTTGGCGGGGGTGGTGCTGGGGGCGGCGCCGGTGGCAATAATCAGGTTGAGGGTGCGGAAATACTCGTAGGCGCTCGGGTCCAGGTTTTGCATTTCGACCTGGAGGCTGTCGCCCGAGACGAGCTTGTTGAGGTTGTTGGGGTCGTTGGAGCCGCCGCCCATCGTGCGCAGGGTTTGGGTGATGTGCTTGCCGTCGGTGAACTGGTCGTTTTGCAGGAAGATGGTGGTGTTGAGGCGGCCGTTGCGGTACTGGCGGAAGAGGTAGCTATTGCCCACGCCCGTGGGGTCGGTGTAGTCGACCACGGCTTGGATATTGTTGCTGCCAATAGCGCTCAGCTGGGTACTCAGCTTCTCAAACGGCACCACCGGGGCGGGCAGCGTCGACACGGCCACGTAGGACGTGCCGCCCGTGGCGACCCGCAGCGTGTAGGTGCGGCCCGACACGCCCTTGATGGTGGCGCCAGTGTACTGGCCGGGCGTGGCTTCGCGCAGCGTTTCGGTGCTGCCCGCGTTGTCGGCTAGGGTGACGGTGGCCCCGGCAACGGGCGCGAAGGTGTTGGTATCGGTGTAGTTGGCCGAAGTGCTGAGGCTGACCTGGCACGGGCGGTTATCATCGACCAGGTTGCCCTCAATAACGAGCTGCGAGGCCGAGGTTTTCAGGTCGAGGTTGACTACTTTTTCGCAGCCGGTGCTGGCTAGTAGCAGGGCGGCCGCGAGGCTAGCCAGCGCCGGACGCACACGTAGGCTAGCGTTAGTTTTATTGCGCATAATTTAATTGCCAATTACCATAAGGCTGTCATGCTTCGCTGCGCGCTGCATGACAGCCTTTGGTGAATTACTTAAAAGCTGAAATTGTACGTGGCCGAGGGCACCATCCGAAACAGGGCCGTTTGCACGGCCTGCGTTTTGGAGGCGTCGTTGGGGTCGGGCTGGAAGCGGATGCTGTAGGGGTTTTCGCGGCCCAGCGCGTTGTAGATGGAGAACGACCAGCTGCTGTGGAAGCGCTTGCCTTCCTGGCCGGGCTTTTCGTAGGTGGCACCCAGGTCGAGGCGGCGGTAGCCGGGCAGGCGGTCGGCGTTGCGCTGGCCGTAGAGGCTCACGACCTGGCCGGCCACCTCGTATTTGCCCACCGGGAAAGTAGCGGCGTTGCCAGTGCTAGCCAGGAACGTGCCCGAGAAGCTCCACTTCGAATTGAGCTGATAAATGGCCACCACCGACAGGTCATTGGGCCGGTCCTGGCGGGCATTGAACCACGAGCCGCCGTTGATTTCGGCAAACTGGCGCTCCGATTTGCTGAGCGTGTAGCCCACCCAGCCGGTGAGGCGGCCCACGTCTTTGCGCACCAAAAACTCGACGCCGTAGGCCCGCCCGATACCGTAGAGCAAGCTAGCCTCCACGTCGAAATTGCCGCGCAGCTGCGTGCCGTCACGGTAGTCAATCTGGTTGCGCAGGGCCTTATAATAGGTTTCGACTACGAGCGAATACGTCTTGTCCTTACCCAGCGTGCGGTAGTAGCCCGCCGATACCTGGTCCGACGTTTCGGGCTTCACATTAAAGGTGGTGGGCACGTAGAGGTCGGTGGGCAGCGAGGTGCTGCTGTTGCTGAGCAAGTGCAGATTCTGCACGTTGCGGGCGTAGCCAGCCTTGAGCTGGCTAGCCTCGTCGAGCTGGAAGCTGGCCGCGAAGCGCGGCTCTAGGCGCACGTAGGTCTTCAAAAACTGGCCCTTGCTGGTGTAGGGCGTGGCCGTGAGCACGGTGCCGGCGGCATCGTAGGTCGAGTAGGTGCCGGGGCCTAGCAGGCTGAAGCCCGAGAGCCGCAGGCCGGTGGTGAAGTTGAGGCGCGGCGCGGCCTGCCACTCGTGCGAGACGTAGGCCGCCGTTTCGAGCGAGTAGTTGGTGCGGTCGGCGGTCGAGTTGACCGACGAGCCGGCGTCGGCCACCACGTAGCCGGGCGTGATGGTGTGGTAAATAGCGTTGGCCCCGAAGCGAAAAGTCTGGGTCGTGCTGGGCGTAAACTCGAAATCCTGCTTCAGGTTCAGGTCCTGAATTTTGGAAATGATGCGGAAGTTCTGGGCGTTGGAGGTGATGTCGATTTCGTAATCGTACTTGCTGTAAATGAGCGAAGTATTGGAAAACACCCGGTCGCTGAACAAGTGGTTGAGGCGCAGCGTGGCCGTCTGGTTGCCGTAGTACTGGCCGAAGGTATTGGCCAGGCCCAGCGCATCGCGCCCCAGGTAGGCACTGAAATAGAGCCGGTTGCGGTCGTTCAGCGCGTAGTTGGCCTTGGCGTTGACGTCGTAGAAGTACAGGCTCGAATTTTTGGTGGTTTCGTTTTTGGAGAGCTTCAGAAACACGTCGGCGTAGGTGCGCCGGGCCGTTACCAAAAACGAGCCTTTGTCCTTCACAATCGGCCCTTCGAGGGCTAGCCGGCTGGCAATGAGGCCGATGCCACCGCTGCCGTGAAACTGCTGGTTGTTGCCGTCCTTCATCTTAATATCGACCACCGACGACAGGCGGCCGCCGTACTGCGCCGGCATGCCGCCCTTAAAAACCGTCAGGTCCTTGATGGCGTCGGAGTTGAAGGTCGAGAAGAACCCGAGCAGGTGCGAGGCATTGTAAACGGGCGCCTCGTCGAGCAAAATCAGGTTCTGGTCCACGGCGCCGCCGCGCACCGAAAAGCCGCTACTCCCCTCGCCGGCCGACTTGATGCCCGGCAGCAAGGTCAGCGTCTTTATCACGTCTTTCTCGCCGAAGAGCACCGGCACCTTGGCTATCTGCTTGAGGTCAAGGC
>JBPBPU010000070.1:0-9291 GCA_050954465.1 Janthinobacterium lividum
CCACAGGCTCAGGGAAGCCAGCCACGATACGGCCGCCGAGGCGGCCCAGCTCGGCCAGGTAGGGCAAGCCCTGCACCCCGGCCGGAACCAGGTACTCGAAGTGCTCGGGTGGCATCATAACCGGCAGCGTGACACCCAGGCGGGTTACCCCGCCCAGGATGCAATAATCTTCATTAAAGCAGAGGTCGGCAGCCTGAAATTCAGGCACCGCCAGGAGGTGAGTACGGTAGCTCATCTACGTGATATAAAAATGGTTATTGTCGGGGTAGCCGGTAAAGCGTGACCCGTTGAGAATACCGCAGGAGGCAGCCAGGAAATACACCTGGGCCCACTTGGCGGGCGGCGTCGCTTTCTGCAACACCGCCACCCCATTGCGAAAAAAGTTGAGGTCCACCGCCTTCCCGGCCATGTGGCTGCTGCCCTTGGCAGCAGGCGGGTTGCGACTATCGGCAGCGTGCAGCGCGTCTTGCTGCGCGGCGGTGCGCCGCCCGCTGACAACCAAAACTTGAATACCTAGAATAAGCCGCACAGCGTGCAGGAATATTTGCAGTCGAACTGCAAACCAATAATCTAAGTCCTTGATTTTTTGGTCGTTCGCAACCCCGAATTTATAAGGAAGCAGGGCTAGGGCCATCCAGAGAGGGAATAGAAGGTTGAACATTTGAGGAAGTTGAGGGGGCCAGGTGCCCCGCTTGCGCGTGGGCAACTTCTGATTGAATCATGTCGCGCAGGACTTCAATAGCTTCTACCTCTGGAGGGCCAAAGCGAGTGCGGCCCCAGGTGAGCAGGCGCTTGAATGCCCACTGGATACCCACAGGAGCTAGCATGAGCACGAAAGCGGCCAAAGCCTTGCCCATTTCGTGCTCGTTAGCCGGGATAGCAGCGTCAGCGAGACCATCAATGAAGCCGCCCCAGAGCGTGGCAATCGCGCCAGCGCTCAGCAGGAGAGGCTTTAAAGAATCCATTTGAAGTATTTTGTGTAGCCTGAGCCGGTGACGTAGTACCGAAAATCTGCATTGAGGTCATGCCCCTTACTGGCCTCTTTGTAGAAGGGCACCAGCACCCGCCAGTTAATAGCGTTTTTGATGCTGGCAGCCGTTTCGGCTGTCTGCGAGACGATTTTCTGCTTGCTGGCATCGGCCCAGCGGCAGGGCTTATTTTGGTACAGATTAAGCCGCGAGTAGTGCTGCTTAATGAGGCTGAACGCGCTAGCTTGGTCCTTAATCACGTCCACCATACCAAAGCCCTCACCCCGGCCCAGGTAGTTAGCGAGCGCCTCAGCATCTTGCCTAAACCGGTTCGTCTGGTCAGTGCTGAAATTGATTTTCCCGCCGCTGGCCGCCTTCGCTTTCGCTTTGGCGGCCTTATCCTCAGCATCCTGCTTTAACCCGCCCAGCGTGGCATCGGCGCCGCTTTTGGCAGCGTCACCGAGAGACTTAAAAAAGCCCCAGAAGTTCACAATAATGGCGATGATAAGGCCGACGATAGCCCAGCCCTTATACTCGTCCCAGGTCTGTTTTACAGAGTTGAGCTGCGCCATGACTTAGGAGGTAACTAGTTGATAGGCACCGTACCCGGCGGCGGCGATAGCAGCGGCCAGGGCCGCACTTTCGCCGCCCTTGAGCAAATCAAAATCGATGTACTGCTTACCAGCTTCCAAGCTGCGTATCACGTTGCCAACCTTAGCCGAATACTTCGGGTCTTCGGCGTAGCCGCCTTTCGAGCTGGGCGTATCAATCTTGAGCCACAGGGCGGCGTCGTCTACGACTTTGCGCGCCCGGCACCACATGAAATAATCGCGGATGCAGTCGAAATCACAGCGGTAATCAGCGTAGCCGGTCCCGCCTTTGTTCGTGGACGTCGTTTCCCGCGTTTGAATAGCCTGCATACCGAACATATTGCTATGTTCGGTATAAACATGACTAGTGAAGTTGGCCGACTCGTGCACCGCTTGCGCGAGCACCATGCGGGGCGTCACCTTAATATCGGGGTTGAGCAGCGCCACGGCTGCAAACTCCAATTGAAATAGTGTTGTATTCATTTTTGAGACGTTAAAAAGGCCCCCAGCTTGCGCCAGGGGCCTTTTAGACTAGAGAAAAAAGACGTGCACGTGCAGCGCTACGCCTGAATAATTGCCCGAGGGGCTAGCGTATCCTCACTGACCGGCCCGGCTGGGTCAGCCTGAGCAGGCACCGGGGCGGGCGCCTCAGCAGCGGCCTGGTTGGCCTGCACGTCGTGCAGCACCTCTTCGAGCTGCGCGGCCGTAGGCTCCTGGTCACCGGTGAAATGAGCGATGAAGGCGTAAATAGCCTTGAGGGCATCGTAGCCTTTGGCCCAGGCCCCATCCAGGTGGGCAGCGTTGGGCACCAGGTGAAAGAGCAGGCCCAGGGCGCGCATCACCTTGAAATTGAGTAGAAGTTTCATCGAGTTAAGTAGGAAAGAAAACGGAGGGCGGGCCATGCTCTGACCCGCCCGGTATTATTTTACCTTGTCTTTGTAGCGTTCGCCGCCACGGCCAAAGTAGCCGCCGCGCTTGGCGTTGGGGTTCGCCACCAGGCCCGCGTCAGTCATCGAGAGCTTTTTATACTTCAGCGACCAGACCCCAGATTGAGCCGGCAGCTTACCGAGCCCTTCGACTGTCATGTTCACCACGAACACCAGGCACTCGTCCTTATGGTCGCCGCTCTGCGGACGCCCACCGTCTTGCGATAAGTAGGCGTTGAATTTGACAAACCCAAACTTCTTGCTCAGGCGCCAGCCGTAGAGCATCGGCCCGATAGTACCATTCTTGTACTTGAAGTCTGGGACAAGAACACAGCCCGAGCGTTTGACAGGCAAGCCATCGGGGCCGAGCTTCTTTTCCTTCTTCTTTTTACCGCTACCGTCTTTCGACTTGGCAGCTTTACCAGCGGCGTACGCTTTGCGTTCCGCTTCAGTGTATGAATCCGACACGTTATTAGGCGGTTACTTTGTGAGAAAAAATGCGGTGGCGAAGCGCATACACAGTGCCGCAGATGGTAAGCACCACCCCGAGCAGCAGCCAGGGCACGAGCGGCCCAATTTTAGCGGCGGTTTCGTCACTAACCCCCAGCGATTTAGCGGCCTTTTGGCCGCTAGCATTCAAGGAATTAGAGGTCGTACCCACCGCATTGAGCGCCCCGTTCCAGGTGCGCCCCAGCACCCCGATAGGAGCCTGAGCAGGAGTCACCACCACAGCAGCAGCGGGGGCAGGCGAGGCAGCAGCAGCAGCCGCCACGGTGCCGGGGGTGCTGATAGCCCCCTCAGCACTCATTGTTTGCACAATCACCGGGGGACCCTCAGCGGTGAGCTGCGAGGCCAGGGAGCCCCCGCCCACTCCAATATCGTAGTCAGCGGCAACCTCAGCCTGAAGCTGGGTTGCGATGTCGTTTTCCTGATACATTACTAAAAGGAGATTTTACCATGTTTGCCGCGGGCGATATTGACCACGGTGAGCAGGCCCAGGCCCGCGATGATTGCCAGGAAGAAGGCTAGGAGCTGGTTTTCCTTCAACCAATCCTGGATGTAGGACCACTTAAACTTCTTGCCCCACGCGGTTTCGGCGGCGGCGTCGCCCCCGCCCTTCACGGCCCCGTCCAGAATCTTTTGCAGAATATCACCAACGGTTTGCTGCTGGGTTCCAACTACCTGCTGGGCAGGCAGTTGTTGCAGCGCCGAGACGAACTGCTGACCCGTTGCCGACTCCGCGAAATTGGAGGTAGTCAGGGCCGTAGTAATCATCTTTTGCTGCGCCTGCGCCACCTGGTCGGCGGCGCGCTGGATGCTACCAAGCGTAATGCGCTGCGGCGGATTCGAGCCGTTGTATTCAGCCAGCAGCGAGTCAAAGCGCGAAGGCTGCTCATTGGCCACGTACGCGGCCAAGTCGTTGAAATGGTCGCTGCTATGGTTGGCGTGGTACGCCACGACAGTAGCCGCCTCAGTGCCCGTAATACCGTTAGCAGCGGCGATTTTATTGATGTCGGCCGACTGCTTCGCCTCGTCGGTCTTAGGACCGTACTTGGAGAACAGCGCAGTGATACCAGTGAGCGCGCCCTGAAAGGCCGCACCACCTGGCACAAAGCCAAGGGCAGTATTCGCCACCGAGAGCAACGAGTTCCCCAAGTCGGCACCGCCTGCTTGGCTCGTGTTGAACTGACCCACCGCAGCAGTGAGGCCAGAGGCGAAATCACCACCGGACGAGGCCGGAGCGCCCGTAAAGCCACCACTGGGCAGGGAGAAGGACGGCGAGAAACCGCCCCCGGTGGAGGCGGTTCCTGAATTTGTAAGCCCTACCATTTGCCTACGCCCGGTCTACGTTCGATACAATCACGTAGCGCAGCTCGTTGCCCAGAATGTTGTCGATGAGAATCGACTGAACGCCGTTAAACATGATGAGCACCAGGTCAGCGCTCGCGCTGTCCATGAAATCAGTATCGCGCTTGGCGGGGTCCGCCGACTTGTACTGAAGCTGCAACACGTTCGGATTGGCGTCCGTCTGCGCCGCCGTCATTTCTTCCATGACAAGCTTCTTATCCGCCTTGTTGCCGTTGCCGTCAACCGTCGTCAAAATGATGTCTTGGATGATGTCAGGCCGGTTCGGGAAGATAATACCCTGTTTGCCCGCGACCTGCAAGCGACGGTCCCGGTCAGTAGCCAGGATGATACCCATCTCGTAGTCCAGGTACTTGTTGGCGTGCTCACCGAGCAGCTGCTGCTCGGGGCCGTAGAAGTCGTACGTGCAGCCGGGGATGAGATTGCGCACCGTAACGGTAAAATGGTCATCGGCCAGGATTTCAATCGGGCCCTGGTCACCGATGTAATAGCGCGCCTTGAGAACGTACGTCAGCAGCCCGTCGCCGGGCTGATTGGGCACCTCCACAGTTTCCAGCAGCGGGCCGCGGCCATGCTGGCCCCACAGCAGCGGGTAAGCTAGCGGCACGTTGTCGGCGCCCCGGGCGCGGTCGCGCACCGGGTGCGTGATTTCGGTACTGATGATTTCGGGCAGGCCAGCGAGCAGGCCCAGCGCGAACACAGACACCGGGCCAGTACGAACCGTGTCCAGCTCCTGAATTGATTGCTCAATTTTGAAGCTAGTCTCGGTATTGCCCGGCGAAGCAGTAAAAGTATGCAGTTGCATTTTAACAGAAAAAAGATGAGAGTATGGGGTACAGAAAAGCAGAAAAGCCCGCAGGGATGCGGGCGGCGGGTATAAACGATGTGGCTATCACGGCCACCATGTCAAAGAGCGATGTGCAACCCCGCTAGCGGACCCTTTCGGCCTTGCTGCTTAGTGTGATACAAAAAAAATAGGTACCCCCGGGGAGGGGTACCTATGATTTGCTATTCTTGGCGACAGTTGGCGACAGTTGGCGACTTTAGAGAGCGCGGCCCTACTTTGCCTTATAATTGTACAATGCCTCGGCAAGGTCTTGAGTAGGCACGCCATAATACGCCGCCACATCGCGGAGCTTGAGCGGCTCCTTTTCGGAAAGAGACAAGGCATCACGCAAAGCATTCCACTCCTTACGTGCAGTTGTGTAGGAAACCTTACGTAACAAGCTGATATGCTGCGCAGTAATAGTAAAAAGTGTATGCATACAGGGCGGGACTAGAAAGTTTGTTATGGTATTAAAAATGAATTAGTTATATGCTTTTTTAGCCTTTTCCGACATGGCTTCTATCACCTCTGGGAGGTCGTAGGGTTGGCCGTAGTCGGCTGAGATAGAGCGAGAGAGCAGCACGGCAGCGCGGTTGCGCTCCATGATGGGAAAGAACTGATTCTCCCCCAGCGGCGAGGGCTTGAGCGCGTAGTAAGGCTCCCCGCCATACCTGAAATCTTTGTCAGCCCATCCGAGGTGCTCGCGGCCGGGGCCGACTATTCGCACTCGGCCGGGCGCCCAATCAGAGCAGGTAGCACGGTGCACAATCGGCCCGGGCGCTGGCTCCTTCGGCGCCATATTTTTGAAGGGAGCCACCAGGATAGATGTTGAATCCTTGTCGATTATCTCCCCCGTTTCGGGGTCGAAGAGCCGCGCCAGCTCCTTGTCAGTCAGGCGCTCCAAATCCTGAAAATCAGCCGCGAGCATGTCCATTTTTTTGAACTGCTTCGAGTCTTTATCATTCGAGCTGAGGCAGCCGAAGCGGGCGTAGTAGCGCTTGCGCAAGCCGAGCAGGTCCAATAAAAAAGCATCGTCAAACCCTTCTAGCGATTCTACATCGGCCTTAATCGTGTATTTCATACACTCAGCCGACGCCGCATCGACGTGCACGTCAGTACCCTTGAAAGCATCGACACGTTCCACCAGTGGGCGTCCATCTTGGTCAAGCTGCTGCACGCCGTTCTTACCCAGCACCGGAGCCATATAGTATATCTTATCTAAAAAGATACCGTCCGAGTCTCCCGTAATCTTTTTCCAGAGAGGCTTGACGTACTCCAAAAATTTGGAGTCCTTAGCTTCATTGTGAAGCAGTTTGCGACCAATTAAGAAGCAGTGGATATGAATGTGGGCCGACTTGTCTTCGTCGTACGGCCCCGGGCCCTTCACTTCGAGGTTGTAGGCACCACCAGCTACAAACTCTTTCCAGGTCCGCGAGCGCTCGCGCTGCTGGGCACCGCTCAGGCTCGACGCAGTACCACGCAACTCACTGAAATAGAGCAGCATATCCGGCGCATAAAAGCCGGTGCGTACACCTTCGGCATCGGAATGCCGCACGGTGAGTACCATGTGATAAAAGAAGTACGGCTCTAACTGCTTGGCGTTCAAGAGAAACCAGTCTACAAATTTGGCCTTCCGCTGCGCGGAGAGCACACGCTGACAAATGGGGCACAGGCGGCACTTACATAGAGCCGTACCTATCTTGTAATTTACTGCTGGGTTGATGGACTGGAACAGCCCCCACTTCGAGCAGTTGGAAATCTTGGTCGCCGCCTTAAATAGGGGATTTACTATCTCTGCTTGCCGGTTGGCGCGCAGCAGCAGTAAAGCGGCTGTTTCCCTGCATTTTACCCGACTCTTTATGAGGCTTTCGTACCCCTTAAATGGGGGGGGGGTTAGTTCTAAGTTATCAAGAGGTAGCTCGCCGCCCTTTTCGGGCCATTCTGGGGGCTTCGGCCCGCCTATCTGGGTGACGTACGAACCACCGTGAAAGGCTTTAATCTGAAGCTCCGGAACAGGCTCTGGCGCCTGCTTTTTCTTAAGCTTGCGGGGAGCCTGGTGGGACCAGGCGCGGCAGGCCGGGAGGTCGGGGTCTTCGTCAGGCTCGACCACGACCACGCGCAACGGCTTCGGCCGGGGCCGAACCACACCAAGCGCTCGCTCTTCAGCTCGTTTTTGGCGTTGCCGCTCTGCATACTCAACCTGTTTAGCATCAGCACGTTCGCGGCGCTGCTTTATTAAAAGAAATTGATGTTCACGCGCTTTTTTTTCGTCCTCGGTGAGGACTTTTTCCGTATCTTTGAGCACTGGCTGTTAGGAGCATTAATAGTCAGGATTTACCAGGGCTTGCCGGCCTTGGCCACTTAAGCCCCCAACGCCGTAGGAAGCGCTGGGGGCTAATTTTTTGAGCCTATACGAAGCTACAAACTGCTAACTATTTTAGCAAGGGAGTAAGCAAAAACAAGAAAGGCACGTTGCCATCTTCCTCATTTTTAGAGAGAAAATCAGCAACATAATAACCTTTCGCATTAGCCGCATTAGCGACAGTCGAATAAGCAGGCGAAAAGTGTCTCTTAGCGGCTGCAAGCTCTAGGAGACGAGGAATGCTACCTGAAGCCTCGAAAACGGCTTCAAGAGTGCCCAAATGGACGATTCTAAGAGTGTACATCGGATGTGTATTTCGTGCAGCCACAATATTAAGCATAAACTGCCTCTTATCAATCAGAGACAGCTATTTGGTCTATAGGCAAAGAACCTACCATTTTCGGGAACTTTTCACTTAATGAGGAAAAGCCCAGACGTGCGTCCCGGGCTGGTGCAAGTTCGGCTAGCCGCCTCACCACGTCTGACGTGCCTGCGGCGCTGGCTTTCAGAAAGAGGGTCCGGTTTCGCGGGAAAATCCTAAACGGGCCAAAACGGTCGTTTTGGGCCAATTATTAAAAAGTGCCCTAGCGCGCTGCATTGGCATTTTTCATTTTTCATTTAGCCGGCGAAATCGTCAGCTCGAGCGCAGCTCAGCGCGACCAGGTGTGAAGGCCAGTGCAATTTCGGCGCACAGAAAAAAGCCACAAAAGCCCGGCCGCTGGGTAGCGACCGGGCCGGGCGGGAGCATCGCCCACCACCTATTAGCAGGAACCGGGGCAAGTGATAAACTTGATTTTCGCCCCTGGAAACTCGTACAGAAAGGCTTGCCGCGCCGTTTCTATACCGTCGCAGGACCAGACCTGTTTAATGAACAGGCCCGCATCCCACGGCACCGTATAGGTGATGAAGTATTGGTAGAAGTCAGGCCGCAGGGCGCGCCCGGCTAAAGCCAGGCTCTCGTAATGTGTCATGCGCGACGCATTGAGGCTTGGGCCAGTGAATCAAGCAACCATTGCCGGGGGCGACGGTGCAGCTTGGGCAGGTAAGCAGGCTGCGCGGGCAGCCACTGGCTGCGCGGCGTGGCTTTGCGGAGCAAGTGAGCCGGGCCACCAGCTCGAACCGTATCCAGGACGCGCAACCAGCGGCCGCTGGGGAAGGGCAGCCGGATAGCTACCGGCAGCACGCCCGCCCCGGTGGACCGGGGCGGGCTGCTGATAGCGTAGGCAGGCGAGGGGGCGGGCTGCTCGGTGCAGCTGCGCCACCCGAGCGCCCCGAGCAAGAACAGCGTGAGGATAGCGGCCTTGGCCCGCAGCCAGAAAGGGAGAGGCGACAATGTAGGCATAGCATTTACGATTGAGGCTCTGCGTGAGTAGTAGGAGCAGCAGGCGTAATGGGGCCGGTGTACTCGTAGAGACTGGCGCTGTCGAAGTCATTAAAGGCCAGCCCCGGCGACGGCGCGCCGTAGCGCCTAGTGCGGGTGTAGGTCAACACCTGCCCGTCCGACATCGTGAGACGGTAAACAGGCTGGGGAGTGCCAACCCCCACCAACACCGTGAGGCCGATGGCCTCCACGGACTTAATTACCACGGGCGGCGGGACGTACAGGGGCACGAGCACGGGCGTATTAACCGACGAGGTGACAACTATCACAGCCACCACAGGCTCAGGGAAGCCAGCCACGATACGGCCGCCGAGGCGGCCCAGCTCGGCCAGGTAGGGCAAGCCCTGCACCCCGGCCGGAACCAGGTACTCG
>JBPBPU010000125.1:0-8874 GCA_050954465.1 Janthinobacterium lividum
TGCGCGGGCAGCAGGGGCGCTAACCGCGCCCAAAGCGTGTCTGAAATGGTGAATTCTTGAACCGTCGCCATTATCCAAAGTTAATCACCTATTTGGATTGAGGTGGTCGGGTAAGAATGGACACGGAGAAAGTAACTTTCCCCTGTCATGGAAGCAGAAAAGCCAGCCGCTAAACGGCCCAGAACCAAATATGATGCGGCCTTTCGGGCCGAGGTGGTCCGCCGCGTAACGCAGGACGGTCAGGCCGCAATACGGGTAGCTCAGGCGCTCGGCATGAGCGAGGCGCTGCTCGGGCGCTGGGTACGCGTCGCCCGGGTGCAAGCGGCCCGTCCCGCTGGCAACGAAACGCTGGAGCAGGAAAACAAGCACTTGCGGGCGCAGCTGGCCCGCGCGGAGATGGAGCGCGACATTTTAAAAAAAGCGCTGACCATCTTTTCACAACCGACGGGCCGATGAAACGCTTCCCCTTCATTGCCTTACATGCCCACTGTTGGCCCGTGCGCCAGCAGTGCCAGCTGCTGGGGGTCAGTGCCAGCGGCTACTACGCCTGGTGCAAGCGGGCGCCCGCGCTGGCAGCCGAGTCGGCACCTGTTGCCTGGCAACTAGCGGCCCAGCGCGTGTTCACCACCCATGCCGGCCGTTACGGCCAACGTCGGCTACGCGCCCAACTGCGGCGCGAAGGCCACGTGGTGGGCCGGCAGCGTTTGCGCGGTTGGCTCAGCACGAGCGGCTTACGTGCCCTCTGCACTCGCACGGGCACGCGGCCGCCACGCACCACCCAAGCTAACCCGCAGGCGGTGGCCGCCGCCAATAAGTTAGCTACCTGGCCCGCCGCTACGGCCCCGAATCAAATCTGGGTCGGCGACATCACCTACCTGGCCCTGGCGACGGGACAGTGGGCCTATCTGGCCTGCTGGCGCGATGCCTTTTCCCGGCGTGTGGTGGGCTGGCACGTCAGTGAGTCGCTGCACACGGAGTTGATTCTGACCGCTTTTAACCGGGCCGTGGCCATCTGCCAGCCGCCGCCCGGTTTGCTCGTGCACGCCGACCGCGGCAGCCAGTACACCAGCGAGGCCTTTACCACCCTGCTCACACGCACCCAAGCCATTGCCAGCCTAAGCCGGCCAGGCAACCCCTACGACAACGCCCTGGCCGAGAGCGGCTGGAGTACGCTCAAAACTGAACTGCTGCCCCGTGGGGCTTGCTTCGCCGACCTGGAAGAGGCTCGCCTCGAACTGGCCGAATACCTCGATCACTACTACAATACGCAACGCTTGCACTCCGCATTGGGCTACTGCACCCCGCTCGAAATCGAATTGCACTATCTCTTCAACCTACCTTAGCTCGGTGTCCGTTCTTACCCGACCACCTCACTCTGCATCTGCTGTTTACGCGCCCGTACCACCTCGCAGCATGTAATGGTGCGTTCCGTCTACCTGCTACCAAGCACCTTTCCTCCACATAGCGCCCTGTCGGGATGTTCCTATGATTATTCGCTCGATTGAGGTTTCGCCCCAGCTGTACGCTCGCTTTGGCGGCGCGCTCTACCTGGTCATTATCCTTTTCGGGGCTTTCTCCGAGGGATTCGTTACCAGTAAACTAGTGGTAGCGGGGGATGTCACCGCCACGGCTCGCCATATTTTGGCCGCGCCGGGACTCTGGCAAACCAGCGTGGCGGCGAACGTGCTGGTCGTGCTGTGCGCCATGCCCCTGCTGTGGATCGAATACTTGTTGCTCCGGCCCGTGAGCCCCCGCCTGGCGCTGCTGTCGTTGTTGTTGAACCTGGTCTCGCTGGCGGTGGAAGCCGTCAGCAAGGTATTTCTGCTGCTGGTCCTGCCCACGCTGTCTAACGCCGCGTACCGCCCCGACCTGGGGCCCCAGCTGGCCCATTTCGCGCTGCAAGCGCACGACCGGGCCTTCAACATTGCGCTGCTCTTTTTTGGCGGCACGTGCCTGGTGAACGGCTACTTGCTGTTCAAGTCGGGCTACTTCCCGAAAGCCTTGGGCGGGCTGTTGCAAGTGGCGGGCGGAAGTTACTTAGTGGCCTGCTGGGCAGCGTTGTTTGCCCCTACTTTGGCCAATCGGCTCCTGCCCGGCCTGCTGCTACCGCCCTTGGTAGGCGAATCAGCCCTGTGCTTGTGGCTGCTGGTGAAGGGGGTCAACCGCGCCCAGTGGCACGCGCAGCTAAACCAGCACCGGGCCCTGTCAGCCGGGGTACCCGCCTGATTGTAAGCACCGGCCCATGCGCTTCCGCCCGTCCGTCCTCTTCCAGCGCGCGGCCCACTACGGGGGCGTCCGCCGCGTCAACGTCTACGCGCTGCGCCTCCTCTACGCGTTGATGTTCTTTATGCTGGGGCAAACGACGTGGGCGCACATCCTCGCGCACCGCGGAGCCCGGGAGCCCGATAACGCCATGGCGTGGTCTGTTTGGGCCGCCTTTGCCACCTTAGCAGGCCTTGGCATTTTTCGCCCCTTGCAGATGCTGCCTATTTTATTGCTGGAGGTGTTTTACAAAGTCCTGTGGCTGGTGCTGGTCGCGTACCCCCTCTGGGCAAAAGGGGCGTTGGCCGGTTCGCCGGCAGCGTATCAGGCCGGGGTGTTTGCGGGGGCAATTGTGGTCATCGTCTTGGTCCCATGGGGCTATGTAGTGACAAATTACGTGTACCGACCACAGCCGAAGAATCTGCCCTCAGTTGTTAAAACAGAGGTTAAAGTGTAATCCCAGGTCCTAAGACTAGCACAGAAGTGAGTCCTACGAGCACCGCAGCAATGACCCACGGCCAGGAAAAAGGGAGAACTGACGCCGCTGCGGTCGCCCGCCGAAAAGCCCGGGCGGGCACGCCTAGAAGTCCCAACGGCAGCAACAACGCTTGCGGCACAGCATGGTACAGGATAGCGGTTAGGGGTTGGTGGTCAAGGGCCGCCGTGGCGCACGCAATTAGGCCAGCAGTTGCCCAAGCGCAGGCTAACAGGGTCATTAGCCGAGCATGAGGTAAGGCAAAAGGGGCTAGTTGCCCGGCCAGTAGGCGCATGGTCCCCAAATAAATACTGCTGCCCACCGCGACCAAGCCGTACCGGATGGATGCCGGGATACGGAACTGCTGGAGGGGCCACGCCCAATCATCGGTCTTGGTCGCGGCCCCAACTACTAGTTGCCCCGCAAAATAAAACAAGTTAAAGGCGGCAGTCAGCAGCAGCAGCAACCGGACGGAAGCGGCGAGGCGAGGCCCTAAGCGGACCGCGCCCAGGGCCCCTACCCCCAGCAGCAGGTTAGCCAGGGGGCCAGCTAAGTCGATCGTGGCCCCCGTGCAGGAGCAGTGCACAAAGACGGAAGACAGCGACTCCAGACGGCAGCCTAGCCCGATACAAGCCGCCCCGTGCCCAAAAGCGTGATGCGCTACATCGGCAGAGACGTACGCCACCAAGCCAATAGCCGCGATGGTAGCCACACTATCAGCCGGGGCACGAGCCGGAGTAGCAGGAACAGGTGCCATACGAAAGGAGCAATGCGAACAACGGGAGCCGGTCAGCCCACCAGCACGGCGCTAGTCACGCGCTGCAAAGCTAGGGCACTGCGAAGCCATCCTTCCCCCTGGAAAGCGCTTATCGGCAAGGCTGCCGATTAACTTTTGGACCAAACTTTTAACCAAGGCCAAGCTTAAGAGCGAATTTAAAATAGGCCGCGCGACCAAATTTCACCCGACTCGCTTACAAAACCTATCCTTTAACGCTCAATAAAGCAGTTGCGCGGAGAGACATTAAAAATCTGTTCGAGAAGATCGTATCCAAAAAAGGGGCCTTTAGTGGAGTAATTGCTATTGCTGTTCAGTAGTTTACAGCTATCTATTCTGCAGGGTCCTTGTGCGTATAGAAGCTACAAGACACGCCTGGTGAAGGCAGCGTACCGTCAGTCCGCTGCCTTTAATCCCAGTACTCCTTGGCCTCGCGTAAAAGGTTGATTCAACAGGCACCGTTGCACTGGCCAGTAGTCGGCTGGTCGCGGCTTCTTGGTTGCGCGGGCTACGCAGTGCTTTTGCCCCGCTCCTGTTGCTGCCCCACGCCACGTCGGCCGGAAAGCAGCTTATATGCAGCTTATGCGACTGCAAATCAAGCCGATGGTAGACACGTCCTACCACTAGAAAAGCAGCTGGTAGTAGGCAGGGCGGTGGGCCCGGTGGTAGCCCGCCGAAACAAACGTCGGCCGGCAGTTGACCAAAGCCCAGGGCGAGGAGGCGAATGGGCAGTTTGCGGTTTTGCTAAGAGGGTGTTAGGAGTTGGGGCTAACCCAAAAGAAAACGAGTCAGTAAGTGACGGGCGGAGTTCCTAGGCTCCGGCTCGCCTTATGGTTGACGGTCATCAACCCCTTACTGACCCGCAGTGGCAAGTTATCGCCCCGCTGCTACCCGTGCAACGCAAACGTCGCCACTGCCTGCGCTTAATCGTTGACGCCCTGCGTTATATCTGCCGCACGGGTTGCCAGTGGCGGTGCCTGCCCAGTAGCTTTGCGCCCTGGTCAGCCGTGTACTACTACTTCCGCCGCTGGCAACTTAACGGCCTCTGGCAGACCCTAACCGATGCCGTCAACCAAGCCGACCGCCTGGCCGCGGGCCGGCCGGCTACCCCCTCGCTGGTCTGCCTCGACAGCCAAAGTGTGCGGCTTGCCCCGCGCATCTTTGAATACCGGGGCCTGGACGGGGGCAAGCACGTCAATGGGCGTAAACGTCCGATTTTGACCGATGTGCAGGGGCGTATCCTGGCCTGCCGGGTCCACGCTGCCAACGGCCACGATGGGGTCGAAGCCCTCCAACTGTTGCCCGCTCGGCCGCCCTGGGGCGCTCGTTTAGTCACCGTCGTCACGGACAAAGGCTACCGGGGGCGCTTCGCCCGACATGTGGCCAAGCTCGGTCTCACGCACCAACTGGGCAGTCGGCCGCCGAGCACCCGCGGCTTCGTGCCCGTGGCCAAGCGCTGGGTCGTGGAGCGCACCTTTGCCTGGCTTACCGGCTTCCGGCGACTAGCCATCGACTACGAATTTACCCCGCGCTCCCATGAAGCCTGGCTGCTCATTGCCAACTTGACTATGTGTCTCAATCGATTAGCGCCTGCTTAATTTCCTAACACCCTCTAAAGCGCTACAGCAAGAATTCGCGGTCTGACCTAGTCGAAAGCCTCGGAGCGTTGGGTAAAAGAGAGGCTGGTAACAAGCCGGCGCTGGCAGTCTCGACCGCCAATTGCTGGGAGCGGATGGCGGCGGGCAACTCTTTAGTGCAGCAGTCCCAATCGCCCTGGGCCTGCGGGCGTAAGTAGGAAGTGAGCGTTGAGAACGCGGGCGTCGCCTCACAGAATCAGTTGGGTCCAGAACATGACCTGCCCCGCTCGCTGGCGCACGAGCCGAATGCCGCCATCCTGGGAGACGACAATGGCCTGGCAGCCCGCCTCGGCCTGGCAGAGCCGGTAGGCGGCGCGGTGGCGAGTACCGCCACTGTCGGCCGCTTCCGCCTGCCACTGCCTGCCCTCGGCATCGAGGGCGCGGTACACCAAAGGCGTGGCCGGCGCTGGGGCGGCGATTTCTACACCGAAGCCCAACAGGCCAAACTGCTTGTCGAGGGCCAACGCCCCATCGACGGCCATCAGGTCGGCCAGTAAGTCGGCAAACTGCGCTAGCTCGGCGTGCAGCTGCTGCAACTCGCCATCGGCCGCGCGGCGGTAGGCAGTCCAGTCGGTAATAGCCAGCGCCGTGCTGCGGGCCCGCAGGCGGGCCAGCAGGTTCCGGTAGCGCGCGCCGAAGTCGTTGTGTTGCACCCCGTACTTGGGCCGCAGCAGCCCCGCCGGGCCTACCAGCCGGGACGCCTCGGCGCTGGGCACCAGCACCAGCATGCCGCCGTGCCCCTGCGCCCGCACCCGGGCCAAACAGCGATGCAAGCTGTAGCTGCCGAGGTGGCGGCCTAACTCCCAGGCGGCGGTAGCCGGCCCCACAGGGCGGTCGGTTTCCGCCTCGGCAAAGCCTCTGAGCCAGCCCGTCGGGAATTCCCGCCCGTCGTAGTCGCCTACCTGTCCCTGTTGCAACACCAGCACCGGCTGCGCCCCGCAGAAGAATGCCAGCCGGCCCGGCCCCGCCACCTGCATAAACAGGGCGGGGGGCAACAGCGCGGCATCGTGCGGCGCGTCGACGCGGTCCCAAGGGCGGGTGGCAAAGGCCAGCCCTTGAATCAGCAAGTCGCCCGTCGGCGCGGCCTCGACGGCGAGCAGGGTGCCGGGGCGCTGCGTGGTCGGGCTGAGGCGGCGCAGTTCCTGGGCCGTGTAGGGGCGCGGGGCGCTAAAAGCGAGTAGCTGATAGGCGGTCATCGCCTCGGGTGGGGGGGGCGGCTGGTCAGGCAGTGCGGCGGGCCGCAGCAGCAGGTGGCATTGCACGGGGCGGTCTTCCTCGCGCAGCAGGCTGGCCTGGTAGGCCCCCGCAATAAAGCCGGTAAGCACCGCCAGCGCTGGCAGCGGCCAGCCGTGGGCGGGCCACTGCTGGCGCAGCGTGGCGGCTACTTCGGGCGGGTAGGCATAGGTTTCGAGCATCGCAGAGGCAAAGCGCTAAAATTACGCGACGGCTAGCCGGCTACCCCCTACTGACGGGCTGCCCAGCCTGCCGGGCAAGGCCACCCGCAATCAGCAGGGCTGGACTGGCAACGGCTCGGGAAAACCGCCGACTTGAAAGTTCTCCCAGCTGTTTGACACCCCCTTACAGAGGAATTTCAAATACCCTATCCGTTTGCTGGTCGAAAGCGCGAATCTGTTTAGCGATTTCCGAAACCATGGCTACGTGCTCGATGAAGTACTGAAAGTGCGCCGCCGATTCCCAAGTGGCGTAGTTGATCAACACCGTGCCGGCTTCGTTGGCATGCAGCCGGGCGGCTATGAACCCGGGCACGGCGCTTACTTCCTGGGCAAAAAATTCCTGAATTAATGGCACCAGGGTGTCGAGCTCGCCTGGTTTCAAAGCAAAGCGCACCACCACGTACAGGGGACTGGTCATCATTCTTGGGGTTAATTGGTTGATAGTGGCGCTCGACCAGCCGACGCTGGTGGTCGGTCAGGACCCGTCGCGCCGGGTGGTTTTGGCTTACTGCTTGCGGGGTGGCAACGAGCTGCCCACCCCTGGCCGCGGCTCAGGCCAGCTCGCCGTGGCCGCCGCTGACGAACTGGTTATGGCCGGTGATGTACGCAGCCCGATCAGAGACCAGGAACGCAATCGCCTCGGCGAGCTCCTCGGCCGCACCGACCCGGCCCAGCGGAATGGCTCCCAATAACTGCTCGGCACTAATGCCCAGGCCGGCGGTCAGCAGTTGGCGCCCTTCGTCGGCGCCCGGGGTGGTGATGGAACCCGGCGTAACCAGGTTGACGCGGATGCCGGCCGGAGCCAACTCCTTGGCCAGGGACCGGGTGTAGCTGTTTAGGGCGGCTTTCGCGGCCCCGTACTGGGCCAGGAACCCATAAAAGGGCAGCAAGCCGCCGGCCGATACATTCACGATAGCCCCGGTGCCGCTGGCCCGCAAGGCCGGTAACAACGGATTAGTCACCCGCACGGCGCTCATAAAATTGACCAGCAGCGCGTCGAGCCACTCGTCATCGGCAATCGCCTCGATGCCTTGCAGCTTGGGCGCCGCGGCTCCCGCGTTGTTGACCAGAATATCCAGGCCGCCTAGGAGGCGGAGGGCTTCGGCGGCCACCGCCTGGGCCCCGGCCAGGGTGCTGACATCGCCCGCAATAAACGTAGCCTCGGCGGGCGTTTGCGCGTGGCGGGCGCGGGCCGTCACCACAACCGTGGCGCCCCCGTCCAGCAGGCGTTGGGCCGTAGCGGCCCCGATGCCGCGGGAACCACCGGTTATAAAGGCTTTTTTGCCCTGGAATTCAGTGGCGTAATCTCGCATAGCTCGCTTCGGTTATCCTGGTCTGGTTGATGAGGCAAAGGTCAGCGAAGCGGTTGCGCGAAAAGGTGAAGTAGCTTACCAAAAAACCGTGAACTAGTTCACTTGCTGGAAAAGCCGGTCTTGGCGACCACTTTTTGGTTGCGGATTTTAGAGAGGAATTCGCGGGTCATGCCCAGATAAGAGGCAATGACGTACAGGGGCATCCGCTGCACGAGCGAGGGGTAGGCGCGGGCAAACTCTTCGTAGCGCTGCTCGGCGGAAAGCGTGAAGGAGGCGATAACCCGTCGTTGCATCAGCACGGCAATGAGCTGGGCCTTTTGCAGCATGACCCGGCCAAAGGCCGGTATATTTTCCAGCAGTACTTGTTCGCTTTCATAGCTCCACTGAATCAGGGTGCTATCTTCCAACGCCTCCACAAATAACGAGGCCGGCTCTTGGAGCAGGAAGCTGCCGGGGTCGCCAATCCAGCCATCATCTATGGCTAAGGAGATGGTCTGTTCCTGGCCGCCCGTACCCATACAGAAAGCGCGCAGCGCGCCGGTGACGACGTAGCTGCGATGGGTGGATACGTAGCCCGGCTGTTCGACGAATTGTTTGCGCCGCACCTTCTTCAACCGCAGCACCGACACCAATAAGGCCTGCTCTGCTTCCGTAAGCGATAAGTGCGGCGCGAGGTGGTTGAGGAGGGCAGAAAAGTCCGGCATAGCGAGGAGGTATTAAGCGAGTAGGCAAGAAAGACAACTCAGGGTAAACAAAATTGCGTTATGCCTGCGGCGGGCCCAAGCAACCCTTGCTGCTGTAGTTGAAAGAAGGCGTATTTCAATTATCGCTAGCAAGACCTTTACAAGGTCCTGCTTAGATGTATAGTCCCAGGGTGAGCTGGGTCGGGTCTCGGGTAAAGATAGTGGGGTCCTTTTGCCACTGCGCACAGACAAATTCGTGCGGGGTGAGACCGCGC
>JBPBPU010000029.1:0-8821 GCA_050954465.1 Janthinobacterium lividum
GGCTACGATAATCTTTTTATCTAGTTTTTTCCAACCGGACGGGGTGGGCCTGAAGTTGTACAGCATAAAACAAAGACGCGGGCGGCCTTATAAGAGCCGCCCGCTTCCATCAGAAAAACCACCAGACTACCCAAATAGTGAACTGATGCTCTCGTGCGTGACCACGTTGCGAATGGCCGCGGCAAAAAGTGGAGCCATTGAAATTACCCGGATTTTTTCGTTTTCCTCGCGTTGCGGAATAGTGTCCGTGGTAATTAATTCGGTAAGCTGCGAAGCGCGGATGCGGGCGTGGGCGGGGCCAGAAAGCAGCGGGTGCGTAATAACGGCACGTACCGAATTAGCGCCGCGTTCCATTATCAGGTCGGCGGCTTTGCAGATGGTGCCGGCTGTGTCAACCATATCGTCCACGAAGACGACATCCATACCGCGCACGTCGCCGATTACCTGCATAGAGGCAATTTCGTTGGCCCGCAGGCGCATCTTGTCACAGACGACTATTTCGGCACCAAATTTCTTGGCGAAGGCGCGGGTGCGCACCACGCCGCCTACGTCGGGCGAGGCGAAAATGAGATTTTCGAGGTTAAGTGACTTGATGTAGGGGGCCGTCACGGTGGCCCCATCAAGGTGGTCGACCGGGATATCAAAGAAGCCCTGAATCTGGCCTGCGTGCAGGTCGCAGGTCATGAGACGGTCGGTGCCCACGCTCTGGATGATGTTGGCAATTACCTTGGCTCCGATGCTCACGCGGGGCTTGTCTTTGCGGTCCTGGCGGGCATAGCCCATGTAAGGCATCACGATGTTCACCTTATGGGCCGAAGCGCGCTTGGCGGCATCCACCATCAGCATCAGCTCCATCAGGTTTTCGGAGGGCGGGAAAGTACTCTGGATAAGGAATACCTCGCAGCCCCGGATGCTTTCATTGAAGCTTGGGCTCAGCTCGTTGTCGGCAAAGCGCTGCAGGGTGAGGTCGCCCAGGGGCTTGCCGAAGGCGTCGGCAATTTTGTGGCCTAGTTCCTGGGAGGCGCTGCCGGCAAATATTTTAACGCACGGTTCCATAGGCAGTAGGGTAAGCTTTAGCTTGCCAATTGAAGTGAAAAAAAGCTATAAATAGCGCTGAACTAAAAAGCGAAAGGCGCCGACCTGCTCCCAAAAGGGAGAAGCCAGCGCCTTTGCTAAAATTATCGAGCGGTGTGGAAGTTGTCCGACCAGGGCTACTAAAGTGTTCTGATAGTGAGTCACTTGGGCCGGAATGGGTAAACAATGGGTAAACCTGAAGCTGCTTTCGCGCACGACCTCGATAAAGTCGTGTAGAAAAGTGGGCGGTTAGCAGCTTGTCACGCATGAGGACGAGGGTACTTAGGCGGCAGGTCTCTGAGACTCATACAGACGGATGATGCGCTCCTTATCGACCAGCTGATTGTGCAGTAGCTTATTCTCCTGGCGGAGACTAGCATTGTCTTTTTCGCAGTCTGAGAGCTTATAGGACGCCGTACCGTGGTTAGTGCCAATGTTAACGTTGTGGTTACCCCGATTATCCTGCATGGTGTCGGTGGTGGCGTCCTGAATTTCCAGAAATGGCTTGCCATCTCCGGTTAGGAGCCAATAAGCATCAATTTCGGCGTAGTGTAGAACCAGCTTTTCCAGATAGTCGGCTCCAGGTTCAGCTTGTCTTGAGCCGATATAGTTCTGGGTATTCGTGTCAGCTACGCCTAAGTCACGGCTCAGCGTTCTAGCACTTATTTTAAAGTGGTCTAGAAGGAATTTTAGCCGCTGATTGATAGTCGTTTGCATTACAAGTAATTCAAATGATGCTTTTTGGATGCATCATTTGTAAATCTTGGGCAGTATGTTTGGGCAACCTTTAAGCGAAGTAAAGCACTCCGCCGCGAAATCGCTCAAACACGATGCACGAAGAAGAGAAATTCTACAGCCTGCTGGCGCTGGTCTGCCGCAAAATGCCCCATTATGCGGTGCAGATGACGCTCGACGCCGGCTACGAGGCCGAGCGCCAGCGCCTGCACGATGTGAAGCGGGGCCGCACTATTAGCCTGGTTGACCTCGTGGCCCTGGTGCATCATTCCCTCCCTCGGTTTGAGATACCTGCCGACCTGCTGCCCGACGCGCAGCCGGAACCGGCCACTACCTAGCCTTCCCTTTCACCTTTCTTCTTTCACCACCATGAAAAAGACCTATTGCAGGCCAATTTCACTTACCGATGCGCGGACCCATCAGCGCATTCGCGTTTCTCACTTCGCTCCAGGAGCAGCCCTGGTACCCGTGTGCCACCCCATGCCCATTCTGGGCTACTGGAGCCGGCAGGTCGGGCACCTGACCAGGTGCTCCGTGTACGTGGCCGGTACCATGCCTCCACTGCTGCGCACAGCGGCCGAGCTAGGCCGTACCGACGAAGAAATCTGGCTCAGCGCGGCCCCAGGTGGCATCCGAGAAATCGACCTCACCGACTGCCGCAACGAGTTCGAGGTGCTATTACCCACCGCACAGGTTGCTTGAGCCGATGGCTACTACCGACCCGCTCACGCAGAAACGGCGCGACGTGCGCCACCTGCACGATGAACTCACCCAACTTGAGCAGCAACTGCAGCAGTTGGAGCAAGGCCCGGGCTACTACGAAGCCAGCCAGGAGTTGAAGCAGCGCGTGGAAGCTGCTCGCCAAACCCATCACCGTGCCCAAACCGAGTTAACGGCGCTGCAAGCCGGCACTCAGGGTGCCATTTTTTAAGTCCTATGCACATTCTGGTAACCACTGGGGCTGACGAACTGCCCCGTATCAACCTGGGCGAGTTGCACCAGGTGCGCGAACATCATATGCCCGCCTACGCCGTGCGTTTCGCTTCTGAGGGCGAACTGGAGCGGGTAGCCGAGGAAGTCAGCCGCCAGCACCCGCCCCTGCGCGAGGAGGCGCACTTCGTGAAGGAAGAAGAGTTGCGCCGCCGCGAGCGCCTGGCACAGTATGCCTTGCGAGTAACTGCCTAACTGCGGTTGCTTATGAAACGCCCCATGCTGGCCAGTGAGCAGTTTCAGCTCAATCAACGCCAACCGCCCTTCACTCGCTTACCAAAGCGCAAAATCACTCTCCCGAAACCGAAGCAGTCAACCTAGTTGCCCATGCCCATTCGCCGCCGCAACTACCCCAAGGGGTGGGACACTGTCATCCGGCCGCGCATCTGCGAGCGCGACGGCTGGCGTTGCACCAAGTGCGACCTACCCGACCATGCTGTGGGCTACCGCGACGAGCGGGGGCACTTCATGCCGTTGGATGGCTCAGCTGAGTACGCAGCTGCCGGTGTGGGCCGCACCTGGCCGGAGCTGGAGCGCTTGAGCTTTCGGCAGGCTGACCACCTGCGCAACCACCTCAATAAAGAGCAGCACCTCGGCCAACACTGGTTCGTGGTGCTGCTCTCGGTAGCTCACCGCGACCATGCCCTCAAAAATCATGCGGATGAGAACCTGCATTGCCTATGTCAGCAGTGTCATATCCGCTACGATAAGCACGTTTCCGGCCCCAAAGCCGGCTATACTCGCAAGTATACCCGCACGTCGGGCGTGCTCGACTTTTCCCAGCCCTTGAGCTGGTAATCCGTTTTTTCTGTACTCCGTGCCTGAACAACTACCTGACCCCACCCCCGCCGCCGAGCAGGCACCGGCGAAGCCCGAAACCTATACCGACCGGCGCTGCCGGCTGGCGGGCATTCCCGACGACATCTGCAAGTTCCGGGCACCGCACCCACGCTCGCCCGACCAGCACCAGCGCAACACCTGGTACGTATTCGGCTCCGACGACGAGGACAACCTGGTTATCACCTACGAGACACTGGGCGGGGAGGTGCTCACCTACGACAACGGCACTAAAAACAACCCCGATAGCCTCTTTGAGCGCAAGCGCCTCAAGGAGCCGCGCATTTACACTGACCGCGAAGGCAACGAGCAAACCCAGAAGTATACCCAGCCCAAGGGCACCCGCCAGTATCCGTTTTTCATGCCTGGCCTCGTGGCCAAGTACCAGGCCGGCACTAAAATCCCGACCTTGTACCTGGTAGAGGGCGAGTTAAAAGCCGCTGCCGGCGTGGCCCGAGGCCTCGACGTGGTGGGGATGCCCAGCAACCAAGTGCCGCGTGAGCTGGTTGGCGGCCACTGGCATCTGGAAAGCCAACTCGTGGCCCTCATCAAAAAGTGTGAAGTGGAAACGCTGGTACTGCTGCACGACGCCGACGCGCTTACGGTGAAGTGGGAGCCAGGCAAGGACCTGGGCAAGCGGCCGAGCAGCTTCGCGCAGGCCGTCATCAATTTCCGCGAGGCCATCCAGCCGCTACTCGACCCTGACGCCAGCCACCTGAAGCGGGCCTTCTACATGCACGGCAAGCGCGAACTGTGCCGCAAAGACGCCAAAGGTCTTGATGACCTCTTTATCGCATTTGCCGACGAGCAGCAGGCCATCGTCGATGATTTACTAAAGGGCACGGAGGCCAGCCGCTTCTTCCAAGCCCGCAACGTCACGACGCCCCACTACGATGCCGTGCGCGGCCACTTTGGCGTGAACCGCAAGGGCCTGAGCCCCGAAGACGATTTCTACAAGCTCTACAAGGAGGACATCGGCATCCGGGAGTTTGTGTTTGCCGGTCGTCGCTTCGTGCCCGACGGCGACGAGGTAAAGTACGTAGCTCACCAAGACGCTGAACTGTTTGCCCGCGTCGGGGCCGACTGGTTTCGCTGGGTGCGCCAGCTCAAGGCCGGCGGCGAGCTGGTGGAGCAGCTGGAGGTGTGGAAAGTCGGCGAGATTCAGCGCGATTATAAGAAGTATCCCAACTTCCTCGACGAGTGCCCTAAATTCACTGGCTTCACGGTAGAGCCTTCCTGGAACGGGGAGTACCAGCGCAACATCGCCGGCAACCTTAACCTGGTCACGCCTCTAGCCCACCAGCTCAAGTCCGGCCCCTTCGATAACACGCTGGATTTCCTCAAGCACCTGTTTGGCGGCACCGGCACGGCCTCCCAGGACGTGACCGGCGACCCGTTCACGGTGGCCCTCGACTGGCTCACCATAGCGCACAATCACCCCAAGCATCAGCTTCCCGTGGTGATTTTGGTATCAAAGGAATACAAAACCGGCAAAACGACCTTCCTGAACTGGCTGAATTGGATTTATGGCTCTAACGCCACCATCCTCAACAATGCCCAGTTCGCCATGAAGTTCAATGCCCACTACGCTACCAAGTTCGTTATCGGGCTGGATGAGGCTTTCCAGGACCTCGACAAGAAAGCGGAGAAAGAGCGCCTTAAGCAGATGGTGACGGGTAAGGAGATGTACGTCGAGCGCAAGGGCATCGACCTTAAGCCGGTGCCGTTCTACGCTAAAATCGTGATGACCAGCAACGACGACGACAAAATTATGAAGCTGGAGGACGGCGAAAACCGCTGGTTCGTAGTCAAGGTGCCGCCGCTGCCGACGGAGGACGTGGATATGGAGGCGAAGCTGCGAGCCGAAATTCCGGCCTGGCTGCACTTTCTGCATCACCGCGAGCCGCACCATCCGCGCAAGTCGCGCCTCTGGTTTGAGCCCGAGCACTTTATCACCGAGCAGTTCCGCATCATTGTGGAAGCCACTAAGAATCGCCTCGACCACAACATCGAGGAATTCGTGAAGGATATGTTTCTGATGTATCGGTTGGGCAAGCTGCGCGTGAGCGTGAAGTGGCTCACCAAGTCTATCAACGAGACGAGTAAATACAGAGTTGATGAGAAGGACGTGCGCGACTACCTCAAGCAGAAACGCAAACTGGAGCCCAGCCCGGCCCCTCAACGCATTAAAATTCCGGTTGCGGTGGATGATGCCTTGCTCAATGCCCAGGGCCACCCAGAGGTAACGGGTTACTACGAAGAGACGGCCCGCTTCTACACGCTGCTCGTGCAGGACTGGCTGAGCGGAAAAGAACTGGCCGTGTTTGAGGGTCCCTGGGGCAACAAGTCCGATGAGCCGGAGCCGGCCGCCGTACCGGTGGCCACCGCGCCGCCTGGGCGGCCCGAGGTGCCAGGCGTCAGGTTTGGCGCAGCTGCGCATCAAAAGTAACAGAGGCCCTTCAGGGCCTCTTTTTTTGGCCGGGAGGGTAGGGGAGATGGCCCGATTGATATTTTCAGTAACTTTTGTGATTTTTGTTACAAAATATAAAAAAGGCTGATTCCAGGCTAACAAAGCAGTTTCTAAGCCTTTTCGCCGTGTAACAAAATTTTGGGGCGTGTTGCGCTTGTAGTTAGTTGTTACAAACCTAACGGTGGCAGTCGGCACCTGTAACAAAAAATGTTGCACACAACCAATTGAAAATTAGTGTATTGCAAGCAGTTTTGGAGGCTTGTAACAAAAGCTACTACATTTTGAAAATTCACCCGAAAAACAGACCTTTGAGTACCTAAGCGCCAGAATGGGATGGCCTTTTTCAGTAGGCAGGCGGTGGCGAGCTTCGGGTACTTAATTCTGCTGGCCGTGCTTCTACAACTACCCGTCAAGCCCTACACGCTCAAATTCTTGACTCGCCACCTGGGGGCTGCCTATAAGCTGGGCAACGTGGACATCTATGGGCGCTTCTTATTTGCCTTGTTGCGCCAGCCCCGCACCGACAAACAGTACGACGACTACCTCGACCGCTACACCGCCAAATTCCCCGTCAGGATTGTCCCTTATCTGGTTGGGGACCGCGCTTGCAAAAATTGCTCGCCCCTGACGGTGGTTCACTTCAACAGCTTTGTGGAGGAAATCTTCTATAAGGAATTTCACGACTTCGTGCAGTTCCGCGTCGAAGAGAACGGCGTGCAGGCGAAGGTGGCCATCGAGCGGTTTTGCTCCCGCTTCGAGCTGAGCGAGGACGACATCAGCTACGAAACCCTGAAGAAGAATTGGCAGCGGTACCTGAAAAAAGAGAAAAAACGCCGCCAAACGGGTGAAACCCCGTCAGGTTTGTCCCTCGCCGCATGAGCACCATTTCCAGCACCGAAGGCCCCCACCTGGCCGGGCTGCAAGCCGTGTTCTTCGCCCCGGCTGCGGCCCTGACTGAGCTGCCCGACGTGGACGGCCTGGCCCTGCTCGGCAACCTGGTGCTGCGCACCAGCAGCAGCTGGTCGCAGCTGCACGGCACCATCTACACCCCGGCCCTCGACGTGGACGCGGTGGCCACCGTCCACGGCCCCGGCTACGACCACGCCCTCACCGGGTGGCTGCCCGGCGACCAGACCGATGCGGCCCGCCAGTTCGAGGCCATGCAAGGCCGGCGCTTCGTGCTGCTCTACCGCGACTTCGAGGGCGTGGTGCGCCTGGTGGGCGACCTGCGCGGGGGCCTGGAGTTCAGCTATAAGCAGGCCACCGGCAACAAGCCCGGCGAAAAGAAGGGCTACGCCTGGAGCTTCAAGGGCCGCACGGCCAGCCCCGCCCTCTTCTACGCGGGCACGATGCCGGCCGGCCTGCCGGCAGCCAGTACCGCGGCCGGCTCCGGCTCGGTAGCCATCTACACCAAGTCGGGCCGCTACCTGGGCACGGCGCAGGCCGGGCAGAAAGTCGTCATTACCAGCCCGTTCAAGGCTACTATTCAAATAATTTAACGGACTATGCCTGCTACTCAACCGGCGCGAGCATTCAACCTGACGGACTTGCTGAGCAAGTGGCGGGCTTTTTTGGTGCCTGCCAACTACGATGCTATCGACGAGGCGACGTTACTCGACTTAACCGAAGATATTGCGGCCAGTGTAGCATCAGCTTACCACGTCCTGCTAATGGATGCCGCGCAGGCCCTGGACGAAGCTACCGACACTTCGTTGCCGGGATTTACGCCAGGTTGGCTCTACCGGCTCACGAACCGCGCCACAAGCGACGGCGACGTGGTGCTGTTCGCAATTTCGGGGCGCGGCCTCGATGAGCAAAACGCCTGGCTGGTGCAGCTCACGCCCCAGCAAGGTGGGGGCAACGTGGAAACGCGCACGCCGGTAGTCTACGACCTGGCCACCGACACCACGAGCCCGCGCAGCAGCGTTACGCAGGCGCAGCTGGTGGCCATCACCACGCGGATTCCGCGCACAACGACGAAAACAGCTGATTATATTTTAGTCAATAGCGATTTTGGCTGCATCGTCACCTTCAATTCCAGCAGTGACCGCAACCTGGTGCTGCCCGAGCACACCGTGGCCCCGCTCGACCTCGACGGCGCCGTGCAGATTCGGAATTTGGGCACGGGCAACGTCTTCGTCACCTTTGCCAGCGGCGTTACCGTCATCTCGGAGAGTGGCGGCTACAAGGTGCCGCCCAAGGCCGAAGCCGCCCTGCACCACGTTGACCTCGATACCTGGTTTCTAAATGGAGGGCGCAGCTGATGGGCGCTTTATTCATGCACCGCTGTACTCCGTCCGAGCCGGCGGCCCCGCAAATCCTGGTGACGCAGGACTTGTTTGCCTACTATCAGCCCAGCGGATTCGTGGTGGATGCGGCTACCAACCTGGTGACGGGTTGGCGCAACGAGGTCGATGGCCGCGTGCTGGCTGGTGGCGGCAGTTACACGCCGAGCAACGCCGACTTTAACCACCAGCCTACCGTCTCACTCGTTCGCGGTGCCTCGGCTTACTTCGACGGGCTGGTAGTGCCTGGTAGTCCGGGCCTCAGTATTACGCTCGTCAGCAAGGTGGCCGCCAACGCAGCGGATGATTTCTGGTGGAACCTCAACACCACGAACGGTCTGCTCGACCTGTGGCGGCCTGGGGCCGTCAGCATCGCCTTCAACACGCTGGCCGGCAGCCACTACGGGCATTACTTTGGTTCCGGGCAGCT
>JBPBPU010000083.1:0-8521 GCA_050954465.1 Janthinobacterium lividum
TACGGGCTCGGACGCCCACCGTTATAAGGAATCTTATTCCTTCCTGTCGCAACGAAAACCCAAGTTTAAGCTTCCGCTCAAACATAGGACGTTATAAACGCGGCACTACGGTCCCCTACTTGACCATGGCTCTGCGGAGATTACGGAAATATCTTTATAAAGCACGTTTTACAGGCTCCGATAAAGTCCTCCAATTGTCCATTACTACCCGACCACCTCAAAAAATTAGCGGTCTTGCTTCTGTCCGCCTTTCCTAGACCACCGTCATTCTGTCTCGCTCAGCTAGATCACCTCCTATTTACACGACCCCTGCCCCGGAGTTCTACTATTTGTACCTCCTGGAGCGCGGTGATTTTGAGAGCCAGCGCACTTCGGGTGGCTGCAACCGCTGGGCTTACCTACCTTTAACTAGACGTCCAGCGTGACGTTTGCTAGTTTGCTGTATGGTTGCTACCCCCCTTCCTTTACTGCCTGTCTATTCTACCCGCCGCCACTTGCTTGATGTGGGCCTGCAGCTACTCGAAACGCAGGGATTCGAGGCCGTGTCACTGGCGGATATCGCCCAGGCCGGGGCGCAGCCGGTAGCCGAAGTCTACCGGCATTTCGGCTCCAAAAACGACTTCGTACTCGGCCTCTACCAACGCATTCACGATGACCTGGAGGCCGGCGCACCCGACCTGCCGGCCGGCCCGCTGGCCCTACGCTTTCAGGCATTTGTGCAGGCCAAGCTGCGCCTGCTGGCTCCGCACCAACGCCTGCTGCGCTCGCAAATGGCGGCGCTGCTCGCAGCCGACGCGCCCACCGGCGTGCTCAGCCCCGAAACGGAAAGTATCCGCCTGCGCGGGCTGGCCTTGTTGGAGCTGGTAGTGCGCGGCGCCACCGATGCGCCAGCCGAAACCCTCGTGCCGCACCTAACGCAGACGCTGTATGCGGCCCATTGGGGCATGCTGGGTTTGCGCCTGCTTGACCGCTCGACCGACGGGCGAGCCACCGACGAGCTACTGGAATTACTGAGCGCCGGCCTGGCGCTGGCCACCCCGCAGCTCTCGACGCTGCTGGGGCCGCTGCTGCTGGGGCAGGTAGGCGACGTGGTAGGGCAGTTTTTGCAGGTGCGCCCGGCCGTCGATTTTGAGGTGGCGCGGCGCGTGGCCAAGCTGATTTTACTGCACCGCAAGGTGCTACGCACCGGCCCCGATGATGATACCGCGCCCGACGAGCAAAGCATTGCCTTGCAGCTACCCAAGCTGCACTACTACCTCAGCCAGGGCCAGCCGGTGCACCTCATTTTGCCGGCCTTTCCGGCCAAGTCGCCTAACCGGCAGAAGGTGCTGGGCGCCCTGCCCGACCTGGGTGAGGAAATCGCCCTCACGTTTCTGCAAAGCCTGTGCGACGATATCCGACAGGTATACCCGCCGGGCGCCCGCCTCAGCATCTGCGCCGATGGCCGCGTGTTTGCCGACCTCGTGCAGGTGAGCGATGCCGAGGTATCGGCCTACAACGACGCCCTCAAGGCGCTGCTACCTCAGCTGGGCACCCCTGACCTCGACATGGTGAACTTGGAAGACCTGCTGACTACCGATTCTTTCGACGCGGCCCGCACCTGGATAGTGGCGCAGTACGGCGAGCCGCTGGCCGAGCTAAAAGCCCGCGTGCGCGACACCGACCACGCCCGGGCGATGTTCAACGGCATCCACCGCTTCGTGGCGGAAGATGGGCAAGCGCTGGCCCCCGATAAAAGCAAAAGCCGCGTGAAAGAGGAAAGCAAAGCCGTGGCTTACGAGGTCATTCAGCGCAGCAATGCCTGGACGCGCCTGCTGGCCCAGGAGTTTCCGCACGCGCTGCGCCTGAGCATCCACCCCCAGCACCCGCACTCCGACAAAATCGGCCTGCGCATTACCCGCGCCGCTGACGACTGGCTCACGCCCTGGCACGGCGTGGTGCTGCTGCGCGATAACGACTACGTGCTACTGAAGCGCTATCAGGCTGAGGAGTTGGGCGCCACACTGGTAGAAAAAGACGGCCGCCCAAGCCACTTCGTAGCGGGGCCGAATGCTGAACTAAATAAGCGGGATTCTTAACTGCTAACTAAGCGATGGCCCTGCAAATTTGCCCCAGCTGCCACGAAAAGGAATTTACTTGGTACATGGCTGAAAATGATGCTGGCCAAGAAATTACCTTGTGGACCTGCACCTGCAGCTACGAAGCTCAGGAAGACGAACGCCTAGAAAGACCCTGCCTGCATTGCTCGGACGGTCAGGAATCACAGCTGACCGACACGCAACGCGTGTACTGGTGGTGCTTTCGCTGCCACCGCACTACCACTATCACTTCGTTTAATCCTGCCTGATTTGCTAGTTATGCCCACCTATACCCTCGAACCCCAAACCCCCTTTGGTCTACTCGTGCGAGCCGACCACCCCGGCCAAACCATCGCCGGCATTCCGGCTGAACAGCTTATAGACTGGGTGCGGGCGCACCGCCTGCTTGTTTTTCGGGGGTTCGAGCTATTCGATAAAACGCAGTTTGCCCTCTATGCGCAGCGGCTGGGCGAGCCGCTGCAATGGGCCTTTGGGGCCATCAACGAGCTGGTAGTGAAGCCCGATGCCAAAAACTACCTCTATACGCCCAGCGCCGTACCGCTGCACTGGGATGGCGCATTTATCGGCCGCATTCCCTACCTCATCTTCTTTCAGTGCCTGAAAGCGCCCCGTGCCGAAGACCGGGGCGGCACCACGTTTGCCGACACCAGCCGCACGCTGGCCCGCGCCACCGACGCCCAACGCCAGCGCTGGGCGCAGGCTACGCTGCGCTACAGCACCGAAAAAATCGTGCACTACGGCGGCACCATCACCCAGCGGCTGGTGCAGGCACACCCCGTCACGGGCGAGGCCACGCTGCGCTTTGCCGAGCCCGTGCACGACCTCAACCCCGTGCGCGTGGAGGTGCTGGACGCCACGCGCGCAGCCCAGGCCGACCTCATCGCCGAACTGCAAGCCGCCCTGTATGCGCCGGAGGTCTTTTACACCCACACCTGGCACGACCACGATCTCGTGCTGGCCGACAACCACGTGCTGCTGCACGGCCGCGACGCCTTTCTGAATCCCAATGAGCGCCACATTCAACGCATCAACCTACTGGCGCGCCCAGAAGCCGGTGGGCTGCGGCGATTTTTGAAGAACAGCACCATCCTGCGTCGGCCCGAGTTTTTGCCGGCCGAAATTCCCATCTTTCTCATCCCCATCTTGCTCAGCGCCGAGGATAGTCGCTTTCTCAAAAAGCCCGCGCTGTACGTGGGCCTACTGGGCATTTACCTGTTGTTCAACTTTGGCGACCTGGTGAATACCTACGCCGACCGCGGCGTGGACGCCGTGTACAAGAGTCACTTATCCAACGCCATCTTCGAGTTGGGCGACCAGGGGGTGCGCTGGCAGATGCGCGCCTCGGTGGCGGGCACGGTGGCCATTAGCCTCTGGCTGACGCGGCACACCGGACGCTGGCAGTTTGTACCGCTCACGGTCATTGGCTGGGCGCTGGGCTTTCAGTATTCGTGGCAGCCGCTACACCTCAAGTCGCGCGGGGTGTGGCAGTTAGCGGCGCAGTGGGCCGTTATTTTCTTTGGGCCGATGGCTTACACGGGCAGCCTGGTCACGCACTTTCCGCGGCCGGCGGTGCTCACGCTGGCCGCCGCCTACGGTCTGCTGCAAGTAGGCGTGCTGATGCTCAACAACGCGGAGGATTATACCGAAGACCGCGCGGCTGGCCTGCGCACGGCTATTGTGGCCCTAGGTCTGCACCGCAGCATGCGCGTGGCCCAGGCCCTGACGGGCAGCGCGGGCCTGCTGGCGCTGGGCAGCTTTGGCTACTTATTCCGGTCCGAAAAGCTACCTAAAACCACCTATTTAGCCCTGCTGCCGCTGACCGGGGCGGTGGCCTACATCGCCCTAGGCTACGAAAAGGTAAATCAGGACATCGCGGCCAAGGACGAGGTAGCCGCCACCGCCACCATCAAGGAAAGCGGCCACCTGATACCTAAGTGGCTCATGGCCACCGCCTACACCAGCCTGCTGGCAGCCGGGGTGCTGTTTGGGGCGCGGGTGCTGCGGAAGCGGGCTAGTTAGACATAAGAAGTCGTTTGTCTCGGCGGACTGCTGGCCTGGCGAGTATAGCGAATCAATCATATCTATAATACGCCTGCCCGTAGCCTTTCTAGTCCGATTCCTTCGCTACGCTCGCAAGGATAGACCCTTTTTCCTCCCCGTACTTATGCTACCTCTACCCGACATTCTCTACGATTGCGCCATTATCGGGGGCGGCGTGGCGGGCCTCACGCTGGCCTTGCAACTCGCCCAAGCGGGGCGGCGGGTGGTGCTGTTTGAGAAAGAAACCTACCCCTTTCACCGGGTGTGTGGCGAGTACATTTCGATGGAAAACTACGACTTCCTGTGCCGCATCGGGGTGCCGCTGGCCGAGATGGACTTGCCGCGCATGACGCGCTTCACCGTGTCTTCGCCCAGTGGGGTAGCCCTGCACCACCGGCTCGATATTGGCGGGCTAGGCATCACGCGCTACGTGCTCGACCAATTGCTGGCCCGGCTGGCTACTCAGCACGGGGCGCTTGTTCAGGAAGGCACCCGCGTTACGGATGTGGTTTTTGCTGACGACCAGTTCACGCTCCGTACGGCCGAGGGCGGCACCTACCGGGCGCGCATCGCCTGCGGGGCCTGGGGCAAGCACGCCAACCTCGACAGCAAGCTGCACCGCGCCTACCTGGAGCCCAGCCGCCACGCCCGCCAGTTCGTGGCCGTGAAGCGCCACCTCGAAAACGTTGATTTTCCCGAGGCGATGGTCGAGATGCACAACTTCCGCGACGGCTACTGCGGCCTCTCGCCGGTGGCCGGCGGCCTCACTAATTGCAGCTACATCTCGGACGTGCGCAACCTGCGCGCCCACGGCAACAGTGTGGCCGAAATGGAGCGCCAGGTGCTCATGCAAAACCCCTTGCTGCGTCCCTATCTGGAGGCCGCCCACCGCCAGGGCACGCTGCCCATCGTCATCTCCCAAATCACGTTTCGCGAGCGCTCCACCGTCGAATCCCATGTGTTAATGCTCGGCGACGCAGCCGGCACCATCGCCCCGCTGGCTGGCAATGGCATGAGCATGGGCATGAATGCCAGTTACTTGCTGCACGGCCTACTGCTGGAATTTTTCGACGGCCGCCTGTCGCGCGCTGAACTGGAGCAGCGCTACACGCGCGCCTGGCGCCGCCTGCTGAGCTTGCGCATCACGGCGGGCCGGCTGCTGCACCAGGTATTTGGCTCGCCGCCGCTCACCACGGCCGGTATTCAGGTGCTGCGACGGCTGCCATTTATGACCGACATCATTCTGAAGCTGACGCACGGTCAGCCATATTGAGGAAAAGCCTTCCCCCCCTGAGGGGCGTATTGCTACTTGTCTTACAGTTGAGTAGGGCCATTCTTGGTATCAACCCCCATAACCCCTTCGTACAAACGTTGGACTTGTTTTTGGTTGAATGTCCCCCCACGTGGAGCCGTAAAGCCGAGGGCGTTCAACTCCCCCGCCAATTGCAGAAAGCTCACCCCCTGCGCCCGGCGGGACGCAATAAAGGCCGCCGTTTGCCGCAGCCCCGGGTGCTGCTGCAGGTGGGCTCGCCGCACGAGCAGGCTCTGTTGCCGAGCCGCCTCCGTTAGGTTGGCCGGCGTACCCAGCTGCGCACCCCGCGCCTTCTTGGCTGCGAGTGCATCCTTGGTCCGCTTTGAGATCGTCTCGCGCTCGTGCTGGGCGAGCACGGCGAATAGTCCGACCGTAAGCGTATTGGCATCGGGCATGTCGCAGCAGACAAAGTCCACCCCCGAATCACGCAAAGTGAGGATGAAACTCGCATTCCTACTCAAGCGGTCGAGCTTGGCGATAAGGAGTACCCCACCTACGGCGCGGGCCGCTGCCATCGCCGCAAGCAGTTGCGGGCGTTGGTTCTTTTTGCCGCTCTCCACTTCCACATACTCGCCCTGCGGCTGGTCTCCTTTGAGGAAGCTGACCACCGCTGCCTGCTGGGCTTCGAGCCCAAGACCGGAGACACCTTGCTGCTTAGTCGAAACGCGATAGTAGGCAAAATAGGCGGGCATGAGAGAGACTCCCCGAATAAAAGGGATTTCAGGTAAAAGTAGGGCCTATAGTCATTTGTTAAACGTCGCTCCACAAACGTTACGGGAGTAGCACTAAATGGCACACCGCCTTGGCGCAGCTAATACCTTAAACTGTTCATTCATAGCTAACTGACTCCATTGACGGCGGGCAGGCTTTTGCCTCCGCCGTGAGCTTACCGGCGGGGTGTCGTCGCCGGGGCCGTCGAACCAAGCCGCAGCAGTGGGACTTATACCTTTCTATTGCTCCTTCTAAGCAGTGCCGTTCCCGCATGAGACAGTTAAAAATCAGTAAGCAGATTACCAACCGCGAAAGCCAGTCGTTGGATAAATACCTGCAGGAGATTGGCAAAGTGAGCCTGGTGTCGATTGACGAGGAAGTAGACTTGGCCCAGCGCATCCGCGAGGGCGACCAGCTGGCTCTTGAAAAGCTGACCAAAGCCAACCTGCGCTTTGTGGTCTCGGTGTCCAAGCAATACCAGAACCAGGGCCTGACGCTGGGCGACCTTATCAACGAGGGTAACCTGGGCTTGATTAAGGCGGCCAAGCGGTTTGATGAAACGAAAGGCTTCAAGTTTATCTCCTACGCCGTGTGGTGGATTCGCCAGAGCATTCTGCAAGCCCTGGCCGAGCAGAGCCGCATCGTGCGCCTGCCCCTGAACCGGGTGGGCTCGCTCAACAAAATCAGCCGCTCGTTTGCCGAGCTGGAGCAGAAGTTTGAGCGGGAGCCCTCGCCCGACGAGATTGCGGAACTGTTAGAATTGACTACCTCCGAAGTAGTGGACACGTTGAAAATAGCGGGCCGCCACGTGTCAATGGATGCGCCCTTCGTGAATGGGGAGGAAAACGGCTTACTCGATGTGCTGCAGGATGAGGGGCAAGAAACGCCGGATGCGGACTTGCTGCACGACTCCCTACGCCGGGAAGTTCAGCGCGCGCTCTCGACGCTGACCCGGCGGGAGGCCGACGTGATTACGCTCCATTTCGGGCTCAATGGCCACGCTGCGCAAACGCTGGAGGAAATCGGCGAGCAGTTTAGCTTGACCCGCGAGCGGGTACGGCAGATAAAAGAGAAGGCCATTCGCCGCCTCAAGCACACCTCGCGCTCGCAGTCGCTCAAATCGTACCTGGGCTAGCCCCTTGGTCAGCTTCCCTTTCAAGAAGACCCGTCGAAGCGGGAGTCTGACAACTCAAGCAAAGGTCAAGACGGCACATCTTACCTGAGCATCGCAGAAGAAATGACAACGACCGGGCTTCCGACAGGCAGCGACAAGTAAGTTGGGGTGCTCCTTCGGCTAGTATGATAAGGACTGATAACCTTTCCTCATCAGTTAGGGCAACTCCTCGCCGTTGGTTCCTCTGCCCTTGAAACGGCAGGACTACTTCCGCTGACTCCCCGCAAGGGTCAGCCGTGCTGGACGCCTGTACTGCCCCCTGGGGTAGGCGTCGGAACCAGTTGCTGAATCGGACGGTCCGCCCTACTGGTCAAGCAGGCGCTGCTACTTCAGGCCTCGCCACTGGGCCCCAGCCTTCGCTCGCCGCGTCGACGTAGCTGATTTTAGCGGGGTCGAAGGCCTCCAGCGCCTGCCTCACCCAGTGCTCGTCGATGGTATCCTGGTACATTAGGAGATGCACGGTGGCTGTCTGGTCAGGGTTGAGCCGCAGTAGCCGGCCGATGCGCTGGGCGGCTTTGCGCTCGTTGCCGAAGGCGTGCCAGATGATGCCCACCCGCAGGTTGGGGATACTGATGCCCTCCGAAAGCTGGGCCACGCAGGCCAGGCGCTGGATGCCGCCCGCGTTAAACAGGTCCAGGTTCGCCTGACTCGTCTTATTCTTAGAATGATAGGTATACGCCGCTTGCGCTTCGGCCTGTTGCTGGTTGCAGGTGAAGAGCAGCACCTTCTCCGTCTGCTGGTCGGCCAGGTAACGCATGTAGTGGCCCTTGCCGGGGTAGTTCATCAGGGCCTGCATGCGCAGGATGCGCAGCGTCTCAATAGGGAGTTGGTCCTAGTCGACGTTAGCCAGGCGCTTGCTCCAGTAGTGGTAGTTTTCGCGCTCGCTGGTAGTGAACTGGCTGCCGGATTTAGTGGTGAGCACGTAGTCGCGCACGGTGCGCAGCGGCAGGCGGTGCACGACCAGGCGGTAGTCGTTGAGCAGGCCCGCTAGCACGGCCTCGTCCGTGGTGTAGTCCACCAGGATGGGGCAATACGTGGCCACCAGCCGGCCCTTCTCGCTGTGGGTCTGCGCGGGCGGCGTCCCCGTTAGAGCGGTTTCCATATCAGTGTACATGATAGCCGCAATGGTCAAACCAGTTTTGCGCGTCGCTTTTCGTTATCCACTCGGCGGCGGTGCTAATGGCG
>JBPBPU010000103.1:0-7802 GCA_050954465.1 Janthinobacterium lividum
CCACTCAGCGCTCGCCTATCAAACCCCGCAAACCTTTTACCTTCAATATCTTAAAGATACACCCCTAAACTGTCCGGCCTAATCGGACCACCTCATTTCACCCAGGCCATCCTATATGCTCATAAGCCATTGCGTGAGATGAGTGCCCGTGACAAAGTGCGTGCCTGTTATCAACACGCCTGTTTGAAATTGGCCAACGGCGAGGCGATGTCTAATCAGTCTTTTCGAGAGAGAATGGGTATTGCCGAGAAGAATTATCCTATGGTTTCCCGCATCATCGCCGATACGCTGGAAGCTAACTTGATAAAGCCCTACGACCCTACCAACAAATCAAAGAAACACGCCCGCTACGTGCCCGTTTTAGGCTGATTCTTATGTAACGGTTATGTAACTGGGGGCTTCAAAACACCCATTCATCCTCTGCATTGGCCGTTTTCTTATGTAACGGTTATGTAACTGCTTCCCAAAATGCCCGACCCTACTGCTCCCCTCCCTTACCTCGTCTTCGACTTCGACTCCACCTTTACTCAAGTGGAGGGCCTCGATGAACTCGCCGAAATTGCCCTCACTGGCCAGCCCGACCAAGCCGAAAAAGTAGCCGCTATCAAGGCGCTCACCGACCAGGGCATGGCCGGCGAAATCGGCTTCCAGGAGTCGCTGGCGCGGCGGCTGGCGCTGCTCGGGGCGCACCGGCGGCACCTCGCGCCGCTCGTAGCGCACCTGCAAAACAAGGTGAGCGAGAGCATCCGGCGCAATGGCGACTTTTTCCGGCAGCACGCCGAGCGCATCTACGTGGTGAGCAGCGGCTTCCGCGAGTTTATCGAGCCGGTAGTAGCCGAGTTCGGCATCCGGCCCGAACACGTGCTGGCCAACACGTTCACGTTTGACGAGAGCGGCAACATTACGGGCTGCGACGCGGGCAACGTACTGAGCCGCGACGGTGGCAAAATTCAGCAGCTGCGCGACTTGCACCTCGACGGGCCGGTGTACGTGCTCGGCGACGGCTACACCGACTACCAAATCCGCGAGGCGGGCCTGGCCAAGCGATTTTATGCCTACACCGAGAACGTGGCGCGGCCCAGCGTGGTAGCCCACGCCGACGAGGTGCTGCCGACCTTTGACGAGTTTTTATACCAACTGAAGCTACCCATGACGCTGAGCTACCCCAAGAACCGCATTAAAGTGCTGCTGCTCGAAAACCCCGACGCCCGCGCCGCCGAGCTGTTCCGGCAGGAAGGCTACCAGGTAGAAGAGGTAAAAGGCGCACTGGACGAAGACGAACTGCTGGCCCGTATCGAGGGCGTGAGCATCCTGGGCATCCGCTCCAAAACCAACGTCACGGAGCGGGTGCTGGCTGCTGCCAACCGCCTTATCGGCATCGGGGCGTTCTGTATAGGCACCAACCAGATTGACCTTTCGGCCGCTATGAAAAAGGGTGTGGCCGTGTTTAATGCGCCTTTTTCCAATACCCGCTCGGTGGTGGAGCTGACCCTAGCCGAGCTGATTGTGCTGGCCCGCCGCATCCCCGAGAAAAACCCCAAAATGCACCTGGGCGAGTGGGACAAGTCGGCCGCCGGCTCGTTTGAAATCCGGGGTAAAACGCTGGGCATCATCGGCTACGGCAACATCGGGGCGCAGCTTTCGGTGGTGGCCGAGGCCGTGGGCCTCAAGGTGCTCTACTACGATGTGGCCGAAAAGCTGCAGCTCGGCAATGCCGTGAAAGCCAAAACCCTGGCCGAGCTGCTGCCTCAAGCCGACATCGTGACGCTCCACATCGACGGCCGGCCCGAAAACGAGCATTTCTTTGGCGCTAAAGAATTCGCCCTCATGAAGCCGGGTGCGCTCTTCATCAACAATGCCCGGGGGCACGTGGTAGATGTGCCCGCCCTGGCCGCCGCCCTGCGCAGCGGCCACCTCGGCGGCGCGGCCGTGGACGTGTTTCCCTACGAGCCCAAAACCAATGCCGAGAGCTTCGAGAGCGAGCTGCGCGGCCTGCCCAACGTGCTGCTCACGCCCCACATCGGCGGCAGCACCGCCGAGGCCCAGCGCAACATCGCCGAGTTTGTGCCCGAGCGCATCATGCAGTACATCAATACCGGCAACACCCAGCAGAGCGTCAATTTTCCCAACATTCAGCTGCCCGTGCAGCAAGCGCACCGCCTCATCCACATCCACGCCAACGTGCCCGGCGTGCTGGCCAAAATCAATAACGTGCTGGCCGCCCACCAGGTCAACATCCTGGGCCAATACCTGAAAACCAACGAGCTAATCGGCTACGTCATCACCGACATCGACCGGCAGTACGACCAGGACGTAATTCAGGCCCTGCGCGAAGTGGAGCATACTATCAGGTTCCGGGTGCTGTATTAGGCTGAGTTGGGCGGCCGCGGGTGGGCAGCAGCTCATCCGGAAAGTTCTGGACTGCGCTTACTGCTACTTGCCGTACCACCGATTCTGGTATTTCCTGCAGCTCGGCCATCAACTCTTTCACCGCCCGCATAGCTGGCTCCTTGCTGGTGTGGTGCTTACGTATCACATAGGCAGTAGCGGCCACCAGCCACTTTGCGGCAGTCTGCTGCAGGTGCAGCCAGTCGGCGTCGGGCTGCTCCCGCAGGTGGGGCTGCTGGGCAAGGCGGTCATGCAGCTCCAGATGCAGCCGGATGGCGTTCATCACCAGGGCGAAAAGGTCTTTGTCGCGGCGCAGTTGGCGCACACGTAGGGTAGCAGGCATAGGGGGCGGGCAGCAAGAGAGGGGTTGTGCCGACAAAAATAGCCCTCCGGTAACGTGCCCACCAGCGAGGCCATCGTCACCCGCGCCCCAAGAGCTTTGCGGCCGGGGTACTGCCGGTGCTGACAACTCCGGCCGCTCTAGCACAGGCACGACGCCAGAGCGATTTTCCCAACCCAGACCCAGCTACGAGCGCGACAGTAACGAGTGGCCATAAAGCTTCATTAGTGGCTCACATTTGCTTCGGGCTTTACCTTTAGCGCAACTCATTTTTACTATATGACCGTGGTGCGGCTTTTCCTGCTAGGCTCCTTCCTTTTGCTGGCCAATGCCCGGGCGGCCTGGGCTACTACGCGGGTTGATAGCCTACTGAGCGAGCTAAACCAGGCGTTGGCGCACCGCCAGCAGTACGATGCGCAACGGCTAAGCCGGATTGCTTCGTTGAAAACGGCCTACGCTGCCAGCGCCGACGCGCCAGCCACGCAGTTCCAGCTGGGGCTGCGCATTTATGATGAGTACAAAGCCTATAAGTACGATTCGGCTTTTGCGTACTGCTTGCGGATAAACCGACTGGCCGACCACCTAGGCGACCCAGGCAAAGTGGCCGTCGCCAAGCTCAAGCTGGCTTTTATTCTGCTGTCTTCGGGCATGTTCACCGAAACATTCGATACGCTGGAACACCTCGACCCCCGGCTGCTCAACCCGGCTGACCGGCCAGATTACTATTTCCTCAAAGCGCGGGCGTACAGCGACTTAGGCACTTTCGACCAGGACGACTACTACCGGCCAGCCAACTATATCAGGTCGCTGGCTTACGCCGATACGGCGGCGCAATGCTGCCTTGCCAACTCTTACAACTGCCTGACGGTGCAGGGCTTCATCGCTCAAAAGCACCAGGACCTGCCGGCGGGCGTTCGCTATTACCAGGCCGTGCAGCACCTGCCGGGCCTCACCCCGCACCAACTAGCAGTGAGCGCCAGCACCCTAGCCAGCCTCTATGAGTTGCACAGCCAGGAGCCCGCTGCGTTCGAGCTGCTCTTGCTGGCGGCCATCGCCGACGTGAAATCAGCGACCAAGGAAACCCTGGCTATTTTCAAGGTTTCCGATTATTGCTACCGCCGGGGCGACTTGCAAAATGCCTACGCATTTATTCGCGAGGCGCGGGAGGAGGCTGCTTTTTATAAGGCCCGGCAGCGGCAGGTGGAGCTTAGCCACGTCTCGTTCGTCATTGAGGGCCAGAAAATTAACATTATCGAACAACAGCGCCGCGTGCTGCGACGCAATTCCTGGGTACTGGCCAGCCTGGCAGTGTTTGGGGCCGGGTGCGCGCTCACTATCCTGCTGCAGCTGCGCCGGCTTCAGCGAGCCGATAAGCAGGTGCGGGCAGCCAACCAAGAGCTGCGGGTAGCCATCGGCCAACTCAACCAGCTCAACCTGGGCCTCAACGAAGCAAACCGCGTGAAGGACGAATACATTGGCTATTACCTCAATACGAATTCGCAGTACATCGACAAGCTCGAAGAGCTTAAGGGCACGCTGCAAGCGCTGCTAGCCAGCAAGCAATACACCGGGCTGCAAAAGCTGCTTGATGGGGTGAACATCAAGCAGGAGCGCAACGCGCTGTTCAAAGGCTTCGACCAGGTATTTCTGAAGCTGTTCCCCCACTTCGTTGCCGCTTTCAACACCCTGTTTCGGGAAGAAGACCGCATACACCTGGCCGACGACCAATTGCTCACGACTGAACTGCGCATCTTCGCGCTCGTGCGGCTGGGCATCGACGACAGCGAGCGCATCAGCCGGATTCTGGGGTATTCCATCAATACGATTTATACCTATAAAACGCGGGTAAAAAGCCGGTCCACCTTCCCCAACGAAGAGTTTGAGGCCCGGGTCCGGGCGCTGAACGCAACCTGAGCAGCCAGCTAATTCTATAAGCAAAAAGCCAGGACGAGCGGCAGATAGCTGCGCCAACGGGCGCGCTGGAAGCTTCAGTAGAAACTGCGCTCTGTGAGTGGCAGAAAGCAAGATGGCCAGCACCGGGCACCAGCAAAGTATCTGGATGCCTGTTAGTGGTGCTACAGAGCAGCTGGGAAGCGATTAAGCTGCTGAATGGGGCAAAGAAGCTTATACCCGGTTAATATTTCGACTGTTTTTTTAGGCATTTTTTCACTGACAGGCAAGAAGATAAGCCTGAGGGAACTTATATTTTTGATACCTGATTTCAATAAGTTTTAATCATCAGAAGGTGGGCCTTCCTTTGCCGGAGCATTGGCTCTATTGGCTGGCCGGCGGCGGGCTGAACTACCTGCTCTCTCCTACCCGGCGGCCACTGCGCTGGCCCTCTTTTCTCTCCTTACTATCCGCTTATTGATTCTCATTTTTTCCCCACCCTTCTTATGTTTCCTTCTGTACTTTCACCAGCCGCCCGGCGGCTAACCAGATTAGCAACTGCCTTACTCGGCCTGGGCCTGACAGCCCAGGCTCAGACCCGCGTGCTATTTGTGGGCAACAGCTTCGTCCACGGCCAATACACGCCGGTGCTGAACTACAACGCTGCGGCCGTGACGGATTTGAACTACGGCCTGCCCAGCACCGACCCGCGTGCCCACGACTCGGGGATGCCGGATGCGTTTGGTGGCATTCCAGGTATTTTCAAAAAATTCACGGTTCAGGCCGGGCTGAATTACGACGTGCAGCTAGAGGCCATTAGTGGCAAGACGCTCCAATATCATCACACCAATGCCTTGTCGGTAATAGCGCAGGCAAACTGGAATAAGGTGGTATTGCAGGAGCAAAGTAACCGGCCGGTGCCCACCGCCCGCGGAGGCAACCCAGCTTTGTTCTACGATTACTCTACCCGCCTTGAGCAAGCAGTTCACACCGCGAACCCTGCCGCGCAAGTCTACCTCTACCAAACCTGGGGCCGTCCCGATTTTACGTACCCCAGCGGCCAGACGTACTCGGGCTTTCCCATCGATACGATGACGCGGGACCTGCACAATGCCTACTACCGGGCCTTCGCCACCAACGGCCACTACACCGCCGTGGCCCCGGTGGGCGATGCCTTCCTGAAAGCCATTACGACGGGGGTAGCCATGCGCAACCCCTATACGCCCGACGCCACCAAAGTCAACCTCTGGAACGGCGATAACGTCCACCCCAGCATCTGGGGCGCTTACCTCAGCGCCCTAGTTTTGTTTCAGCAACTGACCGGCGTAGACCCACGCACGCTAGGGTCGGCTGAGCAGGCGGCCGCTGCCCTGGGCATTACGCCCACCCAAGCGGTGGCATTGCAGCAAGTAGCCTACCAGCAGGTATCGTCGCCGACGGCCAGCAACTTCACGGCCGGCAACGTGGCAGTAGTGCGGGTAGGCGACGGTACCGCCGCACTCACCACCGCCGCCACCGCCGAATTTGTGGATGAATACACGCTAAGCGGCACGCTGGTGCAGTCTATTCCGTTGCCCACGGCCGACAACGGCACTGTGCATGCGCTCACCAACAGCGGCACCTCTACCTCGGACAACATCACTCGCACGGCCGATGGGCGCTATCTGCTGCTGACCGGCTACAATGCTATTCCCGGCACAACCGGCATCGTGACTTCAACCGTGCCCCGCGTGGTGGCCCGCATTGCCTCCGATGCCAGCGTGAATACCAATACCCTCATCACCGACGCTTTTTCGGGCACCAACATCCGCTCGGCGGTGAGCACCGACGGCAGCAACCTTTACGTATCGGGCGGCAACAGCGGCATCCGCTACCTGCCCTACGGCAACACGGGCACGACCACGGCGCTCAGCAGCGGCGCACTGGTCAACTTCCGCATCCTGGGCATCGCTGGTGGCAACCTCTACGCCTCGTCATCGGCCACGCCCAACTACGGCCTGAGCCAGATTGGCACGGGCCTGCCCACGGCGGCCGGCGCGGCCGTGACCTTGCTGCCGGGCTTCCCCACCGCCAGCGGCCCCAGCCCCTACGGCTTCTATTTCGCCGACCTAAGCACCGCCGTAGCGGGCCTGGACGTGGTGTACGTGGCCGATGACAACACCACCGGCGGCATCCAAAAGTGGAGCCTCGTAGGCGGCACCTGGACGCTCAACGGCACTATTGGTGGCTCTACTACGGCGCTATTGCGCGGCCTCACGGGCATCCGCACCGGCACGGCTGTGCAGCTGATAGCCAGCGGAGGCGGAGGCCTCTATACCGTTACCGACCAGGCCGGCTATAACGTTGCGCCTACCACCACTACGCTGCCTGCGCCCTTCGTAGCGCTGCCTACCAACACCTCTTTCCGAGGCGTCGCCCTTACGCCGGTAGCCACGGCCCTGGCCGCTGCCGCGTCCGCCGCTGCGCCCGAAGTGGCCGTGTTCCCTAACCCCGCTGCCAACCAATTCACCGTGCAGCTCGGCGGGCCGGTAGGTGCTGTGCGGGCCACCCTGCTCAACGTGCTGGGCCAGGTAGTAGCTGAGCAGCAAGGGATGGGCAGCACCCTCACGTTCGAGCTGACCGGCGTAGCCGACGGCGTATACCTGCTGCGCCTGCAAACAGCGGCCGGCGTGAGTAACCGCCGGGTACAGGTGCGGCGGTAATCGCGCTGTTGTTCTATTCCTGGGGTATTTAACGCTAAAGGCGGCCGTGCTTCAAAGAGCACGGCCGCCTTTTGTTTGACTGCTTTCTTAGGCGCGTCGCCCTCCGCAATTGACCTAGCCCCCCAGAGTCGATAAGTTCTAACATTATCGCCCTCCGTGACACCTCACCCCCTAGCCCCCTCTCCAAAAAAGAGGGGGAACTAGCTCTAAAAACTAGCTTCTAGTTCTAAAACTACGGCTAGTTCCCCCTCTTTTTTGGAGAGGGGGCTAGGGGGTGAGGTGTCGCGGAGGGCGACAACGCTAGAACTTATCAACTCTGCCCTAGCCCCCTCTCCCGTGGAGAGGGGGAACTAGTTTCTAGTTCTAAAAGGCTAGATGCTAAGTAGTCGTGCATAAGTAAGCGTATTGCCCTGGCGTTGCGCCTCACCCCCTGACCCCCTCTCCGAAAAGGAGAGGGGGCACCGGTCATGCTACCAACGGCT
>JBPBPU010000079.1:0-6569 GCA_050954465.1 Janthinobacterium lividum
TCCTCAAAAATCTGCTTGTAAAACGTCTCGACGGGCGTACGGTTGGCAGTGGTTTGCACGCCGTTGGTTTCGGTGGTAGTGAAGTGCACCCCGCCCCATGACTCCACGATGTGCCAGTAGTAGAAGGCTCGCAGAAAGCGTAATTCGCCCTCGCGCACTGCTTGTTGCGGGGCGGCTAGGCCCGAAGTACCTACGCGGCTAATGCCGGCGTTGCAGACGTTGACGGCCGTATAGAGCTTACCCCACATGCTTTCCACGGCCCGCGAGCTCGATTGCAGCGTGGTGTAGTCGGTAAGGTCGGGGTTGACATCGCCGGCCCCGCGCAGCCACAGGTCAGTGCCCATTTCCGACATGCTGAAGCCGTCTTCCTTGCCGTACCACCAGCGCGAGTAGGAATAGGCGGCGGTGACGAGGCTCTCGAAGCCCGCCGGCGTGCTGTACACGGCGTCGGCGGTGAGGCCCGAGGGATTATATTCTTCGAGCTGCTTTTCGCAGGAAGTCAGGATAGCCAGCGCGCAGGCGGCTAGTCCGAGGGTAATACGTGGGAATTTCATGGATAACGTAGCGTGAAACGACTGAATAAACGAGCCCAGAGCTTAGAAGCCAATGTTGACACCTGCCGTCACGACGCGCGGAATGGGCGTGGTAACGGCACCGGCGCGCTCGGGGTCGTAGTTGTCGATATGGCTGAGGGTGAGCAAGTTTTTACCCTGCACGTAGAGGCGTGCCGAGCTAAAAACCTTACCCATCCAGGCGGCCGGCAGGTTGTAGCCCAGCGTCACGGCGCGCAGCTTCACGTACGAACCGTCGCGGTAGCCGAGGGTAGTGCCGAAGAGGCCATTTTGCAGCGTGCTTTTCGACAGGCTGGCATCGGGACGGGGGTAGTCGTTGGAGGGGTTTTCGGGCGTCCAGTAGTTCTGGCGCGAGCTGTTTTCGATGCCTTGCGGGTCAAAAATCTGGGCGTAATCGTAATTAATCATCTGCCCGATGCGGGCAAACACCTGCACCGAAAAGTCGAAGCCCTTGTAGCTAAGGTCGCTGCTAATGCTGCCGCTCCAGCTAGGCACCGCCGAGCCCAGCACGCGCCGGTCATTGGCGGCCGTGATGCGACCGTCGCCATCCAGGTCTTTTACCTTGATTTGGCCGGGCTTCTGGCCGAATGTCTTCGCGGCGTCTGCCTCATCGGTTTGCCAGATGCCGATTTTCTCGTAGTCGTAGAACACGCGCACCGGCGAGCCGATAAACAGGCCATTGGTAATGTCGTTGTTGCTGGTACCCAGGGCCAGAATCTCTTCCTTGTTCTTAAACCAAGTCAAGCCCACGTTCCAGCGCAGGTTTTCGGTGTCCACCACGCGGGCGTTCACGCCCACCTCGACGCCGCGGTTGCGGGTTTCGCCAATGTTCTGGGTGATGAACGACACGCCCGAAGTCAGGGGCAGGAACCGGTTGAGCAGCAGGTCGCTGGTGTGGGTGTCGTACACATCAACCGAGCCCGTGAGGCGGTTGTTGAAGAAACCAAAATCGAGGCCCACGTTCTTAGTCAGCGAGATTTCCCAACCTAGGTCGGGGTTGCCGATGCGGTTGGCGAAGGTGTAGCCCGCCGCACCCGTTTCCCCAAACGCGAACGGGATGCGCGCGAGCAGGCTCTGCGACGAGTAGGCGGGCACGTCGTAGTTGCCAGCGCGGCCGTAGCTCACGCGCAGCTTCAGGTCGGTCACGGCCGTGAGGTCCTTCATAAAGCGCTCGTCGATGAGGCGCCAGGCCACGGCGGCCGACGGGAAGAACGAGCCCTTGTTGCCCTTAGCCAGCTTCGAGGAGCGGTCCTCGCGGCCGGTTAGCGTGAGCAGGTAGCGCCCTTTGTAGCCGTACTGCACGCGGCCCGTAAACGAAATCAACTTGCTATCGACGTAGGCACTGTTGATGCCGACCTGCTGGTTGGCGTTGGCCAGGGCAAAGTACTGCTGATAAGCCAGCAATTGGTTACGGCCCTGGGCATTCGAGTTTTCGGTGTTGAAAGTGAGCAGCGACGTCACGCCCGTGGCGGATATGGAATGGTCGCCGAAGGTCTTGTTGTAGTTCAGGATATTCTCCCAGCTCCAGTTGGTGTCGAACTGCGTGCCGTACGACGACTGCGCGACCTGCCCATTGCGGTCGAGCGAGTACTGGCCCTGGTAAATGCCGGTGCGGCCGTTGGAAAGCGTGAGGCCCAGGTTGGAGCGGAAGTTCAGGCTCGGCAGAATCTGGTAGCTGACGTAGGCCGTGGAGAAGGTGCGGGTGGTGCGGGAGTTGTTGGCGTAGTTGCCCTCCTGCTCGTCGGCTAGCGGGTTGAGGGCCGCTTGGTTGTTGGGGTACAGTACTAGCGTGCCATCGGCGGCGTAGGGCGCGGTAAGCGGCGTGATTTTGTTGGCCTGGTTGGTGGGGTCGCGCCGCACGTTCTGGTTGTAGTACGTGAGCTGGTTTTGCAGCCCAATGCGCACCTTGTCGTTGAGCGCTTGGTCGATGTTGGCCCGGAATGAGTAGCGGTGCAGGTCATCTTTCCGAAACAAGCCCTGCTCGTTGTAGTAGTCGCCCGAGAGGTAAAACTTGGTTTTCTCCGAGCCGCCCGATATGCTCAGCTGGTGCTCCTGCTGCACGCCGTGGCGCAACAGCAAGTTGGCCCAGTTGGTGCTGGTACCGTCGGCAATGGCCTGGAGTTCTAGGTTGGTGAAAATCTTAGCATCGTCGGCCGGGCTGCTCCAAAGGCCGGTAGTGCGGTTGGCCTCGCGCTTCTGCGCCACGTACTCGGCCGCATCATTCACCTTGGGGTAGAAGACCTTATCAGTGCTGCCGTAGTACGAGTTGATGTTGACGCGCGTTTTGCCTGAGGCACCCTTCTTAGTGGTTACGATGATAACGCCATTGGCCCCGCGCGCCCCGTAGATGGCCGTGGAGGCGGCATCCTTGAGTACCTCCATCCCGGCGATGTCGTTGGGGTTGATGTCTTGAATGGAGTTGTACTGCACCCCATCCACGATAAACAGCGGCCCGTTACTAGCCGTAATAGAGCGGTTGCCACGCACCGTAATGTTCACGGGCGCCCCGGCTGAGCCGCCGCCACTCACAATATCCACGCCCGGCAGCCGCCCCTGCAACGATTCCATCACGTTGGCCGTGGGCACCTTCTTGAGGTCTTCTTCCTTCACCGACACGATGGAGCCCGTCACATCACTCTTTTTCACCTGCCCGTAGCCGATAACGACCACATCATCCAGCGCCTTTTCGGCCGACTTGAGGTTAACCTTCAAGGTGGTTTGCGTGCCGACGTTGATAGTCTGCGTCGCAAAGCCGATGTAGCTGACGGTGAGCACTACGTTGTCACCCGGGATATTCAGCGAAAAGCGGCCGTTGGGGTCGGTCGTGGCACCTAGGTTAGTGTTCTGCACGACCACTGTCACGCCGGGCAGCCCCGCACCGGAGTCATCTAGTATTTGTCCCGTTAGCGGCCGGGTAGTTTGGGCCCAAGCGGGCGCAGTCGCGCACAACAGCAGGGTAGGGAATAGAAGTCTGGACTTCATAGAAACTAATAGGGGGTGGGAAAAGGAAGTGCTGCTGGAACGGCCACTATAGCTCCGGCCAGTCAGGCTAACGAAGGCATAAAGTGCTGCCAACAAACATTTTGGGTAGCGTCAGCTACGGGCTTTACCTAAGGGACGTAACCCTGGACAGGACCCAAGGCAAGTAGTGAGGTAAACTGATGATTGCTCTCCGAACTACTTGTTGCCGTTACAGTCCTCGAAGTAAGGCTTTCGAATAAACATGTTGTAAAGATGAATTTATATGGCGCAATAACCAAGGCTGCGCCTGAATAAAACGCCGGCAACGTTGCCGGCAACGTTGCCGGCGTTTTATTCAGGCGCAGCTTTCCCGGAGAAACTATGCAAATTCAGGAAAAGCTGGAGGTAGCCGCCGGGTATACATCGCTAGGATAGGAGATTGCTTTTCTTAAGCGGCGGTCGCCCAAGCCATGAGCATTGGCTCCGAGCTGCTCTATAGGGAGCAGAAGAAGCCCCATACCCGCGGCTCTTGAATAAGGGTAGCGGGTGCAGCACGCAGCCTAAATCAACTCCGCAACTTGTTGCAGAACCGCTTTTTCACGCCTTAATTCTCCTCAGCGATGGTAGTAGGAGCGCTAGGTTCGGCGCTGGGCGCTGGTTTGAGGCTAAGGGCGGAGTGGCTAAATAGGCTTTGCAAATAGCCGACGTTAGCGATGATGAGCACCGTGGTGAAATACGACACCACCATTTCGCCCATGGCGCAGATTTGCGCGGCGGGGGTAGCCGGGTGCATTTCGCCCCCGCCCGCAGTGGTGTACTTACCTAAACTGAAGTAGAGAAAGGTTAGTAGCTGGGCAGCTATGCCTCGCCCCGCTTGGTCAGTAGGCAGCAGGAAAGAGTCCGCATTAATCCGGTAAAGGCAGTAGTAGTCGATGGCGAACGAAAGCACGATCAACAATACCTGCAAAACTAGAAACCCCATCAAATAGCGCAGGTGGTAAGCCGAGGACACTGTTTGCCGTATCCAGTGCAGCGTGGCCCCTAGAAAGTAGAGCACCTTAAGGGTAGTCATGACCAGTAGCAGCCCGGTATTCACAGCGGGGCTATTGAGTTCATAGAAGTCGAAAACGAAGACGACGACTCCGCCGAGAATAATGCTGACGAAAAGGGCTACTGCCCGAAGAATCGGAAAATGCATAGCGGGCAAATGTACCAGACTACCTAGCCTGGCCAGCGCGTTGCTGGTTGGCTAGTTGGTTACAAAATCAACCTATAACAACCAACTGCTCCCGGCAAGCTCACTGATAATCCGCATGTAGTAGCTGTTGCCACCATGATCAAGCTTAAGAATGCCTGGCGCTTTACTTGCAGCCGATCCAGTAACCGAGAGTCCCCAAATGTCACAAAAAGGGCTGTTTATAGTTCTACAAGGAAAGGCCGGAGTAATATACTGATATATAATTGTTATTTATTTACGTCCAGTACCATCCCTGGTACCCTAAGCAGGCCCTCACTAGGCGTTTTTGTTGATTATAAATCACTTACCCTTAGGCTTATTTTTTGTAAAATTCTTTGATTTTTTAAACCTTCGCCCGTTACCTTTACGTTACCTACACAAGTGATCCGGGCCTGTTAGTGCCGCTACCCGCGGCATGAAGCGCGCCCGGGCCTGTCAAAAAATCGGGTGGTTTGTCCTTTTCTGTGGGACCCAGCCGCCGTTCCTTTGACTTACTTCCCGGTGGCTTCTGGCCCCTCTTTCTTCCATCCATTCCCACCCCCCGTTGACTGCCATGGCATTCTTCTCCCTGATTACCCTCTTCTGGTTAAGTGGCGGCTTTGTAATCCACCAATCACTGCCCACCTGGGCCCTGGTGGCTTACAGCCTCATTTCGTTCGGTAGCTTCTTTGCCTGGGCGGTGGTCCGGGCAGGCATACTCAAGAGCGGCGAAGCCGAGCCCTACACCTAAGCCGCCCGGCCCCTTGGCACGCGGCTCCACTTTCCCGTACGGCCTACCCCCGTACCCGTAAAGGGTGCGGGGTTTTGCTTTGTCGGCGCGGTAGCTTTGCTCCGCCGGGGGGCTCGCTCCGGCACGCGGCCGGGCCGTAACTTTTGCCCGGCGCCTTTCCCTTAACCAGACCGACCGCATGCGCGTGCCGATCCTGATGTACCACGCCGTACCCGACGTGCTCGCCCCCGGCCTGAGTCCGGTCCACGTGCCGCGCGCCAGCTGCGAAGCGCAGCTGCGCTGGCTGGCCGCCGCCGGCTACCGCACCCTACCTCTGGAGCACCTCTACGCGTGCCTGCAGCAGGGCCGGCCGCTGCCCGCCCAGCACGTCGTGCTCACCTTCGACGATGGCTACCGCTCCCTGCTGCGCTTCGTCACGCCCCTGCTCACCGAGCTCGGCTTCGAGGCCACCCTGTTTGTGACCACCGGCGCCGTGGGCCTGCCCAGCTACGCGCACTTGCCCGGCGTCGAGGGCTACCCCCCCCAGGATCCGCCCCTGAGCTGGGCCGAGCTGGCCGCCCTGCTGCGCAGCGGCTGCTGGCAACTGCAGGCCCATGGCCGCCACCACCTCGTCCACAATCGCCTGCCCCTGCCCGCGCTCTGGCGCGAGATGGCCGGGGCCGCTGCCGACCTGCTCACCCACTTGGGTGTCCAGCCGCGTTTCTATGCCTTCCCCTACGGGCGCTACGATACGCGCGGCCTGCACCTGCTCGCCCGCCTGGGCTACCAGGGTGCCTGCTCCGTGCAGGCCGGCTTGGCCGGCCCCGGCAGTGACGCACGCCGCCTGCCGCGGGTGGGCGTGACGGCCCAGGACACGCTGGCCAGCTTCGCGCGCAAGGTGCGCACGGGCCACGCGCAGCCCGCCCAGCACCTGCGCGCCGCGCTGCTCGCTCCGGTGTATTATTTCTCGCCCCTGAAAGACGCCGTGAAGGGCTTTCACGACTTCTTCATGCCGTAACCCTCCCCGGCAGGATAGTACAGGTGCCCGCCACTAGCGTTATTTGGGGGTAAAGTTGGCTTCTTCGTTTAG
>JBPBPU010000112.1:0-6559 GCA_050954465.1 Janthinobacterium lividum
GTTCGATGGGCAGCAGCGGAATGGGCCAGTGCGCTATTGCTGCGCGTACTGCCGCGAAGCTAAGGTTTTGCTGGGGGTAGGCACCGAAGTTTGCTGGCTAAACAGCTCTTGCAATTGAGTGGGCACTAGCTCAGTGAAGTCATTTATCACGGCCAGCGGGGCTTGAAAGTCGGCCGCTTTTAGTTCAGTAGCCAGGGCTACTACCTGCATTTTGGCGCGGTAGGCAGCTTGCTCGCCCAAGATGGCATCTTCAAATACCAAGCAGTTGGCCGGGTCTATGCCTAGCTTTTGGGCCACTACGACATAGGTTTCGGCGTGGGGCTTGCCTTTGCTGACATCGTCGGCGCCCACCACCACGTCGAAGTGGCGGCGTAGGTCAAGATGGTCGATAATGTAGCTGATGGTTTGCTGGCCCGAGCCGCTGCCCAAGCCAATCTTGAGGCCAGCCGCCCGGGCTGCCTGCAAAAATTCAACTAAGCCCGGTGCAGCCCGGCGCTGCTTCCAGTAGAGGGCACGGTAAAGAAACTCACGCTGGTCGGCGTACGTCTTCAGTTCCTTCTCGGGCACGGGGTGCCGGAACACCGACTTGAGAATGGCGGTGGCGGGCATACCGTTGAGCCGGCGCAGCAGGCGCCGGGCATTAGTAGTCAGGTCTAGGTCACGAAAAAGGAGTTGGAAAGCACGGGCTTGCACCGGCGTATTGTCGACGATAACGCCGTCCATATCGAAAATCAACGCACGCAAATCAGGCATGGTAGGGATAAGGTAATAGGGGTTCATGCAGCCAAAATGAGCAGCACGGTATCTTTGCAGGCTTTCCAGTACCGCATTTTGCATGAAAAAGATATTGTTGCTCTTATTGCTGGCAGTGCCCGCAGTAGCGCAGAAAAGGGCTACCCCCCTCAATCGGCCTAAGCTAGTGGTAGGCATTGTGGTTGACCAGATGCGCTATGACTACCTCTACCGCTACTGGAGTAAGTTCGGCAGCGGCGGCTTCCGGCGCCTACTGGGCGAAGGCTTTAGCTACGAAAGCTGCCACTACAACTACGTGCCCACCTACACCGGGCCGGGCCACGCCAGCGTGTACACGGGCACCACGCCCATGCACCACGGCATCGTGGGCAACAACTGGTATGAGCGCGAAAATAATCGTGGCACCTACGTCACCGACGACAAAACAGTGCAGCCCGTGGGGGGCTCGGTAGCCGCCGGGCAAATGTCACCCGCGCACCTGCTTACCACCACCATCACCGACGAGTTGCGCTTAGCCACCAACTTCCAGAGCAAGGTAATCGGACTTAGTATGAAGGACCGGGGTAGCATCTTGCCGGCCGGCCACGCCGCCAACGCGGCTTATTGGTATGACGGCACCAACGGCGCATTTATAACCAGTACGTTCTACGCCAAGGCCTTGCCCGACTGGGTGCAGAAATTCAATACAGCCGGCCACGCCGCTGAGTACCTCAACAAGCCTTGGACTACGCTGCTGCCAATAGGCGACTATACCGAAAGCACGCCTGACGACGTGGCCTGGGAGTCGGCCTTCCGCGGCGAAACCAAGCCCGTGTTCCCCCACGACTTGCCGCAGCTGAGTGGTGCCGCCCCGGCCGCTGTGGCTGCCACCGAGCGCGCCGCCGGCGAAAAGCCGCCCAAGGCTACCCCCCAAAACCTCGACCTCATCCGCTCGACGCCCTTCGGCAACTCGCTCACCGCCGATTTTGCGCTAGAAGCCCTGCGCGCTGAGCAGCTAGGCCAGGGTAGCCAAACCGATTTTCTGGCCGTCAGCTTCAGCAGCACCGACTACGTGGGGCACCAGTTTGGCACCACCGCCATCGAAACAGAAGACACCTACCTGCGCCTCGACCGCGACCTGGCGCGCCTGCTCGACGGAATCGACAAGCAAGTGGGCAAAGGCCAGGCGCTAGTATTTCTGACTGCCGACCACGCCGCCGACCAAGCCGCTGGTTTCCTCGAAGCCCACCGCCTGCCCGGTGGGGGGGTAGGGCCAAGCGTGGTGCGCGATACCATTCAGAAGGTGATGCAGCACCGCCACGGCGCGGGCCAATGGCTGCTGAGCTACGAAAACCAGCAGGCTTACCTCAACCGCCCGCTCATCGCTCAGAAAGGCCTGGACCTCGCCAAGGTGCAGAACGAAGTGGCCGATATTCTACGGGCTCAGCCACACATCACGGGTGCCATTACGGCCACCGACCTGATGCACGGCCACTGGAGCGAAGGCCTCGGCATGTACCAAGAAAACGGGTTCTACGCCCCTCGCTCGGGCGATGTGCTGGCCGTGCTAGCCCCCGGCTGGCTCGAAGCCTACGGCTACCCCGTGGTGAAAGGCACAACGCACGGCTCGTCCTGGGCTTACGACACCCACGTACCGCTCCTGTTTTGGGGCTGGCACGTGCGGCATGGCGAGTCGGCGGCTCCCGTCAAAATCGTGGACATCGCGCCTACCATTGCTCGCTACCTGCATATTCAGGAGCCCAGTGGCTGCACCGGCGAGCCGTTGCTGGAAGTAATGAAATAGTAACGGGCAACAGCAGAATAATATAATATTTCATATATTATTGGTGGCTAATGCTCTCTTTTTGCGGCCCGTTGCCAGACCATAGTTTACTTTGTCACGTAATTACCAGCCCACCCACTTATTTTATTCCCCATAACCTCCTCACTCTTCCAACGTGACCCATTTTAATCCCTGGCACGACGTATCACGCGGCGACAACCTTCCCGAAACTGTTACTGGCATCATTGAAATTCCGAAAGGCAGCAAAGGCAAATACGAATTAGATAAAGAAAGCGGCCTGCTCAAGCTCGACCGCGTGCTGTTTTCGGCGGTGCACTACCCCGCCGCTTACGGCTTTATTCCGCGCACGTACTGCGACGACAAAGACCCGCTCGATATTCTAGTGTTGTGCTCGGTTGATATTCCGCACATGTGCGTAGTCGAAGCCAAAGTCATTGGCGTGATGCAGATGCTGGACCAAGACGAGGAAGATGATAAAATCATCGCCGTAGCAGCCCACGACGTGTCAGTGAACCACTACAACGAGCTGGCCGACTTGCCGCCCTACATGATGCTCGAAATGCAGCGCTTTTTTGAGGATTACAAAGCCTTGGAAAACAAGCACGTAGAGGTGAAGAAATTCCTGGGTCGCGAAGATGCTTACCGCATCATCAACCAAAGCGTGACTCTGTACGAAGAGACCTTCGGCCAAGAGCATCCGCTGGTTTAAGGCTTCGCAAAGCAGTTTGAGTAGACGTCAGGCAGTGCAGCTTCGGCCCGCGCTGCCTGGCGTTCTTTTGTGTGGTTACCCCGTTCAACTTTATGCTTCCTCGCCGCGCGTTGCCCCTGCGTCTGCTCGATGCGCTACTGTTTAGCAGCGTGTGGCTGGCCGGCGCAGCTGGCGCCCAAACGGCAGATACCCTGCAGCTGTGGCCTCATGCCGATGCCGAAAACACTGGCTGGCACGTAGCCGTGCTGGTATTTGTAGCCACGCTGCTGACGTATAATCTCGACGCGGTGCTGCCCTTTAAGTATCGGCAGCCCGCCGGCACCTCCGGCCGCAAGGCTTGGCAGCAGCGCCACCGTGGCGGGCTACTGCTACTGGCGGCCGTAGCCGCGCTGGTGGGCGCCTACCTGCTGCTCGTCGATGGCTGGACGCACTTCCTGCCCGTGCTATTACCCCTGGCGGGGCTCGCTCTGGGCTACTCGTGGCCATTGTTGCCCTGGCACGGCCGGCGCCACGCCATGCGCGAAATTCCGCTCCTGAAGGTATTTCTTATTGCGGGGGTGTGGGCCACCGTAACGGTTTGCTTACCGGCGCTGGCCTTGCGGCAGCCGCTGGCCTCCACAACTGGGCTACTGGCCCAGCGTTTTTGCCTGGTGGTGGCACTGGCCATTGTATTTGATATTCGCGATTTTAGCCGCGACCGCGCCGCTAGCCTGCGCACCTTCCCGACAGTACTAGGGGTAGGGGGTGCCAAAGCCGTATCGCTGGCTTTTTTGGCGGGTTCGGTGGCGCTGGGCCTAGGGCGTGGGGCAGCGCCGCTGGTGGTGCTGCTACCCGTGGCGGTGGCAGCCGTCGTTGTGCTACTGGCCCGCGAAACGCGAGGCGATTACTTTTTTGCCTTAGTCACTGATGGTGTGCTGCTCATGCAGGCGCTTACAGTATTTGCACTGGTGGGGTAGGAGTACTGATAGCACCTAAATTACTTTTCAAGCTGAGTGTAACAGGTAGATACGCAATGCCTTGCCTACCGCATGGCGATACCCAGCTTAAAGCCAGCCGGAAAGTAAACGCCCTCGTGGGCATAGTCAGAAGGGCCGCTCTGGTACTGGCTTTCAGCAAACTCCGACCAATAGTGTCTTTTGCGCACGCCTACCCCGGCGTACACATCGAGCAGCATGCGCGCCGACAAGGCAAACTGATAGCCAGCTTGCCCCGCTAGCCCGTAGCGCACCACCGTTTCGTGGTACCGAACGCCGCCGTATACTAGGTAGGGTAGGCCGTAGGGGCTAGTTTCTTCGTGCCATTCGTTGCGCGAAAATCCCAATCGGAAGAACTGCACCTGGGGGCTATAACCCAAGTAAAAGCCCGTCGGGAAAGCGTGCGAAAAGCCGGCTTTCGATAAGTAAAAGCGATGCTGCACCTGTAGGCCAGCCCCGCGCACCGCCTCGTCGTGGTTGACAATATTGCGGGTGAACTGCACATCGGGCCGGCCCGTTGGGCCCCAATACAGCTGCGGCGCCAGGGTAAACGTTTGGGAGGGATGTCCGGCGCGAACTTGCTCAGCTTCAAGCCAAAGACCGCTCAGCACTATATACTGCGGCGTGACTTTAAGCAACCAGCTAGTAGGCGGCGCTTGGGCCTGGGCCTGCCAACTTAGCAGCGCCAGCCCCAGGCTGCCTACCCCTCCGCGCACGGCCCAGCCACCAAATAGGCTAGGAGCTTGCATTATAAGAGCTTAGGGATGATAGATAGTAAGCTCAGCTCGGGCGAGCCCGCGCTGTTGCGGGTGCGGTACTGGTAAAAGCCGCCGGGCCCCACCGCGAGCAGGTAGTCGCCGTTCGGGATGACGTCGGTAACGGGGGTAGCGAAGTGCTGAAGCTGGGTCAACTCGGGGGCTTTGCTGGTGTCAAATACCTTCAGGCCGTCGTCGCACACGTAGAGCCGGTTGTTTTCGGCTCCTAGGCCTTGCGGGCCGCTCATGGGGTAGGTGCGCGCCAAGCTAACCTGCTTGATATTGCTTAAGTCTATAACATCCAATTCATTGGAAGGGTCGGGCCCGCACCTGGTAGCGGCCCGTTCCTCCCCCTTGCTCAGCGTTACGTAAGCGAAATGGCCATCTACCACCACCGGGTCGCAGCTGCGGGTGTGGCTGAAGCCGCTGACGTACGTCGGTGCAGTAGGCGTGGCTACGTCATAAATGAACATGCCCGTTTGCGAACCCAAAAACAAGTAATGGTCTTGCGGGAAAATGGTTTCTATCCCGAAGCCTACCCCCAACGTCTTCCCAGCAATGGGTGAGGTGGGGTTTTGCAGGCTAAACAAGCGCAGGCTATACTCGTCAACAGTGTACAGGTATTGGTTAAGAATAGCAAACCGAGCCAAGGAACCGGCCTTGCCCTGGCCGCTGCTGGGTACGGCGGCAGAGCTGGCCGTATTCGCATACATCAAGATGCCGCCGCGGTTGTACGTTACCCGCGTGGGGGTAGCCTCGCCCGGCGCCAGGTGGCGCCAACCTATTACCACCGTATTGGCGGGCCGGTTGACGGGAAGGTTGGCGTCTTCTAAAGGGCCAATCTCAGGCATCGGCAGCTCGCGGAAAGCGTCGCGCACGCGGCTGGCGAGCTGGGCCCGCTCGGGGTTGCTGATATCGACCGTTACAAGGTCGGGGCCATTGTCGGCGTACAGCAGGTTGCCTTGCACGGCCATGTCCACGTTGCCCGGAATGCGCAGGAAGCTAATGGGCCGCGGGTTGGCAGGGTCGTGGTTGTCGATGATGTGAACGCCCTCGTACTTCTCATTGATGAAGATGTAGGGCCCGCGCAGAAAAATCTTGCCCGTGTTGCGTAGCGCTTGGGGGGGTAGGGAAGCCACTGAGCTTTCGAGCACGGTGCGCGTCATGTACAGCGGCCGGTAGCTCGCGTACACGAGGTAGGAGTCGTCGGGTTGCGGCTCTTGGCGCGAGCAGGCAAGCACCGTCAGCAGCCCCAGCAGCAGGGCCATGCCGGGTAGGCGGCGTAGTAGTTTGTTCATGCTACAATAACTTGAGAAAGAGTGGGTGGTGACTCCGAGCCTTACGGCTGCGGTATTTACTAGAGCCCACTGGTTCGCTGCTTGGTTGCACGTAGCTTCACTATATGTTAATTTTTAAGTTAATGCTGCTTGGCTAGTGTCAATTATTGAAAATTTGGCCTGGCACGCTTCATTAACTCGTTGGTAATCGGCCTTGCCAAGCTGCTGCACTAGCAGCCTAGTGCGCAAAGTCTGCCGCGAGCCAGGCTTACTAAGGAGCTATTCCGACCCACCGGCGCGTAGCTGCG
>JBPBPU010000046.1:0-6491 GCA_050954465.1 Janthinobacterium lividum
TAAGCTGGTCGTAGCCGGGGCGGTCGAGGCGGCGGCTCAGCGCCAGCGTCAGCTCGTGCTGGGGCGAAAACGTGTACTTGAGCGAGGCGCTGGGAAATAGTTGAAAATACTGGCGGTCAAATTGCTGATTACCTATCTCCTGCACGCCCTGGGCGCTCGTCTGCTCGCCGCGCAACCCCACCTGCCACGTAGCCCGCGCCCCAGTCTGCTGCCAGCTGAGGTAAGCCGCCCGGATGTTTTCGGTGTAGCGAAACCGGTTGGTTTGGGTGGTATCCAGGGCAGTAACCCCGTTCGTAGTTTGCTGAAAGACGGCGTCATTGCTAGACTGCACCCGGCTGACTTTCAACCCCCCAGACCAGCGCCGGTGGTGTGCCAACGGGTGGGCATAGTCGAGCTGGCCGGTGAGCAGGTTGAGGCGGCCCGCCTGGTCGCTGGTGAGCCGCGTGGGGGCCGCGCTGCCGCCGTCGAGTAGCGCCGACAGGCCTTGCTGCCGGCTCAGGCGGTACGTGGCGTAGTTGGCATCGGCGGTCAGGGCGCGGCTGTTGCTGGAATCCGCGAAGGCATGGCGCAGGTTCAGATTGGCGGCTAGGTTGGGGGTGTTTGCGTTGCGGTACGCTGCTGAAGTCAACGCACGGCTGGCGGTGCCAGTAGCATCCAGCAGCGTCACGGCGTTGGTGCCCTGGCCGGTGCTTTGGGCCGCCTGACCGGTGAGCGCGGCTCCCAGCGTGGTGCGGCCCGTGAAGGCGTAGTCTACCCCGGCTTTCCAGTTGTGGGTCTGGGTGCGGGTGGCGAGGTAGTCTTCCTGGTTGCTGCCGCTGGTGGGCTGGCCCTGGTCGTAGAATACCCGGTGGCTGTTCAGGCGTAGGTAGGTGCGGCGGTCGGCATAGGCGTACGTACCATAGGCATTGGCTTTGCCCCGCCGATAATTGACGGTGGCCCCGGTAATGAGGCGGCCGTACACGCCGCGTCCGTAGCCCAGGTTGAGGCTGCCGTTCGCGCCCTGGCGCTGGTCGTGCTTGAGATTGAGGGCGATGACGCCGGCTGTGCCCTGCGCGTCGTAGCTGGCGGGCGGGTTGGTAATCAGCTCAATGCTTTTGAGTTGTTCGGCCGGCAGCGTGCGCAGGTAGTCAGCCAGTTCGGTGCCCGTCATGGGTTGGCGCTTACCATCGATGAGCACGAGTAGGCCCTGCTTGCCGCGTAGTGCCAGGTTGTCGCTGCCATCCACGGTTACGCCGGGGGCCCGCGTGAGCACGTCCAGCGCCGTGTTGCCTGCCGCCAGCGGCGAGTTTTCAACGTGGACGATGGTGCGGTCAGCCTGGTGCTCAAAGAGCGGTTTCTGCCCAACCACGCGCACCTCCTGGAGCGCCGTGGCCGCGCTGATGCGCAGGGCTATCGAGGGCAGGGCCAGCCCCGTGACTGGCAATTCAAACGGAGCGCTCCAATAGCGTGCGTAGCCCACCTGGGCCGCTGACACCCGGTAGCGCGCCCCGGCTGAAGCTCGTAGCGCAAAGGCCCCTTTCGCATCGCTGAACTCTGACTTCACCACCGTGGAATCCGTCGCCCGGTGCAGGGTGATAGTCGCAAATTCCACGGGAGCCCCGGCTGGGTCGAGCACCACCCCCGTAATGAGTACGGTACTTTGGCCAAAGGCCGGTAGCGCGCCGACCAGCCCCCAGCAAAGGCTGAGCAAGCCTAGTAGCCGCCAGCGTCGGCCAAGAATAGAAGCGCTAAAAGAGGGGAGGGGAAGGCGGTGGCGCACGGCAGGCAGCGGACTAGTGAAAAGATGCCGCAAAACTCCCGCGGGCCCCTCACCCCCATGCCCCAGCACATACGTTGGGTTGCCTCAACTCATGATTTGGGGCGGGTTAGCTCGCTGGGTGCCTGGCCCACTAGCTTCTTAAATACCCGGTTAAACGTTGAACGTGAGTTAAATCCGCTTTCCAGGGCCACCCCTACCAGCGAGTAGTGCGCAAAGCGCGGGTCGGCGAGCAGGCGCTGCGCTTCGCGTACCCGGTAGGCATTCACGAAGTCGTTGAAGTTCTGGCCGCAGCCAGTATTGATGACTTTGGAGAGCAGCGCGGGCGGCAGGTGCAGCCGCTTGGCCAGCTCGGTCAACGTCAACTCGGGTTCGAGCCAGGGCTGCTCCTCGGTCATTAGCGCCAGCAGCTTATCGCGCCAGGCCAGCAACTCGGGGGCCAGTTGCGCCGGGGGCAGCTCGGCTTCGGGCGGCCCCTGGGCGGCTGGGATTTCGGCCACCGGGACTGGGGGCAGGTCGGCGGTCAGCTCCGGCTCGGTGGGTAGGTCGGGAACCGTATCGAAGCGCAGCGGGGTGGTCGCGGCGGCGTAATTAGCCTGCAAGCCGACGGCAATCAGCCAATACACCAGCAGCCCGCGCAGGAAAAAGTAATACCAGCCAGTCGCGTCGCTCAGGCCAACTTTCCAGTCCACCAGCGTAAATGCCTGGCTTAGCACCAACGCCAGCACTTGCACCAGCAGCAGTTGCCGCAGCCCGGCAAAGCGCAGGCGCTCGGTGTCCGAAAAGTTGTCGTCGAGGTAGCGCCGATAGCGGCGGTAGTCAGCCAGCACCCGCCAGCAGTAGGCCGGCAGCAGCCCGTATTGGGCGTAGCCGAGGTAGTGGCCAACGGTTTCTGCCACGGCCAACGCCGGCCCCGTCGTGCCACCCTGATAAGGTAAGCGCTGGCCGCGCAGGCCCGGCAGCCACAGCAGGTCGTAGCCAAGCGCCCCGGCCACCAGCCCCAGCTGGAGCAGGCCCGGCAGCAAGTGCCACCAGGCCCGGGGCCGCAACCGAAATTCCTGGTTGGTCAGGCTCCGAAAATACAGGTAGTAAGCCGGCCCCAGGAATAAGTTGAGTTGCCAGGGCCCGTAGCGCAGGGCCGTTGAGTAGCCTTCATGGTCGGGCCAGCCAGCGTAGGCCAGCATCTCCCAGGCGATGTTGAGAGTGGGCACCGCTAGCAGTAGAGCCAGGAGCGCGTCGGTCGTGGTGCCGCGTTGCAGGGCCCGCAGCAGCAGCCAACCCGTGGCCAGCGCGCCGGTGAGCACAAAAGGCAGCAGCAGCGAGCTATGCGCGCCGAAGTGAAACAGCATACGGAGGGTTCTGTGCGGAGGGTTCTATAAGAAAAAGGCCGCCAGCTAAGGCGCTGGCTAGGCTAGGCAGCTGGACGCAAATGCTCCGCTGCCACTGGGGCTAGCTGAAGGCCGGCCCGCTGCCAGGGTACCCGGCAGCGGACGGTTTCGTTACGCGGCTAGTTTACCCACCGCCTAGCCGCCAAGCAGGTGGGGGTTAAGTAAGGCTACTCCTCGTGGTCGGCCAGCAAAAAACCTAAGGTAGTAGCCTTCTTCAGTCCACCAAAAAAGCAGTGAGCGCGCCCGTATACGTCAGCGTGAGCTGGTGCATGGCTCTGGTACACGCCACATAAAGCAGGCCCTTATCCACCTCCGTTGCGTAAGTGCGGGCCGAGGCAAAGGGCACGATAACCTCATCAAATTCGAGCCCTTTGGCCAAGTAAGCGGTCGTGATGATGACGCCTTCCTTAAACGTCGTGGACTCGGCCGTAAGTAGCTGCCCGCCGGCGTCGGGCAGCGCCTGGCGCACCTGCGCCGCCTGCCGCCGCGTTTTGCAGAGAATGCCTAATGATTGATTTCCGTTGCGTTGGAAAGCCGCGACCAGCTGTTGGATAGCCAAAAGCTCCTCTTTTTCGCTAGCGAAGCGTAGCACCAGCGGCTCCCGGCCGTGCCGCGCCAGGGGCAGGATGTCGGGGTTGGGCGTGATGCGCTGCGCGAAGGCCGTGATTTCCAGGGTCGAGCGGTAGCTGCGATTCAGCCGGACGACCTCGGCTTGCGGGAAAACGCGCTCGATGGTTTCGGCCGACGACGCGCTATAGGGGTTAACCGATTGGTTTACATCGCCCAAAATGGTTTTGCGGCCCGTAAACAAGCGGGCCAGCACGGCGTAGTGCACGGGCGTGTAGTCCTGCATTTCGTCTACTACCAGGTGCTTGACGTGCTCGTAGGGGCTGATGCCTTCCAGGCGCAGGCGCAGGTAGATGAGGGCAAAAACATCCGCGTATTCCAGGCGCTGGCCCGGCTCAATGCGGCACAGCTCGGGCCGGCCCACCCAGCGGTAAAAATCGCGGTAGAAATCCAGTACCTGCGTAAACTTGAACATGCGCGGAATAGCCTCGCCGATAACGGCTTTTTCCTGCCCCGTCAGCTTGCGCTGGGTGGCGTCGCGCACGTAGGTGCGCACATCCTGGGCCACCTGCGGAAAGCGCTGTAGCAGCGGCACCCGGTGGTAGGCCTTGAACCGACCCCGGATGAAGGACACCGGCACGAGCAGGCGGCCCAGCCGCAACTCGCTACCCGTGAAGTAGTTGTTTTCGACGTAAAGCAAGTACTGATTCAGCTTGCTGAGAAACTCGCCCGACGACTTAAACCGGATGCGCTCGACAAACGCGGGGTCGGGATTTTCGAGCAGCGCGGATACCTGCTCGAAAAAGGTCTGAAACGGGTACCGGTTTTCGAGCAAGTCGGCGGCTAGCTCCTCCATGCCCAGCTCCGGAATGTGCTCCTCGCCCAACTCGGGCAGCACGTTGGAGATGTAGTCGGCAAAGACCTTATTGGGCGAGAGAATGAGCACCTGCTTCGCCGTAATCGTGTCGCGGTAGCGGTAGAGCAAAAACGCAATCCGGTGCAGCGCAATGGACGTTTTGCCCGAGCCCGCCACCCCTTGAATGACCATCACCGCCGCCGTTTCGTTGCGAATGACGGCGTTTTGGTCGCGCTGAATGGTGGCGACGATGTTCTTCAGCTTATCATCGGCCGACTTGGCTAGCTCGCGCTGCAACACATCGTCGTGAATGTTCACGTCGTTTTCGAGCATAAACTCCAACTGCCCGTCGCGTATTTTGTATTGCCGCTTGCGGTCGATAAGGCCCTGAATCGGCCCGGAAGGCGTCACGTAGGTCGCTTCGCCCAACTCGTAGTCGTAGAACAGCGACGAGATGGGGGCCCGCCAGTCATAGATTAGGCCCTGGCGCTGCTCGTCCAAAAACGAATGCACGCCGATATACACCATCGCTTTCGACTTGCCCTGCGGCGTGAAATCGAGGCGGCCAAAATAGGGTGATTGACTGAGCTTAAGCAGCTTGTGTTTGCGGCTCACGGCAGCTTCGCCCGTAAAAGCCATACGGTTGATGGACTGGTCAGCGGCCACCATATCCGCGTCGTCCATGCTGGACTGGTGCTCGTGGATATACTCTTTTTTCTGCCGCAGCTCGTCCGAAAACTGCTTTACGGCGTCGTCGCCGCGCCGGATGGCCAATGCCAGCTTCTCCTTTATCTCTTCTAAGTAGGCTCTTTCTGCTTGTTCCGTAACATTCATGCGCGGTAGGTCGTGGGTATCAGGCCGCAAAGGTGGCCGCAAATGAGGGTCGGTAGAAGCGCGAGACTTGCGCTAGCTAGTGCTTAGGGGTTTGGTAAGCCGGCTGGGCGGTAATACCCGGGTAGGTAGCCAATTCTTTCTACTCTGGCTGCTTTCCTGCTCAACAAGGAGCATAGGGGCCGCTGAAATGTCGGATAGTATCTGCGCTACTTGTTACTAGTGCAGTGCTTGCGTTAGATACTAGGGGCGACACCGACTATCAAAAGGCTGCCTGTCGGCTCTCCATCTGTTAAACGCTGCCCACTCCTTATAAGATAGGGTGATAACTTACCTGGTTTCATAGGCCGAGCTTCTGGGCGGCATTGTGCTGGCGGATGTTGTCGAGGCGGGTATAGCGCCGAATCATGTCGGTGGTCTTATGCTTGGTCTGGTTCATGACCTCGGCATCATCAGCCCCATTGAGCTTGGCAATGGTCACGAACGAGGCGCGTAGGGAGTGGGCCGTGTAGGGCGCCCCCAGGCGCAGCTGCACAATCTCGTTCAGACTGAAGGTGCTCAGCCGCCGCCGGCTCAGGCGCTGGCCCTTGTGGAAGGAGAGGAACAACGGGCCGCTGGTGCGCCCGTGCAGCAGCAGCAGTTCCAGCCAGTCCTTGACGGCGCGCACCGGGCAGCTGCGCCGGTCAGGCGCGAAGAAGATGGCCTTTTCTTCGGCCTCGCCCTTCTGGTTGGTTTTGCTTTTGGGTAGCTCCACTACTAAGCCATCGTCATCAAAGCGTAGGTGCACCAGGTCGAGGCTGGCGAGCTCGTCGCGCCGAAAAGCGCCGGCTAGCCCGAGCAGTAGCAAGGCTCGGTCGCGCACGCCATCTGGTCGTGCCGTATCGATGCCCTGCACCACGCGCTTGAAGTAGGCCAGGGTAAAAGCGGGGGCCTGCTTTTGCTTGACACCCTTCTCGCGGCTGATGCCTTCGAGCAGGGTCTTGAACTGCCGGTCGTCGGTGGGCGTAGGCCAGCCAGCGAGCTGGTGGGCCTTGCTCACGGACGCGCAGTGGCGCTGGATAGTGGCTACCTTTTTGCCGGCCTCGGCGAGCGA
>JBPBPU010000135.1:0-6350 GCA_050954465.1 Janthinobacterium lividum
GCGACCCCACCTAACCTTCAACTACCCGTGCCCAACCTTCGGCGCCCCCCGCCTAACCTGCAACTACCCGTGCCCAACCTTCAGCAACCTGTGCCGAAGCGCCAACTACCCGCGCCCAACGTTAGGCACGGGGGTTTGCCGCACTACTAGTGCCAGGCGTTTCGCTCTTGCTTCAGCAGGTTCAGCAGCACGCCGTTAGTCCAGCCGAAACCATCCTGCAAGGGATATTCGCCGCCCCCACCAGCGGCGAGGCCGGTAGTTTCAACGTTGTATTTCTCCAGCAGCTTGCCGGTTTGGGCAAAGCCGCGCACGTTCAGGCGCACCCAGCGGTGGGCCACGGTGCCGGCCAGGGCGCGGTGCTGGTAGCAGGCTTCTATAGAAGCTATTCAGGCATTCGATTCGAAGGCCGTTGTACCAATCCGAATCGAATGCCTGAACCGACTCACAACAGGCGAGCTAGTAGGCTACACCTCCCGCAAATACTGCGGCGGCACGGCATCCACGAGCCACACGCCGTTGCCGGATTTAGTAAACACGCCGCCCGCCTGGTGCAATGCCGCCGCATCTACGGCCAGCAGCAGGGGCTGGCCCCGGCGCTGGCCCACGCGGCGGGCTGTGGCCTCGTCGGGCGAGAGATGCACGGCGTGGCGGCTCATTTTCTGCAAGCCGTGCGCCCGAATGGTGGGCAGCGCAGCCGGCACCGTGCCGTGGTAGAGCACGGCGGGCGGCTCGGCGGGCGCCAGCTGCAAGTCAACTTCCACGCTGTGGCCCTGCTGCGCCCGAATGCGCTGGCCGCTTTCATCGAAGGCAAAGCGCTGCTTGTCGTTGTCCTCCACCAGGTCTTCCAGCTCGTCGCGGGTGAGGGGCTGGCCGTGGGCGGCGCAAGCGGCCAGTAAGTCGGCCACTATTACCCAGCCGCCGGGCTCCAGGCGCAGGCCAATGGCCTCGGGCTGGTGGCGCAGGTGCAGGCTAAGGTATTTGCTAAGGCGGGTGGTTTGCTTGGGGTTCATGAAGTGAATGTAGCGTGGACTCTGCGAGTCCGCGAAGGAAGTAGTTGTTCCATCACCCCCTTCGCGGACTCGCAGAGTCCGCGCTACAGCACGACCTTTGCCGCCATGCCTCTCGAAGAAAACGTTTCGCTCCGCCCTTACAACACCTTCGGCCTCGACGTGCAGGCCCGCTACTTCGCCCGCTTCGCCTCGGCCGACGAGCTGCGGCAGCTGCTGGCTTTGCCGCTGGTGCAGGCCGGCCCCCGCCTAGTGCTGGGCGGTGGCTCCAACCTGCTGCTGACCCAGGACTTTGCGGGCGTGGTGCTCAAAAACGAGATTAAAGGGCTGGAAATTATTACCGAAGAAGCCGGCCCCCACGCGGCCCTGGTGCGGGCCGGTGCCGGCGAAAGCTGGCACGCGCTGGTAGCGTACACCCTGGATGCGGAGCTGAGCGGCATCGAAAACCTGTCGCTGATACCCGGCACGGTGGGCGCGGCTCCACTGCAAAACATTGGGGCCTACGGGGCCGAGCTGCAAGACACCTTCGAGCGGCTCGAAGCCCTGGAAATCGGCACCGGGCAGCTGCGGGTTTTCGGCAAAAGCGACTGCGGCTTCGGCTACCGCGAAAGCGTGTTCAAGGGGCCGCTGCGCGACCAGTTTGTGGTGACGGCGGTAGTCTTGCGGCTGCACCGCGCCAGTGCCGCCCGCCCGGCCAACGTACGCTACGGCGCCATCCAGGAAACCCTGGCCGAGCTGGGCATCGAGGCCGAGCCCACCCCGCGCGACGTCAGCCAGGCGGTGGTTCACATCCGCCGCTCGAAGCTGCCCGACCCGGCCGAAATCGGCAACGCGGGCTCCTTTTTTAAAAATCCCGAAGTCTCGCAGGCGAAGTTCGACGAGCTGCAACAGCGCTACCCGGCCCTGCCCGGCTACCCGGTGCCGGGCGGCGTGAAGGTGCCCGCCGGCTGGCTTATCGAGCAAGCCGGTTTCAAAGGCCTGCGGCGCGGCGCGGGCGCGGGTACCCACGGCGTACACGCCCGGCAGGCGCTGGTGCTGGTAAACCACGGCGGCGCCACCGGCCAAGAGCTACGCGAGCTGGCCGAGGAAATCATCCGTACCGTGCGCGAACAGTTCGGCATTGAGCTGCACCCAGAAGTGAATATTCTGTAGCTGCGGAAAAAATAAAACAGAATGTCATTCCGAGCTTGCCGAGGAATCTCGCTCGTGTCGTTGAACAATGCGTCCAATGAAGCGAGCGAGATGCTTCGGCAGGCTCGGAATGACGTTCTTCTAAGGCAATTTAATTCCTCCTACTTCCTTACTATAAATCAAGTTCAATCCGTTCTCACAAGCGGGCGCGGCAGCTTCCAGGGCTGCAGGCTGTTGGGGTAGTCGTCGCCGATGAAATACGCCGTGCTATCCGTCCACTGAATTTCGTCGGCTAAACTCACCATCGGAATTTCGGCCGAGGCCACTACTTTATGAGTTACTTCATCCACCAAAAAAGCCTTCCCCGCCGCATCGCCCGCCTGGCCCGGCATTTTCGACAGCAGCTGCTCGAACCGATACGGCGCGGCCATTACCGCACACTGCTTATCGGGGCTGTATAATTTATAGCGGGGGCTGCCGGTCGAGTACAACCAGTAGCGGCCAGCCGCCAGTAGCACTAGCAGCAGCAGGACGGCCCAACGCAGGCGGCGGTTTCTCATTCGCTTGGCGAGTTGGTAGCCGGGGCGGCTGGCTGACTGTCGCGAGTGTTTTTTTGCACCGCGATGGCGGCAAACAAACTCAGCAGGAAAGCCATGGCATAAAAGCCTTTTTCGCTGGGCGTGAGCGTGGCTTTCCACAGGCCAATGGCGAGCAGGGCCACGGCCAGCAGGGTCGAAAACCAGCTCAGACCGTAGTAAATGTTGGTGACGGGAATGCCCTCCTGGCGGTCGCGCACGCTCTTTTGCACCGAGATGGCCGCAAACAAGCCGTACATCAGAATCACGAAGTAGTAGCCTTTTTCGTTGAGCGCCATCTGGGCGTTAAACAGGCCGATGAGGTAGGCGGCCATGCCCGCGAGCAGGGCCGCCCAGGAGGCCGCGATAAAAGCGGCTGATGGGCCTTGCACGGGAAGTTTGGGAGTTGGGTTCATGGCACGGGCCGGGAAAGGTGAGCGGCAAACATACTAGCGGCCCGGCCAACCGCCCTACCGGCGGCTCAGTTTTACCCAGGCCAGGGATAGGGCCAGCAGCACCAGCAGCCCGGCGTAGTCGTCGAGGGGCACGGCCGTGGCGTCGTTGGTGGTTTCTTCGGCGTCGAGGTTGGCGTTGGCGCTCAGCACGTCGGCTTGCTTGCGGCGCAGGGCGGCCTTTTGGGCGTCGTTTTCGAGGGACAGGTAAGCGGTGAGCGGCGTGAGAATGCCCGTCTGGAAACTAGCCTGGATGAAGGGCCCGCGCTCGCGCTCGGCGGCTTCGGGGTGCAGCGCCTGCCACTGGTTGTAGCCGTGCAGCAGCAGGCCGGTGGCCCAGCGGCCGGGCGCGGCGGTGGGCACCGGCAGGGGGGCCTGGGGCTGGGTGAGCACCACGCTGGGGGCGTCCGTGGCGGGCACGTAGGCTTGGGCGTGGGCAGCGTTGGGCCAGGCCCGCACGGCCGCCGGGGCCAGCTGGCCCGTGCGGGTCTGCGCCAGGGCCGACTGCCCGGCCAGGGAGTGCGCTTGCAAGGTGCCATCGGGTTGCAGCACGTAGAAGAGGTCGCTTTCGGGGTAGGCGGCGTGCAGGTCGGCAAAGTCGGCGGGCAGCACGCAGTGGGCGAGGTCGGGGGTGACGACTACCAGCATCGGGTAGGTGGGCGCGGGCTGCTGCTGGGCTTCGGCCAGGGTGCGGCGCATGGCCCCGGTGAGGTAGCAGCCGCCCGCATTGGGAAAGCGTTGCAGGGCCGCCTGCCAGCTGGTGCCGGCGGGCACGGGCGTGGCGTAGGTGTTTACCAGCGTGTAGCGGGCGCTGTCGGGCAGCGGCTGCGCCTGCTGCAACCGGCGCACCCGGGCCGCCAGCTCGTCTTTGTGCGCCTGCCCGGCCGCCGATACGTCGAGCAGAAAATGGTAGTAGGGCCGGCGCTGCACCAGGGGCAGCTGCTGCTTGGCGGCGGCGCTCAGGTACACCACGCCGCCGCCGGGGGCCAGCACGGGGGCAGCGCCGGGCGCGGCCGGGCCGGGCGTGCCCAGCTGCACCGACTGCCGCCCAATGGTGAAAGTCAGTGGCTCTCTGTGCAGTATTTGGAAGCCGGTTTGGCGCGGCGTGCTTTGCACCACCGGGTATACGTGCAGGGCCAGCTGGTGGGGGCTGGTGTAGGCCAGCAGGCCGGGGTCGTGGCTCACGGGCACATGCTCGTTCAGCACCTGATGGTAAACCCAGGTCGCGGCTTTGCGCTCAGCCAGGAGGCCGGGCTCGCGGTGGCCGTTTATGTCGAGGTAGTAGTTGCTTATCCAGCAGCCTTCGGGCAGCTCGAAGGTGGTGCTGTACTCGCCCTCGGCGCGGCCGGGGTCGGTGTTGGCTATTTCCAGGTCTACCCAGCTAATCCAGGTTTGCTCGTGGGCGTCGTAGGTGCTGCGGGCAGTGAGCTGGCGCAGGGCCGGCTGGCTGCCTTCGGCCAGGAAGCGGCTGTTGGAAAAGTTGTTTACCGGCACCAGCTGGGCCGACTGGTCGGGGCCGACAAATACGTTTTGCAGCTCGGCTATCTTGGTGTCGGAGAGGGTGAGGTTGTCGAGTACCAGCCAGTTGTAGTACATCGACAGGTAGGGCTGCTGGGCGCTTTCGAAGATGTCGCCCCGCCGGTCTTTGTGCTGGCGCACCACGGCCAGGGTGCGGGCCAGGGCCCCGGCGTCGAGGTCGTAGTGCTGGGTATAGCTGGGGCTGTACACGTAGTCGAGGGCAGTGTGCAGCGTGCGGCGGTCGTGGTAGTAGTTGAAGGTAAGCAGCAGCGGCAGCGTGAGGATGCCGCCCACCAGCACGGCCCGCACCGTGCGCCGCCCGAAGGCTGGTTGCAGGTCGGCCACGTCGTCGGCCAGGGCCCGCAGATGTACCACCAGCAGCATCAGTGGCGCCAGCATGAGGAAGCCTAGGCCCAGGATGATTACCGCAAAGATGGAAAGCGGCAGAAACGGCAGAAACACCAGAAAAAAGTAGCCCGTGTAGCCCAGCAGCATGCTGCGGCCCAGCAGCAGCGCCAGCCGCCAGCGCGGCGCGGCGGGCGCAGGCAGACACAGCAGCACCCCGTTCAGCGCCGCCAGCCCGTAAAACCAGGGGCTGTTGAAATTGCCAAAAATGCCTCTTTCGCTACCACCGCCGCCCCACAGGAGGCCCGCATTCACTGCCAGCCCCAACAAGGGCAGCAGGAGGGTAAGGATGAATTTCCAGACTAGCGTCAGGTCTGGGTCTTGCCGGTTAGTGCTCAGGATGTAGATGCCGCGCACCAGAAAGAACAGGAACGCCAGCGGCCCCAGCGTCAGGGCCCCCACCATAACCAGGTCAGTAACCCAGGTGGGGGCGTGCCAGAAGTCGATAAAACCTCTCCCTATTACTCCCAATATGCTAAAAACCAGCGCGCTGCCCATCGGCACGGCCACCGCCAGCCCGAAGCTGGGCAGCGACGAGTACGGCCGGCCGGGCGGGGTGGTGTGCAGCACCAGCACCAGCAGTGCGTGAAAAAGCGTGGGCATGAGAAACGTCCAGACGTAGAGCACCGGGTCGGTGGGCACCATCCACTGCGGAATAGCAAAGGGCAGTAGCTGCTGGCTATGCTGCGTGCACAGCCCCAGGTACAGCGTGTAAGCCAGCAGCGTGGCCCCCGCGTACCCAATGCCCAGCTCCCGACCCTGCCCCCAGTGCCAGCCCGCCACCAGCACCGTGGCCAGCCCCAGCGCCCCCAGCCCCCAACCAAACTGCTGCCACAAGGCCACGCTCGCGGGCGGCAGCAGCGTGTGGATAACGGTGAACTCGCCGTAGCAAAGCAGCGCCAGTATCAGGAGCGGCCCGGTGTGGAGCAGCAGCAGCCACTTGGGATTGAGCAGGTTGCGCATGAAGAAGGAGTTTTAATAAGTCCGGTTAAGTTCGTCTGCAAAGATATTGCGAAGAACTTTGTATTTCAAAGTATCTGGCAAAATGGTTGAATTCACCAGCTACCTGGCCAGCGGAACCAACTCCCTTACCTGCGCTAAAACAGCTTCTAAATTGATGCACGCGCCGTAAAGACGCGACACTTCGCGTCGTTGAATCCTGGGGGATGAACAACCACCCAACGACGAAGCGCGAAATTTCGCGTATTATGGCCTCCGCACGGCTTGAAAAATATCCTGGAACGAGATAAGTGGCGTGGGGG
>JBPBPU010000043.1:0-6230 GCA_050954465.1 Janthinobacterium lividum
AAAGACCGTCGTTTCCTTTCTGGCGCTCTGGCATATTGGCGCACTGCTAGATTGGCTTAGATGAATAAGTAATGCTTTAATTGTCCACACGCTCTAGTAGGGTCAGCAGTTCGAGTTCGACCGCGGCGACTTGCTGGGTCAAGCTTTTAAGCATCTGCTGGAGGCGTTTCAAGGCGAGCTTACTGATAATAGGTTGGTGCTGCAAGGCTTCCAGCGAATTACTAATCATGCTTTTTTGCTTGAGCAGCTGTTCGTTCACCTGTTCGAGCTGCCGACACTCCACCAGCACCGCCTCCTCAGGCTGCCAGACTTTTAACGCTTGCTGCTGGCCATAGCGCAAGAGCCACTGCGCATCTTTGCGGTCGCTTTTGCCTTTGCCTAAGTGCATCTGAATGAAGCGTCGGATGACCAGTGGATTGAGTACCGCTACTTGACCGCCTTGCTCGTGCAGGTAATAGGCTAGGGCTAGATTATAGGTGCCCGTGGCCTCCATCACAAACTGACACTGCGCGCCGCAGGCCTTGACCAGTTGCTGAAAACCAGCTTTATCATTGTTGACTTCCAAGTGTTTGACCTGGTCATCGACTTGGTAGCAGACGGCGAGCGTAGCTTTACTTACGTCCAGGCCGACAACGGGTAACGAAGAGGCGATAACCATCGATGGGAGTAGTAAAAGGGTGGAGAAAAAGCAGTAAAAAGGAGTTCTAGGGCGTCTTTTACTATCCTAATACAGGCTCTGAGGCCTCGTGGAGCTGTCCAAAGTGACCCTAAAAAAGAGCGGGGATTGTCATGTTAAACGAGCTCTAGCGCCCCATAAAAAGAGAATCTTACTCCGCTCCTTTCCTTTCATTAGCCCAAATTAGAGGGCGTACCTGAACATAGGATAACAAGTCATACCGGACAAGCCTTGGAAAAGTGGTAGATATAGGCCCGGCCGGCCGCTACGCCCAGTGTGGTACTTTGCCGGGGGACTAGGTACCGGTTTGGGAGTTTACGAAACTCATCCCCTCAGCGCATTTCGTAAACTTTGATTCGTAGGCGAGTTTCTTAAACTCGCCCTATCCTTTTGGGGCCAGCTGGCCACCTGGTGCTGGCCGGCTACTCTGCGTTTACCGAAAGGAGCATTCAGTAAACGGTTCCTTTACGTCTCGTACCCCTAGCTTTGACGCATGAATGCGCGGAGGTTTTTATTGCCGGGTTTGGCCCTGCTGGCCAGTTGTCAGTCCGTTCCCGAAAAGCCCCCCGCCCACAGCGCGGTCCCCAAAGGCCCGGACGGCGCCACGGCGGTTCCGTCGGCCGCCCATACGCGCGATAATTCGGCCGCGGGCAACACCGCACCCTTTATCGGGTTCCACCGCTACCGGGGGACGGTGGGCGGCCAGGCCGTCACCTTAGAACTCACCGTCGACCGGGGCAACGGCGCCACCGCCCCGCTGGTCTGCCAGGGGAATTATGCCTACGACCGGCACCCAACGGGGCTGTTGCTGCTGCAGAGCCCCCGGCCATACCAACCGGGGCAGCCCTTGCACTTGACCGAAGCCGACAGCGCCCGCCCGGGTATGGCCACGGGCGACTGGCAAGCGGCGCAGCCGGCCGGGGCCGTGCTCACGGGCACGTGGCGCAGCCCCGCGGGCCAGGCGTTGCCCTTCCGTCTGCGCGAGGACTACACCGACGGGCACGGAAACCGCCTGGCCGTGGCCTACGAAGTGCTGGGCGAACGCGTTACGGGTCCGCCGTGCCGGCCGGAACGCATCGCGGACGAAAGCGCGGCCGAGTACCGGGTGCGCACGAAAGACGTGCCCCCGGCCTCGCTGGACCGGCAGTTTTTGCACCTGCTGGGCCCTGACACGCTCCAGCCCGCGCTCCGCTGGCTGCAGTGCCCGCCCCCAGGGCAGCGGCGGCGTGCGATGCGAACCGACTTGCGTGAGGCCGGCGCCTGCGCCAACGTAACCGATGGCCTCGCCGTGACCTACTTGGGCCACGGCCTGCTGGCGACCCGCGCGTACCACGAGGTCTACTACCAAGGCACGGCCCACCCCAGCCACGACGTCGATGCCGCCGTGTACGACCTGCGCACCGGCCAGGCGCTGGGGTTGGCCGAGGTGCTGCGGCCCGGGACGGACCCGGCCTTGCGGCGGCTCGTCACGCCCGCCCTGCAGCGGGAGATGGGGGCGAACGGCTACACCGACCCGGAAGTGTTGGCCCCGGCCGAGGGTGACACGGCCACGACCAAGCTGCCGGCCACCGGTTTTGGGATGAGCGCCGAAGGCCTGACGTTCCAGTACACCGACTACGAGTTGGGGGCCTATGCCTACGGTATGCCCTTGGTCACGATTCCGTGGGCGGCCGCGCAGCCGCTGCTGCGCCCGAGCTCGCCGGTGGCCCGGATGCTGCGCGAGCGGGGGCTGTGGCCCACCAGAAAGTAGGCGGTTGGCCACCGTATCCAGCTTAGACGGCGTTCACGAAAAGGGTGATTAGAGTAAGCGGCAAGCTGTTTTACATGCTATAGACGACCCTTGCTAGCACGTAAAAAGTGGGCAAAGGCAGCTTATTACCTTTTACAATCCTACGACTGCAAATCGTGACAAGCACCCGTTACCCTGAGTAGGATGGTAGCCTTGATTAAAAGTTTGGTACAGAAGGTAAGCGAGTTGCTTCTAAACGTAACGCGGCCCTTTGAAATCCGGCATGCCGCGAGTAGCGGGCCAATTTGTGTCGTAGAACGACCGTTTACGCAAGCTGAGGCGGGCTAATCTTCTGTTTTAGCTTTATATAATATTCTGTATGTTAATGATTTAGGCGCTGATGGACCTAGCCCGCAGGTTTTTTCTCTTTCGTTTGCCAACAGCCTGATTTAACTGCTAGCTGCTACGCAACGTTTCAGAAGCAGAATCCCCGGACAGCTGGCCTAACTAGTAGCCTGGGCGGCGGCTATAACCGAGGGTCTACCGCCTCGCTTTCTAGCGCCAGCACGCCAAATACACACTGGTGCACCCGCCGCAATGGCTGCCCCGCTACGAAGCGTTCCAGCCCCTCTACCCCCAGGGCAAATTCGCGTAAGGCCAGGTTGCGTTTGCTTTTCACGTTACGCTGACGCAGGCGCTCCAAGTTGCCAGGCAGCAGGTAGTCAGGTCCGTAAATGATGCGTAGGTATTCGCGGCCGCGACACTTCAGCGCCGGCTGCAGGAGGCTGCGCGCGTTTAGCGGGATGAAGTCATAGGGTTTCACCACCATGCCCTCGCCGCCGGCCGCCGTCAGGTCCGTCCACCACTGGATGGCGCTTTCCACTGCGGACGGGTCCGTCAGGGGCACTACCCGGTAGGGGGTAGCCCGCAGCAGGCCGGGGTCGGCGAGGCTGAGGGTGCGTAGCGTTTCCATATGCCAAGCATGGTCACGGTCGAAATACGTCTTACCCTCCGTGGCCAGCAGGTGGAAGGGCGCCAGCTTCAGATCGTCGAGCGAGTACACCGGCCAGCAGTAGCGGCGATAGGCCTCGGCGTAGTCGGCGGCCGCTTCGCGGCGGGCCACGGTGCGGGCCAGCAGCGCTTCAGCGCCCGCGAGGCCGCGGGCAGTGGCCGCTAGCAGCACCGTTTCTACCTGGGGTAGGGCGGCGGTGGCGGCCGCAGCGACGGCGGCATACTGACTCTTGACCAACTCCTGTGCTTTGGCCGACCACGGCAGCAGCTCGGCATCAAGGCATACCCAATCCGTATCAAACTTCTCCCAGAAGCCCGCCGTGTTCAGCGCGTCGCGCAGCCGGGCCAGGAAGGCCGTTTCCAATTCTTTGTCAGTGAAGAAATTGCGGCCCGTGCGGGTGTAGCACTTGCCGATGCCCTCGCCCGTGAGGCCCAGCCGGCGGCGAATGGCTTCTTCGTCCTTGCCCAGCACCACGACCACGCGGCTGCCCATGTGCTTTTCCTCGCACACCACGCGCTCCACGCCCAGCTTTTTATAGTAGGCGAAGGCTTCGGCGGGGTGCTCCAGCAAGTCGGGCAGCTCGGAGGTTTCGGTGGGCGACATGGTGGGCGGCAGGTACAGCAGCCACTTGGGGTGCAGCGCAAAGCGCGACATTACCTCCAGCGCCGCCACGGCGTTTTCCTCGCGCACCGTCACGCCGCGCAGCAGCCGGGTTTCGATAAACTGCTTGCCGGTGACGTCCCGAATGTCGAGCAAATCATCTTGCTGGTGCTGGGCGCTGAGGTCGCCCGCGGTTGCCTCACCGGCCGCCGCTAGCTGGGCGGCGCGGTAGTTGAGCGGGCGCGCCGGCTCGCAGTACACGCGGGCGGCGGGCACGGCCACCAGCTCGCGCTCGGGGTAGCGCAGGGCCGTGAGGCGGCCGCCAAACACGCAGCCCGTATCAATATCAATGGTGTTGTTGAGCCACTCGGCATCGGGCACCGGCGTGTGGCCAAATACCACCATCGCCCGGCCGCGGTACTCGCGGGCCCACTCGTAGCGCACGGGCAAGCCGAACTCGTCGGTTTCGCCGGTCGTTTCGCCAAACAGCGCGAAGGCGCGCACCGCGCCCGAGCCGCGGCCCTGCATCGCTTCGGTGAGGCCAGCGTGAGCCACCACCAGCTTGCCGCCGTCGAGCACGTAGTGGCTCACCAGCCCATCCAGAAACTGCCGCACCTGCCCCTTAAAGCTGTCCGACTCGCCTTCGAGCTGGGTTAGCGTTTCGGCCAAGCCGTGGTTGGCGGTCACCTTCTTGCCGTTGAGGTGGCGCAGCAGCTTAATGTCGTGGTTGCCGGGCACGCACAGTGCCGCGCCGCTGCGCACCATGCTCATCACCAGCCGCAACACCTGCGGCGAAGCTGGCCCGCGGTCTACCAAGTCACCTAGGAAAATGGCCCGCCGCCCGGCCGGCGGCGTCGCCCGGATGCCCAGGTCGCGCACGTCGGCTACCGGCTCGGCTTCGATTTGGTAGCCTAGGTCGCCCAGCAGCGCCAGCAGCTCGTCGTAGCAGCCATGCACGTCGCCGATGAGGTCGAACGGCCCCGTTTCCTCTTTTCGGTTGTTGTAGAGGCGGTCGCGCAGAATGCCCTGCACGGCGTCTACTTCCTCCACCCCGCGCAGGTGGAAGACGTGCCGAAAACCTTCGTCGCGCAGGTTGCGCAGGCTGCGGCGTAGGTCTTGGCGGTGGCGCGCTATCACGTGCGGGCCCATGCCGCGGCGCTCGGGCCGGTGGGCGTTGCGGGCGTGGGCTACGGCATCGGGCACGTCGAGCACGATGGCCACCGGCAGCACGTGGTACTGCCGGGCCAGGGCCACCAGCGGCTTGCGGGCTTCGGCCTGCACGTTGGTGGCATCCACCACAGTGAGCAGCCCGCGCTTCAGGCGCTTGGCCACCAGGTAGTGCAGCAGCTCAAAAGCGTCGCCGCTCGCCGATTGGTCGTTCTCATCGTCGGCCACCAGCCCCCGGCACACGTCCGACGACACTATTTCGGTGGGCTTAAATAAGCGCCGGGCAAACGTAGACTTGCCCGCCCCCGAGCTGCCAATGAGGAGAATAAGGGAGAGTTCGGGAAGCTTGAGGGTATCTTGGGGCATAGATGAGAAGACTGTGTACATTTGGAGTAAAAACTTATAATTTCCCTATCAAATTCAAGTAATAAGATGCAGGCAAACTCTACGACGAAGGATTTAGCGAGACTTGTAGCTCGAAAGCTTAAAAATGCAAAAACTGATTACAATCAACCTGATGAGGTAGTGCTGAATGAGTTATTCGAAACTTTGTTTTACACAAGTTTAAAAACAGAAGAGGGTCAATTAATTAAAGTTACAATTACCTTAATCGATTCAGAAAATCCAGACCCTAATCCTCCAGAAAGGATTGTAGCTGACCGATGGAATCATATTCATTTTGATAAAACAATTCCATTTACAGTAAAGAATTTAGTTAAACTTTCAAAAGCAGCTGACCCTTGGAGTTCATCTTTAGCTGTTTATTATAATGATAAAAATGAGTTGTTTATATGGGGGATGATTGACCAAGCAATACATTATCAAAGCTTCCTAAACTATGAGTCAGATTCAGGTCCAGAACAACCAGGACTTTTTCAGGCAACTATCACTGACATTGGAAATATCTTTGTTATGTTTGATTATGAACTTATTGCTAATCTGAAGCAAAATATTAGAGTTGCTCTAAACTGTAAATCAGTATTTTGCGTATAGTTTTTATGGCTTCCAGTATCTATCATAACACCCACACGGACAGACAATATAAA
>JBPBPU010000091.1:0-5808 GCA_050954465.1 Janthinobacterium lividum
GTCGGGACTCTATCCGATTGGGATAGGGGCCGAATACGTGAACGCGGCCAGCAACCAGGGCTCGGCCGACTTCGTGGTGAAAACCTCCAGTGGTGGCAGCGCTGCTACCAAGTTTGTGGTGCAGAATGGCGGCAACGTGGGCATCGGTACCACGAACCCGCAGAGTTTGCTGCAAGTAATTGGGGACATCAAATCTGGGCAGGCCACTAGTGGCAGCATTGCCCTCTCGACGGGTTCCGGTAGCCAATCGGGCTACCTGACCATTTATAAGAGCGATGGCACTACCAGCCTCGGGTATATCGGCTATGACAATAGCAACCTGCTCTATGCAGCCAGGAATTCGTCCAACCACATTTTTAATGGCGGCAACGTGGGTATTTATACGGGCACTTCAGTGCCTGCCCAGGCTCCGGCCCAGACCCTGACCGTAGCGGGTACCATGAGCGCAACAGGTGCTACTACCCTAGCCAGCACGCTGGCGGTGACTGACCGCGCCACCTTCAGCAACGGCGTGACTGTTGGCAGCACCAGCCAGCCCACGATGACGATTACCTCCACCTCGAGCGCCCTCAACGGGGCTCCGGCTAACGCAAGCGGCACCTTCTACTACGAGGCTACCGGCACCGAAACCCACATGTTTGGGGGCAACGTAGTCCCGGACGCTGATGGTTCGCGGAGCCTGGGCATGTCGGGAGTCCGGTGGGGCACTATTTACAGTTCCAACAGCACTATCAACACCTCAGACAGCCGCCTGAAAACCAATATCGAGAACTCGGTATACGGGCTGCAAGCCGTGCTGAGGATGCGCCCGGTTACCTACAACTGGAAGAAAGAGCCCACCACCAACCACATGGTCGGCTTTATTGCCCAGGAGATGGAGCAGATTGTGCCCGAAGCGGTGGAAGCCCCCCGAACGGCCGGCGAGTATTACGGCATGAAGTACACCGAGCTCATTCCCGTGCTCACCAAAGCCATCCAGGAGCAACAGGCCCAAATCGAAGCGCTGAAAGTGGCCAATTCCGAGCTGCAAGCCCAAGCATCGGAGCTGCGAGACGTGAAAGCCAGCCTGCAAAGCCTGGCCGAGCAGGTGCAGCTGCTGCAAGCAAACGGCAGCACCGCCACCACGAAATAGGCGCGAAACGTCCGGCCCGCCAAGCCAGGCCGGACGTTTCCCGTCTGCTCACCCGCTTATCCTTTTCGTCATGCACCTCCTTTATTCCCTGACCCAAGCCCGCTGGCCGCTCGCGGCGGCGCTGCTGGGGCTACTGGGGCCGGCGCGCAGCGCCCAGGCCCAGGCCTATACCAGCGGCTCGCTCTACAACACCGGGAGTCTCTACCACGGCGGCGACGTCACCAACGCCGCCGCTGCCAGCTCTGCCAATGCCGGCCCCAACGCCCTCGTCTACTACGCCGGCACTACCTTCACCAACAACGGCCCCTACACCGCCACGGCGGGGGCCACCGACTACTTTGTCGGCCCCGCCAACGCGGCCGGCACCCAGACCCTGGCCGGCACTACCGCCCCCAGCTTCTACAACCTGACCCTGGCCAACGGCAGCGGCCAGGTCTTCGCCATCACCACTTCGGCCGGAGTAGACATCAGCAACACGCTCACGCTCAGCAACGGCAAAACCACCACCCCCACCACCCCAGCCGCGGCTATCCGCCTGGGCAGTGCCGCCCCGGCCGTGGCCGGCACCCTGGGGCAAGCGGCGGGCTACGTAGATGGCTACCTGAGCAAGGCCGGCTCCAGCGCCTTCACCTTCCCGCTCGGGGCTACCAATACCAACTCCGGCACGCCGGCCCCCAACCCGGCCGCCACCAGTGGCACGACCATCTACGCCCCGGTGACGCTGAGCAGCCCCAACGGCATGGCCCTGCGCTACGAGGCGGCCCCCCCGCCCAGCTTCACCACCTTTGATCAGACCCAGGCCGCCAACCTCAGGCTGGCCACCGTCAGCGCCAAGGAAAGCTACTTGCTCGCGCCCGGCCCCGGCGCCACCGACATCACCCTGCCCTACGACGATTTTGGCCCTAGCGGCTACGCCGACGCTCCCGCTCGGCTCACCATTGCCGGCTTCGACGGCACCAAGTGGGTCAACCTGAGCAGCAGCGCGACCAACTCCACCAGCACCAGCAACGGCCGCAGCTTCGTGCGCGTGGCCGGGGCCACGCTCACGGGCTTCTCTCGCCTGGCCCTGGCCAGCACGAGCGACCAAACCCCACTGCCCGTCGCGCTGGTTGCCTTCACGGCCACCAAGGAAGGGCAGGATGGCTTGCTGCGCTGGACGACGGCCTCGGAGCGAAACAGCGACTACTTCGAGTTGCAAGCCAGCCCCGATGGCACCAACTGGCAGGTACTCGCCACCCACCCGGCAGCCGGCACCAGCCCGGTGGCCCACGATTACCGCTACCTCGACCAGGCGCTTGCCCGCTACGGGGTGCCCACCCGCTACTACCGCCTGCGCCAGGTAGACCTAGACGGCACCGTGGTCTTCTCGCCCGTGGTAGCCCTGCAATTAGCTGCGGCCTCAGCGGCCTCGGCGCTGGTGCTGGCGCTGTGGCCCAACCCAGTCGAAGCGGCCAGCCAGCTGCGCCTCTCAGCCCCTGGGCCGGCGAGCGTAGCCATTACGATATACGATGAAGCGGGGCGTCTGCTTTACCAGCAAGCCGTAGCTCCCCCGGCTACCTTGCCCCTGCCCAGCACCACGTGGCCGAGCGGCAGCTACGTGATACGGGCGCAGCAAGGCACGCAAACCGTCACCCAGCGGCTGGTGCGCCCCTAGCACGGGAGGCCGGCGGCGACCAGCCCTTACTGACCACCTCTAGCAAAAGCCAGCCAGAGTCCAACCAGTCTTTTCTAGAGGTGGCTTGCGCCTGTCTTTTGCTAGCAGCAAGCGGCACTAGCGGCGGCCTAGCTAATAGACTTGTTCCCAAATAGTATTTTTGGGAATGCTTGACGTGAATACGATAACCGATGACCGCCAAATGCGGGCGTTAACGGGACTGGACATGGCTACGTTTTGTGAGCTGGCTGAGCCATTTTCGGTCGGCTGCCAACAAGAAGCGGATGTCCGCTTTAGTGACCAGCGCCCACGCAAACGCAAGGCTGGCGGTGGGCATAAAGGCGTGCTGGTCAATCCGCAGCAAAAGTGGCCTTGGTTAAAAGTTTGGTCCAGAAGATGAACTGTGTTGAAAGGCCGAGCTTTAAGCAAGTGATTTAGCAAAATCAACTTGGTAAGGCACACCGGATTTGACAATAGCGAAGGCTTGCTTAAGGAGTTTATTGCAGACGGCAATCAAGGCGAGCTTGCCATTTTTACCCTTCGCTACTAATCGGTCGTAGAGCGCTTTACACGGCGCATTAAATTTCTTGGCGGCAAAGCTGCACATAAAGAGTTTGCCGCGAATCAAGCCTCCGCCCATCTTGGTAATGCGAACTTTGCCTCGCACGCTGGTGCCGGAGGTGTACTCGCGGGGCGAAAGGCCAGCTTTGGCAATGAGCTGGCGGTAGTTGTCGAGGCGGGCGAAACCGCCGGCAAATAAGAGGAGCAGGCCGGCTGTCTTGCGTCCGATGCCCGGAATAGAGCGTAAGAGCGTCATTTCTTGGCTAAAACGCGTTTCCAACAGGGTCAATAATTCAGCTTCGAGCGCTTGCACCTGGTCGTCGAGCAACTGCCAAGTCTGCTGCAAGCGTTGCTGGGCAAGGGGACGAATGATGGGCTGACGCTCCAAGGCTTCCAACGAGTTACTAACCATCGTTTTCTGCTTGAGCAGTTGTTCGGTTACCTGCTCTAGCTGGCGGCACTCGACGAGTACCGATTCAGCTGGTTCCCAGGGCGTAACCGCTTGCTGCTGGCCATAGCGCAAGAGCCAGTGCGCGTCTTTACGGTCCGTTTTGCTCTTGCCCAAGTGCATCTGGATAAAGCGCCGGATGATGAGCGGATTGAGCACCGCTACTTGGCCACCCTGCTCATGCAGATAATAAGCTAGCGCCAAGTAGTAGGTGCCGGTGGCCTCCAGCACGAACAAGGATTGCGCCCCACACACCTGAAGAATCTGGGCAAAGCCCTCCTTATCATTACCTACTTCCAAGTGGCGCACCTGCTAGTCCAGTTGGTAACAGACGGCCAGCGTGGCTTTGCTTACGTCGAGGCCAACGACGGGCAGGAGCGAGGAGGAAACCATAGGTGAACCAGTAAAAAGTGAAGAAAGGGCTAAAAAAGGACTTCTAGAGAATCTTTCGCTATCCTAATACAGGCTCTGATGGCCTAATGGAACTGTTCAAAGTGCCCCTAGAAAAGAGCGGGGATTGTCATCTAACACGGGCTCGGACGCCCCCTACTGTGAAGAATCTTGTTCCACCCTTTTCCTTCTTGTCCATCCAAATTACTGCTCGTGTCTGAACATAGGATACTGTGATAAAGGGTTGCCTATTAGGCAAATTTTCTGTAGTTTTAGGCTTCCTAAAGGAGAGCCACTAGGTTCATCCAGTGTAGCCTCGACCCGACTAGCTGGCCGGGGCTATTTCTTGCCCGACTTGGGGCACCGACTGATAGTTCGGGTCATAAGCGTGGTCATTTTTCCAAAGTGAGTAGCAAAGCACGAGTAGTTTACGCATTACGGCAATCACACCGGGCTTACCGCTGGGATGGCGGGCACGTAGGCGGCTATAAAAAGTGGCTTGTCTCGGATTATGACGTAAACTGCTCAGCGCCGGCAAGTAAAGGGCCGTACGTAAGCGCACGTTCCCGCGCTTGGAGATGCGCGTCGCATGGGCCAAAAGCCCGCTTTGCCGCTGCACCACATCTAAGCCAGCGTAGGAAGCAAGTCGGCGCTCGTTCTCCACCAGTACGAACCCACTCGTCTCGGCCACGACCACGATAGCGGTTGTCAAGCCGATACCCGGGATACTGGTTAGGTGAGTCAGCTTGCGGGCCAACTCTGGCTCGGCGGTCAGCAGTTCGGCCAGGTCTAAGTCGAGTGCCGCAAGCCGTTGAACAACTAGTTGTTGCTGCGCAGCCAAGCGAGCGAGCGTCCGGCTATCCGGTTGGTAGCTGTGCTGGTAGGTATGGACCCGCGCTTTGAGCTGGGCACCTTGCTTAGTCAACACCTGCCGCTCCCGGGCCAGCGCCCGCAACTGGCGCAACGCGGAGGTTGGTGGCTGCCAGGCCGGTAGGCTGCGCTCCAATCCCAGCCGAGCGAGCAGGCGGGCGTCGAGCTGGTCCGTCTTGCTCTTAAGTTCGGTACTGCGGGCAAAGTGCTTTACTTTATTGGGTAACAGAACGCTGAGCAGTTGCTGGTTATCCGCTAAAAAGTACGCCAACTCCTCGTAATACACCCCCGTGGCTTCGACCACGAACCACAGCGGGGCAGCAGCTCCTTGCTGCTGGGCCACCCAGTTGAGTAGGGCGGCAAAGCCAGTAGGCGTATTTTCAAAGGTGGTTTCTTTGCCGAAGGTTAGCTGCTGCTGCAGGTCTAGCCGACCCAGACAGGCGACAAATGAACTCTTGGCAATATCAATCCCCACCACATATTTTAGCGGGGTGCTTACGGGTTTTACAGAGGGCATTGGGCAAGCATGAATAAGGTGGAACCATCAGCCAAACAGGATTTTGCCACAACTATTCTCGTGCAAATGCGGGATGCCTGCGCACGGCTTGGCTCCCTCCATACTGTGCAGTCTTTAGGCAAAACGGAAGCAGAGCACCCTTTCTTCTGAGCAACGTCGAGGCCGTAGCTTCGCGTTTAGTTAAGCGTGGTGATGAGGTGGTCCGGTAATTCTGGACAGAATAGGGTCTTATCTTT
>JBPBPU010000076.1:0-5688 GCA_050954465.1 Janthinobacterium lividum
CGCCACTCCAGCATTGGCTATTTAATGCCTTATCAATTTCACCAACAACAACTTACAGCTGTTGCCTAGTTCTCTCCTACTTAACTAGACCACCCCAATCTTACCAAAATAAGCACCGCCATACTAAAAGAAAATAGCGGTACGCTACGTAAAAATGGGCTGCTTATTGCGCCACATTCCTTACTGCAAGCTGACCAAATACTGGCCGTAGCGTGCTTCGCCGACAACTGGAACCACCGACTCTATTTTATTGAAACAGCCGCTTGCTGGGCGCTTTTCGATTGGGGAACATCTGCCTGAAAATAAGGCGCTTTGGCCTCGCCCACCTAAGTGGCCTACCCCAGATACGCCATATCCTCGGCGCTCAGCTCAATATCGGTCGCCGCCAGGTTTTCGCGCAGGTGCGCCAGCGACGAGGTGCCGGGTATGGGCAGCAGCACTGGCGACTTGTGTAGCAGCCAAGCCAGGTTGAGCTGGGCCTCCGTGATGCCGCGCTGCCGAGCCAGCTCGGTGAGCTTATCGCTGGCATTGGGCAGGCCGTGTACCAGCGAGAAAAAGGGAATAAACGGGATGCCGTGCTGCTCGCACAGCTCCAGCACTTCGCCGCCGCGGGTTTCGCCGTGGCTGTCGCGCAGGGTGGTGCGCTGGGCGTAGCCGTACATATTTTCCACGCTGGCTACCTCGCCCATTTTGAGCGCGGTTTCTAGTTCTTCAGGCGTCACGTTGCTTACCCCTACGTGCTGAATTTTACCTTCGCACTGCATCTCAAACATGGCACCCAAAGAGTCGGCCAGCGGCACCTCAGCGTGGGGCATCACCCGAAAATGCACCAGTTGAATTTGCTCCTGCCGCAGGGTGCGCAAGTTGCGCTCGATGCTGGTGCGCAGGTTTTGGGGTGTATTGAAGGGTATCCAGCTTTTATCGGGCTTGCGGGCCCCGCCCACTTTGGTGCAGATAATGAGGTTGTCGGCGTAGGGGTAGAGCGCTTCGGCGATGAGGCGGTTAGTTACGTCGTCGCCGTAATAGTCGGCCGTATCCAGAAAATTAACCCCCTCGGCCACGGCCGTTTGCAGAATTCTGAGGGCAGCAGGCCGGTCGGCCGGCTCGCCCCACACGCTGGGGCCGGGCAGGCGCATGGTGCCGTAGCCGATGCGACTAGCAGTAAGCGGATGGGCAGTGGGGCGCGATAGTGATGGGCATGGTAAGTAGAAGAAGAGAATATCCTTCTCTAAACAGGCGGGTTGAGGATGAGTTTGCTTTAGTAGCACGACCCAAAGCGCTGCACCTGCGGCTGTGGCCGGGAGGGTTGAGGATGAGTTTGCTTTAGTAGCACCCCAACTTCCTATTTGCTTGCTTGGTACGCCCGGATTCTCCCGGCTACCTCCACCAGTGGCGCAATATAAATTTCTGGCTCGTGGGCCTTTAGGTAGCGCAGCAGCTGGCGGTGTGCGGCCAGGCTCACATTGAGGCTGTGGCCGCCGCCCACGCCGTGAAACAGCAACACGAGCAGCGTGTGCGCCTGCTGTGCCTGCTGCACCAGGTTTACCAGGTAAGTGCCATCCTGGCCGTTGATGGAGTAGCAGGCTACGTTGTCGAGCGACACCTGGGCGGGCGTTTGCAGGCCGGGCGTCACGCCCCGGGCGGCCACGAAGTCGGCTTTGAGCTGGTCGTAGAAGTATGCGCTCCCAATTTGACGGTCGCCGCAGGGGTAGGCGAAGGTGCGGGTCGTCTGGCCGTCTATGGCTTGGAGCAAGGTATTGGTGGCGCGTATTTCGTCCACGGCCCGGCCCATGGTATAGGTGCTCAGGTCGTGGTCGGGCGTTACGAAGCCCCGGCCGGGCCGGCTGCCGTCGCAGGGGTGAAACAGGGCGTGGTTGCCTAGCTCGTGCCCGTGCCGGGCCGCTTGCCGCCACTCCGGCAGCCGCTGGCTCACCACCGGCGACGAGCCAATGAGGTAAAATGTGCCCCGCAGCTGCAGCGAGTCCAGGGCCGGCAGGGCATTATCGAGGTCGGCGTTGATGGCATCGTCGTAAGTCAGCACCACGGCGCACTGCTTGCCATTCCAGACGCCGCCGGGGCTGGCTTGGGCGCTGGCGGCGCGGCAGCCAAGCAAGCCAGCGGCGAGGGTAAAAAGGGCAAATGTGCGCATGGGCAAGGCAAGAAGGAGAGTAGCTACCTCAAGTTGGGAGGTAGTGCGGCGGTTGTGGCGGGCTGCCGGCTTTTTCGCCGGCTGTCCGCTCGTCGTTGTGCAAGCGGCGCGAACGACGAGCGGACAGCCGGCGAAAAAGCCGGCAGCCCGCCCCGGCTAGCGGTGGCACAACTGCGACCAGTGATACGTCGAAACTTGGATTAGCTGCACCGAAGATAAAACCGCTGGTTGGGGTCCGGTAGCCGCCGCGCCGCTACCCCAGCCGACGCTGAAACTCGGCCAGAAACTGCCCTACGTGGTAGCCATCGGCCAGGCCATGATGCACGTTTACGGCTACTGGCAGCAGCGTGGCCGCGCCTTCGGCGTAGGTTTGGCCCACCGAAATCTTGGGGGCGCTGTCGGGGTAGCCGAAGCTGCGGGCATGGGTGAGCCCGGTGAAACGGGCCCACGGAATGGCCGAAAAATGAATAACGTCGGGCCGGGCGGTAGCCGGGCTCAGGCGCAGGCCCGCGCTGGCTTGCACGGCCGCAATTTCGGCCTGCGCTCCGCGCACAAAATCGGCCAATTCATTGTGCTGCTCAATAAAGGAAAAGCCAAACGTGTGGTCGGCCCGGCCGATGGTGGCCGAGGCGTGGATGCGGTCGTAGCAATACACCTGGCCCTCTTCGATGCGGTAGCGCAGGTTCTCTACCGCGTTCACGGCTTGCAGGGCGTGGTAGAGGTAGTACAGAAAGAAGGGCACGCCCAGCCGCCGGGCCTCGGCCAGCGCCGGGGTGCAGTCCACCGTGGCTACCAGTCCGAAAAACGGTTCTTCAAATTCCGAAAAGAAGGCAAAGTGCTCGCGCCGGTTCCAGTCGGCCAGGTTTAGTAAGTGCTTCATGGCTGCAAGTTCGGGCGCAGTAGCCGCACGTATTTTTGCCGCCCCGTTTCGCTTTCTGCCGTGCCCGCTTCCCTGCTCATTGCCTTCGACGCCGACGATACCCTGTGGCCCAACCAGCCGCATTTCGACCAGGTAGAGGCCGTATTTTTCAGCATCCTGGCCCACTGCGGCGACCCGGCCGCGCTGCACCAGCAGCTCTACCTGGTGCAGGTGCGCAACCTGGTGCTGTATGGCTACGGCGCTAAGTCACTGACGCTCTCCCTGATAGAAACCGCTATCCAGCTCACCAACGGGGCCGTAACCAGCGCCGAGATTCAGCAGCTGCTCGACCTGGGCAAAGACCTGTTGCGCTATCCCATCGAGCTGCTGCCGGGCGTGGCCGAGGTGCTGCCCGCCCTGCGCCAGCGCGGCCACCGCCTGCTGCTGCTCACCAAGGGCGACTTGTTCGACCAGGAAAGCAAGCTGGCCCGCTCGGGTCTCGGCGAGCTATTCGACCACGTTGAAATCGTGAGTGAAAAAGACGGGCCCACCTACCAGCGCCTCTTCCGGCGCTACCAGGCCACGCCCGAAAACTTCGTGATGGTGGGCAACTCGCTCAAATCCGACATTCTGCCCGTGGCGCGCCTCGGCTACCGCGCCATCCACGTCCCGTACCACGCCACCTGGATTCACGAGCGGGTTTCCGCCGCCGAACTGGCCGGCGTGCAGTTCGAGCAAGTAGTCACCCTGGCCGAGGTGCTGGCCCTGGTGCCGTAGTTGCGCCCACTGCCCCATCATTTGCTCATAAAGCCGAATATTTGCCAGGCCTGCCGTGTCCTTGGGCGGGCCACCACCCCACCAAATTGCTTTCTATGTTAACCCGCCCCACGTTCGAGCATCCAGTATTCGAGCAGCTTTTTAAGCGCGATTATTTTATAGACGATGCCGTGCTGCACGAGATACTGGCGCTCGGGCCGGAAACAGCTGTGCCCGAGCTGCTGAAAATAACCAACAACGTACTGGATAATTTCGACTACGACGACCCGGAAGGCGGCGACTGGTCGGAGACGTACTACTTCCTGCACGCCCTCAACCTGCTGCACGAACTGCACGCCCCCGAGGCCCTGGACGTGTACCGCCGCCTGCTGCGCCTCGACTCGGAAAAGACCGAATATTGGTTTGGCGATGAGCTGTTTGAGGAGGTGCCGGGCCTGCTGGCTCACGCCGGGCAAACGCGCCTGCCCGAGCTGCTGGCCATGCTCGAAGACCAACAGATGCCGCTCCAGCACCGGCTGGTGGCAGCCGAAGCGCTTGCACGGCTAGCCAGAACGCAGTCGGAGCTGCGGCCTGCCATCAGCGCGTTTTTGCAGCAGCACCTGCGCCACATTATCGCGCACGCCGACCAGATTACGCAGCTTTTACCAACCGATACAGATACCTACGGCTACGACCCGGACGCTTATCTGGCCATGCTGCTGCTTGATGTGCAGGATGCGAACCTGCGCGAGCTAGAGCCCGAAATGCGGGAGTTGCACCGCCTGGGCCTGGTAGATGAAAGTATCGGCGGCGGCGAAGACGACATCAATTTCGATGAGCATCAGCTGCTGCTGCCCATTCCCGATATCTTCGCCCGCTACCAGCAGTGGCGCGATATGTCCGACAACTACTCGCCCTTCCACCCCGATGCAGCAGGCATTGCCGAGCGCCGGGCGCTGAAAGAGGCAGAGCAGGCGCAGCGCCGACGCGAACTCCTCGCCCGCCAGCAGCCCCAGCAGCCCCGGCAGGTGCTGCCCAAAATTGGCCGCAACGACCCCTGCCCCTGCGGCAGCGGCAAAAAGTACAAGAAGTGCCACGGGGCGTAGCGGGCGGGTAGAACGGAGTGGCACTCCGCTTTGCTGCGCCAGCGGCAAGGCGTTTTGTTGCTGCCAGAGCGGCCCATGATACGGTACGATACGATAGGAGACGGTAGCGATACGATTCGTCACCATTGCTACCCGCCTCCGGCCGAAACGCAAGAAGCCCGTGGCGCGGCGGCCACTGGCTTGGAATTGGGTGCGGTTAGTGTGGCAGTACGATTTCTACTGTGAAGCTAGTCGCGAGTTACGACTTTGCCTAAACTCGCGTCAGTTTAGGGCTTTGATTTAATGTCTAAATAATTAGACATTAAGCCTTTTATTCGTTATTTTAACTGCGTCTGTTATTTTTTTATTGGGCACAGCATTATAGTTTTTTCTAACAGCGATATCGGTCACAAGCACTGATAAAGCCTTAAGAATCATTATAGTTTCCTTGAGGTAATCGTAGCTGATAACTGCTTTATTTCCTAAGTTGAAAGCAGGATTCGTAACTTCTCGGAGATATTTTCTATCTACTTTGCCGTTGTTATGAACAAAAATATTTCTTCTGGCAATTATTTCGGCGAATTTTTCTAAGGTTTTATGATGGTTGTCTGCAAAAAATTTTGCTAATCCAATTTTAGCAGTATCCTTTTTGAAGAAATCAGCTGGGCTACCATAAAAAATGCCTCTGATTTTCTCTTCTGTCAATTTCGCCAACATTTCTTCTTTATCGAAGCTGTTAATAATAGACTTGTTGCAACGGAAAAGGTGACGAAATTTGACCATGAAAATTTCAACTCAGGATTTGAAAACTCCTCGTCAATGGCGTGCTGCTGTCGGGT
>JBPBPU010000086.1:0-5197 GCA_050954465.1 Janthinobacterium lividum
TCGTAGGCTTTACCGATGGGCTCCTGGGTGGGCTTGTCGGTAGACTCGATGGAAAAGGGCGAAAAAGAGAGGCAGTTGTAGCGGCCGAAGGCGTAGAGCGCCTTGGCATCGTCGCCGGGCTCAAACGCGATTTCGGGCGTGAAGAGCGGCCGGCCGTTGCGGGTAAAGAGGTCCGACCAGTAGCGAAAATTGGGGTTGTAGTAGTCAGGGGCCAGGATGTCGATGGCTGGGGCCCCGGCTTCCCACACGTCGGCGAGGTGGGGCAGCGGGCCGGCGCTCGGGTACTGGCCGGGCAGGCGGTCGGCGCGGTAGTTGAGGGCCGCGTTCACGTACATCGGCAGCGGGTAGGCCGCTTTGCCGGCGGCGGCCAGCGCGTTGGTAAAGTCGGCGTAGTACCAGGCTTGAAAAATCTCGTCGGTGGCCACGCCGGGGCCGAAAATCTCGGTCCAGGTGCCCTGGGTTTTGGCGCCGTGGCGCTGCCACTGGGCGGCAAACTCGGGGCGCAGGCCAGCGGTGTTGCGCTGCAAGTGAGCTAGCAGCTGCGCGGGCACGGGCTGGGCGAAGGCGGCCTGGGCCGCCGCGTCGTAGCTGCGGGCTTCGGGCAGCATGCCGATTTCGTTCTCTACCTGCACCATGAGCACGGTGTGAGTGCGGTCGGTTTGCTTGAGGTGCTGCATGAGGCGCACAAACGCCTTTTTGTCGGCCTCCAGGTTGGCGGCGCTGAAGGGCGTCAGAATTTCCTGGGGGCGGCCCTGGGCATCGGTGGCGCGCGGGAAGCGGCTAGGGTCGGTTTTGACCCAGGCCGGGGCGTAAACAGACATGCTGTTTTTCCAGGCCCCGAACCAGAGCAGCACCAGCTTGATTTGGTGCTTACGCGCATCGGCCAGCAGCTCATCTACCAGCTTAAAGTTGAACTGGCCTTCGGTGGGCTCCAGCAGCTCCCAGTACACGGGCGCAAATACCGTGTTCAGGTGCATGGCCTTTACCTTGGGCCAGATGGGCTGCATGTAGGCCGTGCTCGAGCTACTCGAATTGCCCAGCTCGCCGCCTAGTATCAGAAATGGCTTATCGTCGACCAGCAGCTGGGTACTCGGGCCGGTTTTCACCAGCCGGGGCAGGCTACCCTGGGCCTGGGCACCAAGGGCACTACCGACGAACAAACTAATGGTGAGCAACTTGCGTAGCAACATGCAGCAGGTAAAAAGCAAACAACACAACGAGTACCAGCCCACAGGCAGCGGCCGAACGCCAGGCATTCGGCCGCTGCCGGGCCAGCATTAGTAGCCAGGGTTCTGGGTTAGCTTCCCACCAGTGCGGTCAATCTCGGTCTGCGGAATCGGGCGCAGCACGTGAAAATCCTTGATGTTGATTGCCGCGTTGGAGCCGTACACGCCACCCTTAGTGAAGCCGGCCGTTGTTACCGAGCGCAGGGCAGGCGCATAATTGGTGTTGCGAATGCGCGTGAGCAGCTCATTGGCGCCGCCGGCGGTAGTAGTGCGCTTCAGGTCGTACCAGCGGGTGAACTCGCCGCATAGCTCGCGGGCCCGTTCGTCCAGGATGAAGTCGATAGTGACCTGCGCGGCGGTGATATCCATCTGGGTTTTCTTGCCGGTGGCGGCGGCGCGCTCGCGCACCACGTTGAGGTACGTAGCGGCCTGGGCGCTGTTGCCGAGGTAGAAGTACGCTTCGGCAGCCATCAGGTAGGTTTCGGCCAGGCGGTAAATGATGTTGGGCCGGGTCGAGAAGCCGTTGAGCGACGAGCGGTTGCGCGAGTCGAACTTGTTCAGCGTCGGGAAGTACTCGGTCGTGTACTGGCTAGGCTGCAGCACAACGTAGGGGTACGGCGTGCGGCTGGCAATGCGGGCAAGCTGGGCGGCGCTCAGTTCGCGGCCGGGGTACCAAATGGACGTATCGCCGATAACGGCCTTGGTGCTGCCGCCGTTGGCGTTGGGCGAGTTCGAGTTCACGGTGTACACCGTCGTAAACCACTTGTTGTAGCGGGTATCGGTGGTGCGCAGCGCGGCGCCCGACTCCAGGGCATTGCCGCTGGCATCGCGCAGGATGTACGAGTTTTCGAGGAAGTACGTAGGCACGTGGCGGGCAAACGGGCGGCCGTTGTAGGTGTCGCGCGCCATGTTGGGCAGCTTGTCGTAGCGGCTGCGGTACTGGAAGTTCAGCACGTTTTCGCCGCTCACATAGGTGAAGCCGTCCAGGCCCGTGAACGTAGCATCGTTGTTGAACTGCGCATTGAAGATGACCTCTTTGCCGTTCTCGTTGCCTTCGGCAAATACGGTCGCCGGGTCAGCCTCCAGCCCCAGGCCGTAGCGGCCCTGGTTGTCAATCAGCTCCTTGGCATATTGGGCAGCCAGTTGGTAGTCGGTAGCTTGCTTGGCCGACGAAGTGGCGCGGGTCAGGTATACCTTGGCCAGCAGGTGCAGGGCCGTGGCGCGCGTCACGCGGCCGGGCTGGGCGGGCTTGTCGGCAATAGTGGCCAGCGATTCGGTCAGGTCCTTCAGAATCTGGGTATACACGTCGGCCAGCGGGGCGCGGCTGATGTCCTTGGTGGGCGAGTCGATGAAGTTGGTGTAGAGCGGCACATCGCCGAAGTCCTGCACCAGCACAAAGTAGTACTGGGCGCGCAGCAGCTTGGCCTCGGCCAGCAGCTGGGTCAGGCGGGTTGGCGTCAGGCCCTGGGCATTGGGGCCGTACTGCAGCACCCCGTTGGCAGCGTTAATCTTCTGGTAGCACGCCGTCCAGATAAACGAGTGCGAGCCATCGCCGGAGGGCGTCAGGGCGTTGTTGTCGTAGTCGGACAGGCCACTGCTAGCCGAGATGCCAGTGGTCCAGAGGTCGGTGCCGGCCTCGGTGGTGAAGGTGGCGGCGTCGTTGCCGTACACCTGGCGCAGGCCCGAGTACACGCCCGTTACGCCGGCCTCGACGCCCTGGGCGGTTTGCAGGAATGAAGGCGTCAGCACCGACGTCGGGTTTTCGTCCAGAATGTTCTTGTTGCAGCTCGTCGCCGACAGCACCAGTGCCGTGCCGAGCGTAGCTAATACTATTTTTTTCATGATAATTGCGAAGGATTGGATGGGAAAGGGGGTGGCTCGCGCTCCGTAGCCGGGCTAGCCCGGCTACGGAGCGCAGCTCAGCGCTAGAAGCCCAGGTTTACACCCAAGATAAAGGCGCGCGTAACGGGGTAGTTGCTGCCGCCCTGGAACGTGATGCCGGCGCCCGAAATATCGCCGCCGCCAAAGCGGGTCGAGTACGACAGGGCATCGGGGTCGATGGCCTTATTTTTTTGGAAGTACTTATCGGCTGCCCAGATGTAGGGGTTCTGGACCTGCACGTAAATGCGGGTGCTGCTCATGAAGGCTGCCTTCGCCCAGGCGGCGGGCAAGGTGTAGCCCAGGTCGATGCTGCGCACCTTGATAAACGTGCCGCTATGGTAGCCCAGCGTCGAGCCGTAAGTGGGCCACTCGTTGGCGCGCACCGTCTGGTCGGGCTGGGGGTAGTCGTTGCTGGGGTTGGCCGGTACGCCGGCAGGCGTACCCGGCGTGAGGTTAGCCGGAATGCCGCTGGAGTAGTAGTTGAAGTTTAGCTGGTTGCGGCGGCCGGTGTTGGTGGCGTAGTAGCTAGGCCCAAACGAGTAGGGGTCTACCACGGTGGCGCCCACGCGGGTCAGCGCTACTACCGTCAGGTCGAAGCCCTTGAAGCGGAAGCGGTTGGTGAGGCCAGCCTCAAACTTGGGCTGGCGCGTGCCCACAATCACGCGGTCATTGGCGTTGATGACGCCATTGCCGTCCACGTCCTCCACCTTAATCTGGCCCACCTTAGTACCGTACTTCTTGGCCTGGTCGGCCTCCGAGGCCTGCCACACGCCCAGGTTGCGGTAATCGTAGATAACGTAGAGCGGCTGGCCAATGAAGCGCTGGTTGCCCACATCGTCGCGCTTGCTGCCGTCGGCGTTGGTCAGGTTCAAATCGAGCACTTTCTCGCGGTTCACGGTGAAGTTCCAGTCGGTGCTCCACTCAAAGCCGCCGAGGTCTTTAGCCCGCACGTTCACGGTGGTTAGCGAAAGCTCGATGCCGCGGTTCTGGGTCTGGCCGGCGTTGCGCAAAAACGAGCTGTAGCCGCTGGCGGTGGGCAGGGCGTCGGGCAGCAGCAGGTCGCTGGTGCGCTGCTGGTACACTTCGATGCTACCCGTGAGGCGGTTTTGCAAGAAGCCGAAGTCCAGGCCGAAGTTGGTCGTCGTCGTGTACTCCCAGCCCAGCTCGGGGTTCGGAATAGAATTGGGTATCACCCCTACCGCGCCGGTAGGGCCGTAGTTGTAGGCGCCGTTGCCAATGCCCGAAATCAATGACCCCTGGGTTTGGTACGGGTTAATGGCAGTGCTGCCCACCCGGCCCAGGCTAGCGCGCAGCTTCAGGGTATTGAGCCAGGAATAATCCTTCAGGAATGCTTCGTTGGCGATGTTCCAGGCCACGGCGGCCGAGGGGAACAGGTTGGTTTTGTGGCCGGGCGCCAGGCGCGACGAGCGGTCGATGCGCGCCGTCAGCGTGGCCGAGTAGCGGTTGTCGTAGGCGTAGTTGATACGGCCCATGTACGACTCCAGCGCCCAGTCGATGGGCTGCGTATTGTTGCTAATGCCGCGCGACGTGCCGGCCCCCAGGTTGTCGGCGAGCTGGAAGTCGGCCAGCGTATTCTGCACCTGGGCCTGGAAGCCGTCGGCGTGGTAGGTCTGACGGCTGTAGAGCGCCGTCACGTTCAGGTCGTGCTTCTCGGCAAAGTTGCGGTTGTAGGTCAGGATATTCTCCGCCAGCAGGTTGTAGGCAATGCTCGACGAGCGACCGGCCGTGTTCACGCCCCCCCCGTTGTTGGGCGTTATCGACGCGTAGAACGACTCGTCGGCCTGGGTGCGGCCGTCGAGGCCCACGTTGAGCCGGTAGTCGAGGCCCTTCGCAATGTTCACCTGCCCGTAGAGGCTGTTGAACGAGCGCAGGCGGCGGCTGCGGTCGAGGTGGGCATTGGGAGTGTACAGCGTCAGGGGGTTCGAGCCCGCGTTGTCGCCGTTGGGGTACAGCACTAGTAGGCCGGTGGTGGGGTCGGTGGGCGAGGCTAGCGGGCTGGTAGTCAGAATCTGGTACAGCACGTTCACGTTCGGGTCGTCGGCGTTGGTGAACGTGTTGAGCGTATTGAT
>JBPBPU010000060.1:0-4523 GCA_050954465.1 Janthinobacterium lividum
CGGCGCACGGTGTAATGCACCCGGCGCGAGCGGGGTGTTGCTTCGCTAGCAGTCGCGCGCGGGCCACTGGTAGCGGCTAGGGCATCGTGCCCCAGCCAAGGCGTGGTGCCGGCTAGCCACACCGGCCGGCTGGGCAGTGGCTGCGGCAGCTCGCTGGCCGGCTGGCAGTAGGCGAGCAGCGTAGCGCGGTCGACCTCGCCCAGGTGTTCGCGGGCAGCGCTGGGGTAGCGCAGCACGTAGGGGCGGTAGCCAGCGGGTAGCCCGCCGTGGCGCACCTCGGGGTTGTAGCGGCCCAGCGTCAGCGAGTCGGTGTAGCCTAGCGCGCGGCTCAGGCGGCGCAGGTCCAGGGCCTGGCCGCGTAGGCTCAGGGTATCGAGGGGCTCGTAGCGCTCATAGCGCAGGGCCGGGTCGTTGAGGCTATGCTCGGGCGCATACTTCATGGCATACATGATGGCCGTGAAGGTGGGTACATAGTTGCGGGTTTCGGCTGGCAGGTGCGGATACAGCTCCCAAAAAGTGCGCTTACCAGTCTTGCGCATCACGCGCTGCATATTGCCAGCACCCCAGTTGTAGGCCGCCAGCACCAACTCCCAATCGTGAAACACACCGTAGAGGTAGCGCAGGTGCTTGCAGGCAGCCTCGGTGGCTTTTTCGGGGTGCATGCGCTCATCCACCCACTCGTCGCGCTTCAGGCGCAGGTCGCCGGCCGTGGGCGGCATAAATTGCCAGAGGCCGACCGCGCCCACCGGCGACTTGGCCGTTGGTATCAGTGCCGACTCTACCACGGCCAGGTACTTCAGCTCTACCGGTAAGTTGTACTGCGTCAGGTATTTCTCAAACGTCGGAAAGTAGAACTGCTCGCGCTCAAGTACGCGCTGGGTATAGCCGCGCTGCCGCTCGGTGAAGAGACGTACGTAGGCCAGTACAGCGTTGTTGAATTGGTGCGGGGCGGCCGTTTCGATGCAGCCCATGCGGTCGTTCACGGTTTCGTAGAGCGTGGCGGGCGTTTGCAGCCACACCAACTGGGCCGAGTCTACGGCCGGCACTTCGAGCGGCGCGGCGGCCAGCGAGTCGAGCGTAGCAGCAGGTAGCTCCACCACTTGCCGGATAGTATCGCCCGGAATGAGCGTTGACTGGGGCGGCTGGGCTTTTTCGTGTCGCCGGTGCGGCACCCGCTGCGCCAGGGCCGGCACCGCGCCCAGCGTGAGGGCCAGCAGCAACAGCCGCCGCGCTAAGGGCGGCTTGCGCAGGCTAAGGGCGGGCGCAGGCAGTTGCTGTAAAGCTTTCATATGGCTAAGGTAAACGACAATTACTGAACAACCTAACTAACAGCAGGGGCGCAACAGTACGGCTGCCTAGCCAATACCGTTGCGCCCCTGCACAGTTGCTAAAGCGGCTGGCTAATCTAATTGGCGGCCTCCACAGTGGTGAGTGTATTGGCAAAAGCCAGTAAATCAGCTTCCCGGAAAGCCCCGCTCAGTATCTGCAGGCCAATGGGCAGGCCCTCGTTATCAACCCCTGCCGGAATCGAAATGGCGGGTACCCCGGCCAGCGAGGCCTGCACCGTAAAAATGTCGGCCAGGTACATCGAAACCGGGTCCTGCTTCTCACCAATCTTGAACGCCGTGGTAGGCGTAGTGGGCAGCACCAGAAAATCGTACTGGCGCAGCAGCTCGTCGGTCTTCTCCTTGATGAGCCGGCGCACGCGCTGAGCCTTGGTGTAGTAAGCGTCGTAATAGCTGGCACTCAATACAAAGGTGCCCAGCATGATACGCCGCTGCACCTCGGGCCCAAAGCCCTGGGCGCGGGTCTTCTTGTAAAGCGATTCCAGGTCCGTGGCGTCGGGCGCGCGGAAGCCATACTTCACGCCGTCGAAGCGCGAAAGGTTAGAGCTGGCCTCGGCCGTGGTGAGGATGTAGTAGGTCGGAATCATCTCCTCCAGCATCGGAAACTCCACTGCTTCTACTACGTGGCCATGGCTGCGCAACGTGGCCAGGGTGTGCTCCAGGGCGCTGTGCACCTCGGGCTGCAGGCCCGGCCGGTCGATGGCGTTGGCTACGTAGCCGATGCGGTACTGCGCGGCGGGGGCTAGCAGCTCGCTGTAGGCGGGCACGGGCTGCTGGCTGGCAGTGCTATCGTAGCCATCGGCACCGGCCATCACTTCCAGCAAACGCGCGGCATCCTCGATAGAGTGCGTAATCGGCCCAATCTGGTCAAACGACGAGGCAAACGCCACCAACCCGTAGCGCGAGATGCGCGAGTAGGTTGGCTTCAAGCCAATAACGCCGCAGAAAGCCGCTGGCTGCCGCACCGAGCCGCCCGTATCGGAGCCAATAGACGCCAGGCACATATCGGCCTGCACCGCCACGGCCGAGCCGCCGCTGCTGCCGCCCGGCACCCGGCTAGGGTCCTGCGCATTGCGCACCACGCCAAAAGCCGAGTTCTCGTTCGAGCCGCCCATGGCAAACTCGTCGCAGTTCTGGCGGCCGATAAAAATGGCATCCTCGGCGAGCAGCCGCTGCACGGCAGTGCCCGTGAAGAGCGACTTGAACCCGTCGAGAATGCGCGAACTGCTCTGCAATGAATGGCCCTGGTAGGCTAGCACGTCTTTGAGGCCGATAACCATGCCGGCGAGCTTGCCAGCGGTGCCCTGAGCTAGCTTTTCATCAACGGCGATGGCCTGCTGGCGGGCCTCCTCGGGCCATACTTCCAGGAAAGCGTTGAGTTCGGCGTTGCGCTGAGCGATGTTATCGAGGTAATACTCAACGAGCTGGCGGCAGGACGTGGTGCCTGCCGCCAGCTCGCGCTGAATTTCCGAAAGGGAAGAAAAAAGAGGTTTCACTTATGCTCCGGTTGATGGCTGGTCGAGGCGGGGCCGCGTACCGGGCACGCCATCGGCCGTGGGCGGAATGGGCGTGCTGTGATGGTAAGTCGGCTGGTCCGCCGTCGGCAAATCTACGGCACCCGGCGCACTATATTCAGTTACCGGGGCCACATAGTCGCCCGAAAGGGGCGTGGTCGGCGTCGGCGTAGGGTAGTTGCCCGGCTGTTGCGGGTAGCTTTGGCCAGGCTGGTTCGGATAGCCCTGATTGGGCTGGCTGGGGTAGTTCTGGTTGAAATTCTGGTTTGGGTAGCCCTGATTCTGATTGGGCTGGCCAGCGCGCTCAAACTCATTACGAATTTCGCTGCTAGCGTCTTTGAACTCCCGAATGCCTTTGCCCAGGCCGCGGGCAAGCTCCGGAATCTTGTTGGCACCAAAGAAAATCAAAATGACGACCATAATCAGAATCAGCTCAGAGCCGCCGATGTCGCCCAGAAAAAGCAAGGAAGAATTCATGTGTACTGAAGATAAAAGCGAAAAATGAACCGGGCGGGCTACTTAGCTGGCGGGGGTATTAGCGGGGTTATGCGGAGCCGGGGGCACCTGGCCGTACTGCTGCGGGTTGCCGTTGGGATTGTAAGCCGTGGGCTGCTGGGGATAGCCCTGTTGCGGGTACTGCTGGGGCTGATTGTAGCCCGGCTGTTGCGGCTGGCCATTCTGGGCGTATTGCTGTGGGTAGCCGCCCTGGTTGTAACCGGGCTGCTGGTTGTAGTTGGGGTTATTGGGTTGCTGCGGCTCTGGGTTGCTGGCATCCTTAAACTCCCGCACGCCCTGGCCTACGCCCCGGAATAGCTCCGGAATGCGCTTAGCACCGAAGAAAATCACCAGAATGAAGATGATAAGAATAATGGTTTTGGGGTTGCCCAAAAACAAGAACAGCGTGGTTAGTAACATGGGGAGGTGGGCAGGATTGCCGCAGAAAGTGATGGAAACGAAGATACGAAAAAAAGGAGGCTTTGGACGGGCAAAGCTACCAGTGAGCTGCCCAATGGTATTGGCTTGGCAGTAGCGCAGGTACTGCAACCCATGCACTAGTAAGGGCGCTTAACCCTAGTATTTCCGCAAGATTAATTGTAAATCGGCGAGATTTTATGTCAATTAAGACGTTCTCAGGGTAAATTCAGCGAAAACAATTAGTACTTCCCCCATAATTGATGCACCTTTGTATCGGTTAGCAGCCTAAACCGAAGCCATGTTGCTCACGCAGCAAGCCGAGGTAGAGGAAGTTGGCTAAGTTTGTTTTCATAGCTCAGAAAGGCATCGAATACTGTTCGATGCTTTTTTTTGCCCTTCAGGCCCGCAGGCGGCCCCGTCCTTCCAACATATACACGAGCCCCGCGAATACTAGTGGAAGGCTGCCGCCAAGCGCGTAGCCAGCCACCGGGGGTAGGGCCTGGGCACCCGCCTGGCCCAGCACTACCAGTGCCACGGCGCCTAGCAGCCAGGCTAGCAGGCGCTTCACGGGGTAGGGCACCGGAAAGTGCCGCTCGCCCAGCCACCAGCACAGCGCGGCCATCATAAAGTAGCAGGCCAGCGTGGCCCAAGCGCTGCCTAGGTAGCCAAGCACCGGAATCAACAAAAAATTGAGCACGATGGTGAGCACCGCACCCGCCGCCCCGATGTAGGTGCCAAAATACGTCTT
>JBPBPU010000066.1:0-4454 GCA_050954465.1 Janthinobacterium lividum
CACAAGCTGCCGCCACCCGCTCGCGTAAGTCCTGAGAATAAGCTTTCATGAACAAAAGATACGCTAAATTCTGTAAGCAGTAGTGGAAACCACTCTAGGACGCGTTTCTATCCCTTCCAGTGATGGCCAATTTGGGGCCGCGCCCCTGACCATTGCCAGCTATAGTATCCGCAACTTTGCTGTTCTGGAAAGAATAGAGCCTCCGGATACTACCTGGGCAATTGCTAAAGGAGGCCGCTCATCAGGCATAAACGAACCCACTGGTTTATATCTTCACGGGGCCAACCCGCGTTTGTCCAGCGCTGGCGGGGCCGGCGCAGAGGTACCCAATGTCTCCAGGCTACCTGCTTCTGCGCTTACTACCCCGTCCGAAAGTCAACTATTGTAGCTCGGCTCTCTGGTGCAAGCCGACAGGTAGCCAGTTACGCGGGCCCTCACTCAGCGTCCACGCTGGGCTGTGCCCCTACGACTCAGCCGGGCGTTTTTCTAGACTCTCCTATGCTCGCCTCTCTGGACACTACTACTAGCGCCACCGCGCGTAAGCAAGCCTTGCAGGACCAGGTGCTGGCCACCATCCAGGGCCGGCGCCTGGCCGGCATCGCCCTGACCATGGGCCTGGGCAAAACCCTTATCGGCCTGCGCGACATGGACCGCTTGCTCGCCGCCGCTAAGTTACCTGACCAAGCCGCTGGCAAGCCCTTTCTGGTAGCAGCCCCCACCCAGGCCATTCTGGAATCCTGGCCCCAGGAAGCGCAGAAGTTCGGGCTGGCGCATCTGCTTGACCACATCGAGTTCACTACCTACCGCTCGCTGGGCAAAGCCCTGGCGGCCGGCACTTACCAGAAGCTCTACCTCGACGAGTGTCACGCCCTGAAGGACTCGCATGAGCCGGGCCTGAAAGCGCACGCGGCCAAGAAACGCAGTATCCTAGGCTTGACCGGCACGCCGCCCGCGCAGGCGAGTTCCGAGAAAGGCCGCCTCGTGGCCACCTACTGCCCCATCGTGGTAGACTACACCACCGATGAGGCCGTACTAGCCGGGCTGCTCAATGATTACCGCCTGGTCGTGCACCGCCTGCCGCTGCGCACTACGCGCGACTACGTGCTCACCAGCAAGTCAGGCAGCCAGTTCACGACCAGCGAGCGCGAGAACTACTTCTACTGGAGCAAGCGCCTGGCTAATGCCGCCCAGGACCCGCTGCCCATCGAGACCCTACGCATTCTCCGCATGCAAGCCCTAATGAACTACCCCGGTAAGGGCCACTATATGCGCTACCTGGCCGGCCAGCAGACGGAGAAGGTCTTGCTCTTCACCAGCAACCAGCAGCAGGCCGAAGCGCAAGCCGACCATACCTACCATTCCAAGAACAAGCAGAGCGAGGCCAACCTGGCTAAGTTCAATACGGGCGAAATCCAGCGTTTGGCCTGCGTGGCCCAGCTCTCGGAGGGTATCAGCATCCCCAACCTGCGGGTGGGCATTATCTGGCACGCCTTCGGCAACGAACGTAAGGCTGCCCAGCGCATCGGCCGGTTGTTGCGTCTCAATCCTGACCAGACGGCCACCGTGCACCTGCTCTCTTACCAAGACACGGTCGACGAGCAGTGGGTAACCCAGGCGCTGGAAGCGTTCGACCCCGCCAAAATCAGCTACGTCGACGCGGGGAGCAATGGCTGGGATGCCGCCACGTTATCTGAAATAGGCTGACGTTATTCCGGCCCTAGCGGCTGCGAAACAGGCGGCAAGGTGCACGCACCACTTGGTTGCCCAAGTCAACCAGGTTCCTCTCCCTCGAAGAAGGCGCTTAACTCGGCTTCGGAAGGTAACAGGGCACGATGCTGGTGGGCGAACGCTTGCGCCGAGCTACCCGGCGTGAGGTAGCTTACCTGGGTAGCGACCGGCCGCACGCCGAGCAGCAGGCCCACGGGCGGGTTGTCGTCGGGCGCCTTTTCGTTTTCGCGGTAGTGGCGGAGGCCGCCGTTCAGGTAGCGGGAGTCCGCTGGGCGCAAGGAGGCAAACCGGACATTAACCAGAAAGTGGCATTTAAGCACGCGGTGATAGAAAACGAGGTCGACCAGGACGTGCTCCTCAGCAAGCGCGAGCCGCTGGGACTGAGCCTCGAAGCAGAAGCTGCAGTCTAGTCCCAGCAAAAAAGCTTTTAGTCGGGTAAAGGTGGTCGTGGCGGAGTCGCTGGCGCGGGAACTGGCGGTGAGGCCCAGAAAGTGCCGCAAATCGGCACTAGCAAGCCCGGCCGGCGGGGCGGGGGCAGCCGCGGCGTACTCGGCTAGGAGGGCTTCCTGGTCCTGGGATAGAACGGCGCGCTCGTGGAGCAGCGAATCGATGGCTCGCTTCAGCACCCTTACTGACCAGTTACTGTGAACAGCCTGCCCCTCGTAGAAGGTGCGCTGGCGGGCATTAGGTAGCGGGAGCAGTTCGCAGAAGTGGGCAAAGCTCAACCGGCGCAGCTGCTCGGCCGGAATATCGACGGCGGAGTCGGCCGTACCAGGCGGCACGGCAGGCAAGCTCCATGTGGCGGCAGCCCCTACCCCGGTCGGAAAAAGCTCGGGATAGTTGCGGTAGAAATCCCGGCACTGGGCCAACTGCGGCGCGGAGAGGCCCGCTGCTGCTGGCAGGGAGCGCGCCAACTCAGCTACCAGATGGGAGCTGGCGGCAGCGTAGTCAGCACCGGGCTGCTCCCCCTCGGCCAGGTGCCGGCCGATGAGCCAGTTGCGCCGCGTTAGGTGGTAGCTAGCCTGCGCTACGGCGGCCCGCTGGGCCTGCGCCTGCAGCAGTCTTACGCGCTCAATCAGGGTAGCAAGGGCGGAATCAACCATGAGTAGTCAGCAGGCGGAAGGGCACTTTCAAAAGGGGGTGCTAAGGGGACCCAACTGGTGCGCGTTCTGTCGGAAGCCTTAGCTGGAACCGGCGCTAATCCTGGCTGGGCCGTCTATTCCTACCCAGGGTCGGTTAGGGAGCGGCGATTGTAGCGCGCAAGGTAGCGGTCGAGTTCCGATTGTCGAAAGCCCCACTCCTTCTCATTCAGGCGCAAACCGGTCAGGCGGCCCTGACGCCGGGCTTTGCAAACGCCTTCCGGCGTCAACCGCAGGTAGTGCGCCGCTTCGCGCACGTTGAGCATGCGGTCAGGTAGCGAGGTGGCAGGCGGGGCCAGCCGGGCAACGGTTTGCTTGAGCTGCTCGACCTCGGCCACCAGGGCCCGCCACTCTGCTTCTGGTACGAGGAGCACGACTTGCATAATACTACTTGCTAGGGTAGAATAGAAGGCATGGTACGAAAAGCGGCGGGCTAGCGCCAAGTAGCTGCTGTTAGCTACCCCGCTGTGTCAACAGGTTCTCCGCCCGCGGCCACCAGGCCCGCACCTTGGGCAGGCGCAGCTGCTGGCCATTGAAGCGCTGCACACCGTAGTCGTGACCCCCGAGCTCTCCGAAGCCCTCGGCCACCCGAACCCGGTAGTCGGAGTCAATCCAGAACAGGTGCCGGTCGAAGGCCCGGTGTAGATTGGGGCACAGCGCCAAGCCGTTGCCGATAGTGTCGTCGTGGCCAACGGCCCAGGGCACAATGTGGCAGGCATCGAGTAGCGGGGCCGCCCCCGTCGTGCTCAGCAGCTGCAGGCCCGACACGGCACAGGTGGACTGGTACGCCCGCAGCACCTCCCGGCTGAACACAGCGCTGCGCACTAGCACCTCCGGCTCGTCGGCCACGTCCACGGCCCGGTTGTACACGGCGGCCGGCTCCTCCAGCATCTGTCGGCCCAGCTCATCCAGCTTTTCCTGCCCCGCCTGCGGCCGGAAGTAGTGCCGCGTTAGCGGGAAGTAGCGCGTGAGTAGGGCCTGTCTGATTTCCTCCCGCGCCACGGGCTGCTGCATGAGTTCCCAGAGCGGGGTATCCAGCCAGGCGTAGGCAATCACCTCCCGCAGGTGGGCAAAGCTTTTGACCGAGCGCGAGCTCGTTAGCAGCAGCTCCCGCCCCGGCCGCGCTTGCAAGTGCCAGAAGCCGCTGCTTCGCAAGTGAAAGAAGGGCAGTTGGAACGGACTGGCCGCGTAGGCCGGTCCTGGGCTCAGCAGTTGGCAGTACGCCTTGAAAGCCGCGATGAGTTCGGGCGTGATAGCGATGTGGTTGTCGTGAACCGCCCCCTCCTCCACCCCTTCCAGCACGGCCAGCAGCAGGGCGGGTTTGTATGGGGCCTCGACGCGCACCCCGTCCAGGGTCCGGGCCGCGACCTGCAGCCTGGTTAAGCGGACTACATAGGCAGTGAGAGGAGACATAAGTTGTGGACGCGGGCGGCGGGAACCGTAAGTATAGGGCAGTTGGCTGGTAAGTAGGTCAGCCAGGTTGACGAGTGGCTAGGTGTATGGTCCCGGAATAAGGTCAGCTGGGTCGCAGTGAAAGATACTAGGATTTTTTCGCCATTCGGCGCAAATGAATTCGTAGCAGGTGAG
>JBPBPU010000096.1:0-4280 GCA_050954465.1 Janthinobacterium lividum
CAAAGCTCAGGTAGCGGGATTACTGGTGTCGCTGGCCAGCGATACGCATGACTTTTCGCATTTTGAAACGGTGCGCACAGCCAATCTGCCCCTGGTCTTCTTTGACCGGGCGGTGGAAGGTTTCACGGGCCAGCGCATCAGCTCGGTAGTGGTCGATGACTATGCCGGGGCCTACGCCGTGGTTGCGCACTTGCTGGCCGAAGGCTACCGCCACATCGCTCACTTTTCGGGGCCGCTGCACCTGGGCATTTATCAGCAGCGGCACCAGGGTTACCGCCAGGCCCTGCGCGACCATGGGCGGCCCTACTGCGAGACGCTGTGCTACGTAGCCGAGCCGCATCGGCAAACCGGGGCCACCGGCATGCAGCAGATGCTGCGCCTACCCCTTCGCCCCGATGCGGTTTTCTCTTCCAACGACTCCTTCACAGCCGGCGCCTTACTTCTGCTGAAGGAGCGCGGGCTGCGCATTCCGGAGGATGTGGCGTTGGCGGGCTTCAGCAACGCCGGGTTTACGACGCTCACCGAGCCGCCGCTGACTACGGTGGACCAGTGCAGCCGCCAAATGGGCCGCCTGGCCGTGCACCAGCTTTTGAAAATCTTACAGCCGGGTGCCAGCTCCACGCCCCTTGCCCCAGTACTACTCAGCCCCAAGCTGCTGATACGCGCGTCTTCCCAGCGAGTACCAACAGATGTTATAAATAATTGATTTTTAGTCATCAAACCGCCTAAAGTAGGCGCCGCATTCCCACCCCATCTACTATGTTCCTTCCAACTAATCTTTTCAGAACTGGCCTGGCCCTGGTCCTAAGCGCCGGCATTCTAACTGGCTGCCGGCCCGACGAGCCGCAGCCGCCCACCGACCCCATCGCCATTACCCCCACGCCCCCGCAGTACGGCACACCGTTCGCCAGCGTGCCCAACCGCGAAGATGCGGTGATTTACCAGGTGAATATGCGGGCGTTCAGCCAAAGCGGCAATTTTGCGGGGGTAACGGCCCGGCTCGATTCCATCAAAGCCGTTGGGGTGAACGTGCTGTACCTCATGCCTATCTACCCGGTAGGGGTAGTAAAAGCAGTTAATTCGCCCTACGCGGTGAAGGACTACACGGCCGTAAACCCGGAGTTTGGGACGCTCACCGACTTGCGCACGCTAGTCGATGGCGCCCACACCCGCGGCATGAGCGTGATGCTAGACTGGGTAGCCAACCACACCAGCTACGACAATGCCTGGACGACCACCCACCCGACCTGGTACCTGCGCGACGCGGCGGGCAACATCCTACCCCCTCCCAACACAACCTATACCGACGTAGCCCAGCTCGACTACGCCAACTCGGCCATGCGCCTGGCCATGATATCGGCCATGAAATCGTGGGTGTACACGGCCAACGTCGATGGCTTTCGCTGCGACTATGCCGACCCCATCCCGGCCGATTTCTGGAAGCAGGCTACCGACACGCTGCACAGCATCAAAATCCACAAGCTGCTGCTGCTGGCCGAAGGCACCCGCAGCGCCAACTTCACGTCGGGCTTCGACTACAACTTTGGTTTTAATTTCTACGGCGCCCTGCGCAGTGTATACGGCAGCAATGGCCCGGCCACCAGCTTGGCCGCCCTCAATACCAGCGAGTACGCCGGGGCTAGCACCACGCAGCAAGTGGTGCGCTACACCACTAACCACGACGTGAATGGCTCGGACGGCACGCCGGTAGCCCTCTACGGCGGCAACGCGGGTGCTATGTCGGCCTTCGTCATTGCGTCCTGCTTCAAGGGAGTTCCCTTCGTCTATAATGGCCAGGAGGCCGGCATGACTACCCCCATTACTTTCCCTTTCACCACCGTGAAGGTGCAGTGGGGCCTGCACTCCGATGTGAAGCGCGCCTACCAGCAGTTGCTAACTGCCCGCGCCGCCAGCCCCGCGCTCCAGCACGGTACCCCCGTAGATTATAGCACGAGCAACGTCTGTGCTTTCACCAAAACGGCAGGTAGCAGCCAGGCGCTGGTATTGGTCAATGTGCGCAACTCTCCTACCCAGTACACTGTGCCGACCGCACTCGCCAATACTGCCTGGACGAATGCGCTGCAAGGTGGCACTTACGCCCTCGGCAGCCAGCTCATCCTACCCGCCTACGGGTATGTGGTGTTGAAGAAATAGTCGTTAACTATTTGGCTAACGCACAGCGAGACAGCGACAATAACTGATGCCGACTTATTTCTAAGTTGCCCTGCAAAGGAGAATCAATCGGGAACAGCAGAAGATTTAAAAGCTGAATACCCGCTGAGTACGGGGTTTTCGTTACAAAGGGGCGAAAAATTACGTTAAGCCGATGAGGTGGCCGATGCAAACGGATGCTCCGGCTGGCGGAGCGAACGTAATCCATTGTCTAGCAAGGCTTACTGTTCGGCGAAGGTGTATTTGCCCAGCCGGTTGATGTGCTCGAAACGGGCGGGGGAGAGATACATCAGGTCCTTGTCTTGTACGGGGTAGCGTGTTCCTAAGACCTAGACGCGAACGACCGTCGGAAGGCCAGGGGGGAGGTGCTTGTTTTGGCTTTGAATAGCTTACTGAACGATTGTGAGTGCTCGAAGCCTAGTTCATACGCAATCTCGCTGATGGATAACTCGGTAATCGAGAGCCGCTCTTTCGCTCGCTCAATCAGTTGGTGGTGAATATGTTGCTGGGCACTCAGGCCAGTGAGCGAGCGCAGCATATCGCTTAGGTAGCTGGGGGTCAGCTGCACCTGCTCCGCCAGATATTGCACGGTGGGCAGACCTTGCCGGAGCCCCTGGCTGGCGTGGAAGTAGCCGTTGAGCACCGCATCTACCTGGTCGAGCAATACCCGATTTAGCGGGCGGCGCGTCGTAAACTGTCGCTTGTAAAACCGTTGCGTGTAGCTTAGCAGCAGTTCCAGCTGGGCAATCAGTACGTCCTGGCTGAAATCGTCGATGCGGCTCCGTAACTCTTCCTCTAGACTGTAGAAGAGCGCGACCACGGTGGTTTTTTCCCCATCGGATAAGTGCAGGGCTTCGCTGGCCGCGTACGAAAAGAAGTGGTAGTGCTTGATTTTTTGGGCCAGCGGGTAGCCCAGCAGAAAATCGGGGTGGATAAGCAAGACATAGCCCGCTTCATTACTCGCTTCCTCGTCGCTGCCCAGCAGTTGGTTAGGAGCCGCGCAAAGCAAGCTGCCTTCCGTAAAATCGTACTGGCCAGGACCGTACTTAACGGTCCCGGTCCCGCCCGTTTTGTACGCTACTTTGTAGAAGCCCAGGATATGGGCGCCGGAGGAAGGCTCCCCCTTGACCGGGGTAGCGGTGGCATCCACCAGGCTGATAAGTGGATGCAGCGGCTTGGGCAGGCCGAAGGCCCGGTGCGCTTCGCTAATGGAATTGAACTTGTGCACGCTACGAGGTGGGTTTTTATCGTACTACCTCCGGCAGCCAGCGGCGAAGAATCTCCCTGCCGCTGGCTGCTTTTAGTGGAAAAATATAGGTGCTGGCATTCAAGTCCGCCAGCTAATAGGCTGCTTCAGCGGCTAGTTACGGCCGCTGGTTCGGCTAGCTGGGCTGGCCCTGCGCCGCGTCCGCTACGGGGGCCCACGCTTCCCAGGTAGCTAAGCGCTCGGCGTAGACGGTGCGCGTATGGGGCAGCGACTGGCTACCTAAGAACAGGCGTAGCGGCGGGGCTGGGGAATCTACCAGGGCGAATAGGGCGGCGGGGGTCGCCTGCGGGTCGCCTTTGGAAGCGCCTTTCAGCCGCTCCATTAGGCTATTTCGCAGGTTAGCGTAGACCGCTAGGCCGGGGGCAACCTTCAGGGACTGCGGGCTGCCGAACTCGGTGGCATAGGCCCCGGGCTCTACCAGCGTCACGTGCAAACCGAAGGGCTTAATCTCGGCCGCTAAGCTTTCGTGCAGGGCTTCAAAGGCCCACTTCGAGGAGCAGTAAGAGCCAATCAGTGGCATTGCCACCAGCCCCAGGCTGCTCGACACCCCAATGATGTGCCCACTGCCTTGTGCGCGCAGCAGCGGCAGGGCGGCCTGAATGACGGCCAATGCCCCGAAGATATTCGTGTCGTAAAGCGCCTTAATCTCCTCCGCGCTGACTTCCTCGATGGTGCCGACCAGGCTGTAGCCCGCCCCGTTAAGCACAATGTCGAGCCGCCCGAAATGGGCGTGCGCCTGTGCTACGGCTGCTTTGACCTGCTCGGGCTTGGTCACGTCCAATTCCAGCGGTAATACGTTGGGGCCGTAGGCTTGCTGGAGGTCGGTTAGGCTGGCCAGGGT
>JBPBPU010000104.1:0-4278 GCA_050954465.1 Janthinobacterium lividum
TAGGCGTCGAGGTCTTCCAGCTCGGCCAGGCGGGCGGCCTGGCCCAGGGTGACTTCGCCCCAGCGGGTGGGCAGGTCGAGGGTGCGGGTGTCGGGGAGGGTGAGCGCGTGCATTACTGAGCCTGAAAGGTTTGGTAGGTGGTAATAGGGGCCGCGGCGGGCTTGCCAATACAGTTGAGGGCCACGTAGCGCACAGGGTCGATGCAGTGATTGAAGGCATCGACGGGCTCGTTGGTCGGCTTATTCGTGGCCCGGTCCACGCGCCACTTGTAATTGGTCAGCTCCTTGCGCAGATGCACCGAGCGGCGGGTGACGTTGAGGTGATAGCGCTTGAGGATGTCCAAGCCATTGCGCACCGAGTCGGGGCCTTTCAGCGCGCCCTCGATGCGGGAGTAGCCGATGCGCCGCAACTCTTCGATGCTCTTGGGCTCGGCCGAATCGGCGATAAGGCGCAGCCGGCGGCTGTGGGGGTCTTCGACCAGCAGCCGCTTGTCGATGTCGCTATTGGTGAGGCCCTCCTCGTAGAGCACCTCATCCAACCACAGCTCGCCGCTTTGCAGGTACACGTCGATGGCCGTGGTCGGGTCGTTGGTAAAGCCAAAGTCCATGCCCCGGCCGACGAACGTGGCCAAGGCGGGTATCTCTTCGCAGACGCTCCAGTTGCGCAGCACCAGGCCTTCAATCTTGCCCGTCTTGCCGCGAGCGTACACCCGCCACAGTTCGAGGTCTTTCTCTTTCAGTCCCTCAATCTTGGCCCGCTGCTTATCCAGCAGGAAGGGGTTTTGGCGGTGGTCGCTGATGAGTAGCTCCACGCCGGGCTGGCCCAGCAGCTCCTCGTGTACCCAGAACTCCGCATTCGGATTGTAATCGATGAAGACCTGCTCCTTGGTGCGTAGCGCCAACTCGTCGTAAATCGGTTTCACTACGCCCTGAGCTTCATTCAGAAACAGGAAGTCACGCTTGCCGCTCTTGGCGTCCTGGCTGTCCTCGTAGCTTTTGAACTCCAGCACGCACCCGTTGTGGAAGTGAAAGATGCGCTCGCTTTTGTTGTAGGATTTGATGAGGCTTTGTAGCTCGGGGCTGCCCTGGTAGATGTCAAGGGCATCGCGTAAGGCCCCCGCTTTCAGGTTGGGAATGTCCTGGCCCACGACGGTGCAGACCTTGCGCTTCTGCTCCGACAAGCGCGTAAAGAGCACCTGCAGGATGCTGTAGGTTTTGCCCGACGAGGTGCCGCCCTGGTTGACGACGGTATCGGCGGCGCTGTGATAATTGTCGCCGTAGAGGCGGCCCGACTTAAACATCGTCCACCTCCTTCTCTGAGCGGGCGATGGGCGGGCCGGTGGTGATAATCTCCACCTTCGTGTTGAGCACGGCCATGGCACCCGCCTGGGAGTTGTCCTTCTCGAAGATGCCGTGCACCCGGCCCATGTCACGCAGGGCAGCGGCCGCATCATACAGTTCGACCTTGATGCCGTGCTCGGTCGGTGTCCACGACTTGATGCGCCCGCCTTCCTTCGCCTGGGCCAAGGCCACGAGGTCTAACTCCACTACCTCTTGTAGCACGAGTGGGCCATCCACGTACACCACGGCCAGCTTGCCGTGGCGTTGCACTTCCAGCTCCATCTCGACCAGCTGTACCCGCAGCTTCGAGAGCATCCGCCGCAGTGGGGCGGCATCTTTCTTTTCCAGCAAGCTGGCTTGCTCTTCGACCAGTGCAATTTCCTCGCGCAGACTGCTGGCCACGACGTTGGCATAGCCTTCTTTGCGCTGCCGAACGGGTACGGTGGAAACCCGCATGAACTGATTCATGCGGGTTTCGGCAATTTCACTGATGAGCTTGGTAGTTTGGCCGGCCGAGAGGCTCAACTCGGTGAGTCGGGCGTCGACGGCCGACTTTATTTCAGGTTTTCTCAGGTTCTCCCAGCCGATGGAATAGGCTGTCTTCTCACTGTAGCCCGCTCGCAATGCTGCCTGAGTGCAATTCCAATCCACGCAATACTCCTCCACGAAGCGCTGCTGCTGGGTGGTGAGTTTGCGAACTTTGGGGGCGTCTTGGACGGGCTGTACCGACATACCCCGAAATTCCGACCTGCATTACGCCCTCGCAAACGCGCAGGCCCAAAAGCGTAACTAACCTGCGAAATCCGCAACTCAATTTGCTTCGGCAGCTTTTTGGAGGATGTAGCGAAGCTGCACAGTGCTTATATTCAGTTCCCGCGCCACGACAGCCCGCACCCGGCTGCTGGGCCAGGAAGGGTGCTTGGCGCTCAGTTCAGCCACGCGGGTAGTGGCGGCCGTCACCTCACTGATGAGGAAGGTGCGCCGGGGCAAGGGGGTCGCAGAGCAGGTAGTTGGTACAGAAATCATGAGACAGAAATCAGGCGGTAGTAATGATGCGGATAGCTTCGTCGGGGGTATGCACGACGTGGTAGGGGGAGCCACGCCACTCGTCGCGGAACTTGGCCTCGCCCTCCGTGAGCCGGCGGGCGCTGGGTGGCTGGGCCGGGTCTTTCACCTCCATGAGGAAAGTGCGCCCCCGGTAGCCCACGAGCAGGTCGAAGCAGTTCTTGAGCTGGTGGGTGTGGAGCACGGTAGCCCCCACTGCCTGAAGTGCTCGGACAATGGCGGCTTGGTTGGCGTCGACGCGGGAGGCGGTGCGCAGCATTAGTTTCGCGGCTATGAAAAAACTCTTATTCTTGGGGGCTTGCCTGGTGGCATTGGCCTCATCGCCAGTGAAGGCGCAGACGGGTGGGGCGGAGGTGGTCGTAGTACATTTCTACCATAATGGAACACCACGCCTCTATGCTGCCATCGCACGTGGCGACTCTGCGCCGCAGGTAGTGGATATGAAGGGCGACGGGGCAGAAGAAGCGACGTTCTGCCAGAGAATCCTTGCCAAGCTGTACCAGGAAGGGTATAGTCTGCGAAGCACCTTCGGGGGGAGTTCGAGCCTCACGGGTACGCTGGTGTTCACGAAAGAGAAATAGCCAGCTACCGCAATGGGCGAGGCCGGATGGGTAGTCTTAGCCTGGCACTTCGGTAGAACCGGATATTTCCTGTTTCATAAAACCCGGTTTTTCGGGTTTTATCATAACTCATTGACTGTTAGCGCTCCCCCATAAAGGTACATTTTCGTACTTTTATGGGGGGCATTGATTTACAGGTACTTCAATAAAACCGGAAATTCCCGGTTTCATGAAAGCACTTCTGCTTTCGTGAGCCGGGCCAGCCGGGCGCTGAGCCGGTCAGCCCGTTGGCCCTCGCGCAGCACCTCCCCACTGAGGCGGCGTACCGCGTGGTGGGCGTCGGCTAGCTCCTGGCGCAGCACGGCGGCCCGGTTCATCTGGGGGGTGCGGTTGTAGGCGATGGCGGCGCACATCAGCGCGGCGAAGGCGACGTCATCCACCTCGCAGGGAATGCCGGCACCCAGCAGCGTGATGCGGGCCTGTTTGATGTGGTCGGGAATAATGAGCGGGGCAGACATGGCGGTTTACTACTTGGAGGTACTTTTCAATTTCCCCTCGCAGGGATTTTTAATGTGCTGACTTTTGAGCACATCAGCCAGCTAGGCGTAGCGGCTCGCGGAACAGGTCGCCGGTATCGAGGCCGGGGAGGGCGGCGTACACCTCCGCGGCGGGGCGGGCCACTGTGCGGCCCCAAGCTTGCAAGCCCTGCAGGCCCCGGCTCAGGCGCTCGCGGAAGGTGCCCTCGCTGATGCCCAGCTGCGCGGCGGCCGTGGGGGCGGGCAAGCCGTGGTAGTAATGCAGCACCACGGCGGCGCGGGCGTTGGGGTCGAGGGTTAGCACAGCCTGGGTGGCGGCGGTGAGCGTGGCGGCGGCAGCTTGCTGCACTTCGGCCGTGGGTAGCTCCTGCGCTGGGGTGGCCGTGCTGGCGGGCAGGAATTGGTAAGGGTCTTCACCCCGGCCGGGCTCGCTGGGCTTTGGGCTGCAGCTGTTCAGGTATGAGTACTTGCAGAAGACGCAGAACAGTACGCCTACGGGCTTGCCTACTACCTGAAATTTGCGGGCTTGTAGGTGAGCCAGTAACTTGGTGAGCGCCTCCTGGGCAATATCGTCGGCCCGGTCAGTGTCGTACACGTTCAGCCGGCCCCGTAGGTAAGCCAGCCCCTGCTCGCGCAACTCGCCTAGCATCGGGCCAAGTGCCGCTTCGTCGTGGGTTTGGTAATAGATGCCCACCGCCTCCCGGTGGCGGGCATCCTGTTCAGCGTGGTTATTCAAAGCGGATGCGGTTCTCGGCCCTGGTGCCGTGGTTGTAGATT
>JBPBPU010000056.1:0-4195 GCA_050954465.1 Janthinobacterium lividum
CGCACTAGCGCGGCGGCCGGGGCGGCGCCTGGCAGCGGAACGGCGCCCTTGTGCTGCAAAAGCGCCGGAGCCAATTGCTCGGCCTCAAAAGCTGCCCCGTACATATTGAACGGCCCAACCCGCACAAAACCCGGCGACACGCGCCCTAGCCGCCGCAGCCGCGCCAGCCAGAAGGCCGTGCGCTCCGGCGCTCGGCTGCGCACCAACGCTAAGCGGGCAGGCGGCACGCTCGGGGTGGGAGCGGCCAGGTACGTAAGGGTTACGCCAGGGCTTAAGGTCGTCCGCAGACTATCGAGGGCCTGCCGAAGTTGGTTTGTGGAGTCGACTGCGGGGTTGGCTGTAGCGATGGGGGTAGGCACTGCCAGTGGCCCAGCCACAGCCAGCACCAGGGCCGTGCGCAGAGTTAGCACGTCGGCCAGGGGGCGCAGGGTTAGGGCAGGCTGGCCACGCAGTAGCTGGTGCCACGAGTTGGCGGCGGTTTCGGGGTTAGCAAAGCCCGTGAGGGTGAGTTGGCCGGGGCCAATTTTCAAGCCTACTAGTCCTTCGCGGATTAGCGTAGCCGCCTGGTCGAGCTGGGCGTGCGTGCCGGGCCGAAACAGCACATCGAGCAGCCCCGGCAGGCGGCGAAAGTTGAACAGCACCGTGGCATCGACGTCACGCAGCCGCAGCAAGTCGGTTTGGCCGAAGCCAGCGCGCACGGTGGGCGCATCGGCGGGTAGGCGCAGGCGCTGCACCACGGCCTCCACAAGAGCGGCGTTGGTACTTAGCAACAAGTGGTTGCGGTAGTTGAGCACCGTAAGGCGGGCGCCACCTTCGCGCACCGTCAGCTCTTGCAGTTCGTAGCCCTCGTAGTCGCGCAGGCTGAGTTCATAGCGTGCATCACGGCCCAGCGTTTCGAGCACGCCCCGCGCCTGCCGGTACTCGCGCACCGTCGTCAGCGGTATTTGGTACAGCACATCGACCTGGCCCGGCCCCGTGATGTGCAGCGACGTGAGCACCAGCTTGCGGCCCAGCAGCGACAGCAACCCGCGCCGCTGCCGCGCCGCCGCGCTGATGCTGCCGCCCGTGTCGAGGCTATCGGCCAGCGCCAGCTGCCCGGCTACTTGCTGGAAGTAGCGCACCCCGCTGATGTTGTCCCACACACCGGCCTCCTGCAGGTGGCGCACCAGGGCGGGATGGTCGCGGGTGGCCAGCACCAGCACCGCATCGTCGGGCACTAGAGCGTAGGGGTCAATGGGCACGGCGGCCAGCGTGCGGCGGTAGTAAACGTAAGTGGCCAGCGAAAGCACTAGAAACGCGGCCACCAGCAGGGCCAGAAGCTTGCGGGACATAGCGGCAAAAGTAGGCGGCCCGGCTACTACTAACCCGCGAACCGCTTGCTAATCCCGGTCTGCACGCGCCAAGCTGCTAAGCAAAATCCGCTTGGTGGTGTTTACTTGCTGCTTGTTTAAGCGTCAATTTATAAGCCATTTAGGCTTTTCCAGCTTCTATGCAATTACCTCTACCTTTTCTCCTACCCCCTCGTTATTGGGCCCGTCGACTGAGCCTGGCACTCGGCCTTCTAATTGGCGAGCTACCCGCTGCTTATGCACAGCAGCCGTTTTTTGGCGCGGCACTCACGGTGGGTAACACCCGCACCAGCGGCGAAAGCTGGCTACCCAAGATAGGCACCGATGCGCAAGGCAACGTGTACGTGGCGGGCCATTTTAATGGTAGCATATACTTTGGCACGCAACAACTAATTGGACATACAAGCCAAACCGACCTTTTTGTGGCCAAGTACGACGCGGCGGGCCACACCCTTTGGGTGCGGCAGGCGGGCGGCGATGGGGCCGAATCAGTGACAGGCCTGGTGGTCGATGCTGCAGGCAACGTGTACCTCGCAGGCAGCTACAATGGCTCAGCGCCCTTTGGCCCCTACACGCTCACCGCTACCCAGGCGTTGCCAGATCCCGATGCCTTCGTGGCCAAGCTCGACGCGGCAGGTACCTGGCAGTGGGCGGTGTCGGGGGGCGGGCTTGGCGACGACGAAGGCGGGCGCCTAGCACTCGGCAGCGACGGGCAGCTTACCCTAGCTGGCTCTTTTACAGGAGCCACGACTACGTTTGGCACAACTCAACTAACCAACTCACAGCTCACCTTTCGCACACAAGATATCTTCGTGGCTCGGCTGAGTACCGATGGCGCATGGCTAAATGCAGTAAGCGCTGGCGGCAGCGGCAACGACCACGTGACGGGTGTGGCCGTAGATGCCACAGGCAATGCCTATGTGTGCGGCACATTTAGCAGCACACAGACTCAATTTGGGGCCACTACGCTACTTAATGCCTCAGTGAGCGGTACGCAGGATGCTTTTGTGGCCAAGCTCTCGACTGCCCGCACCTGGCAGTGGGCTACCGGGTTGGAGGCGCCGACAATGATGCCTTGCAAGGCATAGCGCTTGATGGTGCGGGCCGCCCTTACGTGACGGGCAGCTTCACGGGCCCCTCGATAGCGGTCGGGCCTTTTTCTCTCTCTAATACCGTCTCTACTACCCCCGAGGTCTTGGTAGGTGCGCTGACCTCCAATGGCACCTGGCGCTGGGCAACTAGCGCCGGGGGCGCAAGCGGCGATGTTGGCAGCCAGCTTGCCGTTGATGCGGCGGGCCAAGTCACCGTAACAGGCAGTCTGGGTAGCCACGATGCGCAGTTTGGAGTGCTCACTGCTTCAAACTCCAGTGCGGCTGGCAATGCTGACGTTTTCCTGGCTCGCCTCGATGCGGGTGGTGCCTGGCAGTGGGTACTAACGCCCACTGGGCCGGGCGAGAAATACGGCTCCCAAGTCGTGCTTGCGCCGGATGGCGGCGTGTACCTGGCGGGTGCTTACTGGCAGCAGGTAACGATTGGGGCCACCGAACTGGCTGGCAACCCCTTATTCCCTAGCATCTTTCTTGCTCATGCCTACGATAATGTAGTGGTGCCAACGGTGGTGACTGTGGCCCCTAGCAGCGGGGCGCCCGGACAGCTCGTCACGCTGACGGGCGCTGGTTTTGCGGGTGCTACAGAAGTGCTCTTTAACACAACCCAAGCGGCATTCACGGTACAGTCGGCCAATAGTCTCACTGCGACCGTCCCTCCGGGGGTTACGGCGGGCCTGATAAGCGTGCGCACCAGCGCCGGCACAGGTATCTCAACGCAGGTCTTCAACCCCACCGTGCTGGCGACAATTACCGCTAGCCCAGACCAACCCGACCTGTGGCCCAATCCGGTTGCGGCTACTGGCTTGCTGCACATGCAGCTGCCCACTTCGCTGGTGCTGACCGCTCCGACGCAGGTGCAAGTGCGCAACCTACTTGGGCAAGTTGTGCAGCAGACGCAGTTCGGAGGACGTTCGCTGGCCCTGCCGCTGCGTGGGATGGTGCCAGGCGTGTACCAGCTTACCCTAGTGCCAGCGGGGCAATCGTCCCTCTCCCGCCGCCTGATTGTGACCGAGTAGTCACAGTCAAGCGGTGGTCCTAAGGCAGCCTTGGGCAGTCAAGGAGCCTCAACTAGAAGGACAATCCAGCCCTAATCTGCCTTATCTAGCCGCTCCGGTCGTTTATTTGGCAAAAAACCTGGTCTATGTCCGATTCCCTACCCCCTACTTCCGACAATTCGCAACCGCACTTCAAGCGGGCCCTCACCTTGTTCGACGCCGTGATGCTTGTGACGGGCAGCATGATAGGCTCGGGTATATTTCTCGTGTCGGCCGACATCTCGCGGCAGGTCGGCTCGGCGGGCTGGCTTATTGTTGTCTGGCTGCTCACGGGCCTTATCACCATGGCGGGCGCCATCAGCTACGGCGAGCTGGCGGCCATGTTCCCGAAGGTGGGCGGGCAATACGTGTACTTGCGCGAAGCCTTTGGGCGGCTGGTGGCCTTTCTATATGGATGGACGCTGTTTTTAGTTATTCAGACCGGTGTAATCGCGGCCGTAGCCGTAGCATTTGCCAAGTTTACCGGGGTGTTGCAGCCCTGGTTTTCGGTGAAAAATGTGCTGTTCAACATCGGCCCATTCCCTTTCAGCACGGTGCAATTGCTGGCCATTCTGCTCATCGTGGGCATTACGGCCATCAATGCACGGGGCGTGCAGGCCGGCAAGCTTATCCAGAACGTGCTCAGCTCGACGAAGCTGGTGGCGCTGGCGCTGCTCATTCTGTTCGGTCTGTTTTTGGGCCT
>JBPBPU010000122.1:0-4028 GCA_050954465.1 Janthinobacterium lividum
TGCGCTTGTCGCAATAGCACCCGTTCCGTATCGGTGAAGCTCACTTGCATGCTACAACAGTACGACTAATTGCCGCTTCTCAATTCGCGATGGGTATATAAACAGGGCTGCTTTAAAAATGCTCGTTATATAGTTGTTTTACTGATTATTAAAGAGAAGCTATTGCATAATAGGCCCTGCTTTAATGCTGGCCTATCCTATATCATGTGGGTCGTAATGGTAATGTTCTTGGCTGCCAGAAGTGAATTTTTGGATAAACCCAGCGCTTGCCTGTTCCGGCTTTTTTACGCGGAAAGTACCCGTTTCAAGCGCCCAATCATAGGCACTTATATCGAGTGGGTACCGCGTGAGTATCCCAGTCAACACATGCTTGTTAATCCAGGCTTCGGCCTTTTCACGCGTCGTAAATACGCCGCTGGTGAATCGTCCGCCCATTCCATGAAATACCCAAACATCGGGGCCTACTGTTGCTTGCTCCATTGTATGTAGTTAGTTTGAAAGGAGGTAAATGTAAGAGGCTTCCTTTCCCACTGATAATGTGGCCGGGTTAGAACAGAGACTTTTAGGCCCTCACCTGTTCAGAAAGGCGCACCTTTCGGACCCGCCCACTTAGCGGAGGCGCAACCTCGTTTCCAGCTCGTTAAGGCATCTTAATGGGACTTTCTGAGCCAACTCACCGGGAAGGTACTTTCTGAGCCAGCAGTTCGAATTTGCCCTCCAATAGACGGCATAAAAAAACGACCCCAAAAACCTGCGTTCTTGGGGTCGTTTGGACACTCCAGCAAACCATCCAAAAAACGAGCGTTTTTTGAAGACCTACTGAAGGCCGCCGCACTTCCCAAGCCTGGGGCATGTCCTACTTGGCCTAGCGCACGAGCAGAATAGCTTGACTTGTATCGGGCTGTTAGGCCACAAGGAAGCCTAACGGGTTAAATTTTGGAAAAATCCACTAATCACTCACCAAGGAAGTAGGTCGATTGAGCGAGTAAAGGGAGGACTTTAGCCATTCTTGCCGGCTGGCGGGGGTAGGAAAAGTAAGTTCGTAGCACTTAAGCCCACTAAACGTTTAACCAAGGGCTAAAATACTGAGCAGATAGTTACTCTACTTCATTACTGTTTAGCTCCCTGCTTACTCGCCTTTGCTCCTCAACCGATGAAACTACTTCTACTGCTTCTGGCCAGCTGCCTGACGCTAGCCACTGCCCAGGCGCAAACGCCTAGCTGGCAAGTAGCCACCGCGGGCAGCACGACCCAAGCCAGCGGCCCCTCGCAGACGATGGCTACGGCCATAGATGCCAGTGGCAATGTGTTTGTAACGGGCTATTTCGCCGGCTCTGTGACGTTTGGTGGCACTACCCTCACCAGTGCGGGTGGCAACGACCTGTTTGTGGCTAAGTGGGTGCCGGGCGCTAGCCTCGGCACTGGTAGCTGGACGTGGGCCCAACGCGGCGGGGGCACCGGCGACGACCAGGGCCTGGGTATTGCCGTGAGCAGCACGAGCGTATACGTGACGGGCTACCTCACGAACACGACGGCCAATGCGGCGGGGGTGACGTTGGGCAGCACGGCGGTGGCTGGCGCTACTAGCACGTCTTCCAGCGACCTGGTATTGGTTCGCTACACCGACAACGGGACCAGCGCTACCCTCGACTGGACGCAAGTAGGCGGGGGCACGGAGGCCGACCAGGGCCGGGGAGTAGCGGTAAGAGGCACTAACGTGTACGCCACGGGCTTCATCACCAACAATAGTGCGAATATTAGCGCCGTCGTATTCGGGAGCCCGGGGGCCACGATGGCCCAATATGGGGCCGGTACCGGCAATGCGTCGTCGAGCGACTTGGTCGTAGCCAAATACACCGATAATGGGACCAGCGCCACCCTGGGCTGGACGCAGGTAGGCGGCGGTGTCAACACCGACCTAGGTCAGGCCATCGCTGTTGGCAGCAACGGGGTGTACGTGACGGGCTCCATTCTGAATAGTGGCGATAATGGCTCTGGCGTGCGCTTTGGCGGGTCCGGTACCACGCTGGGCACGAGACAGCAAAATGGGGTGGGGACCACCAGCTCGCTCTCGAATGACCTGTTAGTGGTCAAGTATACGGATAATGGCACCACCGGCACCTACGGCTGGTCGCAAGTGGGGGGCGGCACCGATGCCGATGCTGGCCAGGGCATTGCCGTAGGCAGTGATAACGCAACGGTATACGTGACGGGATACATCAAGAATAATCTTAATAACACTAAGAAAGTATTATTCGGCGGTAGCGGCACCACGCCAGGAACCACCATGCAGTATGGGGCGACCACCAGTACAACGGGTGCCGATATGGTAGTAGCTAAGTATATAGATAATGGCACCAGCGCCACGTTTGGGTGGACGCAGGTAGGGGGCGGCAGGGATGATGACCAAGGCCAGGCCATTAGTGTGAATGGTAACGACCTCTACGTCACGGGCTATGTTACGAATAATACAGCCAACGATAACAGCGTAGTATTCGGCGGCTCGGGTACTACGGCCGGTAAGGTGTCACAAAGTGGGGCGGCTAGCGGTACTGCCAGCGCTGATATTATAGTGGCCAGCTACACCGACAACAGCACCTCTGCCACCCTGAACTGGACGCAAATCGGCGGTGGCACGGGCACCGACCGCGGGCAGGGTATTAGCCTCAGCGGCAGCACGATTTACGTGGTTGGCAGCGTCGTGCCCACGGCCACTTTCGGCAGCCTCTCCGTGAATAACCCCGCCGGTAGCACTGTCAATTTTCTGGGGCAGCTGGCGGTATCTACCCAGCGGGCGGCGGCGCCGCTCCCCGTGGTACTGACGGCCTTCACGGCTACGCCGGTCACTGGCGGCTGGGCCGTGCGCGTGGCGTGGGCCACGGCTTCGGAAACCAACAGCGCGCGCTTTGAAGTGGAGCGCAGCTCCGATGGGGTGTCTTTTGCGGCCTTCCGCACGGTAGCCGCGGCCGGCAGCAGCCCGACGTCGCACAGCTATATCCTCATCGATGCCGCCCTGCCAGCCGGTGCCCGCCTGCTTTACTACCGCCTACGGCAAGTAGATGTTGATGGCACACCTAGCTACTCGTCTGTGCGGGTGGTGGCCGTGGGCCTAGCTAGCCCAGTAGTCTTGTTCCCCAACCCCGCTCGTGCTGCCACTACCCTGGCCGGCGCCGAGCCGGGCGCGGTGATGCAGGTGCTCGACGCGCTGGGTCACTTGGTCGCTATGGCCACGGCCGACGCGACGGGAACGGCCCGCCTACCGCTGCCTGCTGGTCTAGCGCCCGGCGTGTATGTAGTACGGGCTGGCGGGCAGGTGGCCCGTTTAGCCGTGGAATAAGGTGGAGCAAAGGCGTAGTTGGCCTTGGTTAAAAGTTTGGTACAAAGGTTAAACGAGCGGCCACTCGGTGTGCGTGTCAACGCGCCTTACTGCGCGGAGAGAGGAGCCAGAAAGGTGTGCCTTGCTGGTCCTCGCCAATCGGTGGCCGTTAGGCAGGTAGAAAGGGGGCCAGAAAGGGGAGCCACTTAGGTATCCTGCTGGCCCCACCTTGTTGACCGGTTTGGCCCACTCAGCGATGCTGCCTACAGCAGGGCCAACGACGACCGGTTCAACCCGGGCCGAACGAGGTGGCGACTCGCTGAAGAGGTGGCTAACGCGCAATCTTCAGGGCGAGTTCGCCTTCTCTGGAAGACCCTGTAAAAGCCCGCTCATTGGCTGTAGAAGCAGTATACATGGTCAAGTGGAGGCCGATTTTCAGCCCGTCGTTTAACCTTTGTACCAAACTTTTAACCAAGGCCATTTCTGGTCTTTCCGCGCGGGCCCGACTAACTCCACCTGGTGGAGTTGCTGGCTTTGTACGAGCAGTTCGGCGCTCACATAGGCGGTATCAACCAGCTGCTGAGATGGCAGTAACGATTTGTCCGCCAATCCTTGCTGAATCTGCGGCAAGGTGGTCGAGTCCGCCTCGGTGCTGACGGTGGTCGCTACCTGCGTAATCAGATGCGGCTGGTCGGTTTCGCAGGTTTCGCTC
>JBPBPU010000093.1:0-3766 GCA_050954465.1 Janthinobacterium lividum
TGTCCCCGCTTCGTCGGGCGGTAAGCGGCTAATGCCGTGGCGTTGCAAACAGCGGTGCAACGACGAGCGACTCAGGTTCGGAATAGCCTCTTGCAGGGCGTAGAGGCAATCATCTAGGGGTAGTAGGGTTTCTTTTCGAAACAGAACGATGGCCGCTTCTTCGGCCGGCGTGAGCACGGTCGAGGCGGGTTTGGAGCCGCGCGCGGACTCTTCCGTGGTGGTGCGGCCCCGCCACTTGGCCACCGTTTTGGGGTCGATGCCGAAGCGGGTGGCTAGCGTTTGTAGGCTTTCTGAACTTTGCTGGATAAGGCGCCGGGTTGCCGGCGTTGTGCGGGCGCAGCCGTGTGGTACTTTTCCCATGGATTTGCTTTAAAAGCAGCCCCCAAAGTTACTCCACTATCCTCTGGGACCATACACCTAGCCCCTGGGCAAACGCGCTAAGTGCCGTAACGTGCGATGAGGTATTCGGGACCGAAAACCTAACTTTGAGTGATTTAGTTAGCTACGCTCGTGCCAATGCCTGTCCTCCTGCCCCTGCTAAGCTGCGCGGGCCTGCTGCTCAGCCCCTTGGCCACTGTTGCGCCGAAGAGCCTTAGCTCCTTGGCGGGGCCTCCCTACCCAGTGCCCAAGGGAGCCGTGCAGGGCGACTTCGACGGCAATGGCGTGACCGAGTACGTGTGGCTGGTGCCCCCGCCGCTACCCGACGGTCCTACTGCCGCTGACTTTACCTGCGTGGGGCCTTGCACCAGCGTGCTGCGGTGCTCCAATCCAGCCTTCAAGCCGTACCGGCTGCCGCAGTCCCTCGGGGGCGAACTGACGCGGTTTGCGCACCTGGGGCCGGGGCAGCGCGACTACCTCGGCATTCTGCCGGAGTGGTTTACCAGCTGCTGGCAACCATACTACGTGCTGACTTATCGCCAGGGCCGGTGGCAGTTCGGCGTGCCGCCGTTTGAGACACACTGCAACCAGTGGGAAGTACCAGTGGTGCCCATCGAGCGCGACCGCCGCGTGCCCGGCCACGTCCTCGTTCGCTACAGCGTATTCGAGCACGAGAATATCGTGGTTAAAACCAAGTCACTGCCATTAAAGTAGCCGCGCCGGCGCGCCCCAACCGCCTACAAAGCGCGGCAACTGCAGCCAGGCTATGTAACGAAATGGCAGACTTGTTTCTGAATTAGAAAATGATAAAATTTGGTCGTCATGCTGATTTTATCGAAGCATCTCTATGTAAGTCGGTCGAGCTAGGCCAGACAGTTTGAGGCCTTATTAAGAGGCCGAAAAGTGCATCTTGTTGATACCCTGCCTCTACCTATTGGCTGCCCGACTAGAGGAACTGGCAGGTATTCCGAAAACCTGTCTTGCGCTGCCCGCCGAAGTTGCGGGCGTCTGTACGCAACCAGATTTAGGTAGTCTATCGTACAAGATTGCTGACGCCGGGGCCAGTGCGGCGAGCACCCGGTGGGGGTTACCTTCAACAAACAAGCCACGTGGAAAAACGCAAACTAGGGCCGGCGGGCCTCGAAGTATCGGCCCTGGGCCTGGGCTGCATGGGCCTGAACCACGGCTACGGCCCGGCGACCGACGTGACCGAAGCCACCCGCCTCATTCGGGCGGCGGTGGAACTGGGCGTCACCTTTTTTGACAGCGCCGAGGCTTACGGCGAGGACAATGAGCGGCTGGTGGGGGCGGCGCTAGCCCCGGTGCGCGACCAGGTAGTCATCGCCACCAAGTTTGGCTTTAAAGCCGGCGACCCGAAGTAGGGCCTCGATAGCCGGCCCGAACGCATCCGCCTCGTGGCCGAGCAGTCGCTTCAGCGGCTGGGCACTGACCGCATCGACCTGTTTTACCAGCACCGGGTAGACCCCCACGTGCCGATGGAGGACGTGGCCAGCGCGGTCCAAGACCTCATTCAGGCAGGCAAGGTCAAGTACTTTGGCCTCTCGGAGGCGGGGGCGGCCGCCATTCGCCGGGCCCACGCCGTGCAGCCGGTGTCGGCCTTGCAGAGCGAGTACTCGCTGTGGTGGCGCGAGCCCGAGCAGAGCGTGCTGCCCACGTTGGCCGAACTCGGCATTGGCTTTGTGCCCTTTAGCCCGTTGGGCCGGGGCTTCCTGACTGGGGCCATCACTGCCGACTCGACGTTTGCCAGCAATGATATCCGTAGTTCCTTGCCCCGCTTCGAAGCGGCTGCCCGCCAGGCCAACCTGGCCCTCATCGAGCTGATAAAACAACTGGCTACCCGCAAGCAGGCCAGCCCGGCCCAAATTGCCTTGGCTTGGCTACTGGCCCGGCAGCCTTGGATTGCCCCCATCCCCGGCACCACCAAGTTGGCCCGGCTGCAAGAGAACGTCGGCGCGGCTGGGGTGGCCCTCACGCCGGACGACTTGCAGCAGCTGGAGCACGCCATCGGCCAGGTAGCGATTCAGGGGGAGCGCTACTCCGCCCAAATGCAGCAGGCTATTAACCGGTAGGAGACCCATCAGAACAGGCAGGAACAACTGCTTAACCCAAAAGAGCCGCAGCAACCGCCGCGGCTCTTTTAATTGGGGCTCCGAAGGCTAGCCGCTAGGTCGCCAACGCCGGTTTAGCGCCTACTTCAGCTTGATGCCTTGCGCCGCCATCTGTTTTTCCTGCTCGGCGTGGTTGGCCAGAAACTGCGCATGCTGCCCCGCCGTGCGCTCGGTGCCAAGGCTAGCTAGGGTCTGCCGCAGCTCGGCAGCGGGCATATCGGCCCCGTACGGTGGGGTGCCGGGTTGCTGCCGCCACGACTCGTGCAGGGTGCCGTCGTCTACAGCATCGAAGCCCAGCTCCTCGACCAGGGCCATCACTTTTTGCTTAGCGGCGGCTTCGTCGCCGGCCACGGGCAGGGAGATGCGGCCGGGGGTCCCGGCGGATTGCCCCCGTTTTTCGAGGTGCTCGGCGTAGACGTTGTTGAACACCTTCACCACCGGGCGGCCCAGGTGCTGCTGCACCCACTCGCTCTCGGTGAGGGTACCGGTTTCCAGCTCGGGCAGGTGGCCATCGCGCAGCAGGGGGTAGTAGTTGCTGGTGTCAATGACTGGCACGTCGGCGGGCACGCCTTCGAACAGGTCTTTCGGCAGGTTAGGGATGTTTATCAGCGGAATGGTTACCACGAGGAGCTCGCCGTGTTGGGCGGCTTCGTGAACCGTGGCGGGGATAGCGCCGGTTTTTTCGGCCACATCGCCCAGCGTTTCGGGGCCGCGCGAGTTGGCAATACGAACCGAGTGGCCGAGGCTAGTGAGCCGGACGGCGAGGGCACTGCCGATGTGGCCGGCCCCGATGATTCCAATATTCATAGGTGGTAAGATTAGCGAGTTGGGGGCCGCTACCGCGCGCAACGGTGTCTCTCAAGACCACTCAGCCGGCCGAATTGTTTGTATTACTCCCCTCTTCTCCAAGCGTAGGGTTAGTTTGCCGCATGTTTAAACGACTGCTCCTCGTTGTTGGCTGTGCGCTCGCGCCGTCCCTGCTCTTTGTGATAGGAATGCTGGCCTCGGTTAAAAGTTTGGTACAGAAGTTAAGTGAGTTGCTTCCACAGGTGACCGCTACACGCTAAAATGCTGCATTTAGGGGTTGTCAGAGCTATTTGTTCAGTGAAACCTCCGTTTTAAGGTGTTTAAGGCAGTTTTGGATACTGAGTGTTATTCGCTCCCTGAAAGCGTCTCGTTTGGTTATCCCGCCAATCAGTGACTCTTACTAGCCACAACAGCTGACTTAATGAGACGAAAACGGCTTCTAAGCGCTGAAC
>JBPBPU010000101.1:0-3742 GCA_050954465.1 Janthinobacterium lividum
CGACTATTCTACGCGTGATTGAGGGTGCGTGCTATGCGGCGAAGTCCACCATATACCTTGACTCGCTGAGAACCTTGGGAAAGTGGTGCGAGAGACGGTGTCGAAAGTTCAGAAAGCCACCGTTGATTAGATATTACCTGCTAAGAAACGCAACATACTTACCTCCTAATTGCCCCAAACTCCGAACGCCATTGTTGTTTGTACATCCACCATATGCGGCGCTTTTTCCTCTTTCCAAACAAAGGAAATAGCATTAGGATGAGATGGCCTACCTCTGAGCAATAACGCAGCTAATGCCTTGGCGAATGCCTCGGCGACCTCCTAGTCGCCCTCGTCGACCTCGCAGAAGAGCCTCTACGCTTGTCAACACCCTGTGGAGAAGCAGCATGGCCCTTCGGACTCGCCTTGCGAGTGGAGTTGCGGCGGCTAGCTGCGCGAGAAGTCACCGTGACACTCTCATCGTCCCCAGTGAATTGCCTCACATACTCGTCCATATTGAACTCACCGCCGCCGAATAAGTCCTCGTAGTCTTCCGTGGAGAGGATCTGGTCTTCGGGAACAGTGGGGAGGTCGAGACTGCCCTTTGAGCGTGAACGGGTGTTGAGTGCTGGTGGGCTGTTGAGGGGGGTGAAAATTGCGGAGGGGCGGCGCTTTGTCTTCCCCTCCATTGTTGGGGATGGAGCGTTGAGGGCTTCGCTTAGCTGGGCTGTGAGTTCGGCTTCAAAGGTGTCTTCCTGCTCCTCGTCAACGTTGTCGGCGGGCTCGGTGTAGGAGACTTGGGCATGGCTGCGGGCTGAGCGGCGAGTAGGCGCGTCGTTGTCCGCAGGGAAGGCGGCAGCGGCAGTCCGCTTAGCTGTCAAAGCCGCAAAGGCTTTCGCGGCCTCTGCTTGCTGGGCCGGCGTCGAGAAGCCGAAATCAGGCATAGCCTTCGGAAACTGTTGCGTAGGCGCATACATCTGAGCAGCCGGAGCCTGATACGCCGGCCGCGAGCGTGGTGGCACATACGCCTCCACCTCCTCCAGCTCGGACTCAGCCGCATCATCACTAGTATTCGGACTACCGCCCTCACGCCGAAGCTTCGCAAGGTTCTTCTGATAAGCACCACACCCGCAACTCGACGTCCCGAAATGGGGACTTCTTCCTTTCGCTCCGGGAACGTATCTGTAGTCTGGGTACAACTCGCGATGCTTCTTGGCTTCCGCCGCGGCCATATCGTAAAACGGCTCCTTCTCCTCCCGGGTCATGGCTTTCCAGCGCGCGCCGGCCTCGATGGAGATGACGTCGTGGGAGACTCCGCCAGCCTTGTTGCGTCTCTTGGACGGGTCGCTCCAGAGTTCGCGTGAGATGTTCTTCTGCTGCTGCATGCGGAAGATGATGAAGGCGTTTTTGGGACGCTTGATGGCGGTGGTCTTCTTGTAGCCGGTGGTGCAGACGCACGCCATTTCGATGGAGGGGGGCTTGCCTCTCTGGCGAACTCCGTCGACAGGGAGCTTGGTGGACTTGGGGTCCTTGGGAGCTTTCCGAGTCTTCGGGTTCTTGACCTTGCGTGTCGTTTGGCGAGGCGGCTCGTCTTCGTCACTACTAAAGTCATCTACCGCCTTTCGCTTCTGGCGCTTGGACGGCTCATGAGCTGCAGGACCAAAGTACTCCTTACGCTTGTTACTCTGTTTGGGGTAGTAGCCATTCTGACTTACCATCTGCGGCTGCGTCGGGTGCATCATCTGCACTGGCGGCGCAATCGGGATATAGCCCTCATTGACAGACAAAGCTTGGTAGGGAGCACTCGTCGGCGGCGGCGGCGGCGGGTATGACTTTGGCGCCTGCGCTGGGTAGTACCAGCCGATCCTAGGATCGTACGAAGGACCTAGATCAGTCATTTGTGGTGCTTGAGTTGGCATTTGCATGGGTGGCAGCTGCTCTGGCAGCATCGGGCCGGCGAAATTCTGCTGGCTGAAGTCAGCATTCAAGGACAGGTTGATGGGAGAGACGGTTGCGTCAGTGTTGAAGGTCATTTCATCTTCCGGTGTCAAGTTGCTGAAGTCGGAGATAGGCCCGTTGAAGAAGTTATCGAGGGCCTGTTCGGAGAAGTTCTGGGTTGATCCACCCGGGAAGTTGTTGGTTCCAGACATGATGGCTGTGTTCGTGTTGGAGTTGGTGTAAAGGTTCGTATCCAAGTGTTGCTGTGGCTCGGAGAGAGAGAGAAGCTTGCAATAGACGTACCAGACGCTGATGCAAGAAAAATCGAACAGTGGATGGATGGATACGAAAAGGTCGTTCATGAGCGCAATCTCGGTTGATTATATCCAATGACCCCTTTGTCTGCTCGAGAGCTACTCTGCCATTGTCCTTCGAGATGACAGGGCCAGGAATAGCGCAGTATGGCAGAGATCAAAGAGAGGTGGATGTAGACAAAGCCGGACTCCAGGACAAGGCCATTGTAGCCTCGACAAAGGCGACACTGGGAGGGCAGGCTTTGGCGTCACGTGCGATGGGGCTCGACGACGGCCCTGCTACTGGAGTACCTAGTAGGCATGCTGCAATGCAGTGCCCTGAGTTGTTGCTCGGCCACCCGGGACAGGAGGTCGGCCAGCGTAATCCTACGCAGTGCAGACTGTCAGCGTGTCCTTGCAGAGATGGGTAGCCACCAAGGCATGTAAGTATAAGTACCGGTGTTCTCGCTCGCAAATTACCTCATTCCTAGATTCGGCATTGGCCATAGATAGGTAGGACCGTTCGCCCTACCTTGCAGGCCTTTTCGGTGCGGGTGGATGTGCGATACGACCACATACATCTCGCTGGTCCGTCATATACCCGGTATGCATCTCAGGAAAGTGTCTCGCTCTACTGCGCTGTTCTGCCACCGTCAGTAAAAGCTATCGAGATGGAAAAAGGCCTTTAAAGAGGTGAGCGACGGAACAAGTCAAAAATGATGTGAAAGGGCGAGCAACAAGATACTCGCATACTCATGGTATCTCTGCACAACATGCTCATCGCTCATCTAATGCCATGCGTCATGCTTCCAGCAAAAGCTCGACCAACCAGCGACCAAGCACAAACAATGCTTCTCGCTGAAATCATGCCGAGCGGCTGCCTCATCGAACTTTTTTGTCATCTGCGTCCCATCATGCATCATGCAACCGTCCCATCCGAGTTGGCTGGTCGATCAAGCACCCAAGCAAAGCGAGTCGCCTACTTGAACACCTTCCCATCCGCCCACTCATACTTCTTCCCCTCCACCTCAATCGGCTTATCCCACGCCCACATATCATTCACGAACTCCTTGTCCTCCTCCTTGCTCGGGTCCAACTTAACAAACTCATAACTCTCATAATCCGGCGCGACATCAAACGCCGGCAGCGCCTCCTGGCCCCTCACGACAAAAGCTCCGCGAACGATGCTGTCGTTGGTGACGCCAAACACCGACGCGGCGCCGAAGAGGTACTTGCGCGAGCCTTCCAGACGGTTGAAGAAGCCGCCGATGAGGTTGGAGGTCATGAAGGTCATGGTCAGCTCGTCGTTGTACTTGTAGTCGACGCGGTAGATGCTGTACTCGTCGAATTTGCAGTTCTCCCAGAACCTGAGTCACATCAAATCGTTAGTTTGACCAACAAACGCAGGAGGAGTGTTGGTTATTGTGTGAGACTCACCAAGGCAGAGCGACCTCACGAGTCTCCTCGTTCGAGTACTTCCTCTTCCAGTCATCCAGCACAAACGTCGGCTTCGGCAGCGCTTCCAGCGGGTG
>JBPBPU010000041.1:0-3487 GCA_050954465.1 Janthinobacterium lividum
CTTGCAGGCGTCTGCCACCCGTTTCCGTAAGTCTTCTGAATAAGCGCGCATGCCGAAAAGTACGGCCCAACCTGTACACTGACCTGAGAACCGCTCTAATATTGTGAACACGCGAGGCCGCAGTAGCGCCCATAAGACGATGCTGCTCACCACCATCGCCTTCAACCTCAAGAAGCTACTCAAGCACCAGCCCTCAAAAATTCTGCGCCTGGCCAGCGCGCTGCCTGTCCCACCGCTTAAAGGACAGTTTTTACGTTACTGGCGCGGACGTTACTGCCGTCATACCCGGCTTGGCAACGGGAAGCAAGGAGAGGCAGGAGTTCTGCAACAGCTACTGCGCCTTACAGCGCTATTCACGTAACATTTGCGGAGCAGCGTTTAATAAATGTTATAATGTTGATTATAAGGCGGTTTATAATGAATAAATGCAGCGTTTTTAAGTTGAAAAGGAGCAACACCCGAGTTCGATTGATGAGATCATGGCGTGCAGACGAGCTTACGCGTGCCTTTAGAGCATCTAGCCAGACTTGTAGTGATTTGTCCGATGACAAGGCGTAAAAAATCGTTCCTCTCCGTGCTTGCTTCCAGTGGCCTCTTTGGCCTAGGCTACCACCCCCAGCAATACTACACAGTTGGCCTCGGGCTGGGGATGCCGTAGCTTTGAATCCTACAATCGGCCCGCTTCCATGACTACTACTGCGCTTCAGACGCTCTACCAAGAGTTAGCTCCCTGCACTAGCCTCGACTTGAATACCCTGCTGCCCGGCGGCATTCAGCGCGAAGTCGGCCACTTTAATGTGTTTGACATCGCCGACCTCTGGGAGCCTACCCAAATGAGGCCCGCCACCCCCTACGCCTGCCGCTCGTTCTATAAAATCAGCCTCTTCGCAGCCGTAGCCGCGCCGAGTATGCCGAGCAAGTTATTACGATTGAGCCAGATGCGCTGGTATTTTCGACGCCCAAAGTAGCGTTTGCGTGGTGGCCCATTGAGCCGCAGCAAGGTCAATTCTGCCTGTTCACAGCCGAGTTTTTGCTGCCCGTGCTGGGGGGCAGCATCCCCGACGAGCTGCCCCTGTTCCGGGCCGACGGCTACCCCGTCTTACAGCTAACGCCCGCCGAAGTGACGCGGGCCACGGCCCTTTTCCGCCAGATGCAGGAGGAACTAGCCTCCGACTACGCCCACAAGTACGACCTGCTGCGGGCCTACGTGCTGGAATTACTCCACCTGGGCCAGAAGCGGCAGCCCGCCACGACGCTGCACCCCGCCCACTCGGCGGCGGCCCGGCTGAGCTCGCGCTTCGTGGAACTGCTCGAACGGCAGTTTCCCCTCACCACGGCCCAGCAACGGGTCCCGCTGCGCACGGCCAAGGACTTCGCCGACCAGCTGGCCGTGCACGTCAACCACCTCAATAAAGTGCTCAAGGATAGCACCGGCCGCACCACCACCGACCTCATCGGCGGGCGGCTGGTGCAGGAAGCCAAGGTACTGCTGCAACAATCCGACTGGACGCTCGGGGAAATTGCCGACAGTCTGGGCTTCGTCGATGTCGCCCACTTCTCCCACTTCTTCCGCCGCTACGCCGCCGTGAGTCCGGGCGTCTTTCGGACCCTAGAACCGGCATTGGATTGATTTCTACATAAAACTGATTGGCGGCTACAATGCCGCTGCCAAGGGGCTAGGGGACCTTTGTCGGGTTCAACTAACACGGCAAAACGCACTCCTGATGAGTACTTCCAAAATCGCCCTAGTAACCGGTGGCAGCCGGGGCCTGGGCAGAGACATGGCCTTGAAGCTGGCCCAGCAGGGCATCGACATTGTCCTGACCTACCGTAGCCAGCAGGCGGAAGCCGCCACGGTGGTGGCCGAAATTGAGGCCCTGGGCCGCCGCGCCGTAGCCCTACCGCTGAACGCCGCCGACAGCCGCACGTTTGACACGTTCTTCGCCCAGTTCACCACGGCCCTCGCCGCTACCTTCAGCACCGACCGGTTCGACTTTCTGATCAACAATGCGGGGACCAGCCTTACGGCCCCCCTTGCCGAGACGACGGAGGCGCAGTTTGACGAGATGCTCCATATTCATTTCAAGGGCGTGTACTTCCTCACGCAACAGGCGTTGCCGCTGCTACGCGACGGCGGTCGGATTATTAATATCTCCTCCGCTACCACGCGGGTGGCGTTCGCTGGGAGCTCGGCCTACGCCAGTATGAAAGGCGCGGTGGAAGTATTCACGCGCTACCTGGCCCTGGAACTCGGCAGCCGGGGCATTGCCGCCAACGTGGTCGCACCGGGGGCCGTCTTCGGGGGCGGCGCGATGACGGATACGCCAGAAATCCGCGCCTACGTGGCTCAGATGACGGCGTTAGGCCGCGTAGCCGAGCCCGACGACATCGGGGGGCTGGTCGCTTTCCTCTGCACGGATGCCGCCCGCTGGCTCAATGGCCAGCGCCTCGAAGCAACGGGCGGTATGATGCTGTAAGAACGCCGAGTATGCCAACTGTTCAAGCACACGAAAGACCTTTGCTCCAGGTAGGCAAGTAAGGGTTTTTCGTGTGCGTCGGTTAGCGCAGGGCGCCCCATTAAGCGCTACTGGAAAACTGTGCGCTTGTCAAGTCGAGCACTAAGAGTCTATCCAAATAGGCAATTATACCAGGTGATTCGCGCACAAGCAAAATGAAGCATGGCCAAGTAGTTTTCGGGCTTTTTGGCCCAACGGACGAGCAAGTGCCGGAAGCGGTTGAGCCGGGAGTGGGTCCGCTCCACGACCCAGCGCCGGGCTTTCTGGCCCGCTTTTTTAGCCTGGACTTCTTCCCCACGAGGGCGCATGTGGGCCGTGTAGCCCAAGTCGGCCAGCAGTTCGCGCACCTGTTTCGAGGCGTAGCCGGCATCCAGGCACAGCCCCTGCTCCCCGCCATTCGCCCGGTGGGCTTGTCGGGCTGCTTCGGCCAGGGGTGGCACGCTCGCCAAGGTGCTCTCCACCAGCTTCACGTCGTGGCGGTTGGCCCCGTCAAGCACCAGCCCCACCGGGATGCCCCGGGCCTCCGTCAACAGGCTGCGCTTGGCGCCGCCTTTGGCGCGGTCCGTGGGGTTGGGCCCGGTTTTTTTCCCCGCCCAGCGGCGCTTTGTGCAGCGAGCCGTCGAGCGCCATCCACGCGAAATTCAAGCCAATCAGGTCGCCGTAGTCGCCCAGGGCCTCGTCCCAGAGGCGGGCAAATACGCCGGCTTGCACCCACTGCTGGAATCGGCTGTGGGCGGTACTGCCTTTACACAACCCTGTTGCATCCAGCGCTTTCCCCTGACAGCCCGTGCGCAATACAAAGAAAATGGCGCTCAGCGCGTCTCGGTCCGGGAGGCGCGGCCGATGACAGCCCAGGGGGTGGGCCTTGGCCACATGCGCGGGCAGCAGGGGCGCTAACCGCGCCCAAAGCGTGTCTGAAATGGTGAATTCTTGAACCGTCGCCATTATCCAAAGTTAATCACCTATTTGGA
>JBPBPU010000118.1:0-3398 GCA_050954465.1 Janthinobacterium lividum
TCCCGTAAGCGGCCCGCCGCCAGCAGATACGCGCAAATCATGTAGTGGAAATGCGCCTCGTGCGGGTGCAGCTCCACGGCGTGCTGCATCAGGTCGACGGCCTCCTCGTAGTGGCCTTGCTCGTAGAGAATGGCGCTCCAGCTTACCCAGCCAGTAGCATCTTCGGGAGCTACCTCGGTAGCCTTTTCATAGGCTTCGAGGGCGCTAACGATATTGCCTACCTGGTTTTCGGCGGCCCCTAGTGCCGCCCAATACTCGCCGCTGTCACCATAGAGTTCTACCGCCTTGCGAAAGAAATGCAAGGCTTCAAACGGGCGCTCCTGCTCTTGCAGCAGCACACCCTGGCCAAACCACGCCTCATCCATATTCGGGTTGATTTCGAGCGCTTTGCGGTAATATTGGCGGGCTTTCTCCCAAGAGCGCAGCTTCTCGTAGCACTCCCCAATATTGCACAACGCCTCATCGGTGGGCTCGTTAGGGGGGTAGCTCAGCTCAAACTCAGCGATGGCCTTCTGATACTGCTGCTGGCACACGTAGGTATCGGCCAGCCAGTGGTGGGCATCGTGAAAGTCAGCATCGACGACAATGGCGTAGTCGAAAGCCGCTGCCGCTTGGTCATACTTTTCGAGCCGATAATAGTACTGGCCCAGGTTGTACCAGGCCACGGCCGAGTAGGGGTCGTCGTCGGTGAAGCGCTGAAAAAATTCTTCGTGCTCATCCAGTCGGCCACTCACTTCCAGGCAGTTGAGCAGCTCCTGCACCGTCGTTTCGTTGTCGGGATGCAAGCGTAGGCTATGCTTGTAGTGGCGGGCCGCGCTCTTGTACTTGTGCCAGCTCTGGTAGGCTAGCCCCAGGTTGAAGTGAATGTCCTCGCGGTCAGGGTTGCGCTCGAGTGCCGATTGAAAGTAGCGCACGGCTTCCTCAAACGTGCCGCGTTGCGTGGCAATAATGCCGCGCGTCACGGCTACATCGGCATTGTCAGGGTCGAGCGTAGCCACGGTTGCAATCTGGCGCTCGGCCTCAGCATAGTCGCCGCGCATAGCCGAAATCTGGGCGCGGTCGATGAGCAGCTCGGTCGAAAACGGGTATTGGCTGAGCGCAGCCTCGCAGGCTTGCTGGGCTTTATCGAAAGCCGCACTGGTTACATAATGGTCAATAATTACTTCAAATTCCTCCAGGTCAAAGAATACTGCCTCATCGTGAGCCAGCATCTGCTCGTAGCGGCGCACCATATCCTGGGCTGCCCGCGGGTCATCAAATGGTTCGTTCATGCGCATAAAAGTCACGAAATAGGGCAGATAGCTAAGTATGGCTCAAGCTGCTAACTTGGTGCCAGAAAAGAGCGCCGGGCACTATGGCAGCCGGGGCGGGTGGGCAGCTTGCTGCTGCCGATGGGGTAGCCTCCCGCTATCCGTTATTCGCTAAGATACAACCGTGGGGTGGGCCGTCCGGTTCGTTTTGGTAGCGTCGGCCAGCCAGGCAATAGTGTCGGCCAGGGGCCAAAACGGCAGGCCCGTAGTGCGGGTGGCTAGCCCGGCATCGTAGCGTACCGGCTGGCGCCCGGCCCTAGCCGTATCGCGGGTGATGAGCGGCCGTGCGCCCGTGAGTAAAGCCCGGCCGTATTCGAGCCGCCAGATAACCTCGGCCGCCCAGTCGGGTACTGCCAGCGTGGGCGGTCGCCGCCCCAGGGCCGTCGCCATGCCAGTCAGAAACTCACCCAGCGGATGCAGGCCGCCGTTGAGAATGTAACGGGCTGCGGGTAGGGCCGGCAAGTCGAGGGTGAGGCGCAGCAGGTGGGCCACCACATCGCGCACATCCACAAAGTTGAGCTGGCCCTGGGTGTAGAACCAGTGCTCCTCGTAGGCGTAGCGCAGCAGCCGGGTGCTGCTGCGGTGCCAGTCGCCGGGCCCCAGCACTATCGAGGGGTTTACGATGACGGCGGCTAGCCCCTCCGCCACACCCCGCCACACCTCAAGCTCGGCCAGGTACTTGCTAGTGGCGTAGGCCGGGTGGCTGGCGCCCAGGTCCCAGGTAGCGGTTTCGTCGAGCAGGCGCGGCTCGGCAGTGTTGCCGGCCGGGTCGGGCGCCGGCTGCCCCAGTGCGGCTACCGACGATACGTAGCCCAACCGGATGCCCGGCCGCCGCAGGCAGGCATCGACCACAGCTGCGGTCCCTTCGACGTTTATTTGCAGCAGGGCATCCTCATCCTGCGGAGCGTACGACACCAGCCCGGCGCAATGCAGCACGTGCGTGACCTCGGGCGTGAGGGCGCTGTCTAGCAGGCTAACGTCTAGTAGGTCGCCCTGCACCCAGTCGATACCAGCCGGCGTGGTAGTAGGCACCCGCGGGCCGCGGTAGAGCGCCCGTACGGCTAGCCCCCTGGTGCGCAGCTCCTGCAAAACGAAGGAGCCGATGAGGCCCGTGCCGCCCGTTACAAAAATCATAGCATCAAAAAAAGGTGCCGGCGCGCAGCGCGTACCGGGCAGATGGCAGCTTCACAGCGTGTTATTGAGCAAGGGAAGCGCCATTAGCTTACGAAAATAAGCTGACTTTACCGTCTTGGAGGCCAGGGCCGCGGTGTGCCGCAAATGGTGGGTGTCGGTGCCTACAAAGTCAACTAGCCCACCGTCAATCAGCTTCTCAGCCACTTGCCGCGCCGCTGGCGAGTAGTAGCCTGCCAAAGAATTGAGGTTGAGCTGCATAAGTACACCCTGCTCGCGGCGTAGTCGCTCCAGCTCCGAAAAGCGATTGTAGAGGTATACGTAGCGCTCGGGATGGGCTAGCACCGGCTGGTAGCCAGCAGCCTGCAGGTCAAAAATAGTCCCGTTGAGGTTGAGCGGTTCGTTGAGGTACGAAGTCTCCAGTAAGAGGTAGCGGCGCTCGCCCCCAAAGGTCAGCAGCTCGGTGCCATCGGCTAGCTTGCGGCCTAGCCATTCGTCGAGGTAGTACTCGGCGGCGCATTCCAGCGTTACATCAGCCAAGCCGGCCTCGGTAGCGGCAGCCCGTAGAGTGGCCAGCGCGGCCCGAATACCCTCGGGCGTGTTTTTGTAAAAATCGCCCATGATGTGGGGCGTCATCACGAGCTTGGTAAAGCCCAGGGTTCGTAGCTCGCGCAGCAGGTCCAGGCTATGAGCTACCGTTTCGGCACCGTCATCAAGGCCCGGCAGCAGGTGCGAGTGCATATCAACCTGCAACGCGGCTAGGGGTGGGTGGCCCGGTGCCGCCCCAGCCGGGCTGTTGCTAGAGCCCAAAAGGCGCTGCCAGAAACCTGCCATAGCGCCGAATTAGCTGAAGAGCCCTTTAAGGCGTTGGCCCAACGTGGGCTTCTGCACCGGCTCTTCGTAGTAGCCCATGCCGTAGCTGCCATAGCCGCCGTAGCCGCCGTAGCCATAGCCATA
>JBPBPU010000108.1:0-3169 GCA_050954465.1 Janthinobacterium lividum
CCGAGGTAGTGCTTGAGGCCCGTCACGAGAGCCACGTGCTGCACCGATTTCTTAGGCCCAAGGGCGGCGAGCAGGTTGCGCACCATGCCACCGTTCACACGGATGTTCTCGGCCTCGGTGTCGTTGCGCATCCAGCTGGTGAGAAAGACGTGGGTCGGCGCCACATTGGCCAGCGCCGCTTCTAGGCTGGCAGGGTCGAGTAGGTCGGCCGCTACGGGGTGCAGGCCGGGCAGGTCGGTTTGGGGGCGGCGGGCTAGGCCGTAGGTAGTCCAGCCGTTAGCAAGTAGTTCGTTGGCCAGGTTGCTGCCAATAATGCCACTGGCACCCACGATAAGCGCTATTTTATCCATTGAAGTAAAATCTAAGTGAGAGCGACGAAGGGTCAGAATGGCCCACTAAGCCGAGCCAGCTACGCACCTGCGGAGCTGGCCGACAAAACTACTAGCCGCTCTGATGGGGCTCTTTGTACGAATCGCCGAATTACTTGTACGGCGCGAACTGCGTTCGGTAGGCCGAGGGCGCCTGCCCCACCGCTTGCCTAAACCAACGCGAGAAGTGCGCAGCATCGTAAAAAGCCAGCCGATGCGCAATGTCGCTCATGGGCAGCGCAGTGCCCGTAAGCAGAACCCGTGCTTCGGTTGCCACCTTCTCCTTGAGCAGGTTGGCCGCGCTCTGGCCGGTGGCTTGCCGGCACAACTCGCTGAGCTGCTTAGGCGTAACGCACAGCGCGGCAGCGTACGAATCGAGCCCTAAAAGCGGCTCCGTGCCCGTAGTCAAACGCTCCGTTATCAGCTGCAAAAACTGCTGCACCACTACAGGTAGCCCGGCTGCGAGGGGGGTAGGGCGCGCCCACTGCCGCACATCCGCGAGCAGCAGGCGCAGGTAGAGGCGCGCCTTCTCGGGGTGCTGTTGCTGAGCGTAGAGTTGCTGGCCGCTCTGTTGGAGCGCAGTGTATTCGACTTCATTAGCAGCGTGGTACACGTAGGGCGCGCTGCTAGCCAGCACCGTTTGCAGCTGGTAGCCGGGCAGCAAACCCACGTTGTAGAAGTCGGGCGAGAAAAAGCAGTACAGCCCCGTTTGCGGGCCTTCGTGCAGGTGCCAGCTCAGGGCGGTGTCGGGCGGCACCAGCAGGATGGACTGCGGTGCTACCTCCACCACCTCGTGGTTGAGGGTGAAGCGGCCGCCACCTTCGCCAATCAGGGAAAGTTTGTAAAACGCCCGGCGGTGCAGCTCAATGTGCTGGCGGCAGGTGGCAAACTTTTCCTCGCGCCGGTATACGACTAGCTGCTCCAGCGCGTCGGTGGGCGGCTGGGCTGTGAGGGGCTCCTGCGTTTGGGGGTAGGCGTGAAAGGCAAACGTGGGCAGCAAGGGCTTTTCCATCGGCTGTTAACCTGTAAGTCATGCAATGGTTGCGTGGCGCTTTGAACGCTAGTTCGGCGGGCTGGTCGTTAGCGGCAACACCGGTTCATTTCCTTACCCCCCTCCCCTGGCGCCAAGCCTAGCAAGCCCAGTTTAGGTGCAACCTGGGTAGTTTTGTCCTGCCTTTGCGTAGGAAGTTGAAGCGTGCTGGGGTTAGTTAGTACCTGCGCTGGTGCCTTGCGGTGCCGCTTTTTACCTTATTAAATCTATGAATTCCCTTTCCGCTACCCTCCGGCGGGCAGCCCTCGTTTTGGGCGTAGCCTCGTTCACAACCTTGCTTGCGGCACCCACTGCTTCGGCCCAAACTTTTGCCAAAGGTGCCGACGTGGGCTGGCTGCAGCAGATGGAAGCCACCGGCTACGTGTTTTACAACGAGCAGGGGGTAGCCCAGGATTGCTTCGCGTTACTCAAAGCCAAGGGTATCAATTCCATTCGGTTGCGCGTGTTCGTCAACCCCTCCGATGACAAAGCCAGCGGGCATTGCAGCCCCGCCGAAGTAGTCACGATGGCCAAGCGCGCCACCGACCTGGGCTTTCGGGTGATGATAGACTTTCACTACAGCGATACCTGGGCCGACCCCGGCAAGCAGGCCAAGCCCGCTGCCTGGGCTAGCCACCCGTTTTCGCAACTGCTGACCGACGTGTACGACCACACCTTCAGCACCATGACGGCCCTAAAAGCCAGCGGCATCACGCCCGAATGGGTGCAGGTCGGCAACGAAATACCCGGCGGCATGCTCTGGCCCGAGGGCAGCACCAAAAACTTCCCCCAGCTCGCCCAGCTCATCACCAAGGGCTACGAGGCGATAAAGGCGGTTAGCCCCACCTCCAAAGTCATCGTGCACCTCGACCGCGGCAACAACAACGAGATGTACCGCTCGTTTTTTGACCAGCTCACCAGCAATGGCGGCAAGTTCGACGTCATCGGCATGTCGTACTACCCCTACTGGCTCAAGCAGGACTATATCGCCTCCATCGGCAACCTGCGCACCAACCTGCAGGATATGGTGACCCGCTACCCCGGCAAGGAAGTGGTAGTAGCCGAAGTTGGCGGCGACTACACCGCCGTGCAAAACACCTACGACATGCTGGTGGCCGTGCAGCAGGCCGTGCGCGCTGTGCCCCAGGGCAAGGGCCTCGGCGTGTTCTACTGGGAGCCCGAAGGCGCGAAAAGCTGGAGTGGCTACCAGCTCAGCGCCTGGGGCGACGATGGCAAGCCCTCGCCCGCCCTCAAGGCGTTTCTGGATGAGCCCAAAGACAAGGTTGGCAAGCCTACCCCCTCCCGCCCAGCTAAAGCCGCCAAGCGCAAGTAGGCGTTATGACAAACCGAACTGGCTCATCAGCAACTCCTTGTACTGCTTGCCAATGGGCAGTTTTTCGGGCAAGTCGTACAGTTCTACCTCGTTGCCACTAATGGCCTTAATGGCGTCGAGGCGCACGAGGTAAGACTTTTGAATGCGGATGAAGCGGGTGGCGGGCAGTTGGTCTTCGATGCGGCTCATGCGCAGGTACGTGACCACGAAGCGATTGCGCAGCACAATGCGGATGTAGTCGCGCAGGCCTTCAACGTAGTAAATCTCGTCGAACAGCACGCGCTGCAGCGAGTTGCCTTCCTTCACGAACAGGAACTGCGGCGCGGGCGGTGCCACGGCCACCGGCTGGCTGCCCACCCGCGCCACGGCTTTGTTCACGGCCTTCATAAAGCGCGGAAAAGACACCGGCTTCACTACGTAGTCGAGGGCATCAAGCTC
>JBPBPU010000051.1:0-3063 GCA_050954465.1 Janthinobacterium lividum
AAGACTGAGCCCACTGCTGTGGCATTCGGTGGGAGGCTTCGACCACTACAGGTCGACCTCGATTGGATTCGCCAATGGTTGACGATATCCCTGAACGAGCATGGAGAACAATGCTCGTCGCCTGCTGTTAGCAACGATGCCGCAACAGGACGTGCAACCCTTTCTGTCCCTGATCAGCGCGAGTTTGCAAATATAAGACTGATCAACGTCATTCTCAATTGCATCGAAACCTTCCAGCATGACCAGTGTGATGATCAGCGGCTGTGTCCACCTTACGTTGCTCTGAGCTACGTCTGGGGTCACGACCAGCCGCTGAAATTGCAAATTGGCAACGAGCATACGTTGAGCCGACCTGACGCACTTCTTCGGGACCGGCCGACGTTGACCATTACTGACGCTATGGAACTACTGTCACGATTATCTTGGCCTGGTGTGCAACATCTCTGGGTTGATGCGTTGTGCATCATTCAGGACAGTGACGATGACAAGAAGCGGCAGATAGGCAACATGGCACAGATTTACACCAACGCTGCCTTCACGATTGTGGCAGCAGCAGGCGAAGACGCTGCAGCCGGTCTGCCAGGTCTCCATGCCGGGACCAGGAGTGTGACACAAACTGCAGTGTTGTTAAGCGAGCCCGAACGAGCTGTATACCCATTCGACAGTCTTAATTGCTATGGCAACCGGTTTTGCCGTGATGAACACACTCAACCCGCTTCCCGCTCTAGATCATGACTACTGGACGCTCTCAAGGTATAGTACTAGAGGCTGGACTATGCAAGAGAGGCTGCTCTCCAGGCGCAACCTCGTCTTTACCGAGGAACAAGTGTATTATCAATGTCCGTCTGCTGTATACTGCGAAGAGTCGCATTTCGAGTCCCATCTCAGCCGCCTTCACTTTGATTACGGCGGGGCCAGTCAAGAAGCTAAGCTGCCGAAAAATCTGAGAGGCTGGGCGCAAGGGACGGACACGTCAATAGAAGAGACCTGGAACGCCTTCATTCGCCTGGCTGGTGATTTCAGTCTGCGGGAGTTTACGAATGAAGGTGATGTCCTCGACGGATTTGCGGGAATTGCACAAGCCATATCGCAGAGCTCCGGGGAGACTTTCAAATGGGGCATGCCAGGTTCTTGCATTGAGCTGGCGATCCTTTGGCATCACCTTCAGCGTGACTACGACTCGCGTGATACTACGTCAATCGGGAGACGTCTTCCACGGACCACGTTGCCTGTCTCTAATCTGCAGCAGCGCCTTCGACTTCCAAGCTGGGACTGGCTTGGTTGGCGCGGATTGATCCATTTTCCAATGATGGCGAAAGCTGGGTAGGTCTTACCAAACATGACAAAAGACGGTTGTATCGATGGCTAAAGTGGATCAGTGCATGGATACCCGAGACAGTGTGCTACGTCCATCGTCAAGGGGGCGACGTTATGATCGCAATCAGTGAGGAAGCGAAAGGCCACACACGATATGAATGGCCTGCAGAAGCCCTGGAGAGCCCCCATCGCACTAAATGGGAGGGCTCCGTAGATCGCACGGTAACGCCAAAACACGTTGCAACCCAGCTTCCGGACTTACAAAGTCAACTATCTTCTGTTCCGGAAAACCTGGTCTTGTTCTTCTGGACCAGTATCTCTGCTTTCCGAATGTACCTCGAAGACGACAAGTTCAAGATTCTTTCACCAGTAGCGTTGAATTTCCGGAAGGGCCCGGTGATTGATGGCCAGCAGCTCTTCTGGGTGGGGTCTCTATTCGCAGGCGGCGACAGGGAATGGCACGACTCGCTACACGAGCGTCATGGCTCCCGCGTACTAAATTCCTTCGTTGTGGTGGGACGCATTCCGTTCGCTGCAACGTTTACACTGATAGTGATGTGGATTGGGTTTAGGGGTGAGGTGGCCATGAGATGCGGTCTAGGCACGATCAATGAAGAGGCATGGGTCGCAAGCCAGCCAGAGTGGGAGCTGATTGCGCTGGGTTAAATCTTTCTAGACAACCGTGAGTATCGATGTGGTATCGAATGTCTGCTCTGTTGAGACGGGGCCGTACGACGCCGTACGGAACCTCTTCAAGGACAGCGAAAGGACAGCGAATTTCCAACAACATCAATTAGGCTCCCGTACGTGCAGCGAAGCCGAACACATTTGCCCAGCGCGAAGCAAAGCTATCGCCTTGTACTGACTGAACAGAGCCGTTCTTCGTCACATTTGATAGACCAACTTCTCAGCACTCACCGGCTTCATCCATTCCTCGTCCCTACTTATGGCCTCCCTTGGGTTCATCGTACTCGCACCAAGTAGCTGAAACCCGTCTTGCACTACCCGTTCCAATCCGCCAGGCATGGATCGTATTGGAACTGGCATCAATTTCGATCCGACGACTCCGCTGAGCCACTTGTAGAACTCCACCGCAAAATGCCGGGCTGCTACAGACTTCTTAATAGTGAAACCCGTGTACTGCACCTCCTCGCCAAGACCCTCCCAGACACCGCCGTATATGGGCTCGGTAGGGAGCTCTGCAGTGGCTGACCAGGCCCCGCCTTCGCGAGAGCGCACAATTGCTGCTCGGCCGTTAGGGGATAACGTGGATAGACTTCGTTGCACCGAGGTGCCTTCGGAGATGCAGTCGTAAACATAGTGCATACCACCGCCATTCGCGAGCTTGGTAATCTGCTCCGGCCAGTCGTCATCACGATAATCGACTAGGTGATCGTAGCTGTACGGTTCTGACTTGAGCATCGGCCAGCGAGCCTTGCTTGCCGCCCCAAACAACCTGACCGACTTCCCACTGGCTTCTGCGCTGAGCCGAATCATTTGCGCGGCATACAGTCCGACTGCGGTGGAGGCGCCGTAGATGAAGAAGTTCACTTGCCCAGACCCCCCGTTTGCCTCTGCATTCTGGTACTCAGCCCATGCCGGGTTCTCCTTCACCACCAACTCCCTATCGTACTCGAAAGGCGCAGCCAATCCAAGACGATACCAGATCGCCTGCGCAGCCGTCAGCGCAACCAAACTCACACCCGCTGCCTCCTCAACCTTGACATTCTCCGGGATCCTCCAGAC
>JBPBPU010000115.1:0-2968 GCA_050954465.1 Janthinobacterium lividum
TGGAGCTGACCAAATAATCCGTGTACAAGTCGAGCGTGCAAGTCATGATAACAAACTTAAACGGCTGAAGTGGCCCAACAACTGCGTAACATCAGTTATGAGCACAAACCTTTTGGTAGTGACGTTTTAATTTTTGGCGGGCTTTAGCGAGAGTACATTGCCAGTGAACGGTGGCGCGGGTGGCGTTGCGCTCGGCCACGCAGGCGGCGACGTGGGCCGTGAGTTCGTCCTGGGCGTGCGTCGTAGGGGCGTGCGTAGACGGCCAGCACGTCTTCCATCGCCGCCAAGAAAGCGGCGCTCATCGCGCCCAGGCACCCGTGCTGCTGGCGGTGGGGCCGCAGTTCGTTTTTTTGAGCACCTGCCCCACCGTCTCGCGGGAAATGGCGTCGACCAACTCCAACTCCACGGTCTTATCGGCCAGTAGGCGCAGTACCCAGCGGCTGTGCCCGGTTGGGGCCGGGGTGCAGGCCAACGCCGTCAGCGCTGCCCGTTGCGCCCTGTCAAAGCGGCCGCTGCGCAGGTGCTCTTCGACGGCGGCTTGCCAGCCAGCTCGCAGGTAGGGCAGTATTGCGTGCAGGCAGTACACGGTCTGCGCGTGCAGGTCCAGGGCGGTGGCCACCGCGTAGCCGCTCTGCTCCTGGGCAAGGGCTAGCAGCACCCGTGCCTGCACCACTGCTCGGACTGGGCGCTTGCCGTGGTTGACGAAAGAAGGGATTACCGGTCAACTGCCGACAGGGTAAAGGGAACAAGGAAGCATGCCAGATAGACCCAACCGACAGCCGCTTCGTTTGTCTATATAATTTCCTGACTAAGCACTAGTGTAGGTAGAGATTTATATAGTGCTTATGTAACAAGACAAGCCACTGGGCGGCTTTACCCTGCTCCAGCAGCTCAGAAACGGTATTTCTTATGTAGCGCTTATGTAACAACCCCGTTGGAAAACGGCTATATTTGTCAGCTATTTCCTCTTTGCCACGTGACGGATACTGAGGTGGTCGGGTGAAATAGGAGAGAATTGGGTGCTAACTTCCCCAACCCATGGAAAAAGCCTCTGCCACAAAACGGCCGCGTTATGATGCGGCCTTTCGCACCGAAGCCCTGCGCTTGGCCAGCGAAAGTCGTTCGACGCTGGCCGCCGCCCGTGCCTTGAACATTGACCCCAAGCGCCTTTATGCTTGGCAGAAAGCGACTCAGCAGCCCTTGCCCGCGGACCCAGCCGAGGCCGCCGAGGTGCGCGCCCTGCGCCAGGCCAATAAACGGCTGGCGCAGGAGCTGGAGATTTTAAAAAAAGCCATCGCTATCTTCTCGACCACCCCGGCCCTGTGAGTCACTGGCAGTTTATTGACCAGCAGCGCCCTCGCTACCCGGTGCAACTGCTGTGCCAGGCCTTCGGGGTGGTGCCCAGCCGCTACTACGCCTGGCGAAAAGGGGCAGCGGCGGGCGTAGTAGCCCACGCGGAACCGGCTTGGGAAACGGCGCTGGTCGACGTGTTTGACGAGCACCAGCGCCGCTACGGCACCCGCCGCCTACGCGTCGAGTTGCGTGAGTTGGGGCACCCGGTGGGGCGGCAGGCCATCCGCACGGCGCTGCGCCGCCAGGCGCGCAAAGCGCTGCAACCCAAAGCGTTTGTGCCCCGCACCACGGACTCCACCCCCAGCAAACGCTGCGCGCCGAACTTGCTGCTCGACCAGCCGAAGCCTACCCAGGCCAACCGCGTGTGGGTCAGCGACATCACCTATTTGCCCTTGGCTAACGGCAACTGGGTGTACTGCGGTGCCTTTCAAGATGTATGCACCAAGCAGGTGGTGGGCTGGCAGGTGCGGGCCGATATGCCGGAAGCGCTGGTTACCACTGCCTTGCAGCGGGCTTTGCTCGCCCAGCGGCCCGCTCCCGGCTTGCTTGTGCACTCCGACCGGGGCGGCCAGTACGTGGGCAAGGTCTACAAATCCCTGCTGCGCGACGCCAAAGCCCAGCTCTCGCACAGCCGCCGGGGCGACTGCTACGACAACGCGCAGGCCGAGAGCCTCTGGTCGCGCCTCAAGACCGAACTGCTCGAACTCCGCAACTGGCCCGTTTTCACGGACCTAGCTGACGCGCAGACCAGCGTGGCCGATTATTTTGACTACTACAATCATAAACGCCGGCATTCCAGTATCGGCTATCTAAAACCTTATCACTTTCACCAGCAGCTACTTGCTAACATCACCCAACTCTCTCCTGCCTAACTGGACCACCTCATACTGACCTTATTGCCCTTCTGGACCGCCTGTTGGCGCTACCGGCCGAAACTGAGTTGCTAGAGTTTAAAACTGCTGGTAACAGCTTCGGGATTGATGATTTGGGTCGGTACTTTAGTGCCCTCAGCAACGAGGCTAACCTGCACCGGCAGGACCAAGCATGGCTAGTATTTGGAGTGAACGACAAGCGGCAGGTGGTAGGCACGCAGTATCGTCCCAGCCGTCCAGGTCTCGACAGCCTAAAGGGCGAGGTAGCTACTAAGACGAGCAATAATCTCTCATTCATTGAAATCCACGAAGTGGTATATGCGGGGCAGCGGCTGGTCTTATTTGAGATTCCCCCGGCACTGCAAGGGGTACCCACTGCCTGGCAGGGACACTACTACGGGCGCAACGGCGAAAGCTTGACGGCCCTAAGTTTGGAGAAGCTCGAGCGCATCCGGGCCCAGGCCGCGGCTACTCGTTTTGAGCGGGAAATTGCCTTGAAAGGGCAGTCCGCCGCGCAGGTGCTAGAATTGCTCGATTACTCGGCCTTCTTCCGCATGTTCAAACTACCGCTGCCCACGACTCAGGCCGGGATACTGGAAAAGCTGGTGCAGCGTGATATGATTCAGCTACGAGAGGTGGCCTATAATGAGGCTGTTTAGGGATTCTGGTGAGGCGGAATTTTGCGCAGTAAAAGGACGGCAAAAGCTAGAAAATGAAAAGCCAGCCAGTTGTCGGCGTTTGTT
>JBPBPU010000113.1:0-2928 GCA_050954465.1 Janthinobacterium lividum
AACCTGACCTACTGCCGCCGCTACGGTCGAGCCCCGGCCGGGGAGCGGGTTAACCAGGCTGTGCCTCTGCATAACGGGCCGAATATCACGCTTATCGCGGCCTTGCGGCCGGCTGGATTCGGCGCCTTGCTCAGCGTCGACGGGGCTGTCAACGGCGACGTGTTCGCTACCTATCTGGCCCAAGTGCTGGGTCCGAGTTTGTGTCCCGGCGATGTGGTCGTGTGCGATAATCTGGCGGCGCATAAGGTAGAAGGCTTAGCCGATATTCTGGCGGGCTACGGGGCCCGACTCTTGTATTTGCCCCCTTACTCACCGGATTTTAATCCCATCGAACTCGCCTTCAGTAAGCTCAAAACCTGGTTGCGCACGGCCCAGACGCGCACCCGCGACTTGCTCGAAGGTGCTATCAGCACAGCCGCCGAGTGGATAAGTGAGGACGACGCTAAAAACTGGTTTGGCCACTGTGGCTATCATGTACACTGAGGTGGAAACTGCTCTAGCGGACCTGGTGCTTGAGGAAAAAGTAGTGACCCAGAAAACCCAGGGCCAGGCTGAATACCAGGATGATGGCGGAGTGCACACCCCAGGGCTGGTAGAAGCTGCCCACCGTCAGCCCTACCCCCACGGCCACCAGCAGAAAAACGCCTTTGACCGTTCCATTCAGTTCCGGCGGGTGGGTGGGCAGCAGCCGGGCGATGACCTCGGCCGAGGCACCGGCTTCCACCAGCTGCTTTTTGAGGCGGTGAGCCAGTAGCAGGCGCAGCAAGGCCAGGACAAAGGCCGTTAGCAAGCCGACCACTCCCAGCACCACAACGCTGCGAAACATCTCGATGAAGACTTCCTGATTGGCGAAGGGCATAAACTGGCCCTGGGCCTTAGCGGGTCCGAAAGCGAGAAGTAGCAGTAAAAGAGGCTTTTTCATGGCGGGGCGGGGCATAGCGGGGGATTAGACCGGTAACCTCTGGTTGTGTTGCAGAAAAGCTTAAGAAAAATGCAGGGTACTTAGTTGGCGGCGGTGGGTAGCGAGCATGTCCAGGCTTTGCCCCAGCACGAGCGCCGCCGCTGGCAGCAACAGCATGTAGTACAGCCCAGCGGGCACCCCCCGTACCAGCTGCTGGATGTACGCCCCAAAGAAGGCCAGGCACCCCCCGACGAAGAAGAGGACCAGGGTGACGCTCAGGCTGACCATCCACGAAAACCGGGCCCGGGCGGCAGGTAGCGGTAGCACGACCAGGGCGGCCGGGTCGAAGGCAAATGCCGGCCGAGGAGCGGTGGCTAGCTCCGCGAACAAGCTGCGGTAACTGGCCACCTGAGCCTGGCAGCGGGCGCAGGTGTGCAGGTGGGCCACCGCAGCGGCCGGCGCAAGGGCTTCGGAAGCGGCCAGTTGCTGGACCTGCTGGTCCGAAAGGTGGGGCGTGGGCATAGCTCGTCGCGTTGGTAATTGACTAATAGGTTTTCCTTAAGGCGCTTGCGCGCCCGGAACAAGTAGCTTTTGACGGTTCCTTCGGGCAACGCGGTTATCTGCGCGATTTCACCGTAGCTCAACTCCTCCTGGTGGTACAGCGCCAGCAAGGTCCGGTAGAGGGGCGGCAGCTTTTCCAGTTCGGCGTTGAGAATCGTCAGCAGTTCCTGGCTGAAAAGCATGCTTTCGGTTTCGGTGGCCACGGGGGTGGCCACCCGGGGCAGGCGGTGGGCCGCGTCGTTCCCTCGTTCTTCGCTGCCCAGGTCAATCAACACGAGCTGCTTTTTTTCCAGGTAATGGCAACACGTGTTGTAAGCAATGTGCCCGACCCAGGTAACGAGCTTCGCCTGAAACTTGAAGCCGGGCAGGCTCTTGAACACTTTTAGGTACACGTCCTGCGTCAGGTCCTGCCGGTCCGCTGGCTGGCGAATCATTTTGAAGACCAGTTGCGCTACTAAGCCTTCCGTGCGCTTGACAAGCTCGGTAAACGCCGCCTGTTCGCCCCGTAAAATGCGCTTTACCAGCTGTTGGTCAGTCGGCGAAGGGGTTGGCGGGTGGCTCATGCGGCGGATTAGACCGGTCCGTTCGGAAAATGTTGCAACGCGCTTCGAAAAGGTACTGGGTGGTCTGTCGTTTCTCCGGCTTGAAACCCCAAAGCCCCTTTTCAAAAAGGGTAGATAAAACCACCCGCGTTTTTGAGTCCGGCAGGGCCGATTCTATGTGACAGCTGTCAGAGGGTGAGGTGCAACTACGGGTCTAAGCGGTAGTCTCTAAAAAGCACGGAACTAGCGTGCCGTTCTTAACCTCCTCTCTCACTGATTATGAGCAACCTTCACCGACTGGGTAAAGCAATTAGGCTGCTACGTTCTTTCAGTGTTGCCGCCCGGCGGTGGGCCAAGCGCCTTGTTCGGATAACCGGTAAGTTACCCGCTGGACCTTCGCTGATGGTCACTCTGTTTTGGGGACCTCTGGTTAGTTATGGGCAGCAGGTGGACTTGGCTATCACGAATGCCCACGTGCTCAATGTGCGGACGGGCCGTGTAGCAGCAAGCCAAACTATTCTCATTCACCAAGGACGCATTGTCGCTATCCAGAGGCCCACCCGCGCCTACGTGGCGGCGCAAACCCTGGACGCGCACGGCCGACTCGTAACCCCCGCCTTTATCGATTCCCACACGCATCCGATGGATGTGTTGGGCGATTATGCCAAAGCGCCCCCGGTGCTGGCCTCCGATTCGTTGGCCACCTACCGGCAACGTATTTCTGACCATTACCTGCCCTTCGGCACCACGACAATAGCTGCGATGGGACAACTCGAAACGTGGGTCCCGGCGCTTGTAGGGTGGCAAAACCAGCCCCAACCTAACCTTGAGGTGGTCTAGCTAGGCCGCACAGAATTGGGACGTAGTTTGAAAATAGGTTTCGAAGTGGTTGGGGGCGAGATAGCCGAGGGCCGAATGCCGCCG
>JBPBPU010000087.1:0-2892 GCA_050954465.1 Janthinobacterium lividum
TTAACCTGTCCGACCCAACTAACCAGCTCAGTTTTCACTGGACTAGCTCAGGCGGTAGCCGGACAAACTGCTCAGAGAAGTTCCACTTCCAGCTGGGCGCGGTCGGTATGCATCGCCCAAAAGCGCTGGGCAATCGCTTTGGGGCTATGCACGGGGTCGGCGTCCCTGACTTGGGCATTGATTTGCAGCACGCCGACGTAGATACTTTTGGGCTGCAACGCCTGCGCCAGGCTACTGGCCAGGTTTGCCTGGGCGGCTTTGCCCAGGGCTAGCGACGCGTAGGCCGGGTGAGGGTGCTTGGCCAGGCCGCCGCCGGTCACCAGCACGCTGCCTCGGTGGGCTTCGAGCTGCGGCAGCGCGGCCTGCACGGCCGTGAGCAGCCCCGCTACGTTCACGGCAAAATCCTGACTGAGACTTGCCGCCGTTTCGGCCAGCACATCGGTGCTGTGTAGAGCGGCCGCATTATAGTGCACGACCCGCAGCCCGTCGATGCCGCTTAGGGCCTGGGTGAGCTGGTCGGGCTGGCTACAATCGGCCACCACGGCGGTTGCGACAATACCGGCCGCGTGCAGCTGGGCTACCTGCTCTTGCAGGCGGGTCGCGTTGCGGGCCAAGAGAACTACGTCGTAGCCTTCCTGCCCAAATCGGTGCGCAACGGCCTGGCTGATACCGGTCCCGGCCCCGATAATAGCAATCGTGTTTTTCATGTGACGAAGAGTGGGTGAAGTGCGAAGGGGAGAAAGGTAAAGCGTAAAGAAGAAGCGTTGCTGCCCAGGTACGAAGTTTGCCGGCTTAGGCGTGGCCGCTGGCCGGCGCGCGCTACCGCTGCCGGGCGGCCCAGGCGTCCATTCGCCGCTCCAGCACGGCCAGGGGCATGGAGCCGCCGGCCAGCAGCTCGTCGTGAAAAGCGCGTAGGCTGAATTTGGTGCCCAGCTGCTGTTCGTAGCGGGCGCGCAGCTCCCGAATTTTCAACTGCCCGGTTTTGTAGCTCAGCGCCTGGCCGGGCCGCGCCATGTAGCGCTCCACTTCGGCCGTAGCCAGCTGCTCGCTGATGACCTCGTTGGCCAGCATGTACTGAATGGCTTGCTCGCGCGTCATGCCCTTGGCATTCAGGCCCACATCCAGCACCAGCCGAATGGCGCGGTGCATTTCGCCGCCCAGCGAGCCCACGTACTGATACGGGTCGGTGTAGAGGCCCAGCTCTTTGCCCAGGCTCTCGCAATACAGCGCCCAGCCTTCGCTAAACGCGCTGTAGCCGCCGAAGCGCCGAAACTTGGGGAGCGCCGTGTTCTCATTCTGCAACGAAATCTGGTAGTGGTGCCCCGGAATGGCCTCGTGCAGAAACACGTCTTCCATGGGGGGTAGGGCCGTGATATTGTACTGCGTGGCATCAAGGATGGGCACGTAGAAAATGCCCGGCCGCGAGCCGTCGGGCGCGCCAGCGACGTACTGCGCGCTGGCCGAGGCCGCGCGGTAAGCCTCCGTCTGGCGCACTTCAAAGGGCGTTTTGGGCACGCGGCCAAACATTTTTGGGAGGTTGGGCGCCATGCGTTGGTGAATGGCCTCAAAGCCGGCTAGCACTTCCTGAGGCGTTTTGTAGGGCCGAAATTTCGGCTCATTTTTCATGTAGGCGAAGAACGCCGGCAGGTCGCCCTGAAAGCCTACTTCCTGCTTCACCCGCTCCATTTCGGTGCGCAGGCGCTGCACTTCGCGCAGGCCGGTCTGGTAGATTTCTTCCGGGGTTTTGTCCGTGGTCGTTGCGTATTTCACGGCGTAGCGATACGCCTCGGGGCCGCCGGGCACGGCGCTCAGCCCCGCCGTAGTGCGCGCGTTGGGCAGGTAGTCGGTTTTCAGAAAAGTGCTGAGCTTTTGGTAAGCCGGCACCAGTTCCATCAGGATGGCGCGCTGGTAGGCGCTGGTCAGCCGCTCTTTTTCGGCGGGGGGTAGGGCCGCGGGCAGCTGCGCGATGGGGCCATAAAACAGGCTCTTGGTGGGGTCCGTCACCACCAGGGCATCGAGTTGCGGAATCATTTTTACCACCAAGGCCTGCGGCAGCACCACGCGCCGCCGCATACCCGTGCGAAAGTTGGCGATGGCCGAGTCCGTCCACGCCGTGAAGCCGTGCACGCGGCTCAGCCACTTATCGTAGTCTTGGGCGGTCTCAAATGGTTGCGCGCCCTTACCCGACCCAAACTGGGCCATCGTTTGCGGCAAGCCACCCGTTTGGGCAAACGGTAGCAGCCAGTCAATCTGCTGGAATCCCGCCAAGTCGGTTTCCAGTTGGTAGCGAAAAATGTCGTAGCTCACCTGGTCGTCGTCGGCCAGCTTGCCGCGCTCAAACCGACTGATTTGCGCTAGGTACCGCTGATAAAACTGCTGCTCCTGCTGCCGGAAGGCGCGGGTCTGGTCGTTGGGCAGCTGGTCATTGTAGCGGTTGTCGCCCTGCGCGGTAGCCGCGAGCGGAAACAGCTTGGCTTGCTCGTCCCAGTACGCCTCGAATAGGGCCGCCAGCGCCGCCGAAGCCACCGGCTTAGTAGTTACTACGGTGGCGCTGGCCACTGGTTTGCCTCGTTGCGCCACGGCAGCAAACGGCGGGTAGGTGGCCAGCAGCGTGCCGACGGCCAGCATTCTGAGGAAAGGTGTTTTCATAGATTACCGAGGCAGTGGGAGTTTGCGAAGCACAATAACGAACTATTTGGTCGTTTTTGCCCGCTGGACGGGCGGTAGCTATCCTATCCTGTCAGGAGTAGGACGTTCGAGGGGCCTGTCACTCTTCGCAAGCTTGTTGCTGGTACTGGCGGCCGCGGATGGCAAGGAAGGCACAGGCTGCTTGTAAGCAAACGCTCGCCCCGCAGCTGGGCGCTAAAAGGTGCAGTGGTTGTTGCAGAACTC
>JBPBPU010000035.1:0-2826 GCA_050954465.1 Janthinobacterium lividum
AGAGCAGTTTCGCAATCAGTGTACGTGATAGCCGCAGTGGTCAAACCAGTTTTGCGCATCTTCAGCCGTTATCCAAGCCAACGCGGCATCCAAAGCCGTTCCCAGGGCCTCCCGGGTGCGGGCAGCGGCCGAGCGCAGGTGGGTTTTGAGTTTGCTGAAGGCCAGTTCAATGGGCGTAAAGTCGGGCGAGTACGGCGGCAGATACAGCAGCCGTGCCCCGCGCGCTTCGACCAACTCGGCCAGCCCTGCGGCTTTATGGACCCGCAGATTATCCAGCACCACGATGTCACCCGGCAGCAAGCCTGGCCCGAGGACCTGCTCCAGGTAGACGGTAAAGCTGGCCGTATTCACCGCCCCGTCCAACTCCATGACTGCCTCCACGCCCTGCGCCGAGAGGGCCGCTATCACGGTCACGTTCGGCCCATTGTGCAAGGGCACCGCCGCATCTACGCGTCGCCCGCCCGGGGCGCGGCCGTAGCGGCGGGTGTAGGTCAGGTTGACGCTCGTTTCGTCCACGAACTTAAAGCGTGTTACATCTTCGTGCTGAATGGCTTCCAGAAAGTCTTGGCGCAGAGACCTTACGCGCTCGGTGTCGCGCTCGGCGGCGTACAGACTCTTTTTTTACGTCGCAGCGCCAGCGCTTGCAGCGTCTGCCAGAGTACGGTCTGACCCACGGCCGGGCTACCAGCAGCCACCAACTGTTGGCCCAGTTCGGCCAGGGTCGCATCAGGCTGGGCTGCCACACAGGCCGCCAGGCGTTGGCGGTCAGCTTCTTGTAGGCGTGGGGCAGGCCCGCCTCGGTGGGGCAACGCGGCCACCGAGCCACTGGTGCGCTGGCGTTTGAGTAGCTTTTCCACAAACGAGGTGGACACGCTAAAGCGACTGGCTACTTGGCCAATGGTAAACTGGCCTGTTGCGTAAGCGGCCGCTACGCGCTGGCGCAAATCATCCGAATAAGCTCGCATAGTGCAAGCTATCCTAAAAACCCGTACACTTACTCCGAAACTGCTCTAAGCTAGGAGTAGGAGTTTACGACGCCGTTTTTAGTGAATGGGGTTTCACCCGAAATCGAAACAATGGAAAGAAGAGACCGACAGCTGAAAACGGCTCAAGAAGGTGTGGTGGCTGTTGCAGAAGTAGGTGACTGGCCCGTGGTATCTTAGGGCTATGCAGGGCCATAAACAGTTCATTGATAAAGTCGTGCTACGCTTCCAGTTATCGGAGCGGGTGCCGAAGCAGAATCTCTATCGCCGCCTCGCCGAGCTACTCGACTGGGACTTTCTCTACCAGCAGACCCAGACGTTGTATAGTCACACGGGCCAGCCCTCGCTGGACCCGGTGGTATTCTTTAAGCTGATGCTGGTCAGCCGCCTGGAAAATCTGGTCAGCGACCGGCGCCTTATTGAGCACTGTAGCCTGCGGCTCGATATCCTGTATTTTCTGGGTTACGAGGTGGATGAGGACTTGCCCTGGCACTCGACCATCAGCCGCACCCGGCAGCTCTTTCCGGCCGCCATCTTCGAGCACTTGTTCGACCACGTCTTTGCCCAATGCGTAGCCGCCGGGCTAGTCACGGGCCACACCCAGGCCGTGGACTCGGCCCCGGTCAAAGCCAACGCTTCGCTCGAGAGCTTGTGCGAAAAGCAGTCCGCTGAAGTGCCCGTACCCCCGCTGCACGTGGCCGGCGAGCCAGTGCCAGCCGTCCTCCCTACTCAGCCAGTGGCCCTGCTCTCCAGCCCGGCGCATGAGTTGCGGCGTGTGGCCACCACCCACGCCCGCTACCTACGCAACAACAGCGGCCCCTTGGGGCGCGACCGTGCCCAGGCGCGGCTGCTGAGCAACAAAACGCACTATAGTCCCACCGACCCCGACGCCCGCATCTCGGTCAAGCCGGGGAAAGCGCGGGCACTTAACTACCTGTGCAGCATGGCCGTGGACGAAGGCCACGGCCTCATCAGCCATATCCAAGCCGATTTCGCCGACCGACGCGATAGCGTGTTGCTGGAAAGCATCGTCGCGCCGCTCCACCAACGCCTACTCACCCAGGACTTGCCTGTTCAAGAGGTAGTGGCGGATACCAATTATTCGAATGGGGTAAACTACGCCCTGCTCGAAGCGCGCGGCATCACGCCTTGGACTCCCGTTTTCGGCAAATACAAGCCCGAAACCGCAGGCTTTACCTACGATGCGGAAACAGACTGCTTTACCTGCTTAGCTGGCAAAACACTGCCTTTCAGAGCTTTTGATAAGAATCAGGACGGTGGACTCGGAAAAATATACCGGGCCGCTAGCCGGGACTGCCGCTTGTGCCCGCATAAGCCGACCTGCGCCCCAAAAGTGAAGAAGCGGCAACTTATTCGTACGGCCTACGCGCCCCACTACCGCCGGGCGTTGATCCGGCAGCAAAGTCGACAAGGCCGGTACATGCGCCGGCTGCGGCAGCGTACGATAGAACCTGTTTTTGGCAGCTTGCTCCAGCCTTACGGGCTGCGACGTGTGAACACGCGGGGCCGCAGCAGTGCCCATAAAACGATGCTGCTCACCGCTATTGCCTTCCATCTCAAGAAGCTACTCAAGCATCAGCCCAAGCAGACAATAGCGCTCGCTATCGCCCTACCCAGGCCCATCCTCGAAAGGCAATTTTTGGCCTGCTGGAAGCGGCGCCGCCGCCGTCACTCGCCGTTTGGACACTGGCCGTGAAACAGGGCCAGGAGTTCTGCAACAGCCACTACTGTTTTTCAAACACCTTCGCTGCCCCTGTCAATGGACCCGGAAACACTGTTTCTTGAGGCCTTTTCAAAGCGAGTTTTTCGAACGCCGCAACGA
>JBPBPU010000073.1:0-2803 GCA_050954465.1 Janthinobacterium lividum
ACGTCGCCGCCAGCCGACTCGACCCGCTTTTCCCGACCAACGTGGCCAACAAGCAGGCCATCATTGCCTTTCTCAATTCCCTGACGGCCGCTACCTACAACCGCACAGTGCCCACGGCGGTGCCCAGCGGCCTGCCAGTGGGTGGCAACATCAACTAATTAGCTATTAACTAAAATTCAAGGGCTTATCTAGAATAAAGGTGGGCCTCAAAATAAAATAGGCAGGCGTGTGGGGGTAGCGAAGTCCCCGCGCATCTTATCCCTGAACTACCTCACGCTAGAGGGTAGAAAAACCACCGTTTGGGACAGCCTGCTGCCGCCCGCCACTTAGGAGCCTTGCTTATACCACTGACTATATGCTACCAGGTCAAAACCAGACACTGCGCCTGCTTTATTGGACCGCGGCCTACCAGCAGGCGCTGGCTAGTGCCCAGGGTCGGGTTTGGGCCGATGACCTGGACCAGTACCAGGCTATCTACGAAGAACTGCTCATTAGTTCCGAGTGGGCCGGTGAGCGCGGGCAGCTTTTCGTTCCTGACCAGCAGCGCCTATCAGTGCGTGCCCTCACCCGCGACCTAGCTGGCTGGAGCCCACCGCAGCCCGTTGCCTTAGGGATAAGTAAGGCATAACCTGCTAGAAACTAGAGAATTTATCAATTTAAAATCGTGTACCATCTAGTATCTGTTCTGGCCATGCGGGCGCGAGCCTGGGCTGTGCTGAGCACCTGCCTCCTGGTGGTGCTGGCTTCCATGCCAGCCCAGGCTACCCACATTGTGGGCGGGGAGCTCGACCTGCAGCACCAAACTGGCAGCACCTACACGCTCACCCTTACGCTGTACTTCGACGCTATTAATGGTAACGCAGCAGCGCTCGACCAGGCCCTTACGGCCGGCATTTTTGACAAAGCCACCAACCGGCAATTGCAGAGCGTGGTGCTGCCGCTTACCAGCAACACCTTTGTGAGCTACACCAATCCAGTCTGTGCTGTGGGCTCGCTCAGCACCCGCAAGCTGGTGTATAGCAAGAATATCACCCTGGATGCCGCCACCTACGCCAGTGCCAGCGGCTACTATGCGGCCGTGGAGCGCTGCTGCCGCAACCTAGCCATCAGCAACATTGTGAACCCCGGCGGGGCGGCGCAAACCTTCTACCTGGAGTTTCCGGCCGTAGTGCGGAGCGGGGCCGCGTTTATCGACTCGACGCCCCGCATCTTCCCCGCGCTGGGCGACTACGCCTGCCTGAACACCCTGTTTTACTATGATTTTGGTGGGATAGATCCCGACGGTGACTCGCTGGCCTACGACATGGTGACGCCGCTCAACGGCCATTCGACCGCGGTGAATCCCAGCCCGCTCCCAGCCGCCGCGCCCTACTCAACCGTGACCTGGACCGCGGGCCTGGGCACCACCAACCAAATACCGGGCGCGCCCGCCCTGGGCATCGACGCCCACACCGGGCGCCTGACCGTGCGGCCCAGCCGACTGGGGCTGTTTGTGTTTGGCGTGCGCTGCGCGGAATACCGCAAAGGCTTGAAAATCGGCGAAACGCGGCGCGACTTCCAGCTCTACGTGCTCAGCTGCCCCAGCAACAACCCGCCCGTGGTGACGGTGCAGGCCAATGGCCGCGCCTACCAGGCTGGCCGCGATACGGTCCGTCTGCAGCCCAGCGGCCCGCGCTGCCTTACGCTGCGCTACACCGACCCCGACCCAAATTCGACGCTCACCCTCACGGCGCAGCCGGTCAACTTCACCGATCCGGCCATGGCCCCGAGCTTTACCACGAGCACCAGCGGCACTGTGCACGCGGCCGGCCAACCAGATACGCTTACGGCCACGCTCTGCTTTCCCGAGTGCGCCGATACTAAGGGCAAGGTCTACCTGCTCAACGTGCTGGTGGCGGACAATGGCTGCTCGCTGCCCAAGCGCGATACGGTGCAGGTGGCTTTTCTGGCTGCCCCGCCGGCCACGACCACGCCGATTCTGACCACCTCGTTTCCGGCCGCGTCGGTGTCCGCCACCGCACCCACGGTGGTGCGCGTGGCCCTGGGCCAGCCCTACACGGCCACCCTGCTGGGCACCGACCCGGCGCCTAACCCATTGGCGCTCACAGCTACCGGCGAAGGCTTCGAGTTGGCGGCCATGGGCATGAGCTTCAGCGCCCAGAACGGCACGGGCCGCGCTACCGCCACCTTCAACTGGCTGCCGGCCTGCGGCCAAGCCACGGCTGGCGACAGCGGACTGGTGGTGCATTTCGTGCTGACGCAAACGGCGGTCTGCACCTCGCAACAGCTAACGCGCACTATCCACTTTGAGGTGGTGCGGCCCGCCGACTCGCTGGCCTTCCGCCCTCCCAACATCATCACCCCTAACGGCGACGGCTTGAACGAAGCCTTTACGCTTGACCAGGCCCTACCCCCCGATTTCTGCGACAGCCAGTTTGCTGGCGTGAGCATCTTCTCGCGCTGGGGCCGGCTTATCTACCAGTCGCCCACGCGCAGCTTTAGTTGGGCCGGCGGGGGGGTAGGGGGCCTCTACTACTACCTCGTCACTTTCACCGATGGGCGGCGCTTCAAAGGCTGGGTAGAGGTAATACCTTGATAGTCTAGAGATTTATAAGATTCGATTTCCCTTTTTAACTCACCTTTTTTCAATTCCTTCTTGTATGAAACGTTTTTCTTCCCGCCGGGCGGCTTTCGCCACCCTAGCTCTCTTTAGCCTAAGTGCCAGCACGCTGCTTACGAGCTGCTTTGATAAAGAGGACAAAAACAGCAGTTGCACCCCCACGGGCGGCACCTGCTCAACGGC
>JBPBPU010000068.1:0-2782 GCA_050954465.1 Janthinobacterium lividum
GTCACCGACCATTCACGGCTCGAGCGCTTCATATCAGACAACGCGACGCATGTTCTCTTTGTACAAAAACACCACGCTACCTCTGTGGGTATGTTGAATCTTAAGCATGTGCAGTCCTGACATCCAGCTTATGACTTCTAGTGGATGGTGTCTCGCAGCACGAGTTTGCCATCGTGCCTGAGCTTGGAGTTGAGACTGCCGCCTGCACAACTCTTGCCATAATCAAGACTGTGCCTGCCTTGACAACAAGGACGGCGATACAGAATCAAGTACAGATACTGAATCTTCCGAATCGCAAAACATCAGAGAGTAGTGCTTCAGTGTATGAAGCACTGCATAACTTGGTCAAACTCGCTGTATCACCATACTTCGATTCAGTTACGGAAAGCGACAAAGTTTACGGGAGATCAGCCAATAAAGTGGATAATGTGCCCCAAGGTGAATGCTCAGTAGGATGGGTCAGTGCGTACTAATTTTCAAAAGGTATACCGTTGGCACGCAAAAAGATTGCTGAACTCGAACTAAGTCTGCTACACCTGCAGCAAAATGTAGAGATTCCACCAATTACTTTGGTCGCTCATCCAATCATTCAGCGGACCATACAAAGTGCACTCACCGCGCACAAAAGAGTGTCAATCAATGATTTTCTGGATAACAATATTCTCGACGACTTAGCGACCATCAACGCAATACAGGCTACTACTGTCGTGTGGAGACAGCAAATCAAGCAGCTTACTGAGAAGGATCGTGACATACATAGTGGATCCACAATTCAGGAGATCAACTTCTGGCTCAACCTCGACCAAGTTCTTGGAGACGTTGAAGCTCAATTGAAATCTGAACCAATTATACTGACTTTTGATGTTCTTGCTGCAAGCAAAAGGCTTGGTGTCAATGGTGCCATGATTATGCAGGATACTGGTCTCAAGGACGCTCGCGAGAAAGTGAGGTCGTACAACCTGCTGATGCGAGATTTCCCCATCAACGAGCTCTTGAGCGCGCCGTCGTTGGAGAAGACGGCTAATGCTATCGAGCAAATATTCGATCACATTAACAGGCGGCTCAGGACTGTACCTTATCCAATAGCACGCGTAATCCCTCTTGCTGAAGCAATCACAAAAGATATAGAAACACAGCTTTTGACCCATCTCAAAGGTACGAGATTGATGCAACTCTCCTACAGCAAGTTTGAGGCTCTCATGCTAGAGTCAAGTCTGGTCTTCGCTGCGTATGATAATAAAATTAAGGACTTCATCACCACTAGTCGAGATGTGTTGAGGAAGCGGAGTGAAAAGTTTCTAGTCATCAAGGTAAATGCTACGCATACAAATGTACAGGAGCGCCTCTTCTACCTTCGGCGCTTTCGTGACGGTCACGAGCAGCTAGCAAGCACCATAGCCAATATTCTGGGAGCACAAACCACTTTGTCCAACACGGATACTACCATCGTTGAGCAGATAAGAAACCTCAATGCAAATAAGGACATATCAGACGCATATCTTGCGCTCAACAATGTGGATGTCTTGGACGTCACTCCAGAGGGGACTCAAGCTTTCAGTATTGCAGAGAGAGAGTATGACGAACGAATTGCTGGAGTCGAAACAACCATTATTGATGTACTCAAGGAACGTCTCGACGCCGCTAAATCGGCCAATGCAATGTTTTCAATATTTGCCAATTTCAACACTCTGTTCGTGCGCCCGAAAATTCGAGGTGCAATACAAGAATATCAGAAACAATTGATCGATGGAGTCAAGCAAGACATTGGCCGATTGCAGGAGAGATACAAGGTCCATTACCTGAATGCAGACGGTCACTGGATGAGCGCTTTGCGCGACATGCCTCCAACCAGTGGTCACATCATCTGGGTACGTCAGATTGTGCGTCAATTGGACCTATATATGAACAAGGTCGAGACTGTACTGGGGGAAGGTTGGCATCTGTATGCAGAGGGACAAAAGCTACATAGTGACAGTATGTCCTTCCGCAAGCGACTAGATATCAAGCCACTATATGACCAATGGCTTACGGAAACTCAACAAAGAGAGAACGCAATTCGAGGCCCTGTATTGTCCGTTGTACACAATAGAGCTGATGGGAACAAATTACATATGAGAGTCAATTTCGAAGACCGCACCATCAGTCTTTTCAAGGAGGTCCGTAATCTGACCCATCTTGGATTCAATGTTCCGCACCAAATCAATACTGTTGCAAAACTAGCGAAACAAGTATATCCTCACGCCATATCCGTCATTAACAGCATCGATTCCATGGACAGGAGTTCCAGCAACTTGCAGCATCTAGGACCTCTTCGTGACCTCGTCGCTGGCATGCACAACCAAGTGCAACTGCATCTACGTCAAATTTCGAGACTCAACTGGGAACACCTTCGAGATGATTCGATCAGCTCGCGAAAGGCTGCTCAATCGATTGCAGAGTGGTCGAATGTGATTGCCTCTTGGCAGAATAAGGTCGAGATGTTATTGGTAATCAAGTCTCAGCTTGAAGCACCCTTGAAATCGCTCGAGACTTGTGAATTCGACTCCCAGGCGTTCTCGCGACATATTGGGACTCTCCAGGATCTCATAGATCGACTCGATCAAGAAGGTTTCACTAACATTTCCAATTGTGTCGAGCAATTGAATCAGCATTTGCAAGTGCTACTCGAGAAGCGCGCTCGGGTTGCGCTCCTATCATGGGTTGCTGAACTTCAATCTGATAATACTGCAGAGTCGCGACCCGAATTCAACAAGCAAGATCCAAAATTCATTGCGTGGAGACT
>JBPBPU010000078.1:0-2628 GCA_050954465.1 Janthinobacterium lividum
CTCGCGCTCCACCGTGTCAGAAGTGACGTTGACATAGCGCTGAAAGGGTTTCCAGCCTCGGTGCCCCGTCACCTTCATAATGGTTTCCGGCCGCAGGCCGCGCTCCAGGCTCAGCGTAACGAAGGTGCGCCGGCCGGTGTGGCAGCCCAACCGCTCCCACTTGGCCACGGTGGTGCTCTCGCGCACGCCGCCCCGGAAGCGAATCACTTCCACCGGCGCGTCGATGCCGGCGTGCTGGCCGAGCTCTTTGAGGTAGTCGTTGAGCTTTTGATTGGTGATGGGCCGCACCTTGCCGGCCAGCAGTTGCTCGACGATGGCCAGCGCCTCGGCCCGCAGCGGTACCGTCACCGTCTCGCGGGTTTTCTGGGTGGTCATGCGCAGCACCTGGCCCCGCAGGTGCTCGGCGCGGATACTCACCAGGTCCGAGAAGCGTAGACCCGTGTAGCAGGCCAGCAGGAACAGGTGGCGGGCGTTGTCGAGGTAGCCGCCCACCGGCAGCACCAACTGCTCCAGCGCCGTGACTTCGCCGGCGGTGAGGGTCATGATGTCGGGCTCCTGCCGTTTCCAAGTCAATCGGTCAAAGCCCGTGGCGTTAGTATAGCCTCGGTCCCGGGCCCAGCGCAGAAAGCGCTTTAGCGTTAGTATCTGCTTAGCTACTGTATTATCAGTGAGCTTGACCGTGTGCAATAAGTAAGTAGCATAGCGGTCGCCAAAGGTCAGCGTGATAGTGTCAAAATCTATCGCATAGCCGCTAGCTTGCCCGAACTCGCGCAGGTGCCGGGCCGCCGTGGCATATACTTGGGCGGAGCGTGGTTTGCTCTGAGCACGGGTCAGCGCTATCCACTCGTCGAAATACTGGCAGAAGGAGCGCGCCAGCAGCGGGCTCGCGGAGGCTACAGCTACTGGTGCAGGTTCGACGGCGGCCCGTAGCGCATCCGAACTTGGAAGCTGGCCCTGGGCGCGTTGCTCGCGGTAACAGCTTAGCAGACGCTCCTCGGCCAGTTCGAGTGCGTCATTTAGAGCTCCATTGTCGGGGTAGCCTCGTACCTGGGCGCGCTGGTCGGCCTTGAGCCACTGCTTAGGCAAAATGCGTAGGCCGGTATATACCTTCACCCGCTGGCCATCGAAGCTTAAGAAAGCAAAGATGGGCGTGGGCTTGATAGCGTTGGGTTCCTTAAGCAGGAACGAGACATTAGCCATAGAGTAGGGGAGCTGGCGGCTACCCAAAACTACTGCCTGTCTCCCAATTAGGGGACAACTAGGGGACAAAATACCCGATTAAAACTGATACCGGTCAGATTCATTAAGACAGTTTATCCGCTCAGTAGTGCTCCTGCGCATGATGAGTGTGGTTTTAGTAGCAGAAATAATCTAGCCCAATCTAGAGGTTAAAGTCCCTCCTTCTCTGCAAAGCAAAAGCCCTGTTTCCAGCTCGGAAACGGGGCTTTTGCTTTGTTAGCTAAGCTGCCATAAACTAGTACCGCAGGCTGGTCCAATGCACCAGCTGTCCCAAAAAGGGTAGGGGCTGGTCGGCAAAAAAAGCCAGTAGCTCGGCCGCCGTGGCAAAGCCATCTGCCTTAGCCAGGGCCAGCAGCTCGGCGGGGGGTAGGGGCCGGCCATCAATGCGCAACTTGGTGGCGGTCAGCTCAATAGCCTGCACCAGTAGTACTGGCCGGGGCGGCCAAAACTCGTACTGGTCCGGCTGCTGGGCGCGGGCACAAAACTGCGCTACCTTGCCGGCCTGCCACCGCTGGCCCGCCCGAATGGTGTGCACCTTAGTGCCCGCCACAATGGCTGGAATAAAGGCCTCGTTGAAACCGAGAATCATATATTTTAGTAACTGAGCAAAATAAAAAACGGCCGCCAACGGCTCCTACGCGCTAGTTTCGCAGTTAAATGACGTTGCACTGGACCACCAAACCCTTCGATATCCTGACCCTGGCCGAGCTCTACGCGCTGCTCCAGCTGCGCAGTGAAGTCTTCGTAGTGGAGCAAGCCTGCGCCTTTCAAGACATTGATGGCCACGACCAAGCCGCCCATCACCTACTCGGCCACACCGAGACAGGCGAGCTGGTAGCCTACGCCCGCTTGTTTGCGGCGGGCCGCAGCTACGCGCAGGCCAGCATCGGGCGGGTAGTGACTTCGCCGCGCCACCGAGGGTTGGGCCTGGGCCGGCAGCTGCTGCACCAAGCGCTGGCCGAGTGCGCGGCGCTGTTTGGCACGCAGCCCATCAAGATTGGTGCTCAGCGCTATTTGCAGGCTTTTTACGAAAGCTTCGGCTTTGGGCCGCAGGGCGAAGGCTACCTCGAAGACGGTATTCCGCACGTGCACATGCTGCGCGAGGGGTAGGGCTTTTACAGATTGAAAATGCTGAAAAAGCGTCATGCTGAGCTTGTCGAAGCATCTCGCGTGGTGCAGTAAACTCTTGCGTAAGGAGTTACTGCGCCACGCGAGATGCTTCGACAAGCTCAGCATGACAGTCTAGCCTAATTAGGTAGGATTTTGGAGCCAATCCGGCTTATTTACCCAATTTAATCTTCAGGTTTTCGTCGAGTGCTTCCAGAAATTCCTCGGTGTAGAGGTAGTCGCGGCCGTGCTGCACCTTGTTGCCGTGGATGCACACGGCCA
>JBPBPU010000121.1:0-2589 GCA_050954465.1 Janthinobacterium lividum
CAGCGCGTGTACGAGGGCCACGACGCGAGCCAGGGCTGGAACCCGAGCGACAACACGGCCGGCACCTACTTCTACCTGGTGGAGTACACCGACTGCGCTGGCCACCCCCTACTGACTAAAAACTGGGTCGAGGTGGTGAAGTAAGCAGCTGCCGCTACGCAGTGCGGGAAGTAGCGCTCAGCTTTAGCTTGGCGCATCGCCGCGGAGCGGCGAAGCTCGCGTCTGGGGCCGTTGCAGCAAGCGGCGCGGTTCCGCCTTCGCCGCGTGGCGGCGATGCGCCAAGCTAAAGCTGAGCGCTACTTCCCGCACTGCGTAACGTTAGGTAGCAAGCAAGTAGTAGTATATTGAGTCGCCTTTGGTAGTCGCTCTCTCCTAGCCCCTCGCTATTATAGTGAGTCTGGGAGAAGCGACTACCGAAGGCGACTTTTGGCATCCACCTTTTTTTGTTGTGGCTATGTTCGTCTCCCTTTTGGCCTCGGTACTGGCCCTGGCTGCGCCCGCCCCCAAGTATCCGGCCGATGCTATTGCGCCGGCCCTGCGGGCCAACGCCCATGCCGTGGTGCGGGCCTACGATGAGGTGGTGGTGGTGAAGTCGCCTGGCCAGCTGGTGCGAACGGTGCATAAGGTGGTGACGGTGCTCAGCCAGACGGCCAGTGACGAATACGGGCAACTGGCCGTAGACTATGACAAGCTGCACAGCATCAACTACCTGCGCGGAACCGTGTACGATGCCCAGGGCCACCTGCTGCACCAGTTGCGCGGCAGCGAAATTCACGACCAAAGTATGGGCGACGGTAACAACAGCCTCATGACGGACTTGCGCCTGCAATTTGCCGACCTGCGCCAGCCCGTGACGCCCTACACCGTGGAATTCGACTACGAAGTGGTGTCGGAAAACACGCTGTTTTACCCCAACTGGCAGCCCCAGGACGACGAAAACGTGTCGCTGGAATCGGCCACGCTCCAGGTGACGCTGCCCACGGCCCTGCCGCTGCGCTTCGAGGAGCAGTTGCTGCCGGCCGGCGCGGCCACCCCGCCCGTGGTAGCCGGCAACCAGACCACCTACCGCTGGCAGCTGGCAGCTGCCCCTGCCGTCGAAACCGAGCCGATGGCCCCGCCCCTGAGTGAGCTGCTGCCCGCCGTACACCTGGCCCCAGCCACCTTCACGGTGCAGGGCCACGCCGGCTCGCTGGCCTCGTGGCAAAGCCTGGGGCTGTGGACTTACCAGCTCGGGCAGGGGCGCGATGTGCTGCCGCCCGCCCTCACCGCCCAAATGGCCCAGCTCGCCACCAGCATTGCCGACCCTCGCCAGCGGGCGCGCAAGGTGTATGAGCTGCTGCAAGCCTCCACGCGCTACGTATCCATCCAGCTGGGCCTGGGCGGCTGGCAAACGGCCTCCGCCAGTAGCGTAGCCACGGGGGCTACGGCGATTGCAAGGCCCTGAGCAACTACACCTGCGCCCTGCTGAAAGCGGCGGGCCTGCCTGCCTACGTGGCCCTGGTAGGGGCTGGCCGCGACCACGCCGACGTGCGCACGGGTTTTCCCAGCAGTCAGTTCAACCACGTAATCCTGTGCCTGCCGCTAGCCGCCCAGGCCGCCGCGCCCGCCGATACCGTGTGGCTCGAATGCACCAGCCAAACCGAGGCATTCGGCTATATGGGCACCTTCACCGGCAACCGCCACGCCCTACTGCTCACCCCCGAGGGCGGCCGACTGGTAGCTACCCCGCGCTACGGTGCCCAGGCCAACCGCCAGCAGCGCCGCACCGACCTCTGGGTAGATGCCGAGGGCGGGGCCAAAGCTACCGTGCGTACCCAGCGCACCGGCCTGGCCCAGGACACCTACGCCCAGCTGCTACACGGGGCCGACCCCGACGAGCAGAAAAAATACGTCACCAACCGCCTAACGCTAAGCCACTTCACCCTCACCAGCCTCCGCTTGACGCAGCCTGCCTCCGCCGCCGCCCTGCCCACGGTAGTCGAGAGCCTGGGCCTCGACCTGCCCGGCGCGGCCACTCCCGCCGGCCGCCGCCTGCTGCTTGAGCCCAACCTGCTGAGTCGCCTTGCCCCGCTGCCGCCCCAGGTGGGCCCGCGCCAGTACCCGGTGGCCCTGCCTGCGCCCAGCCTCACCCAAGACACCGTGCGTCTGCACCTGCCCGCCGGCTTCAAGCCCGACCACCTGCCCGCGCCCGTGCAACTGGCCACGCCCTACGGCACCTACACCAGCACCTGCACCACCCTGCCCGATGGCACGCTCCAATACGTGCGCCAGCTCGAAACCCGCCGCCCCACCGGCCTCACCCTGCCTGCCGCCAAGTACCCCGAGTACCAGGATTTTCGCCGCAAAATCAGCCAGGCCGACCACGCCCAGGTGGTACTGGTGAAAGCGGACGCATGAGTAGGTAAGCTTTGCGCTCAGATTCGGCCAGAGTCTAAAAGCCAGCAAACTCTTTCGAGCTAGGACTTACGCACTCGGCTCGTTAGGGCAGCCGCGAAGCGGCGATATGTTGGTAGTAAGTGCTTGAAAAACAGCGAATAGCTGCGAAGCTGCGGCACGTATCGTTCGGGCAAAAGTGCCGCAGCTTCGCAG
>JBPBPU010000097.1:0-2519 GCA_050954465.1 Janthinobacterium lividum
GCCTGCCCGGCCCGAAAAGAGGCCGCTAGTGCAGGCAACCCGGGCCGCAAACCTGCCTCCTTCTATCCGCTTCCCTACTAGTTAGCTTTGTTATGAAAATCTTCTCCGCGGCACCGCTGCGTACTGCCCTCGTCCTAGGCCTGGCCTGGGCGGGCACCCTAGCTGCCGCCCCCACTGCCGCCGCCCAAACGCCTGCTCAATCATTTGCCAAAGGCGCCGACGTGGGTTGGCTGCAACAAATGGAGGCCACGGGTTACAGGTTCTACAACGAGCAGGGCGTGGCCGAGGACTGCCTCACGATTTTGAAAGCGCAGGGCATCAACTCAATACGCCTGCGGGTATTCGTCAACCCCTCCGATAATAAGGCCAGCGGCCACTGCAGCCCCGCCGAAGTAACGGCCATGGCCAAGCGCGCCGCCGACCAAGGGTTTCGGGTTATGATTGATTTCCACTACTCCGATACCTGGGCCGACCCCGGCAAGCAGGCCAAGCCCGCCGCCTGGGCTAGCCACTCCTTCGCGCAGCTGCTGACGGATGTATATGACCACACTTTCAGCACCATGCAGCTGCTGAAGGCCGCCGGCGTCACGCCCGAGTGGGTGCAGGTGGGCAACGAGATACCCGGCGGCATGCTCTGGCCCGAGGGCAGCACCAAGAACTTTCCGCAGCTGGCCCAGCTCATCAGCAAAGGCTACGAGGCGGTGAAGGCCGTGAGCCCCACCGCCAAGGTCGTCGTGCATCTCGACCGCGGCAACAACAACGCCATGTACCGCGATTTCTTCGACCAGCTCACCAAGAATGGGGGTAAGTTCGACGTCATCGGTATGTCGTATTACCCGTTCTGGCTCAAGCAGGATTACACTGCCTCCATCGGCGACCTGCGCGCCAACCTGCTCGACATGGTGGCGCGCTACCCCGGCAAGGAAGTGGTAGTGGCCGAAGTTGGCAACGACTACACGCAGGTGCAAAACACCTACGACATGCTCGTGGCCACCCAGCAGGCCGTGCGCGCCGTGCCCCAGGGCAAGGGCCTGGGCGTATTCTACTGGGAGCCCGAGGGCGCCAAAAGCTGGAGCGGCTACCAGCTTAGCGCCTGGAACGACGATGGCAAGCCCTCGGCTGGCCTAAAGGCGTTTCTGGATGCGGCGCCCAGCAAACCGGCGCCGGCTAGCCCTGCCAAAGCTGCCAAGCCAGTGAAAAGAAGGTAGCCAGCTGGCTACTTCACTTACCAAAAGCGCGGGGCTGAAGGTGCGTAGTGGACTAGTCTACCACGCACCTTCAGCCCCGCGCTTTCGTCTTTAGCAATTAACTCAACCCTTTGCCTCGCCGCGGGCCGGCGTGCGCCGGGCAAGGTAGTAAGTCAGCTCCGCTGCGTTGCCGGTTTTCAGCTTGCTGAGTGGCAGCACCAAGCGCCGCCGGCCGTAGCGAACCACTAGGATATCCTCGACCTGCAAAGCCTGCCGGATAGCCACCAGGCCCAGCACCGTGGGAATAATGGGCGTGGCCACGGCGCGCACATCCACGCGGCCCGCTGGCTTGGGCGAGGTCAGGAAGAGGTAGAGGCTGACCGCCGTCCAGAGGCCGACGCCCAGGCAGGCTAGCCCGAAGGCCAGCAGCAGCCACCAGTTTTGCACCGACCGGCCGCGCGTCACCTCCGCCTTATGCATCGCCGAATAAGGAATCTGCTCGAAGACAAACCGGCTGCGCAGCCGGTGCAGCCCGGTTTCGTCGAGGCCGAATTCGGGCGTTTCAAAGGCGTAGCCAGCCATCTACTTTCCTACTGGCTTGAAGCTCACGGCCGCGCCGCCGCCCGCCGCGAGCTTCAGCATGAGGGCCGACTTACTCGTTACCATTTGCCTGGTAATGTGGTAGCTAGCGGGGTTTTTCTGCCAGTCAGCGGTTTTGCCATCGGCGTAGATAGTGGCTTCGTAGCGCTGGCCGGGGGTGAGGAAATCGAGCTTGAGGGGCTGCGTGCGGGCATTTTCGTCGGTGATGCTGCCCAGGTACCACTCGTCTTTGCCCTTGGCCTTGCGCACGGTGGTGATATAGTCGCCGGGCTCGGCGGCCAGGATGCGGGTGTCGTCCCAATCCACGGGCACGTCTTCGATGAATTTGAAGGCGTCGAGGTGGGCGTTGTAGTTTTCGGGCAGGTCGGCGGCCATTTGCAGCGGCGAGTACAGCGTCACGTACAGGGCCAGCTGCTTGGCTAGGGTGGTATGAACGCGGCGCTTGCCGGTGGGTTCGTAGTTGGTGAGCTTGAAGATGCCGGGCGTGTAGTCCATCGGCCCGCCCATGAAGCGGGTGAAGGGCAGAATCGTCTCGTGTTCGGGCAGGTTGCCGTTGCTGAAGGCGTTAAACTCGTTGCCACGGGCGGCCTCGCAGGCTAGCCAGTTGGGGTAGGTGCGCTGCAAGCCGGTGGGGCGCACCGACTCGTGCATATCGACCATAATGTGGCTAGCGGCCGTTTTTTGGGCCACCCGCACGTAGTGGTTCACCATCCACTGGCCGTCGTGGTGCTC